>JAJDVI010000052.1 GCA_022826195.1 Acidobacteriota bacterium
GAGGACCTTCTCGACGGCTTCGGCGAAGGTGGGGACGGTCCGCCGCCGGCCGGTGACGAGCTCGCCGCGCTGGCGCGCCAGGAGGTTGAGGACGCACTTCTGTCGGGCCTCGGCGAGGCTGACGTGGGGCCAGGAGCCGAGTCCGAGGTTGCGGGGACGTCCGTCGACGCTGATGCGCTGTCCCCAGGACTTGGCGAGGTGGCCTCGTGCGGTGCGCTTCACCCGGAGGGACAAACCCCCGGAGCCGCGGCCGTCGCCGTACCATCCGGGTTCCCGTATGGTCTCGACGAATCTCGCGGAGAGTCGGTAGGGGCGTTCGGTCATGTTCGGTGTTCCTTCGGGCGGCAGTTTGACGGCACAAAAGGTGCGGGAACGGGGGAGTTTGCGGCGTTCCGCGAAGGAACAGTATAGCACCGTAAGCCATTGAATAATGGCGGTAATAGCGGAACATCATGGCACTCTACGGAACCCTGCGGAACCGGTATAGCGCGGAGCGGAGCACCGCGCGTGCCGGTCTGGAGACCGGCGTTCCCAGCCGTACGTGCCACTGGCTTCGTCCGGAGTTTGCGGTTTCGCGGCCCTGGCGGGCCGCGATGCCGGCCGGAGGCCGGCGCTCCGAGGCGGAACCCGGTAGGCTGCGCAGCGTATTGAGCCGTAAAGGGAAATGAACGGAAACGGCAGCGGAGCGAACGGCGGGCTCGCCGTCTCGATGCGGGACGTGACCAAGGTCTACCAGATGGGCGAGGTCGAGGTGCACGCGCTCCGCGGGGTGAGCGTGGACCTCGAGGTCGGCGGCTTCCTGGTCCTGCTCGGGCCTTCCGGGAGCGGCAAGTCCACCCTCCTGAACATCCTCGGCGGACTCGACGTGCCGACCTCGGGGCAGGTGCTCTACCGGGGGCAGGACCTGACCCGGGCCGACGAAGGCGAGCTGACCCGGTACCGGCGGCGCCGGGTGGGGTTCGTGTTCCAGTTCTACAACCTCATCCCCTCGCTCAACGCCCGCGAGAACGTGGAGCTCGTGACCGAGATCTCCGACGACCCGCTTCCGGCGCAGGAGGCCCTCGACATCGTCGGGCTCGCCGACCGGAGCAGCCACTTCCCCTCGCAGATGTCCGGCGGCGAGCAGCAGCGGGTGGCCATCGCCCGCGCCATCGCCAAGCGGCCCGACATCCTGCTCTGCGACGAGCCGACCGGGGCGCTCGACATCACCACCGGCATCCAGGTGCTCGAAGCGCTCGAGCGGGTGAACCGCGACTACGGGGCCACCACCGCCATCATCACCCACAACGCCGCGATCGCCACCATCGCCGACCGGGTCGTCTCGCTCGCCGACGGCCGCATTTCCCGGCAGCACGTCAACGAGACGCGGGCCGCCGCCTCCACGATCCAGTGGTGAAGACGCCGTGATCCCCGCCCTCGACCGCAAGCTCCTCCGCGACCTCTGGCGGCTCCGCTCCATGGGGCTCGCGATCGCGGTCGTGGTCGCGTCGGGGATCGCGCTGCTGGTCGCGTCGCTCATCTGCTTCGACTCGCTGGAGACGACGCGCGACCGCTACTACGCCCGGCACGAGTTCGGCGACGTCTTCGCGAACGCCAAGCGCGTCCCCCGCTGGGTCGCCGGAAGCCTCGACGAACTGCCCGGGGTGGACCGGGCGGACACCCGCGTGACGGCCGGCGTCACCCTCGACGTCCCGGGAACGAGCGAGCCGGTCAACGGCCGCCTCATCTCGCTCCCGGACAGCGGCCGCCCGGTCCTGAACGGCGTCACCCTGCGCAGCGGGCGCTGGCCCGACCCCGGACGCGCCGAGGAGGCGATCGTCAACGAGCGTTTCGCCCAGGGGCACGGACTCGAACTCGGCGACCAGGTCTTCGCGGTGATCAATGGCCGGCGCCAGCGGCTCGAGATCGTCGGGACGGCGCTTTCCCCCGAGTACGTCTACGCGATCGCCGGCGGCGACCTCCTGCCGGACCCGACGCGGTTCGGGGTGTTCTGGATGGCGCGCCGGCACCTCGCGACCGCCTTCGACATGGAGGGCGGGTTCAACGACATCTCGCTGTCGCTCGCCGAGGGCGCCGCCCCGGAGCCCGCAATCGCCGAACTGGACCGCCTGCTCGAGCCCTACGGCGGCCTCGGCGCCATCCCCCGCGCGCAGCAGATCTCCCACTGGTACCTCCAGAACGAGATGACGGGGCTGCGCGGCATGGCGCTCCTGATGCCGATGATCTTCCTCGGGATCGCGGCGTTCCTCCTGAACGTCGTCCTCCGGCGAATGGTCGCGGTCCAGCGTGAACAGATCGCGGTACTCAAGGCGATCGGCTACTCCAACCTGCGCCTCGGGTTGCACTTCACCCAGTGGGCAGTGGTGGTGTCCGTCCTGGGAGGGATCCTCGGGATCGCGCTGGGGGCCCTGATGAGCGCCGCGATGCTCAATCTCTACATGGAGTACTTCCGCTTCCCCGACCTGATCATGCGGTGGAGCTGGGGGCACATCCTGGCCGCCCTGCTGGCCTGCGGCGCGGCGTCGGTGCTGGGCGCCGCCGCCGCGGTGAAGAGCGTGGTGCGCCTGCCGCCGGCGGAGGCGATGCGGCCGGCGGCGCCGGACACCTTCCGGGTCTCGCTGCTCGAACGGCTGGGGCTCAAGCGGTGGCTGACCCAGCCGCTCCGCATGGTCCTCCGCAACCTCTCGCGCCGTCCGGCCCGCGCCGCCATGTCGGTGATCGGCATCGCGTTCTCCGCCTCGATCATGGTGCTCGCGAGCGCTGCCATGGACTCGTTCGAAGAGCTCATGCAGCTCCAGTTCAACGTGGTCCAGCGCCAGGACGTGACCGTGACCTTCTTCGAACCGGAGGGGCGCGCCGCCTTCTACGAGCTGGCGTCGGTGCCGGGCGTCGTCGAGGTCGAGCCGCTGAACGGCGCCTCCGCGCGCCTCCGGAACGGGAACCGGAACCGGCAGGTCGGGATCCAGGCGCTCCAGCCCGACGCCCGGCTGCAGCGCGTGGTGGGCGCCGACTACCAGCCGGTGCGCTTCGACCGGACCGGCCTGATCCTGTCCCGGAAGCTGGCCGACGTGCTCGGCGTCGCGCCGGGGGACACGCTGCGGGTGGAGGCGCTCCAGGGGACGCGGCCGGAACGGGACATGGTGGTGAGCGCCACCGTGGACGACCTGATGGGCGTTTCCGCGTACATGGAGCCCGCGGCGCTCCGCCGCTTCCTCAGCGACTCGGCGACCATGAGCGGGGCGGCGCTCGGGATCGATCCGGCGGCGCGCGATTCGGTGTACGCCGCGCTCAAGGGCATGCCGGTGGTGGCGGGCGTGGCGCTCCAGCACGCGATGCTCGAGAGCTTCGAGACCTTCGTCGCCGAGAACATGAACAACACGATGGCGATCAACCT
The DNA here is from genome assembly GCA_022826195.1 of Acidobacteriota bacterium. Classification (GTDB taxonomy): domain Bacteria; phylum Acidobacteriota; class Vicinamibacteria; order Marinacidobacterales; family Marinacidobacteraceae; genus Marinacidobacterium. The sequence continues at coordinate 3,395 of JAJDVI010000052.1, forward strand.
GCTCTTCGCGATGGTGATCGCGTTCGGGGTGATCTACAACACGGCGCGCATCTCGCTCTCCGAGCGGAGCCGCGAACTCGCCAGCATGCGGGTCATGGGCTTCACCCGCGCCGAGATCGGCGTCGTGCTCTTCGGCGAACTGGCCATCCTGACGGCGGCGGCGATCCCGGTGGGGCTCGGGCTCGGCTACTCCATGCTCGCGGGCATGCTGGCCGCCTACGAGACCGAGCTGTTCCGGATGCCGCTGGTCACCGAGCCGGGCACCTTCGCCTGGGCCTCGGCGGCGGTGGTCGTCGCGATGGGACTCTCGGCGGCGGTCGTTCGCCATAAATTGAACCGGCTCGATCTCGTGGAAGTCCTCAAGACCCGGGAGTAGCAATGAAGAAACGACGGCGGCTCATCCTCTGGGGCGGCGGGCTCGCCGCGCTGATCGCGCTGATCGCCCTCGGGTCCCGCCCCCGCCCGATTCCGGTGGACATCGCCTCGGTGGTCCAGGGGACGCTCTCGGTGACGCTCGACGAGGAGGGCGAGACGCGGGTCCGCGACCGCTTCGAGATCTCGGCGCCGGTGGCCGGCCGGGTCCTCCGGATCGAACTCGAACCCGGGGATCCCGTGCTGGCTGCGGAGAGCGTCCTCGCCACCTTCCTGCCGGCCTCGCCAGTGCCCCTCGACCCCCGCCAGCGGGCCGAAGCCCAGGCTGCGGTCGAGGCCGCGGAGGCCTCGGTGGGCCGGGTCGAGGCGCTCCACGAGCAGGCGGCGCAGGAGCGCGCCTTCGCCGAGTCCACCCTGAACCGTCTGCGCCGGCTCCAGGAAGAGGGCGTCTCCTCCGAAGAGGCGCTGGAGATGGCCCAACTCGAATTGGATACCCGCCAGGAAGCGTTGGAGGCCGCCGAGTTCGCGGTCCGGGACGCCCGCGGCAACCTGGCGCTCGCCCGGGCCCGGCTGCAGCGGTTCCGTTTCCGCGCCGGCGATCCGGGGACGGGGAATCCGGAGGCGATCCAGATCTTCTCGCCGGTGGACGGGGTAGTGCTGCGGCGGCTCCGCGAGAGCGAGGCCGTGGTGCCCGCCGGCGAGCCGCTGCTCGAGGTCGGGGACCCGCGCGAGCTCGAGGTGGTGACCGACTACCTCTCGAACGACGCCGTGCGGATGCGCGCCGGGCAGGCGGCGCTCATCGACCGCTGGGGCGGCGACCGCCCGCTCAACGGCCGCGTGCTGCGCGTCGAGCCCTCGGGTTTCACCAAGATCTCGGCGCTCGGCGTCGAGGAACAGCGCGTCAACGTGGTCATGGAGCTGGAGGACCCCTACGAGAACCGCTCCAGCCTCGGTGACGCCTACCGCGTGGAGACCCGGGTGGTGGTCTGGGAGGCGGAGGACCAGGTGAAGGTGCCCGTCGGGGCGCTCTTCCGCCGGGGGGAGAGCTGGGCGGTCTTCGTGGTGGAGAACGACACCGCCAGCGAGCGGGCCGTCGAGATCGGCGAGCGCAACCGGCAGGAGGCGCAGGTCCTCGGCGGCCTCGCGGTCGGCGACCGGGTCGTCGTGTACCCCGGCGACAGCGTGGCCGACGGGGTCCGGGTGGCGCCCGCGGCGTCCGGATGACGGAGGCGCAGACGACAGCCGACCTTCGGGACGCGTTCCAGCGGGTCCGGCGGCAGACCACGGAGTTGGCAGCGCCGCTCGCCATCGAGGACTACGTGGTCCAGTCGATGCCGGACGCGCGCCCGGCGAAGTGGCACGTGGGTCACACGTCCTGGTACTTCGAGGCCTTCGTGCTGGGCCGCACGGGCGCCAACCAGGCTCCGATCCGCCCGGAGTACCGGCAAATCTTCGGCGTCTCCGATGCCGGCATCGAGATCCGCCACGAACGGGGCGTGCTGTCGCGGCCGACGGTCGCGGAGGTGTACGAATACCGGCGCCAGGTGGACGAGGCGATGGAGGAGCTGCTCGAAGGGGCACTCCCGGAGGAGGTCCGCGAACGGGTGGTGCTCGGGCTGCACCACGAGCAGCAGCACCAGGAGCGGATGCTCGCCGACCTGAAGCACCTGTTCTCGCGGAACCCGCTCCACCCCGCCTACCGGGAGGCGGCCGTAGGGCCGCGAGGGGGCGCCGCCCCGCCGCTGCGGTTCGTCTCGTTCGGCGGGGGGACAGTGCCGGTGGGGCATTCGGGCACGGGGTTCGCCTACGACAACGAGAGGCCCCGCCACGAGCGGCTGGTCGCTCCGTTCCAGCTCGGCTCGCGCCTGATCACGAACGGTGAGTACCTGGAGTTCATGGAGGAGGGCGGCTACCGGGCGCGCTCGCTGTGGCTCGCGGACGGGTGGGAAGCCCGCGCGGCGGGCGGCTGGGAGGCCCCGCTCCACTGGGTCCGGCAGGGCGACGGGTTCGCCGAGTTCTCGCTCGCCGGGCTCGCGCCGCTGGCGCCCGCGGCCCCGGTCGTCCACGTGAGCGCTTTCGAGGCCGACGCCTTCGCCCGCTGGCGGGAGGCGCGGCTGCCCACCGAGTTCGAATGGGAGTCGGCAGCGGCGGACCAGCCGGTCGCCGGCGGGTTCCTGGAGGACGGCCAGTTGCAGCCCCAGCCCGCGCCCGCCGCGGCGCATCGCGGGGCGTCCGCTCCGGTGCAACTCTTCGGCGACGTCTGGGAGTGGACGGCGAGCGCCTACCTCCCCTACCCCGGCTTCCGCCCGTCCGGCCGGTTCGGCCAGTCGAGCGGCAGGTCCATGTCCAACCGGATGGTGCTCCGCGGCGGGTCCTGCCTCACCCCGGCCTCCCACCTCCGCGCCACCTACCGCCACGTCCTCCGGCCCGACGCCCGCTGGCAGGCCACGGGCATCCGCATCGCCCGCGACGGGTAGCCGGGTGACGGCCGGGAGCGCCGGTCTTCAGACCGGCATCGCCCCGCGCAGCGCGGCGAAACCGCGTACCGCTCTGCGCCCTCATGGCACCGTTCGGAGCGCCGGCCTCCGGCCGGCATCGCGCGGGAGCGCGAAACCAGCTCCGATGGCCCAACGTCATGCCAACGAGAGATCGCCCGGTCACGCTGGCTATGGCTGACTTTGCGGTAACCCAGGCCGCCGCCCGCGCGGAAATCCGCGAAGGACTCCGCCGCACCCCGCCCTCCATCTCCCCCAAGTTCTTCTACGACCCGGTCGGCTCCGGCCTCTTCGAACAGATCACCCGGACGCCCGAGTACTACCTGACCACGACCGAGATCGGGATCCTGGAAAGCAACCTTGCGGAGATCGCGGCGGGGATCGGTCCGCGCGCCGTCCTCGCCGAGATCGCGGCGGGGAGCGCCCGCAAGGCGCGGATCGTCCTCGGCGGGCTGGAGTCTCCGGCCGCCTACGCCCCGGTGGACATCGCGGAGGAGATGCTCGCCGCCCAGGCGGCGGACGTCCGCCGCGACTTCCCGCACCTGAAGGTGATCCCGGTGGCCGCGGACTTCTCGCGCGACTTCGCCTTCCCGGCGTTCGATTTCGACCACAGCCGGATCGCACTCTTCTACGCCGGGTCCTCGCTCGGGAACTTCGAGCCCGCGGCGGCGGCGGCGTTCCTCGCGCGTCTCCAGCGCGCCGCCGGCGCCGGATCCCGGCTCCTCCTCGGGGTGGACCGGAAGAAGGACCCGGCGGTTCTCAACCGCGCCTACAACGACCCGGGCGGGCTCAACGCAGCCTTCAACCGGAACATCCTGAACAACGTGAACCGGCTGGCGGACGGCGACTTCGACCCGGAGAGGTGGATCCCGCACCAGTTCTACAACGACGGGAAGGGCCGCATCGAGCTGTGGCTCGAGAGCGCCGCGGACCAGACGGTCCGAGCGGCGGGCGAGACCCTGTGCTTCCGGGCGGGCGACCGCCTCCACACCGAGAACTCCTACAAGTACGACGTGGACGATGTCCTCACCCTCGCCGCCCCCGCCTGGACCCCGCTCCACGTCTGGTGCGACCCAGCCGAGCGCTTCGGCGTGTTCCTCTTCGCCGGACGGGACACGCCTCCGGGCGGTGGCGCGGCGGCGACCGTAGAATGACGGGATGCGTGCGGTAGCGGTTGCGGAGGGCGGCCGGGGCCGGCGGACGCCGGTGTCCGAGCTGGAGTTCGTGGGCTGCGAACCGGTAACGGTGAGCGCCGCCGAAGTCGAGGGACCCAATTGGGAGGAGCGTCGCGTGGAGTACTGGCACGCGGCGAGCGAAACCGCCTGGACGGTGCGGGAAGCGGCGACGGTGTACCACGAGGGGCCGGGGGCGCGGCTCGCGAAACTGGTCGGGCACATCGGGATGGCGCGAGGCTCGGAAGCGCGGTGCATCGGCGCAACGGACGTGCGCATCCGCAACGAGGACGGAACGCTCGGGGACATCATGCAGGCGGATCAGGCCGTGTATCTCGATCCGGCTCGCGCCGAGCTGTCGCGCCACGGGCGGGTGATCGTCGGGGAGGACCCGTTGCCGGACGTGGTTCTGGAGGTGGACCACACCACGGACGTGCGGCCGGGGAAGCTCGTCGCCTACGAGGACTGGCGCCTCCCGGAAGTCTGGGTGGAGGTTCCGGACCGCGGTTCGCCGGGCCGACGGCGGGGGCTTCCTCGGGGGCTGCGGATCTACCTGCTGGAGGGAGACAGGTACCGGGTTGCGGAGGTGAGCCGGGCGTTTCCGGGTTGGCGGGCGGCGGAGATCCACCGGGCGCTGAACGAGGCGACCATGTCGGAAGCGACCGAGGCGGCGCTCTGGCGCGTCGGCCGCGCGCTCGGCGACCGGGAGGGCACGGTCCCGGAGGACGACCTCCTGTCGCGGCGGCTGATCGGACGCGGATTGGCGGAGACGGCGCTGTCCATTCTGCGCCGGCGCGGCATCGAGGTCGCGGCGGACCGGATCGGGGCCGCGGTGCGGGACGCTTCCGCTGACGCCATCGTCGAAGCCGCCCTCACCGCCGGAGACGACGCGGACTTTCTCGCTCGCCTGGCCTGATTCCCGCATTTCGAACCCATGTCGGCTACGGGCTTTCTGGGGACGCGGGCGGACGCGTTCGTGGACGCGGCGGTGGTGTTCTTCGTCGCCGCGCCATTCCTGATGGCCCTGGCGCTGCGCCTCGCGGCGAGGCGCCGCTACCGCGCCCACCGCGGACTCCAGGTGGGGGTCCTGCTCGGGGCCATCGTGGCGGTACTGCTGCTGGAGGGCAGCATCCGCTTCGGAGGCGCCATGGATGCGTTCGCGCTGAGCAAGTACCACGGCACCGCGACGCTCTCCGGACTCTTCGGCGTTCATCTCGCGGTCGCGATCCCCACCTTCGTCGCCTGGTGTGTGCTGGCGGCCCTGTCCTGGCGCCGGTTCCCCGATGTCCTGCCGGGTTCCTTCGGTCCGCGGCATCAGCGCTGGGGCCGGCTTACCTTCGCGGGACTGTGGTTCACCTGCGCGACCGGGATGGGTCTCTACGTGATGAGCTTCGCCCTCTGAGGCAGCGGGACTCCAGGCAGTAGCGACCCCGCCGAGCGCTTCAGCGTGTTCCTGTTCGGTTGTACGGCATAGTCGCGCCATGCCCGCCGCGAAGCCAACGGACACGCCCATTTCCCGCACGACTGGGGTGAAGCACGCCCGCGTCCACCTCAGGATGAATGGGCGCACGAAGCGCACGCTGGAACGGGCGGCGGCATACAAGGACACGACGGTGAGTCGCTTCGTGCTGTCGAGCGCCATCGCCTCCGCCGAGCGCGTGATCGAGTCAAGGGAGCGGATCGTCCTCCCCACGACCGACTGGGACACCTTTTGCGACACATTGCTCAACCCACCGGAGCCGAACGAGGCCCTGAGGGCAGCAGCCCACCGCCACCGCGAGCGCGTCGCTGAATGCGCCGCCGGTGGCCGCCAACCGGCGGAGCGCCTTACCGCGGCACGCGATTCAAGATAGCACTATCTTTGACTCAATATAGGGAAAACAGGCCTTTCTTCATTCAAGTTGACACTATGTTGGCGCTCGGCGCCGGCGCCACCGGAGCCCGAACCAACCGGGCTCAGGCCCGGAAGTAACGGCGCCCGCGCGCGACCCGCCGCAGCCCGCACCAACCGTCACGGCGCGGCGGAACCTATCTGGCCCTGCCGCGGGCGATTGGTCTTCGTGCGCCGGATGATGTTCCCGTCTCCACCCGGCGAAATCTTCCGCTGAACCGCGCAATCGCTCGGGCCGCTATCCGGCAGGAAGGAGCTCCTCCGAGATCAGGGAAGCCGAGTTTGGGCGACGAAAACGAACTTCAACCACACCCCGTCGAGACGGTCGAAATCCGTGTCCGTGGACACGAGGACTGCCTGGCCCGCGCGAGCCGTTGCCGCCACCCAGAGATCGTTCTTGGACATGGGTAGGGCAGGTCGTGGCGGTGGCGCGTTCGTCGGCGCCTGAACGGAAGCGCCGCGCGTCCAGGCATCGATCAGGGCGTAGGCCGACAGAATCGACGGTTGATTGATTCCGATCGTCGGAAATCGATCGAGAACCGATTCCATCTGCTCTCGTTTGCCCGCACCCCATCCGCGCTTCTCGGCCAGGGCCATCAGCTCGCCTCGGCAGACAGCCGACGTGAATGCGAGCGTTTCCGGGCCGCTGAGATCCAGTTCGGCGTCGGCCTTCAATGCCCAGGGGGCTTCGCGCATCAGGCCCACCAGCATGCCCGTATCCAACAGGACACGCTTCATCGTTACGCGGTCAGTCGAGTAGGGCCAACAACTCTTCTACCGTCTCGTCGCCGGGCCAGGCGCCTGCGAGATCACGCGGTCTCGCGTACTCGTCGGATGAAGAGGGCCGTGCAAACAGGCTCCGTGACGGGCCGGGTTCCGCATCCGGCAGCTCGGCGAACACCTCGTCTCCGGCATCTTGAGCTGTGATGCGACGAGCCTCAATGAACTGGGGACGACCGGTGGGCTTGTAGCGGACGGTCCCCATGATGGTTGCCTGTTTGCCCCAGAGGGGGCGAAGCGCCTCCTTGTCCAGTACGCCAGGGTCAAGACGTCCCGGCAGCCGAGCACCTTCACCAAGGACAATCTGAAACCTGCCGCCCTCGTGTTTGATCGCGTCCAGGCGACCAGTGACGATGGACGTTCGTGGAGCAGGAATCTCGTTCAGGAGTCCCTGAAGCTGCGATCCCACATCAGCATCGAGGGCAAACCCGGCTCGCGTGGAACCGTGCGGAATCAGCTCGCAGCGGACCTCGGGATTGCGCGCCGCCCTGGTCATGTCGACGACGGCAGCAAGCACCGAAGCATCAAACCGTTCCCCGGACGGACTGCTGGACCGGGATTCCTCGATGGCATCCGCAACCAGGTCGAGAGCAGTTGCCTCCGAAGGAAAAGTCCCTCCCCAGAGCGATGGGACAGCGAACTGTTCCGGGGCGGCCTCGGCGAGCCACGGCGCCTCAAACCGAAACACGGTGGAGCCGGCCGAAGGGGCGCCCATCGTGAAATCGAGCGCGGCTTCAAGCCAGGCCGGCCGCTTCCCTCTCCCGATTCCCTCGCCGGTTACCGCCAGCCGGGTAGCGCGTTCCGCAGTCTGCAGCAGCGCTCCGATGAGGCGGTGGCAGGTGACGGCCTTGATCGTCCCCGGTGATTCAGGCAGCCCGCGCAGGCGCAGGTCGTAGGTTCCCTTGTTCGTGAGCGCGTCCTCCGGCGATCAGGTTACCAACAGGCGCCAAGCCCGTCCGGGAGCGTGGGCGTTGTCGACATGGAGGTCCCAAGTGCTCTTGGCGCTACGCGTACTCGTCGCCCGGCCGGGCGACGGCGCCGACCGGAGGTCGGCGTTCCTAGCCGGTGGCGCCACGGTGGGCCTGGATGGGGTTGCGCCGTGCCCGGGCATGACGCCAGTGTGTGCCGGCTGAAGCCGGCGTTCCAAGCCGCCGCGTCCCCCTCCCCGATAATCCCCGCCATGACCCGACTCGCCGTCCTGCTCCTCCTCGCCGCGTTCGCGGCCGATGCCTCCGCCCAGCCCAAAGACGCCGATACCGAGCGCGTCGAATGGCCCTCCTGGGGCGGCGATCCCGGCTCGATGCACTACTCCCCGCTGACCAGGATCAACCGGGAGAACGTCGCGGGCCTGAAGCTCGCCTGGCAGTGGGACACCGGCGAGGGGCCGCTCCGCGGGCCGCGGCTTCCGGTGCCCGACAACCCGGTGCGGCCGGGCAGCTTCGAGAACACCCCGCTGGTCTACGACGGGGTGATGTACGTGAGCACCTCCTACAACAAGGTGGTGGCGCTGAATCCCGACACCGGCGAGGTGCTCTGGACCTACGACCCGCGGATCACCGAGTGGGGACAGGTCCCGAACGGCACCGGGTTCGTCCACCGGGGGGTCGCCCTCTGGGAGAACGACGCCGGCGACCGCCGGGTCTTCCTGAACAGCCGCTGGCGGCTCATCTCGATCGACACCGTCACGGGCGAGCCGGACCCCTCCTTCGGGGAGGGCGGCGAGATCGACCTCACCGCCCAGCTCCTCTGGCCCATCAACCGCCTCCACTACACGCAGACCTCGCCGCCGGTCGTCTTCGAGGACCTGGTGATCATGGGGAACGGCGTCTGGGACCGTTTCGTCTACGAGCGCGACCCGCCGGGGAACGTGCAGGCCTTCAGCACCAAGACCGGCGAGCTGGTCTGGTCCTTCAACCTGATCCCGCAGCCGGGCGAGTTCGGGAACGACACCTGGGAGGACGGCGCCTGGGACCGCGTGGGTCACACGAACGTCTGGGCCCCGATGTCCCTCGACGCCGAACGGGGGCTCGTCTACCTGCCCGTGGGGACGCCGAGCAACGACTACTACGGCGGACACCGCCTCGGCGACAACCTCTTCGCGGAGGCCATCGTCTGCCTCGACGCCCGCACCGGCGAGCGGGTCTGGCACTTCCAGACGGTGAAGCACGGCCTCTGGGACTACGACCTGCCCGCCGCCCCGACCCTGCTGACCATCAACGTGGACGGCCGGGAGATCGATGCGGTCGCCGCTCCCGCGAAGACCGGCTTCGTCTATGTCTTCGACCGGGTGACCGGCGAGCCGGTCTGGCCCATCGAGGACCGCCCGGTCCCCGCCAGTGACGTCCCCGGCGAACGGGCCGCCGAGACCCAGCCCTTCCCCACCAAGCCCGCGCCCTTCGCCAAGCAGAGCTTCACCGAGGACGACGTGATCGCCTTCACCCCCGAGATGCGGGAGGAGGCGCTCGAGATCGTCCGCAAGTACCGGATGGGAGGGCTTTACACCCCGCCGTCGCTCGGCGGGACGATCGCGAACCCGGGGATCCTCGGCGGCGCCAACTGGGGCGGCGCGGCGGCCGATCCCGAAACCGGGGTGATCTACATCAAGGCCAACGAGTTCCCGTCGCTCCTAGCGATCACCGAGGCCAACCCGGACGAGACCGAGGGACGCTACTGGCTCGACCGCGACCGCCGCTCGCTGAACCTGCCGAACGGACTGCCCATCAACAAACCGCCCTACGGCACCCTCACCGCGATCGACCTGAACACCGGCGAGCACCTGTTCCAGGTCCCGGCGGGCAACAACCCGCTGGTCCGGAACCACCGGGCGCTCGAGGGCGTGGACCTCGGGGACGAGCGGCTCGGGATCGTGGGCGCGCCGGGGCCGATGGTCACCGCCGGCGGGCTCGTCTTCTTCAGCGGGGGCGCCGACCACCTCTTCGCCATCGACAAGACCACCGGCGAGGAGCTCTGGGCCCATCCGCTCGGGGCGAGTTCCTACGCGAACCCGATGACCTACGAGTCTCCGGAGGGAACCCAGTTCGTGGTGATCGCGGTGGGCCGCGGCACCGGCAACAAACTGGTGGCGTTCTCGCTCGGCGAGGCGGCCGCCGCGGGTAACTGAGCGGACGGTATCCTTCCGGATCACCCGTCCGAGGAGACTTTCCCATGCCCCTTCCCCCGCTCTACGACCCCGACGCCGTCCGGCCCATGTGGGAGGAGCTGGCCGACTGCCGGGTGAACCCGCTTCACCATCCCGAAGACGTGGACGACCTGCTGGCGAAGCCCGGGACCGCGCTCGTGGTGGTCAACTCGGTCTGCGGTTGCGCCGCCGGCTCGGCGCGGCCGGGCGTCACGATGGCGCTCCAGCACACGAAAATCCCGGACCACCTGGGGACGGTCTTCGCGGGCGTGGACCGCGACGCCACCGACCGCGCCCGCGGCTACATGACCGACGTGGCGCCGTCCTCCCCGTCCATCGCGCTCTTCAGGGACGGCCAGTTGATCCACATGCTCGAGCGGCGGCACATCGAGCGGATGTCGCCGGACATGGTCGCGGGCAACCTCGCGGCGGCGTTCGACGCGCACTGCGAGGCCGAGGGGCCGTCGGTGCCGCGCGAGGTCTGGGAGCGGTCGGCGCGCGAGCGGATGTGCGGCTCGAACGTCCCGATCTTCAACCCGACGTTCCGGTAGCGGCGCTCTCGACTCCGTTTCGGATTTGGCCGGGAAGACGAAGCCCGGACTTCCGGCTTCGGCGCTCTTCCTGAGCGTCGAGGGAGTCGAGGGCGGCGGCAAGTCCACGCTGGCCCAGCGTCTCGCCTCCCGGCTGCGCCGCGAGGGACGCCCGGTCACGTTGACCGAGGAACCGGGAGGCACCGCGGCCGGCAAGGTGATCCGCCAACTGCTGCTCCACGGCGACGGACCGCTTGCTCCCGAGACCGAGCTCGCCCTCTTCTTCGCGGCGCGGGCCCAGAACCTCGCCGAGGTGATCCGGCCGGCGCTCCTCCGCGGGGAGGTGGTGATCACCGACCGCTTCACCGACTCGACGCTCGCGTATCAGGGCGGCGGCCGGGGACTCCCGCTGGAGCGGATCCTGGCCGTGGACAAAGCGGTCACCGGCGGCCTCCGCCCGCACGTGACGCTGGTGCTCGACCTGCCGGTCGCCACCGGTTTCTCGCGCCTCAAGGGGACCGACCGCATCGAGCAGGAGGCGGAACGTTTCCACCGGCGCGTCCGCGAGGGTTTCCTGCGGATCGCGCGCGAGGAGCCGGAGCGGGTGGTGGTGATCCCCGCGGACCAGACGCCAGACAAGGTGTTCGAGGCGGCGTGGGCGGCGGTCTCCGCCCGCCTCCGGTAGGCGGTGTCCTCCTTCCCGATCGGCCCGCCGTTTCCGCGCCTCGCCGCCCTGGCGGCGGGCTGCCGGCTGCCGCAGAGCCTGCTCCTGACCGGGCCTTCCGGGGCGCCCACCGTGGAAGCGGCGATCGCGCTCGCGGCCATCGTGAACAGCGCCGGCCAGGATCCGGAGTCCGAGGCCACCCGGGTGCTGCACCAGCGGATCCTCCACACCGACGCGGCGGCGCGGGCCGGCGCCGGGGCGGGCGAGTGGACGGGTCCGGCGGCCGGCCCCTACCCCGACGTGCGGGTCCTGCGGCCGGAGCGCGGCAAGCCGATCCGGGTGGACGAGATCCGCGAGGCCATCGCCGGGACCCGCACCCACCCCTTCGAGGGACGCCGCCGGGTACTCGTGATCGAGGCCGCGGACACCATGAACCCGCCGGCGGCGAACGCGCTGCTCAAGACGCTCGAGGAGCCGCACGCCTGGCTCGGGCTCATCCTCTGCGCCCGGTCGGAGGCCGCGCTGCTGCCCACCATCGTCTCGCGCTGCCAGCGCTGGCGCTTCGCCGCGCCCACGACCCCGGAGGTCGCCGCCCGCCTCCGGGAGGAGCACGACTACGCGCCCGACGAGGCGGCGGTGGCCGCGGCCGCCGCGCGCGGGGATCTCCAGCGGGCGCTCGCGCTGCCCCGGGACCGGCTCCTGCCCCTGGCGGAGGAGGCCGAGCGGATCGCGGCCGTGGTCGGCCGGGGCATTCCTCCGCCGGCGCGCACGAAGCTGACCGAGCGCTTCACGAGGGCGGCTCCCCGGAACCGCAAGTCGGGCCAGCTCGACGAGCTGGCGACGGTGCTGGTGCTGCTCCGCGCCACCCTCCGGGACCTCGCGGCCCTGCGGTCGGGCGGCGCGGCTCTCTCCGGCGACCCGGAGCGGCTGCAGAAGATCGCCGCGCTCGCCCCGGAGGGGGCCTTCGCCAGGGCGCTCCTGCTCGTCGAGCAGGCCGACCGCGACATGTACCGTTCCTACGGCAACAAGCGGATGCAGTTCGACGCGCTGCTCCTCGCGTTCAACGAGATCGCACGGCCCCTGGTGCTCGCCCGCCGCCGCGCCGAACCGGCGAAGTAGCCGGCCGCCGGCGGCGGAACGAACCGCCGGCCGGAATCGTTGTCGCCGGTGATGACGCGATGCCGGTGGTCCCGATTCGGCGTGGCGGCGTTCCTCGTCGCCGCCCCGGGAGCCGCGGCGGCAGAAGACCAGGCGGCGCTGGCGGCGATCCTTGAGGAGACCCGGGCCGAACGGAAGATGCCCGGCCTCCGGGCGGCGGTCCGCTTCCCCGACGGGCGCGTCGTGCGCGCCGCGGTGGGTCTGGCGGACCGGGAGGCGAACCTCCCGCTCGACGACCGCGTGCGCATGCCCGGGGGCAGCACGGGCAAGACCTTCGTGGCGGCGCTCACGATGCTGCTGGTCGAGGACGGTGTCCTGTCGCTCGACGACCCGGCTTCGAAGTGGCTCGGCGACCGGGACTGGTACCGGCGGCTCCCGAACGCCGATGACATCCGCGTCCGCCACCTGCTTTCGCACTCCGCCGGACTCGGCGACTATCCGGGCACCATGCGGTTCCGGGTCCGGATGGTCTGGCGCGCGATCCGCCGCGGCGGCCGCTTCGAGCCCGAGGAACTGATCGGCTTCATCGGCCGGAAACCGCGGTATCCGGCGGGCCGGGGCTACGCCTACACCGACGCCGGCTACCTGGTGCTGGGACGGGTGATCGAGGCGGCGGCGGGGCGTCCCTACTACGACCTGCTGCGCGAGCGCATCCTCGAGCCCCACGGCCTCGACGAGATCGGACTCCAGGACCGGTCGGCGCTGCCGGGCATCACGCCGGGCTACACGAGGGGCGCCCGCAACCTGAGGGACGACGGCACCATGAAGTTCGATCCGTCCTCGGAGTGGACGGGTGGCGGACTCACCACGAATCCGACAATGCTGGCCGAGTTCCACGGGGCGCTCGCGGAGGGGCGGATCGTGCGGCCGGAATCCCTCGACGCAATGCTCGCCGGCGGCTGGCGCGATCCGGCGCGGCCGGACTGGCACTACGGCTTCGGGCTCTTCGTGTACGACGGCGGGGCGTCGTTCGGCCACGGCGGCAGGTGGCCCGGCTACCGCACCCACGTCCGGCACTACGCCGCATCGGGCGTGACCGTCGCGGTGCAGACCAACCGGGACGGGCGCCTCGACCTGCAGGCGGTCGTGGACCGCATCGTGTCGTCGCTGGCCCGCGACGACGAAACTGCCGTCGCCTCCCGGTGACATGATCGGAGACCGCAGGCCGCCCGCCGCGCGTCCCGCGCCCACCTTCCCCGGAGACCGCCCATGATGACCGTCCTTTCCCTCTGGCTGCCGATCCTCCTCGCCGCCGTCGCCGTGTTCCTCGCCAGCTCCGTGATCCACATGATGCTGGGTCTCCACAAGAACGACGTCGGGGCGATCCCCGACGAGCGCAAGGTCGCCGACGCGCTCCGGCCGTTCGCGATCCCGCCCGGCGACTACGTGATGCCCCACGGCCACGCGAACGAGATGAACACCCCCGAGTTCGACCAGAAGACGAAGGAGGGGCCGGTGGCGATCATGACCGTGCTGCCGAACGAGCCGATGCGGATGGGCAAGAGCCTCGTGATGTGGTTCGGCTTCTCGCTGGCGGTCGGCGCGGTCGCCGCCTACGTGGCGGGATCCACGCTCAGCATCGGCGCGGAGTACGGCGAGGTGTTCCGGGTGGTCGGCGCGGTCGCCTTCGCCGGGTACTCGCTCGCGGTCCTCCAGGCCTCCATCTGGTGGGGACGGAGCTGGGGCTACACGTTCCGTACGATGGCGGACGGGGTGATCTACGGCCTGCTCACCGGGGGCGTCTTCGGCTGGCTCTGGCCTTAGGCAGCGGGATGTTCCGCCGACGAGGCCCCGTCCGATGGCTGGCGGCGGCCGGTCTCGCTTTCGCGATGGTCGCCGGAAGCTGCTCGATAGCGCTGGTCGACGGTCCGCCGAGCGTGGGCGAGGCCGACCACGACCCGGCCGGGCGCTACGAGGATGGCGTGCCCTGCACCGGCAGCCGGACGTGGCCGATCGTGGACGCGGTCGTGCTGCTGACCACCCTCGTGAAGGTGGCGAACTACGGGGAGGATCAGCGGGACGAGACGCTCAGCGGCCTGCTCGGCGCGGCGGCGTTCGGGATCTCGGCGTGGATCGGGCACCGGCGGACGAGCGCCTGCCGCGACGCGCAGGCGACGGCGGTCCCGGCGCCGATGCGGGCGGTCCGGTAAGCGATCGAGGATCGCTTGCCGGGCGCGGCCGCTCCGTCCTTATGATCTGCGAAGGAGATGAGGCAGCGTTTGACCCGGTCCCGGAGCGCGTGGGCGGGCAGCGCGCTGGCGCTTCTCGTCGCCTGCGGAGGCGCGCCGGACGATCCCGGTTCCGAACCGCGCGAAGGGCCGCGAAACCGGCATCTGCTCATCGTCATCGACGGACTGCGGCCGGACTACGTCACCCCCGCCGGGATGCCGAACCTCCACGCTCTCGGAGCACGCGGAGTGGTCTTCTCCGACCACCATGCCGTCTATCCGACGGTCACCCGCGTCAACGCCGCCTCCATCTCGGCCGGCGCCTACCCCGAGACCCACGGACTCATGGGGAACACGGTGTTCTTCCCGAACGTCGACCCGGCCGGCTTCCTGAACACCGCGGACCGGAGCGACCTCCTCCGGATCGAGCAAGCGGAAGCGGGGCGCCTGCTCACCGCGCCGACTCTGGGAGAGCGCCTCGAGGAGGCCGGGCGCCGGATGCTGGTGGTCAGCGCGGGCTCCGCCGGCTCGTCCTTTCTACTGAACCACCGGGTTGCGGGCGGCGGCATCATCCACCACGAGTACGCCCTGCCCGAGGCGCTCGGTGACGCGGTACGGGAAAGGCTCGGGCCCCCGCCACCCGGGGCCATTCCCCGGCACGGGCGCAATCGCTACATCGTGGACTCGTTCCTTGAGGTGGGACTCGATCACGTCGATCCGGCGGTCACCGTCATCTGGCTGACCGAGCCCGATACCACCGCCCACTCCCTGGGCATTGGACACCCGACGTCGATGGAGGCGGTCCGCGGGGCGGACGCAGAACTGGGACGGCTCCAGCGCCGGCTGCGCGCCGCCGGCCGGCTGGACGACTTCAACATCTGGGTCACCTCGGACCACGGCTTCTCGACCCACACCGGCGCCGTCGACCTTGAGGCGCTGCTCGCTCCTTTCGCCGCCCAACTGCCGGACGGTTCCCCGCGCATCGTGACCGGGGGCGGCGCGATCTACGTCCGCGACGGGGACCCGGCGACCATCGCCCACGTCGTCGAGGCGCTCGAGGCCGCGGCTCGGGTCGGGGCGATCTTCACCCGGGACGGGTCGGTGCCCGGCACGCTCCCGCTGGACCTCGCCCGGCTCGACCACCCGCGGGCGGCCGACGTCCTCTACTCGCCGGCCTGGACCGATGCCGCGAACGAACACGGCTATCGCGGGACCTCGGCTTCCGGCGGCGCCGCGGGCCACGGGAGCACCAGTCCGTTTGACATTCACAATGTCCTGATCGCGGCCGGCCCCGATCTGCGCTCCGGGATCACGGTCGAACTCCCATCGTCGAACGCCGACCTGGTCCCCACCTTTCTCGCCCTGCTCGGCCTGGACCCTCCCGACACCATGACCGGACGGGTCCTGACCGAGGCATGGAGCGACCGGTCGGGCGCGCCGGCTGAACGGCGGTCGGAAGAGGTCACCGCCGAGACCTCCGGCGGGCGTTACCGGGTGATCGCCCACCGTTCGGTCGTCGCGGGCCACCGTTATCTCGACGCCGCCACGGCCGAGCGCCGATAGCGGCGCGGGCGGCGCCCGAAGCGGGCCGGTCCACCGGGCTCGTCCGTCTGTAACTTTCCCGGGCGGCGCGCGTAGAAGGAGAGAGACCAGCGTGATCGGCCTCGCGGCCGGGCTGGTCGGGTCAACTTCGAATGCCCGGGATCACTGGTGCGCGGTTCCTCGCCGCGTTCGCCGTCGGCGCGGTGCTCCTCGGGGCCGGCAGCGACGCGATGGCGCAGCGTTTCTACATCGGGTTCGAGGAGGGTGGGCCCCGAGCCCGGACGGCGACGTCCTCCCAGACGTTCCTGAACCACCCGACGCGCTGCGACCGGCTCCTCTATCCCGAGTGGCTGGCGCCTCCGGACGACCCCACCTGCGACGCCGGCGAAGCGGCCCCGGCGATCACGAACTCCTTCGACGTCGGCACCGGGTTCGGCTACGGCTCCACGGTCGGCCTCTCCTTCGGCGCGCTGCGCTTCGAGCTGGATTTCCGGATGCGGGGTCACGGACGGGACACCCGGCCCATCAAGGTGGCCGACGGCAACGAGGCCCTGAGCGGCAAGCGGGCCGAATGGGCGACGGCCCCGTTGGAGACGCTCTCCGACGTGCGGGCCGACGAGGGCTTCCTGAACCTCTACTACGACTACGAGAACCGCACGCGCTGGACGCCCTACGTGGGCGCCGGGGTGGGTTTGGCGCAGATCGAGGCCCACTACGCGGCGAGCTTCGTCCGCAAGCCGGAGCCGGACTACCTGGCCATCGAGTTCGTCCCCGACTGGCCGGAGGACGCGAAGCGCGCGGCCGCCGGGACCGCCAACCTGCTGAACGCCGAGATCAGCGGCTGGTCCCCGGGGTTCCAGCTCATCACCGGGCTCGACATGAACCTGGGAGAGCTCATCGTGGGCATCAAGGTCCGCTGGGGGCGCTTCCGGGAGCTGACCACCACCACGGAGTACGACCTGATCCGCAGCCACGCGCCGGTCCAGGCCGACGGGGTGACCCCGTTCGCGGTGGACATCGACCTCGGCGGCCTCGGATACCGCGAAGTCGCGCTGGCCATGAAGTACTACTTCTGACCGGCTACCTCACGGAGGGACCATCATGAAATACCTGCTGCCACTGGGACTGGTCCTCGGGTTCGGGTGCGCCAACTTCGCGATGCGGGCCGAGCACACCATCGCCGAGCTGGACCGCCTGCCGGGCCGCTCCGATCCGGTGCGCGCCGCCTGCCGCGACCAGTCGCAAGGGGCGGTGGCCCGGCTGCCCATCCAGCTCCGCCCGGAGACCGGCCCGCGCGCCACGGAGGCGGCGTTCGGCGACTGCATGGACGTGATGAGCGTCTTCGTGTCCGTCGCGATGGACGGCGGGGACACCACCGGCGACGGCCTGGGCGCCGTCCGGAACGGCCTGGCGGGCCTCGACTCCGAGTCGCTCACGGACACCTGCGACGAGCACTACCCCGCGTGGCAGGCGCTGTGGGTTCAGGAAGGCCGCCTCCGCTCGCTGGACGTGAACGCCATCGACGACGAGAGCATCGCGCGGTACGACTTCTGGATGCAGCGCTGCCGCCGGGTGCTGCGGCCGGTCACGGCGGCGGCCTCCTAGCCGGCGGATCGGCAGGGCTCGGCGCGATTTGAATACGATAGGCCCCATGCGTCACGCCATCCTTCCCGTCATCCTGCTCACCCCGCTCGCCGCCGGCTGCGGTGGCGACCCGGCGCCCGAAGCGGGCGGCTCGGACCCCGCCGCCGCGGCGGACGCAGCTCCAGCGGCGGAGGAGGCGCTGTGCCTCGACATGGGGCCGCAGACACCGCGGGACATCGCCGATCCGGCGGGGCTGAATGCGGACATGTTCCCGCTGGCGCCCGCGGCCGGCGAGCTGAACCTCTGCAACCTCCACACGCACACCAACGCGGAGCACAAGGGTCCGGGATTCAGCGTCTTCGTGAGCGACGCCGAGGACGGCGGCTACGCCTGCAACGAAACGGCGGACCTCACCCCCGCTGAGCTCGAGCCCGCCGAGGGCGCCTACGGCGGCGTAGCCCCGGGGGACACGATCGAGGTCCACTGGGTCCACACCTCGTGCGACGCGGCGCCGGGCGTCGGGCTCGGCTCGTGCGTCCCCGAAGCCTGCGAGAACCCGCTCCTCCGCGTGGAGGCGCAGGTGTTCCTCGTCGTCAACGATGCGGAAGCGCTCGACTTCACGACGATGGCCTACGGCGGCAACATGGCCGGCGGCCTGCATCAGGCCAGGATGATCCCCTCCAACACCGGCGAACCGGTGCTGTTCCGCGGCTCGACCACCGGCCCCTCCTACGACCAGAGCACCTGCTCTCCCGTCCGGGTCACCTGGAACGTGCGCCCGCAGTGCGCCAAGCTGGACATAGGCTCCCTCCACCGCTGGGCCGCGTCGGGCAACGTCTTCGAGGAGACGAAGTCGCACGGAGTCCGGCAACTCGTGACCGCGCCGGAACTCCTCGCGCCGATCGAGTAGACCAGGCCCCGCGGCGCGTCCTCCCGGTCCGGGTCCGCGGCTGCCCGCGACCCGGAGCCGCCGTCAGTGGCGGCCATCCCGGGTTGACGCCGCACTCGGGGTGCGTCAGATTCGCTCCGTTCTTATGATGTTGTGATGTTATGATGACTTAATGCTATAGTGCACCAATGCGAACCACGGTAACGATCGATGACGATGTGCTGTCGGTGGCGCGAGCGCTCGCCGAGCGGAACGGCGTAAGCGTAGGTCGAGCGCTGTCGGAGTTGGCGCGTCGCGGTTTCCGGAGCAATGCCGCCGTCGCTCAGCGCAAGCGGGAGCGGGTGGCCGTGTTTGCGGTGGATCGCGATGCCGGTCCCATCACGAACGACGACGTCCATCGTTCCCTGGGCGACTGGCCTTGATTGCGCTTCCGGACGTGAACGTCCTGGTCGCGCTTGCCTGGCCCAATCATGTGCATCACGACGCCGCGTGGGCATGGTTCGATGCGGATCGGGATGCCGGCTGGGCGACCTGCCTGTTGACGGAGGCAGGTTTTGTGCGCGTTTCCTGCAACCGCGCGGCCGTCCACCACACGGTCACCGCTCTCGACGCCATTGGGGTTCTGGAAGGCCTCACCGGGCTGGGCTCCCATCGCTTCTGGCCGCTGGACCACTCCATCAGCGAGCTGCCGGAGTCGGTCAGCGCGCGTCTCCAGGGCTACCGGCAGGTCACGGACGCCGTGCTGCTGGGCACCGCGATCCAGCGGTCCGGTCGGTTGACGACGTTTGACGGCGGCCTGAAGGGACTCGTCCCCAGAAGGCACCAGTCCTCCTTGCGCGTGCTCCCGGTCTGAGCCCGCGGGCGCCGCCACCACGCAGGTGCGGGTCCCGCGGTTCCCCCGATCCTCCAGCCGGCGTCAGTGGCGGCCCGGACCCGCCCCCGGTCCCGCCGGGATGATCGGCAGGATGACCTTCGAGGGATGGTCGGCGTCGTGGTAGATCGTGTTGTTCGCGATGACCACCGGCATGTCCTCGTCCATCTCGCGGCCGGTGTTGCCGTTCGGCAGCCACTTCGGGAAGGAGCTGCTGGACACCGTCATCCGGATGCGGTGGCCGGCCTTGAAGAGGTTCGAGATGGGATACATCTGGATCGTGAACTTGTAGACCTCGCCCGGAGTCATCAGGACCGGGGCCTCGTCGCCTTCGCGGTACCGCGCGCGCAGGATGTTCTGGCGGAGGGTCTGGGAGTAGCCGTCCGGATGCACGTCGGTGATCGTGACCGTCCAGTCGGTGTCCACTGCGCTGGATGAGGCCCAGAGCTCCACGGTGGGCATCCCGGTGACCTCGGTGTCCTCTTCGAGCACCGGCGTGGTGAAGGTCAGGCTGCGGCGGTCGGCGGGCCGGTTGTCGCGCGCGCCCATGGGCTGGATGAACAGGTCGCCGCCGATCGACAGCACCGGGTCGCGGGGGTCGTACTCGTAGGTGTCGGGCACCTCGTCTCCCGGCGCCTCGGTGGACAGGGTCCCGTCGTTGAGTGAGTCGATCGAGTCGGCCTTCTCCGCCCGGAAGTAGTAGTCGGTCAGCACCTCGCGGGCGATCGGGTACTCGTTCTCCCGGCGCCAGGTGTTCGCGCCCATGATGAAGAGGCTCACCTTCGGCTCGTCCATGATGCCGTTGTCGATGCCCTTCAGGTGGTAGTCGAACCACCGCAGGCGCAGCGCGTTGTAGTCGATGGCCGCCTCGGGCCCGAAGTCGAGATCGCCGATCACCCGCGCGTTGATCAGGCCGGCCCCGTGCAGCCAGGGTCCGATGAACAACCGCTGGGTGTCGCGGGCATTCGCCATGCCCTCGGCCTGGATGCCGTTGAAGTGCCCGACCTGCGAGTGCGGGTACCGGTCGTACCAGCTCGCGTAGTGCATGATCGGGGTGTCGATCTGGTCCCACTGCTCGTCCACCGCGTACTGCCGCCAGTAGTCGTTGTAGTACGGGTTCTCGATCATGTCGGTCATCATGCGGGTGAGCATGCTCCGGCCCATCGGCGCCTCGGTCTCGAGCCGCCGGTGGTGCCACTGCAGCCAGGCCTGGTCGGCGCCGACGTAGCCGGTCCGCCGCCCGGGATCGTCGAGCGGCACCGGCTGCACCATATCGTTCTGCGACAGCAGCCAGGTCGGCATGATCATGTGGAGCGCGCCGCCCGCCCAGTAGAGGTCCTTGTAGGCGTTCGACGCCGAGTGCGCGCAGAACATGGCGGCCAGGTGCGGCGGCCGGGTCGGCGCGGTCAGGTACTGGTTGAAGCAGGTGAACGAGAGCCCCTGCGTCCCCACCTTCCCGGTGGACCAGGGCTGGGTGCCCGCCCACTCGATGGTGTCGTAGCCGTCCTGACGCTCGTGCCACGCCTGGTCGAGCAGCCAGTGGTAGGTGCCCTCCGAGTTGTAGCGGCCCCGCTCGTCCTGGACGATCGCGACGTAACCGCGCTGGGCGAAATAGGGCGCGAACCGGTGCGCGCAGTCGCCCTTGTTGTACGGCGTCCGCTCGAGGATGACGGGCCACGGACCGTCGCCCTGGTTGTTGGGCATGTACACGTCGGTGGCGAGCTGGGTGCCGTCGCGCATCGGCACCATCACCTCTTCGCAGGTGTAGGGCTGGGCCGTGGCGGCGCCCGCCGCCAGCAGCGCGAGCGCGGCGCCAATCAGGATCCGGGTCGAACGGCGATTCAGGACCATGGGGTTACCTCCAATCCGTCAAGTTGGGGAATCGAGCCTACGGGACCGCCTTCAAGACTGTCAACGGGGGATGGGGGCTCGGAACGCCGGCTTCAGCCGGCACAGCCCGCCCGCAGGCGGGCGGCGGGACCGCCGGCCTTCAGGGCATGCGGACATCCGTAGCCCCAACGAACCTTGCGAGGTCCCCGATCGCATCGTCCAGCCTGACCCCGAAGTCCGCGCCCACGGCACAGTCGGGCTCCATGTGCAGAGCCCGGATCTCGAGCAGCCCGCGGTCCCGTTGGAGCTTCGGGTCGAGTCGCCCCACGAGGCGCCCGTCGTGAAGGATCGGCAACGCGTAGTAGCCGTACTTCCGCTTCGCGGCCGGGATGTAGATCTCCACGGCGTACTCGAAGTCGAGAAGTTCGGCCGCGCGCTTTCGCTGCCAGAGCAGGGAATCGAAGGGGCAGATCAGCGTGGTCCCGGCCGGCTCGGGCAGCCGGTCGATCGCCTCGAGGTGTTCGGGCCGGGCGTAACAGGGCCCCCGCAGCCCCTCCACCTCCACCTCGACGATCCGTTTCTTCCGCAGGTTGCGGGCGATGACCCGGCACCGCTCCGCCGCGTTGAGTGCCGGCGCGGTGAAGTAGTTGACGAGGTGTCGTTGCGGAGCGATCCCGCACCCCGAGAGGCCGGTCAGGAGCCAACTGTCGTGGTACTCGGTGAGCGACGCGGCCGGTCCGGCGGGGTAGACGCGCTCCGCCATGTCGTAGATGCACCGGAAGTGCCGCCGCCCGCTCACCGCGACGCGGCCGTCGTGCCACAGCAGCGACAGCGAGCGCTTGTCCTCCTTCCGGCCCCACCCGAGCGAGTCCGTCTTCTTCCCGCGTTCGGCCGGCTGCCGCTGGAAGTCGGCGCTCTCCAGCGGCCCCTCCGCGCGCAGCCGCCGCAGCACCCGCCGCTTCGACGCCGTCGAGGTCGCGTATCGGTCCCACCAGGCGCGTCCCGACCAGCTCGCGGGCGGGAACCGCCGCATGCGCCGCCGCCCGAGCGGGAGATGGGAGATGGGAAGGATCGAGGCCTCGTGTCCCCAGTACTCGTACGCGAGACGGTCTCCGTACACCCACCGGTCCACTTTCGAGCGGTCGTACGAGCCGAACCGGCTCCAGAGCGTCAGGTAGTGCGCCCGGTCCACGACGTTCACGCTGTCGAGCTGGAGGGCGCCCGTCCGCTCCAGGTGGTCGACGAAGGCCGCGGCGCCGAGTGAAGTCGCGCCGCGGGGCCGGCCGAACCCCTGCCGGTGCAGCCACAGTCGGGTTGCCGCCTCCCGGGTGAACTTCGGCCGGCTCCGGCGGGTCGCGGTCACCTCCGCTCCCGGCACAGTTCAGGCTCGGAAAAAGACGAAAGGGGAACCGGTGGGAGCGACGTGCGAGCCAGCATAGCCCGCGGCGCGAGCCATTGGACCAGGCTGAAACCGACCACCGATCATCCTCCCGGATGGGAACGCCGGCTACAGCCGGCACAGCCCGCCGCAGACGGGCGGCGGGACGAATCCGCCCGCCCGCATGGTGCGCAGTCCGGGACCGCCGGCCTTCAGGCCGGCACCGCGGCCCGCCGGGCCGCAGGCGGTTCAGCAGCTTTCCCCCAGGATGGCACCACCGGCTGGAACGCTCTCCTGCACGATGGCGCCCACGGCTTGAAATCCCGGTTGCCAGACCGACAGGATGACGCGCCGGCTTGGAACGCCGACTCCGGGCAGTTCTCCTGGTGGGGCCCGGCACGCGCGGGGCTCCCCCCCCCCCCCCACCCCCCAACCCCCCCCCCGGCCGCCCGGACGGCGTGGGAAGCCCCCCCCCCGGCCCCCG
>JAJDVI010000089.1 GCA_022826195.1 Acidobacteriota bacterium
CAGACTTATTCGATTCCCATATGTGGCACCACGAATTCTCAAAAAGCCAACACGAGTTGTTGCCCCCCAACCGCTTTCGCGCGCCAACCGCCCGAAAACGACTCGAAACTGTTAAAGATGAGTCTGGAGACCGGCGTTCCAGGCCGGTGCGCGCCCTTCTTCCCGATCGGCGGCGTGCGTTTCGCCTCCGTACGGTCGGCGATGCCAGCCGGAGGTCGGCGCTCCTAGAGAAAGCCCGCCAGGAAGCGTCCCCACAGGGGGGCGAGCGCGGCCTTGAGCGCCACGTCGGCGACCAGGAGTCCGCCCGCCACATAGAGGAGCCCGCGCCGCCCTGGTTCGATCGGCGCGCTCACCTTTCCGAGCCGCCGGACCAGCGGCTCGGCGCAGACGACCCCGAGGATCACGAACGCGGCCACCCGGCAGAGGGCCCAGGGGAACCAGGCGAGGGCCGACGGAACTCCGCTGGCCGCCAGGGCGTACGAGGCCACGAAGAAGTCCATGAAGTTCAGCATCACCGCGCCCATCAGGAGTCCGAGCGCGCCGCCGCTCACCAGGGAGAGCGGCACGAAGATCGCCAGCCGTTGCAGATGGATCGGCAGGAAGAGCCGGATGTCCCCTTCGGCGCCTTCCCCGTTGGCCAGCCAGGCCATCATCTCGTCGCTGTAGGAGGCGCCCCGGAACACCGCGGCCTCCGCGGCAGCCGGCGCGACAGCCATCGCGATCGGTCCGAAGACGGCCAGCGCGGCCGCCCAGCCGAGCATCAGCCGCACCGCCTCCGCACGGCGTCCCTCCCCCAGATACCGCCAGAGTGCATGAATCGCCGGCCCCGCGAGCAGCAGCGGCAGCAACCAACGGGCGGCCCCGAGGCCCAGCGACCCTACCCAGAGTCCGAACGCATAGGCGACCGGGACGCCGCCGACAAGCATCAGCAGGTCGCGCCGGAAGGAGAGTGCGGGTTTCATGGGTACGAAGACTACCCGGTGGTTCCTAGTCCGATGGAGGGCCGTCGTCGGATTGTTTCAACTCGAGCAGGACCCCGCCGGCACTCGCCGGATGGATGAAGGCGACCAGGTGTCCGCCCGCTCCCCGGCGCGGCTCACGGTCCACGAGCCGTACGCCGCGCGCGGCGAGAGCCACCAGCGTTTCGTGAATGTCCTCGACCTCGAAACACACGTGGTGAAGCCCCTCGCCGCGGCGATCCAGGTAGCGGGTGACCGGACTGTCCGCGGTCGTGGGCTCCAGCAGCTCGAGGAGACCCCCGACCGGCGCCCGCTCACCCTCCGGGGCCAGAAAGAGCGCCAGGACCCCGAACTCGTCCACCCGGTAGCGGCCCGTTTCGCGGAGCCCCAGCAGGGTTCGCCAGAGCTCCGCCGCCCGACTCCCGTCCTTCACCGCGATGCCGACGTGGTGCAGCCGGATCGCCGGACCCGGCGCTCCCACCCTCGACCCGTCCGCTTCCGGCGTCCCGGAACGATCCAGCGGGGGACGCGCCTCGAGTTCCACTTCCGCCGCCGCTCTCAGATCCTCCACCCCCGTACCGTCGCGCGCCGAGGTCAGAAACACGGGACCTGCCCGAAGGGCCCGGAAGGAAGCGGCCATCGCCTCCCCGCCGGGCCGGTCCGCCTGGTTCACCACCACGAAATCGGCCACCTCGAAGAGTCCCGCCTTGGCGGCCTGCACCGCGTCTCCAAGACCGACCGCGGTGACCGCGATTCCGAGATCGGCGAGGCGCAGGACCGCAAGGTCACCCTGCCCCACGCCGGCCGTTTCGAGCAGGATGCGCTCCGCGCCGCCGGCGGCCAGCAGCCGTAGTACCGCCGGGACCTCGGGAGCCAGACCCGCTTCCCCGTCGCGCGCCGCCATGCTCCGGAAAAAGACCGCGTCCGAGTCGCCGGTGAATCGCACCCGGTCGCCGAGCAGCGCGCCTCCCGTTTCGGGGCTCGAGGGATCCACCGCCAGCACGGCGACCCGAAGGCCGGCTTCCGCGAGCGACCCCGCCAGACGATTCGCCAGCTCGCTCTTTCCGACCCCCGGCGGGCCGGTCAGGGCGATGACCCGGGCCCGGTCCGGCCAATCGAGCGCGAGCGCCGCTGCCCTGGCGGCGTCGTCGCCGACCTCCACGGCGGTGATGGCGCGCGCCAGGGCGCGGGCGTCGCCGGCAGCGACATCCCCGAACGGTTCGCCGGAGCGGTCCGTTGCCACGGCGGGCCGGTCTCCCGTGGGCGGTCAGGCGCCGATCCGCCCGAGGAACGGCCGGGCGATGATCAGCCTCTGGATCTCCGAGGTGCCCTCTCCGATCGTCATCAGCTTGGCGTCCCTCAGGTAGCGCTCGGCCGGGTAGTCCCGGGTGTAGCCGTAACCGCCCAGCACCTGCACCGCCCGGTTCGTCACCCGGACCGCGGTCTCGCTGGCGTGCAGCTTGGCCATCGCCGATTCGCTCGTCGTCGTGGCACCGGAGTCCTTCAGGGCCGCGGCCCGCTGGATGAGCAGACGCGACGCCTCGATCTCGACCTTGGAATCCGCCAGCGGAAACCGCACTGCCTGAAAGTCGCTGATCGGGCGCTCGAACTGACGCCGCTCCCGCGCGTAGGCCGTCGCGCATTCGAAGGCCGCCACGGCGATGCCGAGCGAGAGGGCCGCGATGCTGATCCGGCCCCCGTCGAGAACCTTCATCGCCGCCATGAAGCCGGCGCCGACCGATCCGAGCACGTTCTCGTTCGGTACCCGGCAGTTCTCGAACACCATCTCGGACGTGTCCGACGCCCGGTGGCCGAGCTTCCTTTCCTTCCGGCCGGCGCGGAATCCGGGAGTCCCGCGCTCCACGATGAAGGCGGAGATCCCGTGGGTCTTGAGGTCCGGATCGGTGGAAGCCATGCAGATGGCGATGTCCGCGTGCGAGCCGTTGGTCGTGAAGGTCTTGCTCCCGTTCAGGATCCAGTCGTCACCGTCGCGGACCGCGGTGGTGCGGGTCCCGCCCGCGTCGCTCCCGGCGGCCGGTTCCGTCAGGCTCCAGGCCCCGAGCGCCTCTCCCGACGCCAGCGGCTTCAGGAACTTCGCCTTCTGCTGCTCGGTTCCCTGCTCGTAGATGTGGTTCGCGGCGAGCGAAACGTGGGCCGCCACCGTGATCGCGACCGAGGCGTCGGCGCGCGCCAGCTCCTCGACCAGCACTGCGTACTCGGTGTAGTTGAAACCAGCCCCGCCGTACCGCTCCGGGAAGATCGGGCCCAGGAATCCGAGTTCCCCCAGTTTCCGGACGGTTTCTCCGGGAAACGACTCCTCTTCGTCCCACCGGGAGGCATGGGGGAGGATTTCGGCCGCCGCGAACTCCCGGACGGCCCGCCGGATTTCAGCCTGGGTCTCGGTGTCCGCAACCGAGATGCACGTTCCGTTCAACACGAAGGGAGTCTAGACGGGCGCCGCGGCTACTCGACCCCGAAAGGAAGCCGGTTCACCGCCAGGCGGCCGTTCGAGACCACCGCCACCACGTCCTGGATCGCGGCGATGTGCTCGAGCGGGTCCTCCGCCACCACGATGAGGTCGGCTTCCTTCCCCCGCTCGACGACCCCGGTGTCGTCGGCGATGCCGAGCAGTTCGGCGGCGTAGAGGGTGGCTCCCCGGATCGCCTCGATCGGGCTGAGCCCGATCTTCACGAAGTTGGCCACCTCGACGCCGACCCGGCTCACGCTCTCCGGTCCGTAGGGGGTGTCGCTCCCGGCGACCACCCGCACACCGGCCTCGTGCGCCATCCGGATCGTCCGCTCCAGCCGGGGCTTCATGAAGTCGGCGCGGACGTCCAGGAGCGGGTGGTCGAAGTCCCCGCCCGGTTCGTCGAGGTCGACGACGGTCGTGTAGGTGGGAACGAGCACCGTGCCGCGTTCCGCCATCAGCTCCAGCGTCTCCCGGCTCAGGAAGGTGCCGTGCTCGATGCTGGCCACCCCCGCCAGCACCGCCGCGCGGGCCCCCTCGTCGCCGTGCGCGTGGCACATGACCGGAATGCCGTGCGCGGAAGCCTCCTCCACGATCGCCCGGAGCTGCGCTTCGGTGGCGATCGCCTGCCGGGGATCCGTGTTGGGCAGGCCCGCCCGTCCGGTGGCCGCGGTCTTGATCGTCCGCACGCCGTTTTCGGCGTTCACCCGCACCAGCATCCGGAGGTCCTCGTCGCTGCTGATGACGGCCGGCATCCCGAAGAAGCTCTCGGAGGCGAGCCGGCCTTCGCCGAGGCCCAGCGACACCAGGACCCCGGACCCGAGGTAGTCGGGGCCGTCGAGGTGCCCGGCGGCGACCATCCGGCCGATGGCCACGTCGCGATACGACCCCACGCTGGCGCTCCGGAGCGTGGTCGCCCCGGACTCCAGCGCTCGCCGCGCCTGGGAGAGCTCGGTCGCGTGGGTGTGGGCATCGATGAATCCCGGGAGCACGAACTTGCCGCTGACGTCCAGGGTTTCGACGCCCGCCGGTGGCGCGTCCGGACCCACGGAGAGGATCCGGCCATCCTCGATGAGGACGTTCGCGGAGGACATCGCTCCTTCGCGGACGTCCAGGACGGAGCCGCCCACGAGCGCCAGATCGGCCTCCTGGGCGGCGGCGGGAAGCGCCGGGACCAGCAGCAGGGAGAAGAGGATGAGACGCACTCGCAGGAACCTCCGGGCCGCGCACGGTACCAGCGGCCGCCGAACGCCAACCGGCGGATGGCCGGAGCCACCGTTACCCTTGGGGGCGCGGACACCGCAGCGGAGATCCATGAAGACCACCCCCAGCCGGACGATTGCCGCTCTCCTGCTCCCTTGGGCGTTGGGAGCCGGCGGCGTCGCAGTCGCCGCACCACCACCCGACGATCCCGTCCGGGTCGTCATCGAAACCGAAATGGGCGCCTTCGAGCTGGAGGTCGACGTCGGCCGGGCTCCCGTCACCGCGGCGAACTTCCTCCGCTACCTGGACGGCGGGCAGTACGACGGCGGCACCTTCTTCCGCACGGTGCACGCGGAGAACCAGCCCGACGACGCCATCCGCATCGCGGTCATCCAGGGAGGCCGCAACCCCGATGCGGTGGCGGAGGGCTTTCCGGCGATCGCGCTGGAGCGGACCAGCGCGACCGGACTCAGGCATGTGGACGGCGCGATTTCGATGGGGCGCACCGGTCCGGACACGGCCACCGACAGCTTCTTTATCTGCGTCGGGGACCAGCCGTCACTCGATTTCGGAGGCATGCGGAACCCTGACGGACAGGGGTTCGCCGCGTTCGGCCGCGTGGTCGAGGGCATGGACGTCGTGCGCGCGATCCACGCGGCCCCGTACGAGGCCCAGCGGTTGACGCCCCCGGTGCGGATCGAACGGGCTTACCGGAAGGAGTGACGGAGCGGGCTGCCCGCCTCTGAAACCGCCGCTATTCGACGACCTCGAAGGGAAGCCGGTTCACCGCCAGGCGGCCGTTCGAGACCACCGCCACCACGTCCTGGATCGCGGCGATGTTCTCCAGGGGGTCCTCCACCACCACGATGAGGTCGGCTTCCTTCCCCGGCTCGATCACGCCGGTCTCCTCGGCGATCCCGAGCAGCTCCGCGCTGTAAAGGGTCGCCCCCCGGATCGCCTCGATGGGGCTCAGCCCGACCTTCACGAAGTTCGCGACCTCCACCCCGATGCGGCTCACGCTCTCCGGGCCGTAGCTGGTGTCGCTCCCGGTGATCAGGCGAACGCCGAGTTCCTGCGCCATCCGCATCGTCTGCTCCATGCGGGGCACCATGAAGTCCGCCCGCAGGGTCAGCACCGGGTGGTCGTAGTCCCCGCCCGGCTCGTCGAGGTCGACGAGGGTGGTGTAGGTCGGGACGAGCGCGGTGCCCCGCTCCGCCATCAACTGGAGCGTCTCCCGGGTCAGGAAGGTGCCGTGCTCGATGCTCGCGACGCCGGCGAGCACCGCGGCGCGGGCGCCCTCGTCGCCGTGCGCGTGGCAAAGCACCGGGATGCCGAGCGCGGTGGCTTCCTCCACGATGGCCCGGAGCTGCGCCTCGGAAAAGACCTGCTTCCTCGGGTCCGTGTTGGGCAGGCCGGCCCGCTCGGTGGCCCGGGTCTTGACCGCCCGGACGCCGTTTTCGGCGTTCACCCGCACCAGCATCCGGAGGTCTTCGTCACTCCGGATGTCGTCCGCGATCCCGTAGAGGCTCTCGGAGGCGAGCCGGGCTTCTCCGATGTTCGGGGTCACGAACACCCCGGCCCCGAGGTAGTCGGGGCCCGCCAGGTGCCCGGCCGCCACCATCCGGCCGATGGCGACGTCGCGGTAGGAGCCCACGCTCGCGCTCCGGAGCGTGGTCGCCCCCGATTCGAGCGCGCGCCGCACCTGGGAGAGCTGGGTCGCGTGGGTATGGGCGTCAATGAATCCCGGGAGCACGAACTTGCCGGTGACGTCGAGGCTCTCGATGCCGTCCGGCGGGGTCTCGGCGCCCACCGAGAGGATCCGGCCGTCCCCGACGAGGACGTTCGCGCGGGACATGGTCCCCTCGCGGACGTCCAGAACGGTGCCGCCGACGAGAGCCAGGTCCGGTTCCTGCGCGATGGCGGGAAACGCGATCCCGGCCGATAGTGCGAGCGCGATGAGCAGGCGATGGGTCATGGGGAACCTCCGGGGCGGGGAAGTATCCCGCAGGCCTTTCCGTTTCGCCCGCAAACTGCCGTATCGTCGCCACGCATGAAGCTGCGGCGCGACCCGCTGAGCCACCCCTGGCTCTTCGTGGCGATCGCGGCGCTCTACGCGTTCTCGATCCCGTGGTGGTTCGGCGCCGGGAGGCCCTCCATCGTCCTCGGACTGCCTTCCTGGGCGGTCATCTCCCTCGCCTGCACCTTCGCGGTGAGCTGCCTGGTCTCGTTCGCGGCCCGCCGGCTCTGGGACGACGGAAAGGACTGACGGCCCGTGGGATTCGGATCGGCCGTCGTCGCCGCCCTCGCCGCGTACATCGCGGTGCTGGCCTTCCTGGGCCTGCGGGCCCGCGCCGCCCGCGCCTCGGAATCGCTTGCCGACTTCTATCTCGCCGGCCGCGGGCTCGGCGGCGTGGTGCTCCTCTTCACCCTCTACGCCACCCAGTACAGCGGCAACACCCTGGTGGGCTATCCCGGCGAGGCGTACCGGGTCGGGTTCCCCTGGGTGATGAGCGTCGGCTTCATGCTCGCCATCGTCGTGGTCTACCTCGTGATCGCGCCGCGGCTCCGCGCCGCCTCCGAGCGCCACCGCTTCGTGACCCCGGCGGACTGGCTCGACCACCGGTTCGGGCATCCCGGACTCACGCGGGTGACCAACCTGGTGATGGCGGCGGCCATCGCGAACTACCTGCTCGCCCAGCTCATGGCCATGGGGCACGTGGTGGCCGGGCTCTCCGACGGCGCCATCCCGTACGCGGCCGGGGTGCTGGTGCTGACCGCGGCGATCCTCGGCTACGAACTCCTCGGCGGCCTGCGGGCGGTCGCCTGGACCGACTGTCTCCAGGGGATCCTGCTCGCGATCGGGCTCGGCGGCCTGCTGGCGGCGACCGTGTTCTCGGGTGAAGGCATCGGGGAGGCCACCGCGTGGGTCCTCGACAACCAGCCGGCCAAGGCGTTCCGGCCCGACGCCGTCACGCAGGCCACCTGGGCCAGCACGCTGCTGCTGATCGGGTTCTCGGGCGCCGTCTATCCCCAGGCCATCCAGCGCATCTTCGCCGCCCGGAGCGGCGCGTCGCTCCGCAAGGCGCTCTCCGTCCTGGCCTTCCTCCCCTTCCTCACCACCCTGCCGGTCTTCCTGGTGGGCATCCTGGCGCTCCCGCGGCTGAGCGGGCTGAGCGGAGTCGCCGCCGACCAGGTGTTGCCGGCGTTGCTGCGCGGCTGGGCGTCCGAGTCCGAGTGGATGTTCTGGATGTCCATCCTGACCGTGGTGGGAGTGGTCGCCGCCATCATGTCCACCGCCGACTCGGTGCTGCTCACCCTGTCCTCCATGCTCGCCAAGGACTTCGTGGCGCCGGTGCTCGCTCGCCGCGGCGCGGCGGTGGAGGAGGCCCGCATCACCCGGATCGGGAAGGGCTTCTCGCTCGCCATCATGGGGGTGCTGGTCGCGATCGCCCTCACCCCCCGCATCAGCCTCTGGGGGCTCCTCGAACTCAAGATGGAGCTCCTGGTGCAGGCCGCGCCGGTCTTCGTGCTCGGACTCACCTGGCCGCGGCTCTCGGCGAAGGCGGCGCTCGCGGGGGTGATCGGCGGCACCCTGCTGGCGGCCGGACTCACCCTCGCCGGCTACGGGAAGATCGC
The DNA here is from genome assembly GCA_022826195.1 of Acidobacteriota bacterium. GTDB lineage: Bacteria > Acidobacteriota > Vicinamibacteria > Marinacidobacterales > Marinacidobacteraceae > Marinacidobacterium. The sequence goes on from JAJDVI010000089.1 coordinate 8,266, forward strand.
CGGCGTCCACGCCGGACTGCTGGGCGCGATCCTGAATGCCGGGATCGCCGTCGCCGGCTCGCTCGCCTCCCGCCCGCGGGGCGACTGATCCGGCGCCCGGCCCCTACCCGCCGGCGACCTCGCGCCAGGCCCGCTCATAGACCTTCGCGCGCACGTCGAGATAGCCGGGGTACTCCCGCCGGGCCCGCTCGAGAGCGGCCCTCTCCAGAGTGACGACGGCGACCGGGGCCGTGGTCTCGAGCAGCACCTCGCCCGCCGGGCCCGAGACCATCGACGGTCCGCCGGTCACTCCCCCCGACCGGTCGGCGGGGCGGTTCACCGACACCACCCAGGCGCAACTCGTCACCGCGTCCGCGCACAGCACGAGCCGCCAGCGCGGATAGCTCTCCGCGGGCGTCGCGCGCGGCACCAGGATCACCTCGGCCCCCATCGCCGCGAGCGCATTGCAACCCTGGGGCCGGTTGGCGTCCGAGCACACCTGCACGCCGACCCCGAATCCGCCGACGTCCACCGGCGGGTGCAGGCGGCCGCCCGGCTCGTAGTGGTGCGCCTCCCAGTAGCCCTCCTCGTCGGGAAGGTGGATCTTCCGGTAGCGCAACCGCTCCTCGCCGGCGGAATCGAGGAGCAGGGCGGTGTTGTGCCGGCAGCCGCTCGCCGGATCGCGCACGATCGCGCCTCCGAGCACCGCGAGCCGCGCCGCCCGGGCCGC
>JAJDVI010000039.1 GCA_022826195.1 Acidobacteriota bacterium
CGATAATCAGACCTATTCGATTCCCATATATGGCACCACGAATTCTCAAAAAGCCAACACGAGTTGTTGCCCCCCAACCGCTTTCGCGCGCCAACCGCCCGAAAACGACTCGAAACTGTTAAAGATGAGCCAGACCGGCACGCGCGTCGCTCCGCGACGCGCACGGCGCAACCCTACCCGCCCTCACGGCGTGCACGGTCGGGAACGCCTTCTCAGTCCGCCGCGACCAGCGTCCCCACCGCCAGGCCCGGCACGTCGTCCGCGACGCGGGTGATCCGAACCTCCCGGAGGCAGTTCTCGAGCGGCTCCGCGGCGACCACTCCGACGCGGAGGTAGGAGTCGGTCAGGCCGGTCCAGCGGCCCGAGCGGTCCTGCTGTTCGAACAGGACTTCCACCCGCTCGCCCAGGTGACGGCGGGCGAACGCGTCCCGGCGCCGGTCGGAGAGTTCCCGCAGCGTTCGGCTCCGCTCGGCGATCACCTCGGGGGGCAGGTGTGCGGAGAGACCCGCGGCCCGGGTCCCGGCGCGCGACGAGTAGCTGAACACGTGGTAGTAGGCGAACGGCAACTCTTCGAGGCGGTCGCAGGTGCGCCGGAAGGCGTCGTCCGTCTCGCCGGGGAACCCGACGATCACGTCGGTCCCGAGCCCGAGCCCGGGCACCATCTCCACCGCCCGGTCCGCGAACTCGCGATAGTCCCGGAAGGTGTAGCGGCGGCCCATCCCGCCCAGCACGCCGTCGTCGCCGCTCTGCACCGGGAGGTGGAGATAGCGGCAGAGCGCTCCGCGCGCGGCCATGCGTTCGAGGAGGCGGTCCTCGACGGTGGTGGGCTCGATCGAGGTGATCCGGATCCTGCGCACCCCGGGCACCTCCTCCAGCCGGTCCGCAACGTCGGCGAGCGTCCGCCGGCCGCTCCGGTAGCGCCCGATGTTCACCCCGGTGAGCACCAGTTCCCGGTAGCCGGCCTCGGCCAGTTCCCCCGCCTCGCGGACCAGGTCGTCGAAGCGCCGGCTGCGCTCCCGGCCGCGCGTGTAGGGGATGATGCAGAACGAGCAGAAGAAGTCGCAGCCGTCCTGCACCTTCAGATTGGCGCGGGTGGAGTCGTAGCGCCCGGTGGAGGGAACCTCGAACTCATGCCGGGAAATCCGGGCGGAGTGCAGCACGACCGGCTCCGGGAGTTTCCGGGGCCGGTCCAGGTAGTCGGGGAAGCTCTCCTTGAACTCCGTCCCGACGATCATGTCCACCCCCGGGATCGCGCGGAGCGCGTCGAGACCCGACTGGGCGTAGCAGCCCGCCACCACCACGAAAGCGTCCGGCGACTGGCGTAGGGCGCGGCGCACGGTGTTGCGGCAGTGCGCCTCGGCCCGGTGGGTCACCGAGCAGGTGTTGATCACCACGAGATCGGTCGGTTCCCCCCAGGGAACGATCGTGTAGCCTTTGCCCGCGAACTGCCCTGCCCAGTTCGCCGCCTCCGTGTGGTTGAGACGACAACCCAGCGATGTAAACGATGCCCGTGGCACGGCCGGGAGTTTAGTCAGCCCTCCGCTCCTTCCGGAGGGGAAAGCCGGTAGGGGATAGCCGTCATGGGAACCCTCGGTCTCGCCGCGGTGGCGCTCGTTCCGATCGCCGTCGTGGCGCTCTTCCTCGTGGTGCTGCGCTGGCCCGCGTCGCGGGCGATGCCGCTGAGCTGGCTCGCCGCCGCCGGGCTCGCCTGGCTGGTGTGGGACATCTCGGGCGTCCGGATCGCCGCCGCGTCCATCAACGGCCTGGTGGTGGCGGCGACCCTGCTCTACATCATCTTCGGCGCCATCCTGCTCCTGCACACCCTCCAGGAAAGCGGCGCCCTCGCGGTGATCCGCCGCGGTTTCGTGGGGATCACCCCGGACCGGCGCATCCAGGTCCTCGTGATCGCCTGGCTGTTCGGAGCCTTCATCGAGGGCTCGGCCGGTTTCGGCACTCCCGCGGCGGTCGCGGTGCCGCTCCTGGTGGGACTCGGGTTCCCCCCGCTCGCCGCGGTGGTCGCGGGCATGCTGATCCAGAGCACCCCCGTCTCCTTCGGCGCCGCCGGAACCCCGATCCTGGTCGGGGTCTCCACCGGGCTCTCGGGATCGGAGGCGGTGGCCGCCTACGCGGCCAGCCTCGGCCTTGCCGAATGGACCGACTTCATGGCCTTCATCGGCCTCCGGGTTGCCGTGCTCCACACCGTCGCGGGAACGCTCGTCCCGCTCATCGTGGTGGCCACGATGACCCGCTTCTTCGGCGCCAACCGGAGCTTCCGCGAGGGCCTCGCGGTCTGGAAATTCGCGCTGTTCGCCGCGCTGGCGATGACGGCGCCCTACATGCTCACCGCCTGGCTTCTCGGGCCCGAATTCCCGGCGCTGCTCGGCGGCCTCATCGGCCTCGGGATCGTGGTCACCGCCGCCCGGAAGGGCCTCTTCGTCCCCCCTCCGGAGGAGCACTTCGAGTTTCCGGCGCGATCCGCCTGGGAAGCGGACTGGACCGGCGGGAAATCGATGTCCGACACCCTGCCCGCCGAAGGACGCTCGATCGGCGCCGTGTCCGCGTGGAGCCCCTACGCGGTGGTCGCCGGGCTGCTGGTGCTGACCCGTCTCCCCTCCCTGCCCCTCCGGGACTTCCTCTCCGGAGTGGTCGTCCGCTGGCCGGACATCCTCGGGAGCGGCATCAGCGCCAGCGCTGCCCCGCTCTTCCTTCCCGGGACCATCTTCATCGTGGCCTCCCTGTTCGCCGTCGTGACGCACCGGATGGACCGCGCCCAGGCGACCCGGGCGGTCACCGCTTCGCTCCGGAGCACCGGCCTTGCCTCGGTCGCGCTCGTCTTCACCGTGCCCATGGTGCAGGTGTTCCTGAACACCGGCGGCGGGGCCGCGGGACTGGCCTCGATGCCGATCGCGCTCGCCGAGGGCGCCGCCCAGATCGCGGGGTCGGCCTGGCCGTTCTTCGCTCCCTTCATCGGGGGTCTCGGCGCCTTCGTCGCCGGCAGCAACACCGTGAGCAACATGATGTTCTCGCTCTTCCAGTTCGGGGTCGGCGAGCGGCTGGCGGTGGACCCCGGGTGGGTGGTCGCGCTCCAGGCCGTCGGCGGAGCCGCGGGGAACATGATCTGCGTCCACAACGTGGTGGCCGCCTCGGCGGTGGTCGGACTGGTCGGGCGGGAGGGCGCCGTGATCCGGCGCACGCTGGTGCCGTTCGTCTACTACGCCCTGCTGCCGGGAGCGCTCGGCTACGCGATCCTGTGGTCCGGGACGCTGGGGCCGGTCAACGCCGGCTCCCTGGTCGTCGCCGGGATCTTCATCGCGGCAGGCGTGTGGATCTTCCGGAACCGCACCGCCTGAAACCGGGTCCCGCCTTTCGATTCAGCCGGGCAGCAGCGACGTTCCGTCCATCTCCTCCGGCGGGGTGACCCCGAGCAGGTCGAGAACCGTCGGCGCGATGTCCCGGAGCAACGCGGCCTCCCGGAGGGACAGGTTCGAGAGCAGCACGCCCGCGGTGTCTTCCATCGAGCAGTGGTCGCCGCTCCAGTTGTCCAGGTTCGGGGTGATCGAGGACGGCGGCATCCCGCCGAGCGTGCTCTGCCAGCCGATCCGGTAGCCGGGTTCGAGACCGAGGATGAGGTCGGGAGCCTCCTCCACGAAGGGGCCCTCGTAGATCTCCTCGCGCCGGTGCACCTCGCGGACGACCGGGTCGCCGGTTTCCGGGTCGCGGAACGCCTTCAGCTCCGCGATGAGCCGCTGGGTGAGCTGCTCGCGCTCGGCGCCGGGCGCGACCGTGCCGTCCGGCTCGCGTCCCTCCTGGTTCAGGTAGATCCCGGAAAGACCCAGCGCAAAGGCGCTCGTCCGGCTCCAGTCCACTCCCGGGAAGAACAGCGCCTCGGGATCGAACAGGTCCTCGAGACGGCGTTCTCCCGAGTCCCCGGCGGCCCGCAGGTAGCCGTTCTCGGCGAGCCAGGTGTTCACGTTGAACTGCTTGCGGAAGGAATGGAAGCCGTGGTCGGAAACGACCAGAAAGCGCGTGTCCGGCGGCGCGGCCGCCATCGCGGCCCCGACGATGCGGTCGATGTCCCGGTAGGTGTCGGCGATCCCTCCGCCGTAGCGCGCGGCGAGCTCCGCGTCGTGGTTCGGGTGCTCGGGATCGGCGAACCGGTAGAGCATGTGCTGGATGCGGTCGGGGAACAGGAAGACGGCCATGAGCAGGCGCCAAGAGTCGTCTTCCAGCGACTCCATCAGCAGCCGCTCGTTCGACTCCCGGGCGAACCGGGCGTCCTCGAGAAAGGCGTCGAAGTCCACGGCCTCGTCGCGGAGCGGATTCGTGATGATCTTCCAGCCGATCGTTTCGTAAGGTCCGGCGCGCCGGGCGAGCTCGCCCGCGAAGTCCGGCGGATGGGAGAGGTCCACGATCGGCGGCAGGCGCTCCGGATCGAAGTTGATCGGCTCCATGTACACGGTGACGTTCGGTTCGAGCGACAACACCCGGAAACGGATCAGGCCGGCCAGCCGGATGAGCGGATTCAGCGGGAAACGCACCGGGGCGAAGTCGGACCACTCGCCGGCGGCGAGACGCAGGGCGGCGCCCGCGATCTCGATCTCCAGGGCATCCCCGTGCCTCCGGAAGGCCACCGGTATCTCGACCTCCGGCTGGTCCGTCTCGGCGGCCGCCACGGTGAAATTACGGGGCCCGCGGATCACGCTCCGCGCCACTCCTTCGTCGAAACGGAGCGGGAAGCGGGTGCCCCCGGTCTCGGTCGATTCCTCTTCGAGGAGGTCGGTCGTGTACACGGACCAGAGGCCGAAGGACTTGCGGACGTCGGGGACCCCGAACCCGGCCAGGATCCGGGCGCCGGGCGACTCCTCCACCGGGAACTCCATGGGCGCCTGGAGGGCCACCGTGGGCACCCCTGCCCCGCCCGCGATCTTCCAGAAGGCGTCTCCCTGCCGCGCCCGGACCGCCTGCGGAACCGCGGCCGGCAACCACGCCGCGACCAGGGCGGCCGCCGTGGCGGGAACCGCCGTCAGCGCCACCAGGGACGCCCAGCGCACCCGCGCGCTCGCGCGCACCCGCTGGAGCAGCCAGGCGCCGGCGATGCCGGCGCCGAGCGCGAGGACCAGGACGAGACCCACCCGGACGGGCATCCCCGGGAGTTCGATCGATGCCTGCCGCACCAGCGCGATCTGCGGCACGTAGCTGTCCTCGCGCTTTTCCAGAAAGTCGAAAATCCGGGTGCGGCCCGGGTTCATGCCGGTTGCGAAAGTCGCCCAGGCCACCGGGGACTCGGACGGCTTCGTGGTGGCCAGGGGAGCGAAGGTTCCCTCGCGGGCGAGCCGCGCCAGGTGCGGCAGGTCTCCCGCGGCGATCATCTCCCCGATGGCGTCCGGGTCCGCTCCGTCGAACCCCAGGACGACCACTCGCTCGGCCGGCTGCGCAACGGCCACTCCCGCCGACACGAGGAGGAGCCCGGGGAGCAGCCGTGCGAACCGGGAGCCCCTCCGGGCCCAGGGGCTGCGAGTCGGCATGGGCGCCGGGAGGGTACAGCGGACGGCCGGCGGTTTCGCGGGCCCCCCGAGCAGCGAAAGAGCGGCGGTGGCGCGAGGCATCGACTCGGGTAGCATTGGGCGGTTATGCCGTTTTCGCGTTTCCGACCGCAACTTCCAACCTTCCTGACCGTCGCCCTGCTCCTTCCGGCGCTCGGTGCGGGAGCCCAGGAACTCGAGGTGCTCCCCGAGTACGAGACCGAGATGGCGGCGATCACGGCCGACCCGCGGGTTGCGGCGGCGCTCGACGACGTCCTCGCGATGGAAGAGGAGAACGAGCATCTGCTCATCGAGTTGACGGAGATCGAGGCGCCGCCCTTCAAGGAAGAGAAACGGGCCGCCCATTACCGCGGACTCGTGCGGGAAGCCGGGCTCGACGCCGAACTGGATGAGATCGGAAACGTCGTCGCGCGCCGGGCGGGCCGGGGCGGAGGCCGGACGGTCGCCGTGGTGGCCCACCTCGACACCGTGTTCCCCGAGGGGACCGACGTCACGGTCCGGCGCGACGGGGACAAGCTGATGGCGCCCGGGATCGCCGACGACACCCGCGGCCTGGTGACCATGCTCACCATGGTCAAGCTCATGGACCGGCACGGTCTGGATACGCGGGACGACGTGCTGTTCGTCGGGTCGGTCGGCGAGGAGGGAATCGGCGACCTCCGCGGGGTGAAGCATCTCTTCCGGGAGGGCGGACCGCAGATCGACGCCTTCATCGCGATCGACGGCACGAGCAACACGCGCGTGCTGAATCACGCGATCGGTTCCCATCGCTACCGGGTGCGCTTCCTGGGTCCCGGGGGGCACTCGTGGGGCGCTTTCGGCCTCGGAAACCCTGCGCACGCCATGGCCCGGGCCATCAAGCTCTTCGACGACCGCGCCGGGGAATACGTCACCGCGGGCGCCAAGACGACCTACAACATCGGCCGCATCGGCGGCGGGACGTCAGTGAACTCGATCCCGTTCGAGAACTGGATGGAGGTGGACATGCGGTCCATGGAGCCCGGACGGCTCGAGGAGATCGACGCCATCTTCCAGGCCGCGATGACCGAGGCGCTCGACGAGCAGAACGAGCTGCGGCGCGACGGCGAGGAGCTCACCGTGGACATCGAGATGATCGGCAACCGGCCCTCCGGCATGGTGGCCACCGACACCCCCCTCATTCAGCGGGCCTTCGCCGCCACCCGGGCCGTGGGAGAGGAGCCGGAACTCAGCATGGGTTCCACCGACTCGAACGTCCCCATCTCGCTCGGAATCCCGGCCACCACGATCGGCAGCGGCGGCGAGGGCTTCGGCGCCCACTCGCTCCACGAGTGGTGGGCCAACCGGGACGGGCATCTGGGCATCCAGAAGGCGCTGCTGCTGGTGCTGGCCGAGGCCGGCTTCGAATCCGGGAACTAGGCGGGTAGCCGCGGTGTCCGCCTGCCAGTTCGATTTCAGTCTGCGGGCTGAGGTTTCCAGCCTCCTCGGGGCGCTGCGGGCCGACTTCGCCCGCTTCGGGGGCACGGTCAGCGGTGACGAGGGCCCCGGGTTCGGAGAGTTCTCGCTCCCCACCCCGCTCGGGACCTTCTCCGGAACCTACGAGGTCTCGAGCGACACCCCGGGGGTCTGCGCCGTCCACATCGAAGTGGACGAGAAGCCGATGTTCGTGCCCTGTTCGGCGATCGAGGAACACCTCGGGCGGCGCCTCAACAAGGCGGCCGCCAGCTAGCGGATCAGCGCCGGGCGACCGGGTTCTCGAGGACCCCTGCGGTTTCGACCTCGACGGAGACCATGTCTCCCTCGTTCATCGCCTGGGTGGTCCCGGGGGTCCCGGTGAAGATGACGTCCCCGGGCATCAGGGTCACGTAGCGGCTCACGTAGCTCACGATGTCGCTGGTGTCGAAGATCAGGTCGCTGGTCCGCTGCTGCTGGACGATTTCCCCGTTCAGCCGCGTGGTGAGTTCGAGATCGTCGTAGTTGACGCCGCGCGAGATGACCGGGCCGATGGGGCCGTAGGTGTCGGCCGCCTTGGCGCGGAACCACTGGAGATCGGCGCTCTGCCAGTCGCGTTCGCTGACGTCGTTGCCGGCGGTCACCCCGAAGATGTACTCCTGCGCCGCCTCCACCGGAACGTCGCTCGCTTCCTTGGCGATGACCAGCACCAGCTCCCCCTCGTAGTGGACGTTGCCGGCGTCCTCGGTCATTTCGATGGCGTCGCCGGGGCCGACGATGCTGGTCGGCAGCTTGGCGAAGACGCCGGGATAGGGCGCCGGCTCACGCCCGCCCAGGTGCGAGGCGTAGTTGAGGCCGATGGCGATGACCTTGCCGGGGTCGGCCGGCGCCAGGAGGCTCGCTCCGTCCCGCGCCACCCGGTCTCCGGTGGGAGCGCCACCCGCCCACGGCGCCGCGTGGAGCACCACGATCTCGTCGCCCTCGATCCGCCCCCAGGCCGCCGCCCCCGAGGCATCCGCGAACCGCACATACTCCCCGGCCGGCTGGTCGTCCACGGCGACCATGGCGGGCTCCATGGGCTCCTCCACGGGTGGCGCTCCGCAACCGAGCAGGAACGAGACAGAGATGAGGGTCAGGAAAAGGGTTCTGGACACGGGAAACTCCTCGGACGTACCGGTAGCGCAGGATATCGGTTAGCGGTCGGGATTGAGGAAGCGGCAGTGCCGGTTGCGCGCGACGATCTCGTATGCGGCCAGTTCCGCCAGTAGCAGAGGGGGAAAGACGTAGGCGGCCACCACCAGCAAACGGGCCGGAAGTCCCTTCCTCCCGGGTGGGGCGGCGTGGAGGATGAACCGGTTGACCGCGAAGGCGCCGCCGTGGAACCTGCCGCGGGCGTCCCGGAAACGAACCCGTTTCTCGCAGGCAGAGCGCGAGACCCCGAGCTGCCGCAACTGGTCGTCCTTCAGCTCCTGATGCGCGGCGAAACGGACCGGCCGGTCTTCCGCAAAGCGGGCCGCCGCGACCGCGGCGCGGGTGCAGAAACCTCAACCCCCGTCGTAGATGACGACCGGAACGTCCTCCGGGAAGCGATCCCCGGCGTGGCCCGGACTCAACTCAGGTCGAGTCGGGGGGTGTCCCGTCCGCTTCCGTTGAAGCTGTTCTCCGGATACCGGCGCAACAGCCAGACGCGAAAGAGCCCCACGCCGAGCCCGATCAGCACCGTACCGAGGAGCAGCGTTCCGGCCAGGGCGAAGGACTCCAGGATGAGCGTCAGGATCCCGCGCTCCGGTTCCTCGCTCGGAAGCGTGACGTACTCGACGACCTGCCGCTGCTGGAGCATCGCCCGAGAAGCAAGGGAGCCGAGAGGGCCGAACGGCTGGATCATTCCGGACATCGGGCCGGCGCCGCCGGAGCGGCGCCCTCGATCACCCGATGTTTCGGATTGTAGCGGGCGCCTGGAACGCCGGTCTCCAGACCGGCACGCGCGGTACTCCGCACCGCGCACGTCTTAACTTCACCCCTCTCGCGGCGCACCTGATTCGGAACGCCGAACGAAGTGGTTCAGCCTTGATGCGTCGCTGGTCGGTTGCCGCGTGACTACCCGGATACCGCACCAGGACCGGCTACCCGTTCCAGCGAACGGTGGAGGGACCGTTCGATGCGCTCCGTCAGCGGCGCGGTGTCGAAGCGGAAGGCGCGCGAAACGTCTTCCCGGATGCCGGGCGCATCCTCCACCTCGAACCAGATGGGCGGCTGGTCGTCGGCCAGGGCGAAGAAGGTGAGCATCAGGTGCGCCACCCGGAAGTTCGCGCGCTCGAAGGGTGAGATCTCGAGGAACCGGGCGAAGAAGAGGGCGGCGCGCGGCGCGGTCTCGAGGTCGCGCCCGCTGGCGCCGGAGACCCACTCCAGCAGATTGCCGAGCCGGAGCGCCACGGTCTGGGGCGGCGACAGGCCGGCTCCCTGAAACTGCGGCTCGATCTGGATCGTGCGGAAGGGGCTTGCTCCGGCGACGCCGGCGGAGACCGCGTGGACCTCCGCGATCAACTCCTCGGTGGGATCCCGGTCGGCGGCGGCTTTCCCGACGAGGCCGAGCGCCCCGAGAGCGGGACCGAACGCCGGGGTGGGCGCCTTCCGGCGCGCCGCCTGAATCTCCTCATCGGTGAGGGCGGTCCCGGTCAGTTGGAGCGTCGCGCGCGCCGCCTCCACCACCAGCGCCTCCCGGCCGGAACCCCACCGTTCGCTCCCCGCCTGTTCCCGAATCCGGTCGCGCCGCGCGCGGATCTCCTGTCCGGGCCCCTGCGGGCGCGGCGCGCCGGCGCCCGGATGAAGCGGCAGGGCCTCGCTCATTGGGCGAAGTCTAGGCGCGGGACGTTGCGCCGAGCCGCTTGGGGAGCCTCGCGGCACAACGTCCGCAGACCTGCGGCCCGCCGTGCCGGTCGGAACGCCGCCGCCGGGAGGACTGGCCGGCGTTCCCGGCCGGCCGACCTAGAATCGCCCGGTGCTCGCCCGCCGGATCATTCCCTGTCTCGACGTGAGGAACGGCCGGGTGGTCAAGGGCGTGCGCTTCAAGAACCTCACCGACGAGGGGGATCCGGTGGAATGCGCCGTGGCGTACGACGCCGCCGAAGCGGACGAGCTGTGTCTCCTCGACATCACCGCCACCTGGGAGGCGCGCGGGACGGCGCTGAGTACCGTCCGGCGCGTGGCGGAAGCGCTCACCATTCCCTTCACGGTCGGGGGCGGGGTGCGCTCGGTCGCCGACATGGACAACCTGCTCCGGGCCGGCGCCGACAAGGTCTCCCTGAACAGCGCGGCGGTCGAGCGGCCGGAGCTCCTCGCGGAGTGCAGCCGCCGGTTCGGGTCGCAGTGCCTGGTGCTCGCGGTGGATGCCCGCCGCGTCCCTGGCGGCGGGTTCGAGGTGGTGGTGGCGGGCGGACGGATCCCCACCGGACGGGACGCCATCGAATGGCTCCGGCGCGGCGAGGACCTCGGCGCCGGGGAGATCCTCCTGACCAGCATGGACCGGGACGGGACCGCCGACGGCTATGACCTCGAACAGCTCCGGGAAGCGACCGAGGCCGTTTCCGTGCCGGTGATCGCCTCCGGGGGCGCCGGCCACCCCTCGCACCTGGCCGAGGTGTTCGAAGCGACCGGCGCGAGCGCGGCGCTCGCCGCGTCCATCTTCCATCGCGGCATTCATCCGGTCGCCGAGGTGAAGCGGTTCCTCGCCCGGCGGGGGATCCCGGTCCGGCCGCCCGAGGCCGACTTCTTCAGCATTCCCGAACTCGCGGCCGTTCCATGAAGCCGACGCTCCGGTGGAACGAGGCCGGCCTGGTGCCCGCGGTCGTGCAGGACGCGGTGAGCGGCCGGATTCTCACGCTCGCCTGGATGAACGAGGAGGCCTTGGCCCGGACGATCGAGAGCGGCCGGGTCCATTTCTGGTCACGGAGCCGCCGGACCCTCTGGAAGAAGGGCGAGACCTCGGGCAACGAACTCCATCTCCGCTCGCTGACCGCCGACTGTGACGGCGACGCCCTCCTGGTGCAGGCGGACCCCACCGGTCCGGCCTGCCACACCGGCCGGACGTCGTGTTTTTTCGAGCCGGTGACGGAGGGAGACGCGACTTCGGAACCCGCGCCCGCCGCGGAACTCGCACCCGCGCTGGGCGCGCTCACCCGGATCGTCCGGGAACGGGCGGCGAGCCGTCCCGAGGGTTCCTACACCGCGGCACTCCTGCAGGCGGGCACTCCGCGGATTGCCCAGAAGGTGGGGGAGGAGGCGGTCGAGGTGTCGCTCGCCGCCGTCTCCGGGTCAACCGGCGACGTCGTGAACGAGTCGGTGGACCTTCTCTACCACCTGCTCGTCCTGCTCGAGGACCTCGGGATCGACGGGCGGGAGGTGGCGGCGGAGATCACCCGCCGGTTCCCGGCCGAACCTCACTGACGGGACCGGGCGCGCTCCAGCCGAGCGTCCGTTGCGCCTCAGGAAGCGTAAAGCGCCCCTCGTAGAGCGCCCGCCCCAGAATGACGCCCGCGAGATCGCCCTTCACGGGAGAACGGCCGAGCGTGAGCTGATGCTCCCGGGCGGCGGTGCGGACGGCCCGCAGATGCGAGAGCGCCCCGACGCCGCCCGCCACCACCGTCGGCAGTCCGGAAGCGGCGGCCACCCGCAGGGCGGCCTCCGCGTCCGGCCCTTCCATGGTGCCGTCGCGCTCGACGCTCGTGTACACGATGGCGGACGCACCGCACTCGCCCCAGTGCCGCGCCGCGGCCTCCGGTGACGCGCCCGCCCGGGCGGCGCCGCCGGGGACCGGTTCCACCCAGCCCCGGGTCTGCAGTCGGCCGCCGCGCACGTCGAGCGCCACCGCGACCCCGGCCGCGTCCCTCCGGATCGCCTCTTCCACCACCTCGGGAGCCTCGACGGCGACGGTGCCGAACACGACCCGGGCGGCGCCCGCCTCCCGGAGCGCCGCGTAGGACTCCACCGAGCGGACGCCGCCGGCGACCTGCACCCGGAGCGGCGACTCGCGCAGCAGCCGCAGGATCGCGGTCCGGTTCCCACCGTCTCCGAAAGCCGCGTCGAGATCCACCACGTGCAGCCAGCGCGCCCCGGCGTCAGCGAAATCGCCCGCCGTCCGGAGGGGGTCGTCGCCGTACACCGTCTCGCGCTCCCGCGCCCCGCGGAGGAGGCGCACCACCCGGCCCCCCGAGAGGTCCACCGCGGGGATGGGTTCGATCGGTCCGGAGGACACCCCTCAGTTCTCCTCCGCGCCGAGCCCGAGAAAGTTGGAGAGCACCCGGGCGCCGAGGCGTCCGCTCTTCTCGGGGTGGAACTGGATCCCGAGGACGCGGCCGTTCCCCGCCGCCGACGCGAACCGGACTCCGTACTCGGTGGCGGCCAGCCGGTGGCGCTCCTCGGCGGGGTCCGCGAAGAACGAGTGGAGGAAATAGGCGTAGCCGCCCTCCGGGATGCCGCGAAACAGGGTGGCCTCGCCGAACGCTTCCAGTTGGTTCCAGCCGATGTGGGGCACGCGGAGCTCACCGCCGAAACGGCGGACGCGTCCCGGCAGCAGACCGAGCCCGCGAACGTCGGGCGCTTCGTCGCTTCCGGCGAAGAGCATCTGCAGGCCGACGCAGATTCCGAGCAGCCAGGCTCCCGAATCGAGCGCGCTTTCGAGGGGCGCTTCCAGCCCGCGCTCCCGGAGGGCCCGCATCGCCTCTCCGAAGTGCCCGTCCCCCGGGAGGACCAGGCGCTGCGCGGCGGCAATGCGCCCGGGATCGGAGGTGAGTTCCACTTCGGCCCCCTGCCTCGCGAGGGCGCGGACCACGCTCGCCAGGTTCCCGGCGCCGTGGTCCACCACGACAGCTTCGGCGCCCACGGGCGGTCAGTTGGAGAGGGTGCCCTTCGTCGAAGGGACGGCGCCACCCACGACTTCCTTCGCTTCGGCGAAGGCGCGGGCGAAGGCCTTGAAGACCGTCTCGGCCACGTGATGGGCGTTCCGGCCGGTGAGGCCGTCCACGTGCACCGTGAGGCGTCCCCGGTCGGTCAGGGCCCGGAAGAAGTCCTCGAAGAGCTCGGTGGGCGTCTCGCCGACCCGTTCGGCGAGGAACGCCACCCGCCAGCCGAGGAACGGCCGCCCGCAGAGGTCCACCACCACCCGCGACAGCGCTTCGTCGAGCGGCACGTGAGCGGCGCCGAAGCGGCGTACGCCCTCGAGGTCGCCGAGCGCGTCCGCGAGGCACTCGCCGAGGGTCAGACCCACGTCTTCCATCGTGTGGTGGGCGTCCACGTGCAGGTCGCCCTCGGCCTCCACGGTCAGGGAGATCCCGGAATGCCGCGCGAACGCCTCGAGCATGTGATCGAAGAAGCCGATGCCCGTGGAGATTTCCGCCAACGGCTCCGCGGGATCGAGATCGAGGGCGACCCGGACCCGCGTCTCGCGCGTTTCCCGGAGACGGGAGGCCTGCCGGCGCCGCGCGGCGACGCCCGCCGGGCCGGAGACGCTCATGCGACCGGAGACTCCGGCACTCCCGCGACCCGGAGTTCCGCGTCGGAGGCCGCGGAAGACAGGGAATCGGCGAGCGCGTCCAGGAAGATCGCGTTCTCTTCGGGGGTCCCCACGGTCACGCGGAGCGTTCCCTGGAGCAGCGGATGGCGGGAGAAGTCACGCAGCGCGACACCCCGGTCGAGAAGCCGGCGCGCCAGCACCGTGCTCTCCATCGGGGTCCGGAAGAGCAGGAAGTTCGTGTGCGACGGCCACACCGAGACGCCCGGCACGGCGGCGAGCCGGGCCGCCAGCGATTCGCGTTCCGCCTTGATCCGGGCGGTCACCTCGAGGAGCGCGTCCCGCTGCCGCATGACCGCCACCGCCGCCCGGCAGGTATAGACCCCGACGGGAAACGGCGGCTGGGCCCGGCGGAAGCCCGAGATCGCCTCCGGCGCGCCGAGCAGGTAGCCGAGGCGGGCCCCCGCCATCGCCATCGCCTTCGAGAAGGTCCGGAGCAGGACGACGTTCCCGAACTCGTCGAGGAGCGGCCGGGCGGTCTGCCCGCTGAACTCGTGGTACGCCTCGTCCACCAGCAGGAAGCCGGGCGCCGCCGCGGCCAGTTCGCGGAGCGCGCCGAGCGGCAGCAGTTGCCCCGTCGGGTTGTGCGGATTCGTGATGAAGACGAGCGAGGGCCGCTCGGCCTCGATCCGCCGCAGGAACTCCGGGACGTCGTAGGAGAGGTCGTCGCGGAGGGACACCGGAGACGGTTCGCCGCCCGCGAGCCGGACCGCCCAGGGATACATGGAGAACCCGGGGGACGGATAGAGCGCCCGCCGTCCGGCGCCCGTGGTGGCGAGCCCGGTCAACGCGAGCATGTCGTCCCCGCCGTTGCCGAAGGCCACGCCCTCGGGAGTCCAGCCGGCGAGCCGGGCGATGGCGTCGCGGACGGCGGGATAGCCCCGATCCGGGTACGGCCGGGCGTCGGTGCCGGCGATCGCGTCCGCCATCGCGCCGAGAACCCCTTCGGGCAGCGGCCAGCGGCTCTCGTTCCAGTCGAGGTAGATCGGGACGTCCGGACGGGACCCGATGTCGGGGGCGAGCTCGAGCACCTCGGGTCGGATCGCGTCCAGCGGAACGGGTTTCATGCGGGCAATCTAACCAAACGGGTTCCTAGCGCTCTTCGGTGGCGCGTTCCCCGGCGCCGGCGGGAGCGGTTCCCGGGGAGCCCTCCGCCTCGAAGCGGATGGCCACGGACCGGGCGTGGGCCTCGAATCCCTCGATGCGGGCAAAGCGCTCGAAGTCCTCCCGGAGCGACGCGAGCGTGCGTTCCCCGTAGCGGAGGACGCTCTGCCGTTTCAGGAAGTCGCCGACCGAGAGCGGCGAGGCGAAGCGGGCGGCGCCGCCGGTCGGCAGGACGTGATTGGGGCCCGCCCCGTAGTCCCCGGCGGCGACCGGCGAGTGGGCGCCCAGCAGGACCGCCCCCGCGCGCGGGAAGCGGCCGGCAAGCGCCTCGGGGTCGCGCGTCATCACTTCGAGGTGCTCGGGGGCGATCTCCTCCGCGAGCTCGACGGCCTCCTCCAGGTCCCCGACGACTACCACCGCTCCGTGACGGGCGAGCGCGCGGGCGATCGTTTCCGCGTTCGGTTGCCCTTCGGCCTGGCGAGCGAGCTCGCCAACCACCGCTCGACCCAGTTCGGGCGAGGTCGTGACGAGGATGGCTCGCTCCTCGCCGGAACCATGCTCGGCCTGGGCCAGAAGGTCCGCGGCCACCCAGTCCGCCCGGGCGGCCTCGTCGGCGAGCACCACGACCTCCGACGGTCCCGCAAACGCGTCCGTTCCGATGAGCTGGCCGAGCTGGCGCTTGGCCTCGGCGACCCAGGCGTTCCCCGGACCCACGACCTTGTCCACCCGGCGGACCGAGGCCGTCCCGAAAGCGAAGGCGGCAATGGCCTGGGCGCCGCCGATGCGGTAGACCTCGTGGACGCCGGCCGCGAGGACCGCGGCCGCGAGCACCGGGCTGCGTTCGAGCGCCCCGGGAGGCGTGGCGAGCGCGATCCGCGGGACCCCGGCGACCGCCGCCGGCACCGTGTTCATCAACACGGTGGACGGATAGACCGCGGCTCCGCCCGGGACGTACACCCCGGCGGCCGCGATCGGGAGCGATCTCCACTCGAGACGCGAACCGTTCCCGAGGTCCATCCGGAACGAGGTTTCCCGCTGGCGCTCGTGGTAGGCGGCGATGCGGGCGCGCGCTCGCTGGAGGAGCGCCCGCTCTTCCGGTCCGGCGCCGCTCGCCCGCTCTTCGAGCTCCTCCCGGGACACCCGAAGCCGGGATGCATCGAAATCGGGCGCGTCGAACCGGCGCGCCAGCTCGACGAGGGCATCGTCGCCTTCCAGCCGGACGCGCTCGAGGATCGCCGCGGTCGCCGCCCGAACTTCCTCGCCGGGGCCGTTGCCCGACGATCCGGCCCGGCGGGGGTCGGCCCGCCAGGCGGCGGCGCCCTCGAAGATCGGGACTGCGAAGGGGGAGCCGGGGGCCCCGCCGCTCATTCTTCCTCCGTGGCGGTTTCGAGACGCCGGAGCCACCCCTGGAGCGCCGATCCGCGAAGCCGGAAGGAGGCGCGGTTCACGACCACGCGCGCGGTGCTCTCGAAGAGCGTCGCCTCCTCCACCAGGCCGTTGTCGCGGAGCGTCGCGCCCGTCTCGACCAGGTCCACCACGGCGTCGGCGAGATCCATCGCCGGCGCCAGCTCGATCGCGCCGGAGAGCCGGATCAGCTCGATGGGCACGCCACGGGCGCCGAAGTGGCGGGCCGTCACCGACGGGTACTTCGTCGCCAACCGCAGCGGCGGCTCGGGAAGCGGGCGGGCCGCGGGACGGGCGACCACCATCCGGCAGCGGCCCACGCCGAGGTCGAGCGGCTCGTAGATGTGCGCGGGCGCTTCTTCCAGGATGTCGCGGCCGACCACCCCGAAATCCGCCACCCCGTGCTCCACGTAGATGGGGACGTCGCGGTCCTTGGCGAACAGCACCTCCATCCCGCCCGCCCTGAGGCGCAGGCGGCGGTCGGCGCTCCCCTCGGGCAGGGGAACGCCGGCGCGCCCGAGCAATCCGGTCACGGCCCGCAGCAGCCGCCCCGTGGGCAGGGCGGCGACGAGCGGCGGGTCCATGGGCGAGCGGGGGATTCTAGGGTGACGCGCCGGCGGCCCCCGGGGCGCGGTCCGAGGCGGTCAGGACGGAGGTTCGAAGCACACGGCCGCGCCGCTCGCGCGGGCGGCCCGGGCGGCCCGGAACCGCGCGCCCAGCCCGCTCCGGGTGTCGGGTCCGCGGGCGACGGATTCGGTCGCGCCGTGGCCGGCGTCCGACGTTTCCGGCAGGATTCCGGCGATCCGGTCCACCGAGAGCGAGAAACCGACGGCGGGGCGCGGATCGCCGAAGTTCGCGAGCAGGTCGTTGTAGCGGCCCCCTCCCCCGATCTCCTGCCCGGCGCCGGGGGCGTGCACCTCGAAGATGAGCCCGGTGTAGTAGTCGAAGCCCCGGAGTTCGGCCAGGTCGAAACGGAACCGGCTGGCGAGTTCCAGATCCTCCAACACGCGCACGATCGCGGCAAGGCGCTCCACCGCCTCCCCGGCCCCGCCGGGAAGCGGGCGTTTCCGCGCCTCCTCGAGGACTGCCGGCCCGCCGAACAGCTCCAGTGCGCCGACCAGCGGACCCGCCCGCTCGCCGAGCGCGGCCCGGATCCGGGACGGATCGCGCCGCCAGAGACCCCGAAGGGCCTCCGCGCGCCGTTCGCTCCGCTCGGAACCCTCGGGGAGCGCTTCGTCGAGCAGCCCCAGCGGGAAACCGGCGTGGCCGAGGGTGAACACGAACCCGTCCACTCCCAGGCGTTCGAGGACCTCGAGGGCCACCAGCAGGACCTCCAGATCGGCTCCCGGCCCCGCCGCGAAGTGCTCCACACCCACCTCCCGGAACGCCGAGGGGCCGAGTCCCCGGCCCGGCCGGCGGACGACCTCGCCGCGGTAGAAGAGCCGCTCCGCCTCCCGGGGCAGGCGCGTGACGGCGGCCCGCGCCGCGAGCGCGGTGAAGTCGGCGCGCAGGGCGAGGAGGTCCCCGCCCTCGGTGAACCGGTAACTGGACCGCTCCGACCAGCGTCCACCGCCGCGGGCGAAGACCTCCGCGTGGTCGAAGAGCGGCAGCAGGACTTCCTCGTAGCCCCAGCCGCGAAACACCCCGGCGGCGGTCTCCTCGACCCGCCGGCGGCGGCGGGCCGCGTCCCCCACGTGGGTGAGGGCGCCCGCCGGGGCGCGGAGCAGAGAATCGGTGGACTTCATTCGGACTAGTTTCCAATGTAGCGGGAGACCAAGGTTCGCGCTTCGGCCGGGTCGCCGCTTCCGTGGACGATCGTCCTCCCGTCCGGAAAGACCACCAGGCGGCGGCCGGCGACCTCGAACTGCAGGAGATGGGTCGTGAACCGCAACGACTCGCGGACCTCCGGCAGTTCGGCGAGGCGGCCGCCCAACTGCTTCAGGAAGTCCGGGGCGGCGCCGTTCGGGACCGGCGAAGCGGCGGGCCGCACCTGCACCGCGTTCCGCCCGCAGAGCGTCAGCAGCGCTCCGCTCGCGTCCCCTTCGAGAAACGGGAACTCGCGCCGGCCGCAGGCCGGGCAGTCGGGGTCCGGCTCCCCGATGTCCATGCGGTACGCCGTCCGCTCCCAGACGTCGAGATGCCAGATGCCGGTCGCGAGATCGTCCGCACGCCCGGCCAGCAGCTTCAGGGCCTCGGTGACCGCGTAGGACGCGACCGCCTGCACCGCCGGGGCGATCACGCCCGCGGTGTCGCAGGTCGGAGAGGCGCCGGGTGGCGGGACGTCGGGAACCACGCACCGCAGGCATCCGGTGCGCCCCGGAAGCACCGTGAGCGTCATCCCGTAGCTGCCCACGCAGGCGGCGTAGATCCAGGGCGTTCCGGTCGAGACCGCGGCGTCGTTGATGAGGTACCTCGTCTCGAAGTTGTCGGTGGCGTCGAGAACCAGGTCCGTTCCCGCCATCACCTCGCGGATGTTTCCCGCGTGGAGATCGAGGGCCAGCGGCTCGAGCGCCACCTCGGGGTTCACGGCGGCCAGTCTCCGGCGCGCCCCCTCCGCTTTCGGGATCCCCTCCCGGGCGTCCTCTTCGTCGTACAGGGACTGCCGCTGCAGGTTGGAGGTCTCCACCGTGTCCCGATCCACGAACCGCACGGTCCCGACGCCCGCCCGCACCAGCATGTCGAGCGCGGCGGAACCGAGCGCCCCGGCCCCGACCACGAGCACGCGGCCACCCGCCAGGCGTTCCTGTCCCTCGGGGCCGATGCCGGCGAAGAGGGTCTGGCGGGAGTAGCGGTCGGACATGGCGCGGGACAGCGGAAAGTGTAGGACCGGGGACCTGTCCGGCACGCGGGGCATCCGCTGGCACGTCGAATGCTTGACCTTCGCCGAGACGATGGAGGGACCGACTCTGAGACTCACCTTCGCCCTGTTCCTGCTGGCCGGGTCCGGCTGCGCGACCATCCAGACGATGATTCCGGACGACAACGGCCCTCATCCGACGGACCTTCCCGGCGGCGAAGTCCCGCTGCGCGCCACCTGCACCGTGCTGGCCAACACCGCGGGGCAGCAGATCCCCATCCAGTATCGGGACCGGCTCCGCCAGTCGGTCGAACTGGTCGCCTACTAGGAGTGCATGCAGGTCCTGGTGGTCCTGGTCTCGGTGGCCATGGTCGAGGGCGACACCACCCAGGACGGCGTGGACCGCGTCCGGGGCCGGCTCGCCGGAGCCGAGTCCCAGTACCTCGCCGACACCTGTGACGAGCACTACCGGGCATTCAGCTTCCTGCTCAACCCCGAACGGGGCTACGAGAACGCGCTCGACGGCGCGGGAATGAGCGCCCGGTACGACGAGTGGATGGATCGCTGCTATCGGGTGACGCGGCCGCTGTCCGTCGCCGGAGAAGGATCCTAGGAGTCCGGGCCGCGGGTCTGTCCCGCGGGACGTCGCCACTCCGCCTCGCGGGCGGGACCGGATGCGGCGGTAGCATTCCGCCCTTCCGAGATTTCGTCTTGAGAACCCATCTTGCGACGGGGTGCGTGCTCGCCACATTGGCGGGCGGCGCACTCCAGGCCGCCGCCCAGACCGCGATCCTGCCGCTCGAGGAGGTGCGGCCGGGAATGGTCGGGGAGGGCCGCACCGTCTTTGCCGGCGAGGAGGTCGAGAGCTTCGGGGTGGAGATCGTCGGCGTGCTCGACGGCGCGATGCCGGGCCGCAGCATCGTGCTCGCCAACCTCTCCGGCGGCCCGCTCGCCCACACGGGCGTCATGCAGGGGATGAGCGGCAGCCCGGTCTACGTGGACGGACGGCTCCTCGGCGCCGTGGCGTATGCCTTCCCCTTCGCCAAGGATCCCATCTGCGGCATCACGCCGTTCGAGGAGATGGTCCGGTTCACCGAGATGCCGCTGGGCACGGGGGCTGCGCCGGGCGTCGCGGCGGCGCCGGCGCTCCGGTTCTCGCCCGCCGGAGAGCCGTCCTTCGACCCGGCGCCCGTCCCCGAAGTCGGCATCGAGCGCGACGGCCGGCAGTTGCTTCCCATTCGGACGCCGGTCGCGGCCAGCGGCCTGAGCCCCGCCGCGCACCGGGTCCTGGCCCCTCTCTTCCGCCAGCTCGGGATGGAGCTGTCTCCCGGGGGCTTCGCCGGCGCCATGGGGGCCGCCGCGGCGCCGCAGACCGGAGATTCCCCGCTGCAACCCGGCAGCCCGGTGGGCGCCACCCTCATTGGGGGCGACCTGGTGCTGATGGCGAGCGGGACGGTCACCCACGTGGACGAGGCCACCGGCGAGGTGTTCGCCTTCGGCCACCCCTTCACCGGCCTCGGCACCATCTCCATCCCGATGCAGGCGGCGCGGGTGGAAGCGAACGTGGCTTCGCTCTCCAACTCGTTCCGGATCACGAGCGCCGGAACGCCGATCGGGGTGTGGCAACAGGACCGGGCCACCGGAATCCGGGGCCGCCTGGGCGCCCGCGCCCGGACCATCCCGCTGCGGATCCGGGTCGAGGGGAGCCGCGGCGGCCGGCGCGACTACGACCTCGAGATCGTGGATCACGACCTCTACAGTCCCGCCCTGGCCTTCTCCGCCCTGGTGGCCGTGCTTTCCCAGGAAGAGCGGCCCGCGGGAACGCAGACCATCCGGCTCGGCGCCCGCATCGCGGTCGGCGACGGGCGCACGCTCGCGGTCGAGGACGTCTTCGCGTCCGGAACCGCCGGAGTCCTGCCGGGCGCCGCGGCACTCGTGGCGGCCCCGGTGGCCCTGCTGCTCGGCAATCCGGTGGAACGGATCCCCGTCCGGGAGATCGAGGTGGACATCTCGGCCAGCGAGGAGGCGCAGGCGGCCACCCTCAGCCGCGCCTGGCTCCGGTCCTCGCGGGTCCGCCCGGGCGGGACGGCCACGCTCCGGGTCGCCCTGAGGGATTTCCGGGGAGCGGAGGCGACCCGGGAACTCGAGGTGCCGATCCCCCGGAGCGCCGCCGGGAGGCGCCTGACGCTGCTGGTGGCGGACGCCCTCTCGGTGGCCGTCGCCGACCAGCGCCAGGGCGTCACGGGGACTCCGGCCCGGGTGGAACAGATCTATCGGGCCATCAGCCGGCACCGCCGGCAGAGCCGTCTCTACGTGCGGCTCGTGGGATCCGGCCGCAGCGCGGCGGTGGTGGGCGGCGAGTACCTCCCGTCGCTGCCGCCGAGCGTGCGCTCGGTGATCTCGCGGGACTCCTCCGGCGGGATGACCCGGGAACTCCCGGCGTCGGTCCTCTGGGAAGGCCACCTCGACTTCGACGCCACGGTGAGCGGATCGCGGCAACTGATCCTGCAGGTGGAAGCCCGGTGACCGTCCGTCCCCGGTCCCGGCGCCGCGTCCTGGCCGCCCTGCTCCTGGCGTCGGCCGCGGGCCTGGCGTTCGCCGGGAGCCGGGATTTCTGGCGCTTCGAGACCTCGGGCGACTTCCTCGCCGGGGAGAGCGACGGCGTGAGCATCGGCCCCGAGGGCCAGGTCCGGCTGGCGCCCGCCCTCCGGAGCCTGCACGAGTCCGAGCAACCCTTCGTCTGGTCGGTGGCTCCCGACGGTTCCGGCGGAGTCATCGCCGGCGGAGGAGCCGAGGACGCCCTGATCCGCATCCGGCAAGGCGCCGCCGAGGTACTCGCGGACACCGGGGAAGCGGGCATCCACGCGGTGGCGGCCTCCGCCGACGGCGCCGTCTATTTCGCGACCGCGCCGGGGGGAAGCGTGCAGCGCATCCTTCCCGGCGGGGAGCGCGGGGTCTTCCACCAGCCGGAGGCCCGCTACATCTGGGCGATCGTCCCCGAACCGGGCGGCAGCCTCCTGGTGGCCACCGGAATGCCCGGCTCCGTGATCCGCGTGCAACCTTCGGGAAGCACCGAAACCATCTTCACCACGAGCGAAGAGAACGTGACGGCGCTCCATCGCGCGCCCGACGGAACGATCTACCTGGGAACGGAACCCTCCGGGATCGTCTTCCGGATCGACGGCGCATCGGGGTCGATGGCGCTCTACGACAGCCCCCTGGCGGAGATCCGCGCCCTGGCGCTCAACGCCGCGGGCGAGGTCTTCGCCGCGGCGGTCGCGGCGTCGCCGGGCGGCGCGGCGGCAGGCGCCGGTGCGGTTCCGGCGGCGCCCGAGGCTTCGGTGAGTCCGGGAGTGGTGGCCACGACGTCCTTCCGGGTCCTCGCAGCCGCGGGTCCGGCCCCGGCGCCGGGACCGGCGGCCACGCCGGCGAACGGGCTGGTGGGCGCGCTCTACCGCATCGCGCCGAGCGGAGCGGCCCAGACGATCTGGGAGTCGTCCCGCGACCGGCCGCTGTCCCTCGCGATGCTCCGCGACGAGCGCCTCCTCCTCGGCACGGGCGACCGCGGGCGGGTGTATCGCATCACGCGCGACGGCGAGGTCACGCTCCTGTTCCGCGTGGACTCGGAACAGGTCACCGCGGCTGTTGCGGAGGGAGGGGTCACCCTGCTCGGCGCCTCGAATCCGGGGAGGGTGCTCGAACTCTCCGCCTCCCCGCGCACCGAGGGCGCCTATCGCTCGCGCGTGCTGGACGCCGGCGGCGCGGCCAGTTTCGGCCGCATCTCCTGGGAGGCGCGGACGCCCCCCGGTTCCGCGGTGCGCGTCGAGACCCGAACCGGGAACTCGGCGGAGCCGGACGACACCTGGAGCGACTGGGTGTCCGCCGCCGCGGACGCCGCCATCGCGAGCCCCGCCGCCCGCTTTCTGCAGTGGCGGGCAACCCTGCGTTCGGACGGCAGTTCCTCTCCGGAGCTGGCGTCGCTCGAAGCGGCGTATCTCCCCGTGAACCTGGCTCCCCGCGTGACCCGGATCACCCTCCACCCTCCCGGACTCGCGTTCGAGGAGCTGTTGAACAGCTCGGCGCCCCGTCTTCAGGGAATGGAGCGCCGGCCGGAGGTGACCGACGCCGCCCGCCGGGGACAGTCCGGGTCCGCGCTCCCCGTGGGGAGCGGACGCCAGCTCTATCTCCACGGGGTGCGCACCGCCACGTTCCGGGCGGACGACCCCAACGGCGACCGGCTTCGCTACCGGATTTCGGTTCGCCGCGAGGGTGACGTTCCCTGGCAACCCCTGCGATCGGGCCTGTCGGAGACCATCGTCGCCTGGGACACCTCCACGATGCCCGACGGCCGCTACGAACTCCGGGTCGAGGCCGAGGACTCTCCCGACAATCCCCCCGGCGAGACGCTCACCGGAAGCCGGACGAGCCGGCCCTTCACGGTGGACAACACGCCGCCGGTGATCTCGGATCTCACCGTCACCGCCGACGGCGGCATCCGCTTCCGCGCGAGCGACGCCGGCAGCCCGATCCGGCGCGCCTCCGTCTCCGTGGACGGCGGCCCGGCGCGGGTGGTCCGGCCGGTGGACGGGATCGCCGACTCCCCGACCGAGGACTACGACGCGCGCCTGGACGATTTCCCGGCCGGGGCCGGATCCGTCGTCGTGAAGGTGGAGGACGACATGGGCAATTCGGGCGCTGCCGAGGCCCGCGTCGGCAACTGAACGGCTTGGAACGCCGGTCTCCAGACCGGCACGCGCGGTGCTCCGCACCGCGCACGGCGTAACCCCCCCAAGTCACACGGCGTGGACGATCTGGACCACCGACCAACGGTCTCGGACACTCCCGGCATCCCGGCCGGTCCCGGTTCTCCGCACCGCCTGTCCGTCTTCACGCGCATTCCCGTTCCCGGCGCCGCCAAGACCCGGCTCGTCCCCCCGCTCACCGCGGACCAGGCGGCGGCGCTCCAGCGCGCCATGACCGAGGACCTGCTGGAGCGGCTCGATCGCACCCTCGGCGCCCCCACTCCGGGAGCCCCATCGCTCTGCCTGGAGGTCCGTTGCGACGGACAGTTCTCGCCCGGAGCCCTGGAGGTCCCGAAGGGCTGGGCGATCACCAGTCAAGGCGCCGGGGACCTGGGCGAGCGGCTCGCGCGCGCCGCCCGGGAGGCCCGACGGGACGGGATCGGACGCCTCGTCATCATCGGCTCCGACGCTCCCCTGCTCCCGCCGTCGCTGGTGGAGGCGGCGTTCTCCGGCCTGGCGGACCGCGACGCGCTCCTCGCCCCCGCCGAGGACGGCGGCTACGTCCTGATCGGCGTCGCGCCCGAGCGGGCGTCGGCGGCGGTGGTCGAATCCCTGTTCGCCGGCATCCCGTGGGGCACCGGGGCGGTCCGGGAGGCCACCGCGGCAGCCGCCGCCGGCGCCGGCCTGCGGTTCGGCGAACTGGCCGGCCATTGGGACGTGGATCGACCCGAGGATCTGCCCCGCCTCGCGGCCTCCATCCGAGCCCAAAACGCCGGAGCACGTCCCCACCGCACGGCCGGAGTCCTCACCGCAGCGGGATTCTGAGCGCCCATCGAGCCTCGTCGTTCTCGAACGCGGGTTCATAGGATCGGATCTCCCGATCCGTAAGGCCAACGGTGGCGAGGCGGTCGCGCCATTCGCGCCGAATCGTGGAAGCCATGCTGGCCGTCGTTGCCGCCGCCTGATCGCGCCGCACTTCGAAGAAAGGCGCGGCTTCGAGCGCCGCTTCAAGCGATGCTTCGTTGCCGCTGAGTTCGCTGATGCCGGTTTCGAGGTGGCGATGACGGTGAGGTTCCGGGTTCACGTCGAACGCCGGCGCGAGGACGAAGCGGCCGGCCCCGTCATGCAGAAGACCGTGGTTCTTCAGGTGATCGTCGCCGTTCGCCACGAGAATGGTGAACAGGATGCGGCGATAGAGCTCGGTGAGTTGCTGGAGCGGTTCGGCGGCGTGGACGCGAAGGGTGTCGGCAATGTCCGTGTAGAAGGCGACGACCCCCGGTTCCAGGTCGAGGAACGACAACGCCGACAGATAGTGGACCCGGTCGGCGCTCGTTCGATCGAATCGCCGGATCAGGGCGACCGGCATTTCCGATTCCCGAAGGGCGATCCGTGCTTCCGCCGCATGGAGGCCGACGCTCCGGGCGAGTTCGAGCGTGGCAACCTCGACTCGCTCGATCGGCCGGGTGTCCTGTCGGGTGGTGAACTTCGCGACGAGGAGCCAGTCGTCCTCATCCCGCAGGCTTGCCTTCGGACGCGCACCGCCGAGGGAACCGGCGCTTCGCACCAGGGCGCGTCGATCCGGGCCGCTCAACTCGTGGGCGCCAGCCAACCGCCGCAGCTCCGAGAGAGCGCCCAGGGGGAACGTTGCTTCGGGAGGGGCGAGTGGTGAGCCTTCTTCGTCGAGGTAGCGAAGGGAACCCTGCCGGGTCTCGTCGTTCACGGCGAGGAGGTAGTCGAACTCGGAGAGTGTCCCGGCGAACGCCCGCCGGATCAGCCCCCGGCCCCAGGCGTCGGGCGCGCCGTCCCTGAAGACCCCCGAGAGCGCCGACCGGCGATCGGTCCCCGAGCCGGATGCGAAGAACCGGCCCTCGGAAAGTGGCATTCCAGGCGCGATGGCGAAGCGCGCCGGATCCTCCAGCCATCCCGGCGAGTAGCGGAACATGCTCGTTTCCCGGCGGCCGTCCGACTCGAACGTGAGTTCGCCGACATCACGGCGCGCCGCCCCAAGCGCTACCCGGACGGTACGCGTGGTTTTGGGCATCGCCGCCTCCTAGCAGCCTGTGGTGGAACTGTCGTGAGCACCGAGAACGGCGAGGCGCCCGGCTGACAAGGCGCGTGAGGGAGGAATACCGGGTGTATTCCGACCGAAACGCAACGATGAGGGCCGCCTAGCGGCCCGGTTCAGCCGGGATGCATCGTCCCGTTCGCTTCCGGAGCGGGGCGAGAGCTCCGCGGAGACCCCTTGAGCACGAAGCATGGGGGACGGCGACAGCCGGCGCCCATGCTTCGTAGCTCGGGAATGCCGCGAGAGTTTCACCACCGGCTGCTAGCCCCCAAGCGGCCCCGGCCGGCGGATACGCTGCGGGAGGGCGGATACGTCGAGCAGGAGCCCGGTGTCGTCCCGCGAGACGTCCAGCAGCTCGTCGAGGCGACGGAGCTCCCCGAGCACAAGCATCGCCATGGCGAATGCCCCCAGCGAAACGCCCGGCTCGCCCCTCTCCAGCCGACCCAGGGTTCCGAGCGAAACACCCATTCGCTGCGCGAAGTCCGCCATGGGCATCCGGCGTTTCTTGCGCGCGATGCGCAGATCCCGACCCAGCGAGCGCAGCGCGCGCGCCGCCGAAGGTGTCAGTGGCTTGGCCATAACACCTTATATTTTAGTTGTTTTATGTGTTAGCAGTCTATTTAGAGGCACAAAAAGCATATACCTCCAGCGAGGAGATCCGGGCCGGGAGCGGGTTTGTCCCGTTAGCGCGGTGTCCCGGAACCGCCGACCGTCGCCATGGCCTCGTTCAGCCGGATGCGCAGCGCCTCGAACCGCCGACGGTGAACCACCGTGGGGGCGTCCAGCGTCCCCTGCCGGACGTCGTCGCCGGTGAACTCGCCGTAGAGCCTGCCGAGCCGGGCCAGCGTGGAGGGGTTCCGGAAGCCGCCGCCGGGCCGGAGCTGCCGGAGAGCCTCCCGGGCGGCGTCGGAGAGGCCCTCCCGGTCTCCGGCGGCCGCGGCCGCCCGGCAGGATTCGCGGATCACGCCGTGAATCTCCGCCAGGAAGGCGGCGCGCTGGTCATACGCGGCCTCGCTCACCGTGACCGAGGGGTCGAGCCGGACTTCGAGCGGAACCGGCGGGGTTTCCCCGGCGCCGGTCAGGCGGACCTCGTAGGTCCCGGTCGGGACCCGGGGCGGAGGCGAGCCGCAGGCGCCCCGCGCTTCCTCCGGCGCGGCGCCCGCCCGGAGGTCCCAGACGATGCGCTGGAAGCCGGACCGCGCCGCGACCGCGGGACGCGCGACGACGTCGCCCGAGGCGTTCCGGATCTCGAGCGTCCGCTCCGCCGGACCGTCGCCACCGGGGAGGAACACGGTGAGCAGCGCGCCGGCCGGCGGGTTCTCCCCCGCGTAGCGCGCCTGGCCCTCGTAGCTCTCGTGCTTCCAGGGCAGGAAGACGGACGCCGGGCGGGGCTCGAAGAGTTCGGCGGTGGTGGTCTCGGGATCGTGCCGGGCGAGAGGGGCGCTGTCGTCCAGGATGTAGATGGAGCGCCCGTGGGTGCCGAACACGAGATCCCGCTCGCGCGGATGGATCTCGATGTCGTCCACGGGGACGTGGGGCAGTCCTCCGCCCACCCGTACCCAGGAACCGCCCCGGTCGAAGGAGAGGAACGCGCCGACCTCGGTGCCGGCCACCAGCAGGTTCCCGCCCTCGGAGTGTTCCACGACGTCGTTGACCCATCCCCGGGGTAGTCCGGCGCCGATCGGAGCGAAACTGGCTCCCCGGTCCTCGGACACGAAGACGTAGGGGGCGAAGTCGCCGAGGTGGTGGCGGTCCACCGCCACGTAGAGGCGGTCCTCCTCGTGAGCCGAGGGGGTGACCCGGCTGATCGTGGCCCGGAGCGCCTCGAGCGGCAGGTTGGCCTCGAGGAACTCCCAGGTCTGGCCGTCGTCGTCGGAGCGGGCCACCCGCCCGTCATCGGAGCCGACGTAGATCAGGCCGGGAACGAGCGGCGATTCCGCGAGCGTGGTGAGGGTGCCCCAGTGGCTCACCCCGTCGTGCATGGAGAGCATCCCCTCGGCGGGGAGCACCCCCAGGATGGGGAGCTCGCTGCGGTCCTCGCGCAGCGTCAGGTCCTCGGTGGCGCGCCAGTCGCTGCCGAGATCGTCGGACAGGAACAGCCGGTTCCCGCCGAAGTAGAGGCGTCCGGGCGTGTGGGGAGAGGAGGCCATCGGCGAGAGCCAGTGGAAGCGGTAGCGGTCCTCGTCCTCGTCGGGGAAGGGGCGGACGGTGGTCCGGTTGCCCGTGGCGGTGTCGATCCGCACGGGGTTGCCGTTCTGCGAGGCCGCCAGGGCGATCCCGGGCTCACGGGGAATCGCTTCCTGGTCCATCCCGTCGCCGAAGTTGGTCTGCCTCCAGTCGCTGTTCAGGATCCCCGCCTGGTTGCGGGTGGCGGAGGGGCCCACCCAGGAGTGGGTGTCCTGCGCCCCGCCGTAGATGTTGTAGGGCGTCTCCATGTCCAGCGAGATCGCGTAGAACTGGGTGAGCGGGATGTTGTTGATCTTCCGCCAGGTCACCGCCCGGTCCCACGACTCGTAGATGCCGCCGTCGTTCCCGAGCAGCAGGTGTTCGGGCGCCTCCGGATCGATCCAGAGCGCGTGGTGGTCGCCGTGGACCCCGATGTCGTAGGTCGGGGTCATGTCCCGGTTGGTCGTGAAGGTCCGCCCGCCGTCCTCGGAGAGATGGAACTGCGAGCCGAGCACGTAGACCCGCCGGATGTCCGTGGGGTCCACCTCGACGTGGGAGTAATACATGGGGCGCGGGTTCAGGTCCGAAATCCGCTCCCAGGACGCGCCGCGGTCGCCGGACCGGTAGAGCCCCGACCTCGTCGCGTGCTCCACGAGCGCGAAGACGCTCAGCGGGTCGGAGCCGGCGATCTCGATCCCGATGCGGCCCAGCGGACCCTCGGGAAGCCCTTCCTCGAGGCGCTCCCAGGTGTCGCCGCCGTCGGTCGTCCGGAAGATGCCGCCGTCGGGACCGCCGCCGTTGAAGCCCCACGGCGTCCGGCGGCGGGTGTAGGCGCCGGCGTAGAGGATGGCCGGATTACGGGGGTCCATCTCGAGGTCCACCACCCCGGTGTCGGCGGAGATGTCGAGCACGTGCTCCCAGGTCGCGCCCCCGTCCTCGGTGCGGAAGACGCCGCGCTGGCCGCCGGAGCGCCAGAGCGGCCCCACCGCGGCCACGAAGGCCCGCCGCGGCCGGTCCGGGTCGGCGACGATCCGCCCGATGTGCTCACTCTCCTCGAGGCCGGCGTGGCGGAAGGTGTCCCCGCCGTCGAAGGACACGTACACCCCGTCGCCGAAGGACGAACTCTGCCGGTTCGCCGGCTCGCCGGTGCCCACCCAGAGGGTTGCCG
The DNA here is from genome assembly GCA_022826195.1 of Acidobacteriota bacterium. Taxonomy (GTDB): domain Bacteria; phylum Acidobacteriota; class Vicinamibacteria; order Marinacidobacterales; family Marinacidobacteraceae; genus Marinacidobacterium. Next base: position 28,986 of record JAJDVI010000039.1, read on the forward strand.
GATCCGACGGGGAGAGCGCGATCGCGCCGATGGAGGTGGTCGTGAAGTGGTCGAAGATGGAGTCCCAGGTGGCGCCGTTGTTCCGGGTCCGGAACAGGCCGCCCGAGGCGGTAGCCGCGTAGAACTCCCAGGGGCGTCCGGGCACCACCGCCAGGTCGGAGACTCGCCCGGCCATCACCGCGGGCCCGATGGAGCGGAGCGGCAAGTCGTCCATGACGGGCAGCGGCTCGTGCCGGTCGGACTCCTGGGCGGCGACCGGAACTGACAGCAGGAGGCTGGAAGCCAACACAGGAAAGGTTCGCTGGATCATCGGGGACTCTCCGGACGGATGGGGCCGGGTAGCGTATGGGAAGGCGCAACGACGCCTCTCTACCCTGATCGCCCGTGAGAAACAGCGGTACACGTCATCAGGCTGGCTGGAGTTGCGGCGTGCGCGGCGCGGAGCGCCGCGGTGCCCGTCGGGTGACCCGCGGTACAGGCCCATCCGTCAACAAGA
>JAJDVI010000056.1 GCA_022826195.1 Acidobacteriota bacterium
GGCCGGCAACATGTACCCCGGCGGCGCCGGCGCGATCCTGCCGAACCGGATCACCTCCAAGCACAACATGCGCTACGTCCCCAGCATGGACGGCCTCGACATGGTCCAGAAGATCCGGGATTACCTCGACGAGCAGGGCTATGAGGACGTCGAGATGACGATCATCGGCGACGTGCCGTGGTCGAAGTCCAGCTACGACAACCGGGCGGCGGATTCGCTGCTGCGCACCTACGACATCTTCGGCATCCGCTATCGGGACCCCATCGAGGGTGAGACCATCCTCGGCGGCTACTGGCCGGCCTATCTCTTCAGCGGCCGGGACGGCGACTTCGCGGACGGAACCGACCTCTCGATGCCGATCGTGGGCGGGGCCGCCGGCCACGGCGGCGGCGCGCACGCGGCCAACGAGTTCTGGGTGATCGAGGGCGCCGGCGAGGTCTACGGGATGGCCGGGGCCGAGAAGTCGATCGCGACCTTCGTCTACGCCTACGCCGGCCTGCTTCCCGACGCCCCGGCCGAGACGGGGATGGACGAGGACTAGAGAGCTGCCGTCGCGTTCGTCCTGCGGACCCGGCTCCCGGATGGGGGCCGGGTCCGACGCTTCGGGACCGCGACCAATCCCTGAGGCCCCAACCAACCACTCCGGAGGAACCGCCGTTGGCTGCGATCGAGGTCCGTGATCTCGTCAAGACGTACGTCCTGAGCGAGACCCACCGGGTGGAAGCCCTCCGCGGGCTGTCCTTGTCGGTGGAAAAGGGGGAGTTCCTGTCGGTCCTCGGCCCGTCGGGCTCCGGGAAGAGCACCCTCATGCACATCCTCGGTTGCCTCGACCAGCCAACCTCCGGCGAATACCGGCTCATGGGGCGCGACGTGGCCCGGCTGGGGGCCGATGAACGCGCGCGCATCCGCAACGAGGAGATCGGCTTCGTCTTCCAGAGCTTCCACCTGCTCGCGCGGGCGAGCGCCCTGGAAAACGTCGAGCTCCCGATGCTCTACGGCGCCGAGCGGCCCGGCCGCGAAGAACGGCGCCAGAAGGCGGCCGAAGCGCTGGAAGCCGTTCGGCTCTCCGACCGCGCCACCCACGCGCCGAGTCAGCTCTCCGGAGGCCAGCAGCAGCGGGTCGCCATCGCCAGGGCGCTCGCCAACCGGCCGGGTCTGCTGCTGGCCGACGAACCCACCGGCAACCTCGACACCAAGACCGGACGGGAAATCCTCGATACGTTCGCCCGCCTGAACTCCGAGCGCGGACTGACCGTCATCATGATCACCCACGACCGGCAGGTGGCGCAGTACGCCTCCCGGAGCGTCGAACTGCGGGACGGACGCATTCTCACGGACGAGATGATCTCGGGTAACGGAGCAACCCCCAGTGCTTAAGCGAATTCCCCTGAACCGGCAGCAGATCCAGAGCCTGGTGCGCGAAATGCCGGCCGAGCGGCGCACGGCGCTCGAGACCGCTTTCCAGAGCCTTCGCCGCTATCCGCTCCGGACCGCCCTGACGCTCCTCGGACTCGCGTTCGGGGTCGCCGCGCTGATGGCCACCATCGCCCTCGGGCGCGGAGCGCAGGGGGCGATCCGGGACCAGGTCCGTGCCGCGGGTCTCAACGTGATCGAGGTCACCGCCGGGAACTACCGGACCCGCGGGGAGCGGCCGATCGGGGGCGTCGAGGCGCCAGCCCGGCACGGGGCGGCGCTTCCGCCGGGCGCGCTCGAGCGGTTGCTCCGGAAGATCGAGCCGGTCGCGCTCGCGCACCCCGAGAACGACCCGATGGAAAAGCACGACCACCCGACGGCCGCGGAGCGGCTCGGGGACTCGGCCGCGGGTCTCGGCGCCGCCGCCACCCTGACGAGCGACGACGCGGAGGCGATCGCGTCGTTGCCGGGAGTGGCTCACGTCGCTTCGGGCATCCATGAGAGCGTCCGGGTGTTTGCCGGCGACCGCCGGTGGTTCACGCGGCTTCACGGGACCGACGTGGACCTCGTGGAGATCCGCCGCTCCTTCGCGATGCAGCACGGAAGGTTCTTCAGCGGCGGCGAACTGCGGCGTTCCTCCCAGGTGGTGGTGCTCGGGAGCGTCGCCCGGGACCAGCTCTTCGGCCAGAACGAGGACCCGGTCGGACGCGAGGTCACGATCTGGAACCAGGCGTTCGAGGTGGTCGGCGTCGTGGTGAGCACCAACTGGATGAATCCCGGCGCGCCCGGCGACGACGAGTTCGACGCGGTGTACACCCCCTTCACCACCGTCCACCGGCTGCTCAACGCCACGAACCTCAACTCCATCACCGTGACCGCGGCGTCGTCCGGACGGGTCACCGAGGTGTCGCGGAGCATCACCGACCTGCTCCGCGAGCGGCATGGGATCGGCGACACCCAGGCCGACGACTTCACCGTCACCACCCAGGCGTCGGAGGTGCTCGGCAAGGGGCTTCACCCGAAGGTGGCCGAAACCCTCGCCGGCAACATTCCGAACCTCGAGCGCACCACCCTCGCCCAGCTCGCCTCCACCCTCGAGCGGTCCAGCCGGACGATGTCGGCGTTGCTGCTCGCCATCGCGCTCGTCTCGCTGATCGTGGGCGCGATCGGCATCTCGAACGTCATGCTCCTCTCGGTCCGCGAGCGGATCCGTGAGATCGGGCTGCGGATGGCGGTCGGGGCGCAGACCGGGGACGTCGGCAACCAGTTCCTCACCGAATCGGTGCTGCTCGGCGCCGCGGGCGGCGTCCTCGGGGTCGTGATCGGGGCGGTCGCCGCCGTGGTGGTCGAGAGTTCGTTCGGGCTCGCGGTCGAGGTTTCGGCGGTCGCCGGCCTGATCTCGTTCGTGGTGGCGCTGCTGACCGGGGTCATCGCCGGGGTGAGTCCGGCGCGGCGGGCCGCGCGGCTCGATCCGATCGTCGCGCTCGGTTCGGAGTAGCGGCGCTACGCCGCATCTCGCGGCGCGTTCAGTCCGGCCAGGCGATCACAGGGCGGGTAAGACTGGACGGGTCCGCCTTGACGAAGATGCGCTCCAGCCGCCACTGAACCCAGGTGTACGGTCCGGTCCCGAAGAGGAAGAAGATCAGGAAAACTACCGGGCGGGGGAGCCGGCGGACCCAGGTCAGGACCACGCCGTACTCGCCCCCCGAGCGGATCTACCTCTCCCGTTCCGGGCGGGGCTGGGCGCCGCGTTCGGCCTCGGTAACCCGGGTCAGCGCCTCTTCAACCTGCGGCTGCTCCGCATCCAGCGCCAGCGACCGCTGGAACACCTCCCGAGCGCCCTCGAAGTCGGAGACCTGGAAGCGGGCGAGTCCCAGCAGGTTGAGGCTCCGGGTGTCCGGGTTCTCGAGCAGGATGGCCCGCGCCAGCAGTTCCTCGGCCTCTTCGTAACGGGTCAGGTGGAAGTACGCCTCGCCGAGGACCCGGAGCAGGTCGTAGCGGTCCTGAACCTCCCGGTACACCGGCTCGAGCAGTTCCACGACCTTCGCCGGGTTTCCGGCCGCGATCTCGAGGCGCGCCAGGAGTTCCCGCGCGCGTCCCAGCCGGGGCGCCATCGCCACCGCCCGTTCGATGACCGGCCGGGCCTCCTCCGTCCGCTCGAGGGCCATCAACTGCTCGGCCAGCGCGAGGCTGGTGAAGCCGGGGTTCTCCGGGCCGAACGGAAGCATGGTGCCGTGGAAGCCCGCCTCGAGCAGGTCCCCGCGGGGAGACACCGAGAACTCCGCCCGGCGTGAAGACAGCGTGCCTCCGGCCCGGTCGAGCAGTTCCGCCTGGAGTTCGTAACGGCCCGCTCCGATGTCGAGGAGCGAGAAGTCGAGGGCCACGAGCCCGGTCGCCGCGTCCGGCTCCGCTGGCAGCTCGTCCGCGTAGATCACGTCACCGTCGCTCAGCGGTTCGCGGCTCACGATCCGGAAACGGACGGACGCCCCATCGGGCGCGCTCTCCGGCGCCACCGCGGCGACGAAGTTGTCGCCAACCGTGTACACCGCCTGCGGATTCGGGACCACGCCGGAGAAGCCGATGCGGAAGGGGCGGTACTGCGGCGGACCGGCTTCGATGCGCCGCCCCAGGACCAGATCGCTGAGGCGCGGGGTGCCGTCGCGGGGAGGCACGCTGACATCCGTTTCCACCAGGGTGTAGCTCTTCGCGCAGTCCTCTTCGTCCCGCGAGGCGCACGCCCGGTTCCGAAGCACGATCCGGATCGTGTGATCCCCCGGGATCAGGGGCAGCACCCCGGACCAGGAGAACGGGCGCTGCAGGGTCCCGCGGGCCTGTTCGTCGCTCAGCGAGACGAAGGACTCCTTCCGGAACTCGGTGACCACCTGTTCCGGGTCGTCACGGAGCACGGCTTCGACGGTGCCGATGAACGAGGTGTCGTAGCTGCCGCGATCCTCGTTGCGGATGAACGCGGTGTACTGGGCGTCGACCTGGACTATCCAGTGCAGGAAGGAGGCGTTCTCGGGGCCGGGAAGGACCGCCACCGCCCCGTGCCCGGGAACGTAGGTGAACAGGTAGTCGGCCTCGATCGCGCCGCGTTCGAAGTCGAGCCGGTCGGCGTAGCTGTCGTCGAGCCCCCGGAACGGCACCTCGTGGATGTCCCCGAGCAACGACAGCGAGCCGAACGGCACCGCCTGGAAGCGGGTGATGTCCTGTTCGTCGGTGCGGAAGGACATGGCCGCGTTCGCGATCTCGGGATCGAACTCGTAGAGGATTTCGTAGGCGCGCTCCACCTCGTCCCGGAAATCGCGCCGCTCCGGCTGGTAGCCGGTCAGCAGCGCCGTCGGTCCGTCCGAGATGGGGTCGTAGAGCTGCAGTTCCCCGACGCCGTGGCGCCTCCAGAAGAGGAGATAGAAGAAGGCGGGAAGCCCGAACCGCTTCAACTCGGAGTTGTTGTAGAACCAGAGCTCGGTCGGGTAGATCTCGTCGCGGGCCTCGTAGTTCTGGATGGAACGGGGCGCCCCGAGCAGGATGTAGTAGCGGCCGCGGTCGGTCTGCCAACCCTCGCGGAAGGTCGAGCGGCCGAACCAGTTGTTCACGTAGTCGAGCCGTTCGTAGTGCTCGATCCGGAACTCGTTCTCCGGCGTGGAAGGGTTGTGGTCCCGTTTGCGCCAGAACGCGTCCCTGAACGCGTTGCGCTGCGTTTCCGAGGTCAGGTTCAGGAACACCCGCTTCTCGCGATCGGTGATGAGGTAGGGCACCTCTTCCTCGAACCAGACGCGCCACGGCTCCGGGAGAGCGGCGATCCTTTCCTCTTCGCTGAGTTCTTCCTGCGCGCCCGCAAGCCCAACCCCGAAAACTCCTGAAACAAGGAGCGCCGCGCACAGCAGCCGCGCCCCGCGCAATCTCGACTTCATGGCCCGGATGATGGTAGTCCCCGCGGTACCGGCGCGCAAAGCGCGGGCGGTCAGCCCGGGGAAACGCCGGTAGCGGTTCCCTCGCCGGTCCCCTCCTGAATCTTGCGATACTCCGTTCCGCAGACGATGAGGCTGTTCTCCCACCGCGCGGGCCACGTGCTGGCCCTGCTCGCCGCCGTTTCGGCCGCGGGGGCAGCGCAACCGAACCCGGTCGAGACCGCCCGGCAACTGGTCGAGGAGGGTCGGATCGAGGACGCCATTCCCTACCTCGAGCGGGCGCGGAGCGCCGATCCCACGAATCCGCAGGCGCTCTGGATGCTTGCGGTGGCCCGCTTGCGGCTCGGCGATTTCCCGGAGGCCGCGAACCTCGCCGAGGAGTTCGGCCGGCTGGTTCCGGAGAACATGACGGGACCGCTGCTCCGCGCGGCCGCGCTGACCGCCCTCGGGCGGCTTCCCGAGGCCGAGGCCGCCCTCCGCGAAGCCCTGGCGCTGGATCCCCGGCACCCCGAGGCACGCCGGGACCTGGCCGTCCTCCTCGGCAGGAGGGGAGAACGGGGGGAAGCGATCCGAAGGTTGGAGGAACTTCGGAGCGAGTATCCGGGGCGTCCCGAGGTCCTGGCGCCGCTCGGGGTGCTGTTCGTGCAGGAGGGCCGCACCCCGGAGGGCCTCGCGGCGCTGCAACAGGCCGCGCAGGCGGATCCCGATTCCTGGGAGGCCCGTCACCACCTGGGGGCGCTCTACTCCGAGTTCGGACAGTTCGCGATCGCCGCTCCCCACCTGGAAGCCGCACTGGCGCTCCAGCCTGGCAATCCCGGCACGCTGTTCGAGATCTGCCTGCTGCGTTCGCGCGAGGAGCGGCTGGAGGAAGCCCGGGAGGCGTGCGCCGAGGCCGCCCGGGCGGCCCCGGACAGCCCCGAAGCGCAGTTTGCGAACGGCGACGTACTCCACTACCTCCAGCAGGAGGAGGAAGCGGAGCGGGCCTACCGGGAGGCGATCCGGCTGGACCCGCACCACTCCCGGGCCCGGTTCCGGCTCGGCCTGCTGCTCCACGAGGCCGGCCGCAGCGCCGAGGCGATCCCGGTGCTGACGCCGGCGGTCGAGGAGGCAGGCGCGTCGCCGGACCCGGAGCAGCTCGCGGGCGGTCTGACGACGCTCGGACAGGCCCTGGCGGCCGTGGACGATGCGGGCGGAGCCGCCCGGCGGCTGGAAGCGGCCATCGCGGCCGCCCCCACCCTGCCCGAACCCCACCTCCACCTCGGGAACCTGCTGGTCCGCAGCGGCGATCCCGACCAGGCGGAGAAGGGCCGCGGACACCTCGAGCGATTCGCCGAACTCAGGCAGTTCTCCGATCGGACGAACGAACTGAAGGCGATGGTCAACGCGAACCCGGGGGCCCGCGAGCCCAAGATGGCGCTGATCGCGCATCTGATCGTCGGCGGGGCGCCCGGACTCGCGGTCGAAGAGTCCGGCCGGCTGCTGACCCTGGCTGCCGCGGAACCCGTGCACCACCTGCTTTACGCCGAGTCGCTGGCCGCGAGCGGCCGGCCGGAGGAGGCGCTCGGGGTACTCGAAGCCGCGCTTTCCGACTGGCCGGACCACGCCGAACTCCTCGAAGCGGCGACCCGCCTCGGCCGAAACCGGTGAGTCTGGGAGGACGCCGCGTCCGGCGGGAGATCCCCGCCGCGCTCGCGATCCCCTTTCTCCTGTGGGGGTCGCCCGGGTCCGGCGCCACCGGCGGCCAGATCCGTCTCGAGGAGGTGACCGGAGCCAGCGGAATCGATTACCGGAACGTGAGCGGAGAGCCGGAAAAGCGGTTCATCGTGTCTTCCCTCGGGGCGGGCGCCGGCCTCCTCGACTATGACCAGGACGGCGACCTGGACCTCTATCTCGTCAACGGCGCCCCGCTGGAAGACCGGATCCCCGGCCCCGGACTGCCGAACCGGCTCTTCCGGAACGAAGGGGGATTCCGGTTCACCGACCAGACCGAGGCCGCGGGCGTCGGCGACCGCGGCTGGGGGTACGGAGTCGCGGCGGCGGATGTCGACAGCGACGGCTTCCCGGACCTCTACGTCACGAATCTCGGGGAGAACGTCCTCTATCGGAACCGGGGGGATGGCACGTTCGACCGGGTGCCGGACGCCGGTGGGGCGCAGCACCCGGGGTTTTCCGCCTCCGCCGCCTTTCTCGACGCGGAGAACGACGGCGACCTCGACCTGGTGGTGCTGGGCTACACCGCCGACTCCATCGAGTCCCTCCCGCTCCCGGGCGCCGGGGCGAGCTGCGTCTGGTTCGGGCTGCCGGTCTTCTGCGGCCCCTCGGGGCTGATTCCGGCGGAGGACGGGTTCTTCCGCAACCGGGGAGACGGGACGTTCGAGGACTTCACCGCGGGATCGGGGATTGGAGCCGCCGAGGCCGGATACGGCCTGGGAGTGGTGGCGGGAGACCTGGACGGGGATGGGGATACCGACCTCTACGTCGCGAACGACTCCGTGCCGAACCACCTTTTCGTGAACGACGGCCAGGGGAGGTTCGCTGAACAGGCGCTCCTCGCCGGTACCGCCTACAACACGGACGGCCTCGCCCAGGCGGGCATGGGAGTGGACGCCGGCGACTTCGACGAGGACGGCCAGCTCGACCTCTTCGTGACGAACTTCTCCCACGACACGAACACCGCCTACCGGAACGCGGGGGACGGTTTCTTCGAGGACAGCACCACCCGGAACGAGCTACGAATGCCGGGCTGGTTCTACCTGGGCTGGGGGACCCGGTTCATCGATCTGGACGCCGACGGCTGGCTCGATCTCTTCGTCGCCAACGGGCACGTGTACCCGGACGCCGAGGCCGCCGGAAGCGGCACGCGCTATCTGATGAAGAACCAGGTCTTCCGGAACGGGGGCGGCGGGACGTTTCTCGAAGAAGAGTGGGGTGGGCCGGAGCGCTCCAGCCGGGGGGTGGCCTTCGGGGACCTCGACGGCGACGCGCTGCCCGACCTGGTGGTGGTGAACATCGACGAGGAGGCGGCGCTGTTCCGGAACGCGAGCCAGGGCCGCGGGGCCACGCTGCAGCTCGTGGGAACCCGGGCGCCGCGCGACGGGACCGGGGCCCGCGTGGCGTTTTCCACCGCGGATGGGGTGCGCCGGATGCGCGAAGCGCACCGGAGCGGGAGTTTCCTCTCGTCGAACGATCCGCGGGTGCATCTCGGGGCCGCCGGGGGAGACACGATCCTGAACGTGGTCGTCCGGTGGCCAGGGGGTGAGGAGGAGAGTCTCGGCGATCTCACGGCCGACGGCCGGGTGATCGCGGTCCGCGAGGGCGCCGGAGCAGTGACGCGGTTCCCCTAGCCTGCCGTCCGCCGGGACGGTGGCGCGGCCAACCGCGTAGCCGAGAGCGCTCGTGGCGAAACGGAGCGATACCGCCTGTTCAGCTCATGCGGTCCGCAAGCAGTCGATGACGACCCTCATGCTCCGCCGCTGCGCCGTTCCCGGCGAGCGGCTGCGATGTCGGCGATGGCATCGGCCATGACCTCATCCTCGCTCCGTCCCTCGCCTTCCGGGGCGGACTCGATCCGCGCCAGCAGTGTGGCGATCCGGTCGGCGGCCGCGGTGCGGTCCACCACCTCCTTGGGCCGGAGGAAAATCCCGTCGGCGAGGACGGTGCCCTCCATGATGTCGCCTTCGTGAAGCCTGAGACCTCGACGGAGCTTCGCAGGGATCGTTACCTGGAACTTCGGTTTCACGGTGACCAGTGGCATGAGAATCCTCAAACAGAGGGAGTTGGAATTCCATAATTTGTAACCACTTGACGGGTCGTAGTGCAACGCGGGGAGATCTCGGCACAGTCGCAGCGACGGCATCGCAGTGGGCCGACGCCCGGAAGAGGCATCAGGGGGCTCCCCACGCGCGCCACCGGATCTTCGGGGAGCCCCGCCGCCGCCACAGGCGCAGCAGGTTCCGGTGGCCGGAGATGACCGAGCGCGGCCGGAAGTACTGGCTCTCGCCAGCGCGGCGCTCGTGGTGGCTCACTTCCACCTCGGCGAACCGGACCCCCCGGTCTCCGAGCGCGGCGAGGAACTCCACCACGGCGGTGCCGTCGTCGAAGGTCATCGAGCGCTCGATCTGCAGGTCGCGCCGGAACAGGCGGAAGTCGCAGTCCCAGTCCCGGAGCGCCGGAAGCCCGAAGGTTCCCGCGATGACCCGATGGAAGCGCGGACCGAGAACCCGCCGGAGCGGTCCGTCGGCCCGCTGCCGGCGGAATCCGTTGACCAACTGGACGTCGGGGGTTGCGGCCTCCAGCAGGCGGACGAGCTCCCCGGGGTCGAACTGGCCGTCGCCGTCGGTGTAGACGACCAGGGGGGAGCGGGCGGCGGCGAAGAGATCCCGGAGGGTCGCGCCGTAGCCCCGGTTCCGTTCGTGCCGGAGCGTCCTCAGCTCCGGAATCTCTCCGGCGAGGCGCTCGAGGACTTCCGCGGTCTCATCGACGCTCCCGTCGTCCAGGATCAGGATCTCGAAATCCCGCCCTGTGCTCTCGAGCGCCTCGCGCGCCCGGTGAGCCACCCAGCCGATGGACCCGGCATCGTTGAAGGCGGGGAAACAGGCGCTCACCCCGGAGTCGTGATCGTTCATTTCGCCTTGGGGAACTTCACCGGCTCAGCGAAGATAGAACACCAAGTCCCGTGGAACGACTCGCGCTGCACCGTTTCGCCTCGCCCTGGCTCCGGAACCAGCACGTGGCCCGCTACCGCTGGGCGGCGGGCTACGCCGCGGGGAAGCGGGTGCTCGACCTGGCGTCCGGCGCCGGCTACGGATCGGGGATCCTCAGGGCCGGGGACGCGCGCTGGGTCGTTTCGGCCGATCTCTCGGAGGAGGCGTTCCGGGAGGCGGAGCTGCCCGCTTCCGGCGCCGGCGCGCTCCGCGGGGCCCTCGCGGACGCTTCGCGGCTTCCCTTCCGGGACGCGAGCTTCGATCTCTACGCGTCCTTCGAAACGATCGAACACGTGGAGGACGACCGCGCCGTGGTCCGGGAGGCGCGGCGCGTCCTCGCTCCCGGAGGGATCTTCCTCTGCTCGACGCCGGAACGGGAGGTGATCAGCCCGGGCCGGACGCTCACCGACCGGCCCGACAATCCCTTCCACGTCCGCGAGTACGCCCGCGCCGAGTTCGAGGCTCTGCTGCGGGCCGGATTCGACCGCTTCGCGTGGTACGGCCAGACCCCGGCCTCCGAGGGGCACAAGCAGCGGCTGGGGGCGCTCGCGTCGCTCTCTCCCGTCCTGGCGCGCAAGCTGCACCAGGTGCGCAACATCCTTCGCCTTCCCGGCGAGGGCGAGGCGCGGCATGCCCCCTACCCGCTCGCGGGGGTCAGCGGCTGGCCGGAAGTCCTGATCGCGGTCTGCGGACCCGTTTAGCGAGCCACGACGGTGGCCGACTCGATGACGATCGGCGTCTCCGGCACGTCGTTGAATCCGGCGCGGCTCACCACCCGGGAAGCTTCGATCTCGTCCACGGTCTCCATCCCCGAGATCACCTTGCCGTACACGGCGTAGCCCCACCCCCTGGTGGTGGTTGCCGTGTGATCGAGCATGGCGTTGTCCTTGGTGTTGATGAAGAACTGCGAGGTCGCGCTGTGCGGGTCCATGGTCCGCGCCATCGAGAGCGTGCCCCTCAGGTTCATGAGACCGTTCCGGGCCTCGTTCTCGATGGGCGCGCGGGTCTCCTTCTCCATCATGTCGGCGGTGAAACCGCCGCCCTGGATCACGAACCCGCGCACCACCCGGTGGAAGATGGTGCCGTCGTAGAAGCCGTCCTCCACGTACTGGAGGAAGTTCGCGACGGTGCCCGGCGCTTCGTTCGGGTACAGCTCGATCGTCAGGTCGCCGGCGCTCGTGCGCATCAGCACCGCGGACGGACCGGGCGTGGGCAGATCGGACTCGGGATCGGTGGGAGGCATGGTGGTTTCCATCGGGGTCGTTTCGGCGGCGGGTTCAGACTCGGGCGAAACCGCATCGCCGCCCCCGCCGCAGGCGGGAAGAAAGAGGGCAAGCAACAGGGCCGCCCAGCGGTACGGGGGGACCGCCGGAGCGCGCGAGGTTGGGAAAGAAGTCATGTCAGTCCGGGGAGAGAAGAGCGAACCCGCTCAGGATGCCAGGGCGAGCCGGGCCGGGGATTCGAGGGAGAGCAGCCAGTGCTTGGCGTCGAGGCCGCCGCCGTATCCGGTCAGCTTGTTCGACGCGCCCACGATCCGGTGGCAGGGGATGATCAGGGGTAGCGGGTTGGCGCCGTTCGCCGCGCCGACCGCCCGGCAGGCCGCGGGGTTCCCGGCCGCGCGGGCGATCTCCTGGTAGCTGGCGCGGGCGCCGTACGGCACGCTCGCCACCGCGTCGAGGACGGCGCGCTGGAAGGGGGTGCCGGTCCGGTGCAGCGGCACCGTGAACTCACGGCGGCCGCCGCCGAGGTATTCGCGAATCTCGCGTGCGTAGGGGTCGTGCTCCCCGCCGGTCGCCGGAACCGCGGACGCGACGTTCCGCCGGCGCCAGGCCGCGGAGGCGCGGGAACGGCGCTCGCCGCAGAACAGGATGGCCGCGAGACCCTGGTCGGTACTCAGCAGTTCCAGGCGGCCGATCGCCGGAATTCCGGTCTCCAGGAAGGAGGTGCGGCACGTCAGCATCGGCGCGGATTCTACCCGTCGCGAAAGGACGCGGGGCCGCTCCTTCGTGGGGTAGGCTCGCCCCGCTCCCGCGTCCCGTGCCCACCGTCTCCGCTGTCCTCTTCGACTGGGACGGCACCCTGGTGGACAGCTTCGCGACCACCCGCTACGCCTCGCTTTCGGTGTTCGAACATTTCGGGATCCGGATGGACGAAGCGCGCTACCAGGCCACCTACCGGCCCGACTGGCACGAGACCTACCGGCAGCTCGGAATCCCCGAGGACCGTTGGGACGAAGCCGGCGCCATCTGGAGCCGGAAGTACCTCGAGCGGCGCCGCGCGGTAACGCTGCTTCCGGGGGCCCTCGGCGCGCTTCGGGCCCTGGCGGACCGGGAACTCCGGCTCGGAGTGGTCACGAGCGCCGACCGGCAGCGGTTTCACGAGGACCTCGACCGGCTGGGACTCGCGGATCGCTTCGGCGCTCTGGTGGCTTTCGAGGACGCCCGGAACAAGAAGCCCCACCCCGAGGGACTTCTCCTCGCCCTCTCGCGGCTCGGCGTGGAGCCGCGGAACGCGCTCTATGTGGGGGACCGGCCGGAAGACGTCGCCATGGGCAAGAGCGCCGGCACGCGGACCGCGGCCATCGTGAGCAGCTTCAGTCACGAGGCGATGCTTCGGTCGGCGACCCCGGACGTGTTGCTGCCAGCCATCGGGGACCTCCCCGGCTTCCTGCTGGAAGCGGGCGCCGCACCATGACCGCGTCCCCCGAAGAAGCCCCGACCTTCCGGTATCCGGACAGTTCCGTCTTCTACCGGGACCTCGAGCGCACCTACCAGATCGCGAAACGCGCGGCCGGCGCCTGGATCGAGGCGGACGACGGCCGCCGCTGGCTGGATGCCTGCGGCGGCGCGCTCACGATCAGCGTGGGACACGGACGGCCGGAGGTCGTCCGGGCCGCCGCGGGCCAGCTCGAGAACGTGGCCTACGTGCACGGCGCCCAGTTCACCACCGCCGCCATGGAGGAGGCCGCCACGCTGCTCGTCGGTTCCCTGTCGCCGGCCTACCGGGACGCCAAGGTCTACCTGACCCCGGGCGGCGCGGAGGCGGTCGAGACCGCGATCAAGCTGGCGCGCGCCCACGCGCTGGCCACCGGCCATCCCGAGCGCCACCGGATCGTTTCGCAGTGGCCCGGCTACCACGGCAACACCCTCGGGGCGCTGGCAGTTTCGGGACGGGATTCGCTCCGGGCTCCCTACCTCCCGTTGCTCGCGGAGATGCCGCTCGTCGCGGCGCCGTGGTGCCCGCGCTGCCCGCTCGGCCTCCGCTATCCCGAATGTGAGGTCGCCTGCGCCTCCGAGGTGGACCGGGCGGTCGAGCGCGCGGACGGAACCGCTGCGGCGGTCCTGGTGGAACCGGTGCTCGGCGCTTCCGCAGGCGGATTCGCGCCGCCCGACGACTACCTGCGATCGGTACGCCGCGCGACCGCCGAAGCGGGCGTCCTCCTCATTGCGGACGAGGTTCTCACTGGGTGCGGCCGGACCGGGCGCTTCCTCGCGTCCGAATATGCCGGCGTGGACGCGGACATCGTGGTCCTCGGCAAGGGTCTGACCTCCGGCTTCCTCCCCGGCGGGGCGGTGGTCGTGAGACCCGAGGTGGTCGATGCGGTGGCGCCCGATTTCCGGCACGGGTTCACGTTCTCGCACCATCCCGTGGTCGCCGCGGTCGTCCGGGAGGTCCTGCGGGTGATCCGCGACGAGCGTCTGGTGGCGCGCGCAGCGTCCCTGGAGGCCGAGTTCCGCACCGCTCTCGAACCCCTCGGAGGCAACCCGGCCGTGGAGGGATGGTGGGTCCGCGGCCTGCTCGCGGGGATCGCGCTCCATCCGGAAGGCGCCGGAGGGCGGTCCGCCCGGCAGTTCGCCGCCTCCGCCTGGGAGCGCGGCTTGCTGGTGTACCCGGTCGGCGGACCCGAGGGACAGGGGGACCTGGTGGTGCTCGCGCCTCCACTCACAATCCATCGTGACGACCTCGCCGAAATCGGCCGCCGCCTGCTCTCGGCCTTCGCCTGATTCCTTCGCCGCATGCCCGACAGACCCCTCCGCGACCAGGTAGCCGTCGTGGCCGGAGCCACCCGCGGCGCCGGCCGGGGGATCGCGCGCATGCTGGGGGCTGCGGGCGCCACCGTGTACTGCACCGGCCGCAGCGTCCGGGGGCAGCCAGCAACGCCGGGTCGAACGGAAACGCTCGAGGAGACCGCGGAACGGGTCACCGCCGAGGGCGGCCGGGGGATCGCGGTCCGGACGGACCACACCGTCGAGGAAGCGGTGGAAGCGCTCTTCGCGCGCGTCCGCTCGGATTCCGGCCGGCTCGACGTCCTGGTGAACGACATCTGGGGCGGCGACGCGCTCACCGAGTGGGGATCACCCTTCTGGAAGCTCTCCATTGCGAAGGGGCAGACGCTCTTCGAACGCGCCGTCCACACCCACGTCATCACCAGCCGCCACGGGGCGCCGCTGATGGTGGAACAGGGCTCCGGGCTGATCGTGGAAGTCACCGACGGCGACACCCTCGGGTATCGGGGCAACCTCTTCTACGACCTCGCGAAGAACGCGGTCATCCGGCTCGCGCTCGGCATGGCTGCCGACCTCCACGCCCACCGCGTCACGGCGCTTGCGATCACGCCCGGTTTCCTGCGTTCCGAGGCCGTGCTCGACCACTTCGGAGTGAGGGAGGAGAACTGGCGGGACGCCATCGGGAAGGATCCCTATTTCGCCGAATCCGAAACGCCGTGTTTTGTCGGGCGCGCGGTGGCGGCCCTCGCGGCCGATCCGGACGTCGGTGAGAAGAGCGGCGGGCTCTTCTCGAGCTGGGGCCTGGCCAGGGAATACGGCTTCACGGACGTCGACGGCCGCCAGCCGCACTGGGGCAGCTTCTTCCGGAGTCAGGTACGCCGCATCCTCGAACAGGAAACGCCGCCGGACGAAATGGACCGCTTCGTGGTCCAGACCCGGCTCTGGCAGGCGGAGCGCGATCGGGACGCAATCGCCGAAACGAAGCGATTGCAGGCGTGGCTCGAGCGCCACCGCTAGCGCAGGGCTCTCAAGGACCTCCGGCACACGGATAATCCGTCCGCGGAGGCGCCCCCAACCCTGTCCGAGTCCAAGGTCCTGACCATGCGCGACGCGGTGAGCCGCTTCGTGCGGGACGGGGACACCGTGGTGCTGGAGGGGTTCACGCACCTGATCCCCTTCGCCGCCGGCCAGGAGATCATCCGCCAGCGGCGGCGGGACCTCGCGCTCGTCCGCCTGACGCCGGACCTGCTCATGGACCAGATGGTGGCCGCCGGCACCGCGCGCAAACTCGTCTTCGGCTGGCTCGGCAACCCGGGCGTGGGCTCGCTGCACGCCGTGCGGCGGGCGGTCGAACGGGGCTATCCCGGACCTCTCGAAATCGAGGAGTACTCCCACTTCGGGCTGCTCTGCCGCTACAAGGCGGCCGCTTCCGGCCTTCCCTTCTTCCCGCTGCGCGGTTACCGGGGCACCGACCTGCCCCGGGTGAATCCGCACCTGAAGCAGGTCACCTGTCCCTTCACCGGGGAGACGCTCGACGCGGTTTCGGCGCTGCATCCCGACGTCGCCATCGTGAACGCCCAGCGCGCCGACGCGCACGGCAACACCCAGATCTGGGGCCTGGTGGGCGCCCAGCGGGAAGCCGCCTTCGCGGCCCGCCGGGTGATCGTCGTGGTCGAGGAGGTCGTCCCGGAGGACGTGGTGCGCGCCGATCCCAACCGCACCCAGATCCCCTCGGTCGTGGTGGACGCGGTCGTGGAGGAGCCCTGGAGCGCCCATCCCAGCTTCGTGCAGGGCTACTACGACCGGGACAACGCGGCCTACCTGGCGTGGGACCGCATCACCCGCGACCCGGCGGAGCTCGAACGCTACCTGGACGAATGGGTGCACGGCCTCCCGGACCGGACCGCCTATCTCGCCCGCCTGGGCGAAGCGACGCGGGACCGCCTCCGCCCGGGCCCGCGTCTCGCGGGCCCGGTGGACTACGGGGACTACCGGTGACGGGCGGCCCCGGCGCCCCCACCCGGGCGGAAATCATGGTCTTCGCCGCGTCCCGCGAGGTGCGCGACGGGGACTGCGTGTTCGTCGGCGTCGGACTTCCCAACCTCGCGGTCCAGCTCGCGCTCCGGCTCCACGCGCCGCGTTGCCACCTCATCTACGAGTCCGGCGTCTTCGGCGCCCGGCCGGTCCGGCTGCCCATCTCGATCGGGGATCCCTGCCTGGTCAGCGGCGCGGCCCAGGTGCTCCCGATGGCGGAGACCTTCCTCTACTTCCTCCAGGGCGGACGCACCGACCTGGGCTTTCTGGGCGCCGCCCAGATCGACCGCTACGGAAACCTCAACACCACGGTGGTGGGCCGCGGCTACGACCACCCCAAGGTGCGGCTTCCCGGCGCCGGGGGGGCACCCGACATCGCCCTGAACGCGCGCCGGACCGTGGTCATCGCGCGGCAGGACCGAAGGAAGTTCGTGGAGCGGCTGGACTTCCGCACCACCGTGGGGTGGGCCGAAGGCGGGACCAGCCGGGAGGCGATGGGCGCCCCCGGCGGCGGGCCGACCCGGGTGATCACCGACCTCGGGGTCTACGGCTTCGACGCCGAGACCCGGGAGATGACGCTCGCATCGGTCCATCCCGGCGCGACGCTGGAGCAGGTGCGGGAGGCGACCGGCTGGGACCTCAAGGTGTCCTCCTCGCTCGGCGCCACCGAGGCGCCGGACCAGGCGATGCTCCGCCTGCTCCGGGAGGAGCTCGACCCCGACCGGATCTACCTGAAGGGCTGACGCGCCCCGGTGGGCGATGCGGCCGCTGGATCCGCCAGGACCCGGCCCCGCGCCCCGCCGCTCAGTGTTCCCAGGAGTCCGCGATGGTGACGTCCGCGACCAGGGGGACACGGAGCTCCGCCACGGACTCCATTTCACCGCGGACGAGCTCGCCGACGGCTTCCGCCTCGCCCGCCTCCACCTCGATCAGCAGCTCGTCGTGGACCTGGAGCAGGACGACTCCCGAGGTCGGCAGGAGCGCCCGGTCCACGCCGAGCATCGCGATCTTGATGAGATCGGCGGCGGTCCCCTGGATCGGGGCGTTCACCGCCATGCGCTCGGCGGCCTCGCGGCGGGCGCGCTGGTTGGTGCGGATCTCGGGGATGTGCCGCTGGCGGCCGAAGAGCGTGGTGACGCGGCCGGTCGTGCGCGCCTCCTCCCGGATGGACTCGATGAGGTCCCGGACCCGGGCGTAGCGGTCGAAGTACGCATCGATGAAGGCCTTCGCCTCTCCGGTGGAAACGCCGATCTCCTTGGCGAGGGTGAATGCGGTCTTGCCGTAGATGACCGAAAAGTTCACGATCTTGGCCCGCCGGCGCGCTTCCCCCGGACTGAGTCCGAAGTCGCCGAAGACCTCGTTCGCGGTCCGGGCGTGGATGTCCTCTCCGGACCGGAACGCCTCGATGAGCACGGGATCGCCGCTCAGGTGGGCCAGGATGCGGAGTTCGATCTGGGAGTAGTCCGCCGACAGCAGGCGTTTCCCGGGAGCGGCGACGAACGCCTTCCGGACCTGGCGGCCGAGGTCGGAGCGCACCGGAATGTTCTGGAGGTTGGGGTCCGAGCTGGAGAGCCGCCCGGTGGCGGCGACCGCCTGGTGCAGCCGGGTGTGCAGCCTCCCGGTCCCCGGCGCCACCAGTTCCGGCAGCGGGTCCACGTAAGTGCTCTTCAGCTTGGCGACCTCGCGGTACTCGAGCACCAGACGGGGCACCTCGTGGTAGGACGCCAGCTCTTCGAGGACGCCGGCGCGCGTCGAGGCGCGTTTCGTCTTCTGCGTCTTCGCGGTCTGGGGGAGCTGCAGCTTGTCGAAGAGGATCTCGCCGAGCTGCTTGGGACTCTGGATGTCGAACGGGGTCCCCGCCAGCTCGTGGATCCGCGCCGTCAGCTCCCCGAGCCGGGACTGGAGGTCCCTGCCGAGGCCGCGCAGGGTCTCGCTGTCGAGGCAGATGCCGCGGGTCTCGATGCGGGCGAGCACCGGCAGCAGCGGCATCTCGATGTCCCGGAAGACCCCCATGAGCTTCTCGGCTTCGAGGAGGTCCTCCAGCTTCTCGGCCAACCGGTGCTGCCAGGCCGCCGCGATCGCGATGCGCCGGTCGGGCGCGGCAGCGCCGAACAGACTCGCCGGTGGCGTCTCCGCCTCCGGCAGCGAGAGGCCGACGTAGTCGCGGAGCACGTCGCCGAACCCCTGCGCCCGGCGGGTGGTGTTGAGGAGCCAGGCCGCCACCTGCGAGTCGTGCGCCACCGCGGGCAGGGTCCCGCCCTGCTCCAGCCACCAGCGAACGAAGGGCTGGACCTCGTGCCCGACGAGCGTCAGGCCGTCCGCGAGCGCCGGCCGGAACGCGTCCGCCAGGTCCGCCTCGCCGAGGCGGTCTCCCACCGCCACCAGCAGTCCCTCTCCCGCGGTGGAGGCGAGCCCCAGCGCGGCGAGCGGCGCCGGGTCCCGGCCGCGCGCGGGACCGAACGTCGCGTGCACCGCGAGCCGCCCCGCGTCGCGGGCGCCGTCCAGGACGCGGACCACGTCGCCCGCGCCGGCGGCCGTCCGTACTTCGGGGAGGCGCGCGGGCGGTGCCGGCGACAGGTCCCGGGCGTGGGTACGGAGTTCGAGCTCCTCGAGCAGCCTGCGGGCGTCCCCCAGCCGGGGGCCTCCGTAGCGGAGCCCCTGGAGCTCCGCTCCCGCTTCGGGAACCGGCACGTTCAGGCGAAGCACGGCAAGCTCCCGCGAAAGCCGCGCCGAAGCCGCGTGCTCGTCGAGCAGGTTCGCCGTCCGCTTGCGGGGGATCTCGCCCGTGTGCGCCAGGATCTCCTCGACCCCGCCGAACGAGGCGATGAGGGTCGCGGCGGTCTTGGGACCGATTCCCGGAACTCCGGGAATGTTGTCCACCGAGTCGCCGACGAGTCCGAGGTAGTCCGGTACCCGCTCCGGGGGCACGCTCAGCTTCGCCTCCACGCCGGCGCGGTCGAGCCGCTGGGCGGTGTCCGCGGGCGGTACCACGCTGATCCGGTCGTCCACGAGCTGGAGCAGGTCCTTGTCGCCGGAGACGACCAACACCCGGTACCCTCTGCCGCTCCCGGCCCGCGCCAGGGTTCCGATCACATCGTCCGCCTCGACCCCGGCGATCTCGACCACCGTCACTCCCAGCACCCGCGAAAGATCCCGCGTGAACGGCACCTGTTGCGCGAGTTCCGGCGGCATCTCCGGCCGGTTCGCCTTGTATTCGGGATAGGCCTCGTGACGGAACGTGGGGCCCGGGGCGTCGAAGGCCACCGCGGCGTATTCGGGAGCCTCCTCGCGCAGGATCTTCCTCAACGTCGCCACGTAGCCGTGCAGGGCGCCGTTCGGGAGGCCGTCCGAGCGGGTCAGCCGGGGCATCGCGAAGAACGACCGGAACAGCAGGTTGTTGCCGTCCACCAGCAGCAGGGTCGCCATCGAGAGTGGCCCGGATTCTACGGGCGGGCCGGATGCGCGCTGATCCTGGCGGCCGGGCTCGGGTGCGCGCCGGCGGCGTGGGAGGAGCACCACCGGCTCGCCCTCGACGGGTCGGGCACTTCCGTCATCCGTCTATCGGCTGACCTGCTTCCGGACGGTGGAGCGGGGGAGGCCACGCTGGCCCTCTCGAGGGAGCTGTCCGCCGAAGGGCTCACCGTGGTCCGGACCCGCGCCCGGCGGCGCGGACAGGTCGAAGCGGAGGTCCGGTTCGACTCCGTCAAGGCGCTCTGCGAGGCGCCCCTCCTCCGCCGGGAGTGCGGCTACCGGGACACCGGGGACGGCGGCTTCGACCTCGCCATGACCATCGCGCCGCGGCCGGCCGTCACGCCGCAGTCCGGACGAGAGATCGAGGTCCGGGTGCGCACCGAAGGCAGGATCGTGGAGCACAACAGCGACGGCCCGCTCCAGCGGGGCAACGTGGTTGCCTGGGGCCGCCCGCTCGATCGGTTCCTCGAGGAGGGACTCGAGGTCCGGGTCCGGACGGACGGGACCAGCGTCTTCGCCGCCACCACGCGCATCGTCCTCAGGAGCGCGCTCATTGCTGCCGGGATCGTCGGGATCGGCCTGACGCTGCTGGTGCTGGAGGGACGGCGGCGCCTGCGGCGGGAGCGCGCTGCGGCGGGGTAGCCGTTAGCCGTTGAGGGTCGCGAAGAAGTCGGCGGCGACGTCCGCCGGCTGTTCGCCGTCCACGTCCACCCGGCGGTTGAGCGCCCGCATGGTCTCGGTGCTGATCGCGCCGCCAAGCCGCTCGGCGAGGTCCGCCACCGCGGGGTGGGCGTCCGGACGGTAGACCAGCGCGGACTCGTACGGCGGGAACCAGCCGAGGTCGTCCTCGAGGACGAGCAGGTCCAGCTTGGCGATCCGGCCGTCGGTGGAGTTGCCCACCGCCACGTCCGCCCGGCCGGCCTCCATGACCTGGAAGACCATGTCCACCTCGACCTCGATGGACTCGGGCATTTCGCTGAAACCGTAGTGGTCCATCATCCCGCGCAGTCCGTCGGCCCTTTCGAAGAACGGATAGCCGGCGACGAAGAGGTAGTCCGAGATCCGGGCCAGGTCGGAGATCGTCCTGACGCCCCGCTCCCTCGCGAAGTCCCGCGGAACGGCGATGACGTAGTCGTTCGAGAAGCCGATCGGGGGGCCGAGCCGGAGGTCGAAGCGCTCCCGGTAAAGCACCTTCACCCGGTCGTAGATCTCTGCCGCGGTCTGCCCCGCCACGAACGTCTCGTGCATGATCGCGGAGTAGGACGTTCCGGTGTACTCGATGTAGCAGTCGAGATCCCCGTTCGCGATGGCGCTGTGGAGAACGAAGGTCTGCATCTGGAACCGCTCGGTCACCGCCAGTCCCGACGCCCGGAGCAGCCGGGCCAGCAGTTCGCCCAGGATGATCTGCTCCGAATAGGTCTTCGCGCCGAGGACCGCCGCCGGACCGCCGGGGCCGCACCCCGCGCCGCCCAGCCCGGAGGTCAGGAGCGCCGCGGGCGCGCCGATGGTCCTCGCGAGAAAACGGCGGCGGCGCATGGCTTCGTTCATGACGTGGAAGCGCCGCGTGACGCCACGAGCCGCGACTCGAGCATCGCGAGCCCGGCGTCGGCGAGCAGCGCGAGGATCGCCGAGGGTATCGCCCCGGCGAAGAGGAGCCGGGAATCGAGCATCGCGAGGCCCCGGAAGATGAGCGACCCGAGCCCGCCGGCGCCGACCGCGGCGGCGATGGTCACGAGACCCACCCCCACCACCGTCGCGATGCGAATCCCGGAGAAGATGGAGGGCAGCGCGAGCGGGACCTCGACGAGCGTGAGCCGCTGCCAGTCGGTCATGCCCATCCCGTTCGCCGCGTCCAGGATCGCCGGATCCACCTGGCGCACGCCGGTCACCGTGTTCCGGAGGATGGGCAGCAGCGCGTAGAGGACAAGCGCGATGATCGCGGTCCGGCTCCCGATGCCGCCGATGAAAGGCAGCGGGATGAGGAGCCCGAAGAGCGCGAGCGAGGGCACGGTCTGGATGACCCCCGCGAAGCCGAGCACCGGCCGGCCGAGGGCGGGGATGCGGGTGATCGCGAGTCCGAGCGGCACCGCGATCAGCACTCCGGCAACGGTGGAGATCACCACCAGCACCACGTGCTCGAGAGTGAGGCCGAGGATCTCGGTCCAGCGGCCGGCGAGGAACTCGAGGAAGCTCACGCGGCGCCCTCGATCAGGCCGCGCACCAGGGCGTCGGCCGGGGCGTCCGCGATCTCGCCCGGAGTCCCGACCTGGCGGATGCCGCCGTCGGCCACCACCGCGATCCGGTCGGCGAGCCGGAAGGCCTCGGTCACGTCGTGGGTGACGAAGAGCACCGTCTTCCGGAGCTCTCGGGACAGCGAGCGGAACTCCTCCTGCAGGCTTCGCCGCCCGATCGGGTCCACAGCGCCGAAGGGCTCGTCCATGAGCAGCGCCTGCGGATCGGCCGCGAGGGCGCGCGCCACGCCCACGCGCTGGCGCTGTCCGCCCGAGAGCTGGTCCGGGCGGCGGTCCCCGTGCTCCCGGGGATCGAGGCCGACGAGCCGCAGCATCTCCGCGGCCCGTTCCCGGCGGCGGTCCGGGTTCCAGCCGAGCAGCCGGGGCACGAGGGAGACGTTGTCGCCCACGCTGAGGTGGGGCAGCAGTCCCACCCCCTGGATGGCGTACCCGATCCCCCGCCGGAGTTCGACCGGGTCCCAGTCGGCCACCTCGCGGCCGCCGACGAACACCCCGCCGCCGTCGGCGTCCACCAGCCGGTTGACGAGCCGGAGCAGCGTCGTCTTGCCGCAGCCGCTCCGGCCGAGCAGGACCAGGACCTCGCCGGGCGACACGTCGAGCGTCACCCGGTCCAGGACGCGCTTGTCGCCGAAGCTCTTCGTGACCTCGCGGAACGAGATCGCGACGCCCGTCACGAAGCCGCCGCGCCCGCGGGCGGCGACGCGTGCTGCCCTTCGACCAGCACCTCATCCGCCATTCCGGCGAAGAGCCCCGAATCGAGGACCCCCGGAATGTCCCGGATCTCCCGGTGCAGCGCCGCGGGATCGGCGATTTCGCCGAAGGCCGCGTTCACGAGCAGGTTCCGGTTGTCGGTGACGAACGGATCTCCTCCGGGCTCGATGCGGATCGCGGCCTCGGCCCCCATCCGCTCGAGGGCCCTTCGCACCTGGGGGGCCGCGAAGGGGATCGCCTCCACCGGGACGGACCGCTTCGCGCCGAGCCGGTGCGAGAGCTTCTCGGGACCCACCAGCACCACGAACCGGGAAGCCGCGGCCGCCACCACCCGCTCCCGCACCAGCGCCCCGCCGTGCCCCTTGATCAGGTTGCAGTCCGGATCCACCTCGTCGGCGCCGTCCACCGCCAGGTCCACGGCGGCCACCTCGTCGAATCCGATCAACGGGATGTCCAGCGAGCGGGCCAGCGACTCGGTGGCGCGGGAGGTGGGGATGCCCCGGACCTGCAAGCCGCCGCGCACCCGTGCCCCGAGCTCCCGCACGAAGCCGGCCGCCGCCCGGCCGGTCCCGAGCCCGATCACCATGCCGGCCTCGGCCCACGAGGCGGCCCGCACGGCGATTTCCCAGGAGTTCAAGGTGTCTGAAAGATACCAACGGTAGAGTGGGTGAATGGCCCGCCCGGACGATCCCGTCGCGCGGCTGCTGCCCTCGCCGCGCCGGGTCGAGCGCCTGCCGGGAACCTTCCGGTGGGACCGCCGCTGCCGGGTTCGGCTCGACTCCGGCTCCCCGGCGGAGGAAGGGGCAGCGAAGCTCCTCGCGGCGCGGCTCGGTGAGCGCGCCACGGTCAAGGTCTCCATCTCCGGTTCTCCGGCGACCCCGTCGGGGAACGTCGTCCTGTCCGAGGCCGACTCGGGGCCCGAGAGTTTCGAGCTCCGGGTGGACGCGGCGGGCGCCCGGTTGGCCGGTGACCCCGCCGGACTCCGCTACGGGGCCGAGGCGCTGGCCCAGCTCACCGCCCCGGACGGGCGGGTCCCCGCCGTTCACCTCCAGGACGCCCCCGCCCTCCGGCGCCGCGGCTTCCTGCTCGACATCTCGCGCGGGAAGGTGCCCCGCCCGGAGACCGTCCGCTGGCTCGTCGAGGTCCTGGCCCGCCTCCGCTACAACGAGCTGTTCCTCTACACCGAGCACACCTTCCAGTTCGAGAAGCATCCCGAGATCGGCGCCGGTTCCGGCGGGTATGCGGCGCCGGAGATCCGCGAGCTCGACGCCTTTGCCCGCGCGTGCGGCGTGGAGCTCGTCCCCTGCCTCCAGACGTTCGGCCACTTCCGCCGCATCCTGGAGAAGGCCCCCTACCGCCGCCTCGCGGAGTCCGACCGGCGGTGGTCCGTCTCGCCGGCGGCTTCAGGAACGTATCCCCTGCTCCGGGATCTGCTCGGGGAATACCTGCCCAACTTCACCTCGGGGTGGGCTCACCTCAACTGCGACGAACCGGTCGATCTCGGGAAGGGGCTCTCGAGCGAACGGGCCAAACGCGAGGGGCCGGCGGCGGTCTTCGCGGGGCACGTGAACCGGGTCGCGGGAATGGCCCGCGAGCTCGGGAAACGCCCCATG
The DNA here is from genome assembly GCA_022826195.1 of Acidobacteriota bacterium. Lineage (GTDB taxonomy): Bacteria > Acidobacteriota > Vicinamibacteria > Marinacidobacterales > Marinacidobacteraceae > Marinacidobacterium. Next base: position 24,116 of record JAJDVI010000056.1, read on the forward strand.
ATCTGGGCCGACGTCCTCGCCGACCATCCGGAAGCTCTCGACCTGCTCGACTCCTCCATCACGCTGGCCGACTGGTGGTACGAGCCGGATCACGACTTCGACCGGGTGCGGCGCTTCCGGGACGCGGGCCGCGACTTCCTGACCGTGGCGGGCACCTCGTCCTGGACGAGCCTGTTTCCGCGCTTCGACACCTCCCTCCCCAACATCCGGGGACACGCCCGCGCCGCGAAACGCTTCGGGGCCTCCGGGTTCATCGTCACCGACTGGGGGGACGGGGGCCACTACAACCTGTTCGGCGGTTCGCTCTTCCCGATCGCGGCGGGCGCCGAGGCGGCCTGGGGGGACGAGGACCGGCCCGAGGGGGAACTCGCCGCGGCGTTCTCCGAACACGTCGCGGGGGACGCATCCGGTTTCTCCGGAGAGTTCGCCACCCGGCTCGGAAGGCTGCACGACACGGGGTTCCCGCACTTCAACCATTCGCCGCTCAAGACCGTGTTCTTCGAGACCCGCCTGCGGAGGAGCGCCCGGGTGCCGGCGCGCGAAGCGCTGGAAGCGACGCTGGCGGCGCTGCGCCGCCTCGCCGCCGAGACCGAGGCTCGCGGCCTGCCCTCGGGGCGCTCGGGCGCGGAGTGGCGCTTTGCGCTGGATGCGTCGCTGCTCGCGGCCGAACGGGGCCTCGCCACCCTCCGCTTTCGTCAGTCGGAACGGAGCGGCTCGCCGGCCGACCACCGGCTGGCCGGGGAGCTGGCGGCGCTTGCCGAGCAGCAGGGCGAACTCGCCCGCCGGTTCCGGGAACTCTGGCTGCGCGCGAATCGGCCGGAGGGTATCGAGACCGCGCGGAAGCGGTTCCGCGACGCGGTCACGGCGCTCCGGCGGGCGGCCCGCGCCCTCGTTCCGGCGTAGTCGGTAGCGCCTAGTCCCGGATCGAGCCGCGGAAGAAGCTGGGGAGGCCCGGTTCCTCGCCGGAATCGGTCTCCTCCTCCTCCTCGCCGGCGCCGTCAGGATCGCCAGGCTCCGGCGCTTCGTCGGAGGTGGCCGGCGCCTCTTCCGAGGCGTCGGGCTCCGGCTCGGTTTCCGGCGCCGCTTCCACCTCGGGGACGTCGTCGGACGCCTCGTCCGGAGGAGGTTCGGCAGCGGCTTCCCCGATTGTCGCTTCGGGAGACTCGGCAGCCGCCTCCGGTTCGGGAACGGCCGGCTCCGGTTCGCCCGGCTCCGCCACGACTTCCGCGCCCGCCTCCGGATCGGTCTCCGCCGCATCCTCTCCCGCAACGTCGGGATCCGCCGTTCCGACGGCGTCCGCGGGGCTCGGGATGGCGGGTGGCTCCGGAGGAGGAGCCGCTTCGACAGGAGGCGCCGGCCCGGCGGCGCCCCGCGAGGGACGGGCGAAGCTGCGGAACGCCCGGTCGTAGCGGGCCAGCACCGAGTCCCAGTCGTGGCGCGACTCCAGGAACGCACGTCCGGCCGCACCCATCCGCGGGAACAGGGACGGGTCCCGCAGGCCGAGTTCGAGAATGAGTTCGAACTCGTCGTAGTTCTGGTAGTAGAGACCACCGCCCGATGCGCGGCACTCCTCGGCGAGTTCGGTCGCCGAAGCGTTGACCAGAATCGGGACGCCGAGGGAAAAAGGCTCCGCCGCCGTTGTCGAGAAGGCGGCGAGGCGCTCGGGGATCACGGCCACGACGGCGCCGCCCACCGCGTCGAGGCGTTCCCGCGGGCTCCCCGGACGCGCGACCCGGATGTCCGGGCGTTCCGGAATCTTGAGGGCCGCCGGCCCGATCAGGACGAGTTCGAGCGCCGCATCCGCATGGCGGTCCTTGAACGTCGAGAAGAACCGCAGCAGCTCTTCGATCCCGCGGCCCGGCTCGAGGGGTCCGGCCGCCAGCAGATACGGCCCGGTCAACCCGGCGCGGCGCCGGAAGGCCGCCGCATCCGCGGTGCGCGGCAGCAGCAGCGTCCCCGGGACGGTCTCGCGCATGCGGCGGTGCACCTGATAGCGCTTCAGGACCAGGATCTCCTCGGCTTCGCTCCCGAAGACGAAGGCGGCGGGATGCTCGAAGATCCCGGAACCCGGGGAGGCCTCCGCCACCTCGTCCGCGAAGGGGAGCAGGACCGTGCGTCCCGGGTCCAGCTTCGCGGCTTCCGCACACACGGGCGACGAGCCGAACAGCACGACCAGGTCGTAGTCACCCGACCGATCCCGAAGGTACTGGAGCAGGCCGGGCGAAGTCAGCTGGCCGGCGCCGGCCGGGCCCTGGGTTTCCGCGCCGGAGGAATCTTCGAGCGGGAAACGGACCACGCGGACTCCCTGATCCTGGAACTCTCCTTCCCGAAACGTCTCTTCGGAATCCCCGGCCGCCGTCGTCGTGACGACAGCGGTGCGCCAGCCGCCGGGCGCCCGGCCGGCCAACTCCGCGGCGAGCAATTCCGGCCGGGTAGCGTCTGCCGCCCCGAACCGCGGAGTTACGAAAACCAGCCGCACGTCACTTCTCTCCCGAGGCGCCGGCGTTCCCGCCCCGGCGTCCTCCGCCGCGGTTCGGGCGAGAACCCTGCCGCGAGTTCTGGCGCGCCGGCGCTCCCCCGGTCTGGCGGGACCCCTGACCGGACCCCTGACCGGACCCCTGGCGTTCCCGCCGGCCGCCGCTCTCCCGGTCCGAACGGTTGCCGTCGCCCCGCCGCCGGTCGCCGTCGCTCCGCCGCCGGTCGCCGCGCCCCCGGTCCGAACGGCCGCCCCGGTTGTCGGACCGTCCCCGTCCCGACCCGCCGCTCCGCGGCGCGGGTTCGGAACTCCCGGCTGCGGAACTGAACGAGAAATCGGCATGGACACCGAGCCGGCGGAGTTCCGACTTGATCAGGTTGAGCTCGAGACGCGTCAGTTCGAGATCCCGGTTCGTGGCCCACAGGAGCCGGCGGTGGTACTCGTTGATCTCGGCCTGACGGGCGGCCTGTTCCACCGCGGGGTTGACGTTGACCAGCAGGCGGGTGAGCGGCGTCAGGAACCAGCGCGCCATCCGCATGAGCCCGAACGGCGAACCGCGAAACGCCTTCTTCGAGAGCTGGATGTTCCAGCGGGAGGTGTCGCGGGAACGGATCCGCTCCGCGAACTCCTCGGTGAAGCCACGCGAACCGAGCGGCGACAGCATCCGCTTCTTCACGTCCGCCTTGAATTCGCGTTCGCTCTTCCTTCCTTCTTCCGCCCGCTCACGGGCAACGCGGCGGATGTCGGCCATGATCCTCTCGACATCCGGCTTCGGGGCGGGCGGGGCCTTCTGCGAGGTCCCCTTCCCGGCCTTTTCGTTGGCTATGGAAATCGCCATTTTTCTCCTTCGCGCCCGCCCGCGGGACGGGACTTTGGTTGGGCGCGGAGGGGATCAACGGATTCGGTGGCTGTGGGTCCCCCGGCGGGAGCCGGTGGGACGAGTCCCGGGCGCAATCCGCCCGGGCGCGATCTGGCGTCGCAGGCTTGCCGTCACCCGAATCCGATCCCTTCCGCGAGCGCGCCGCCCCGAGGGACAGCGCGCAGCGAGCCGGAGTGCGGACAGGCCCCTTCAGGCGCGGTTCAGAAAACGAACGGCGATGGGAATCGACCGTCGCTCCACCCGCGCCGGGGCTTCCGCGCCTCCCTCAGAAGCTCGCGACTGCGGAGTCTTCCGACTCGAAGGACTCGAATACGGTGGCCAGCTTCGTAATCGAAAGCAGGTCCTGCATCCGGGCCGTCAGGTTGAGCAGCTTGACGCTCCCCCCAGCCTGCACCATGCGCGTGTGGCAGCGGACCAGCTCGCCGAGCCCGGCGCTGTCCACGTGGGGAACGGCTGCCAGATTCAGCAGGAGCTTGCGGGTTCCGCCCGCGATCAGACTGCGCACCGTGTGCCTGAGAACCTCATCGCCTTGACCGAGCAGGATCCTTCCGTCCAGATCCAGCACGGTGACACCGCCTACGCTACGTTCCGTTATCTCCATTTGCGTCCTCCCTCTCCCGGGATGTCTGGGTTTCCGCCATCCCCGGAGTTGGGGACGCCGCCACGCGGGCGCGCAGGGGCCGTTGTCGGCCGAAGTCTGCTTCTCCGCGGAAACCGGTTTGACGCCCGTTTCGAGACCCTGGTCAAACCCCGCTTCCGGGGTTGCGGGTCCCGAGAATCCGGGCGCCGCTTGAACCCGGTATCCTATCCCGTCACGAATAGCACGCCGTGAGAGAGGTGCCGCGGAGGCTGCGGATCGCTTTCCCCGAGTCGGGAGACCGGCGGGTTCTGGAAGCGGTCCGGACGCTTCGGGACGATCCCGAAGTGGAGCCGCTGCTGGTCGGGGGTCCGGCCGCTCCCGAGGGGAATCCCGAGTCCGGCTCCCGGGAGGCCGTCCGCACGGTGGAGCCCCGCGGCGCGCCGCTCGAGCGGGCCGCCGAGGCGCTCTGGACGAAGCGGCGGGATCGCGGGATGACGCGGACCGAAGCGCTCGAGACCGCGCGGGACCCCCTGGTCTTCGCCAACCTGCTGGTCGCCGCCGGAGAGGCGCACGGTTCCGTCGCCGGCGCCGCCACCACCACCGCGGACGTCATTCGCGCCGGCCTGCTGGCGGTCGGCGCCCGGCCGGGAGTCTCCCGCGTTTCCGGCGCCTTCGTGATGGAGTTCCCGGACGGGCGGACTCCGCTCCTGTTCGCGGACGGCGCCGTGATCCCCCGGCCCAACGTCGGGGAACTGGTCGAGATTGCGCTCCTGTCCGCGGAGACCGCGCGAGACCTGCTCGACATGGAGCCCCGGGTCGCCTTCCTGTCGTTCTCCACGAGGGGCAGCGCCGATCACCCCGACGCCCGGCGGATGGCGGACGCCGCGCGGCGGGTGCGGGAGCTCCGGCCCGGGCTGGCCGTGGACGGGGAGCTCCAGGTGGACGCGGCGCTCGTCCCCGCCGTCGGGGAGAGCAAGGCGCCGGAGAGTCCGGTCGCGGGAAGGGCGAACGTGCTCATCTTCCCCGACCTCGCCGCCGGGAACATCGCCTACAAGCTGGTCGAACGCCTTGCCGGCGCCTCCGCGACGGGGCCGATCCTCCAGGGGCTCGCCGCCCCGCTGAACGATCTCTCGCGGGGAGCGGGCGTCCCGGACATCGTCCGGCTGGCGCGGCTGACCGCCCGGGCCGCGCGGAATCGGGCGTCGCCCCTTTGACAGTGCCCGAGCCGGGCGCGTATGTTCCGGATGCTGTCCCGGCGGCGCCCTCTCCGGCTGGCCCCCAGGAGACAGCGAAGGAGACGAAGGTGATGCCCAACCGGAGAGTCTTGACGCTGTTTCCGCTGCTTCTCGCGGGACTCCTGCTGACTGCGTGCGGCGGCGGGCCGGACATGGGGGCGGACCCGGTTCCGACCACCGCGGACCTCGGCATCCGCCCGCAGGGAGACACCTCGCTGAGTCCGGACATGTCCCGGATCCCCGAGGAGCTCCAGCAGGTGTTCCAGCACATCGACGACCACGCCGACGAGCACGTGATGAACCTGCGGCGCTGGATCCAGCAGCCGAGCATCTCCAACTCGGGCGAGGGCATCCCGGAGTCCGCTCAGATGGTGAAGGGCTTCTTCGACCAGCTCGGCTGCCAGCACTCGCAGGTGTACGAGGTCCCGATGACCGAGTGGGGACAGCCCGGCAACCCGGTGGTGTACGCCGACTGCGACTACGGCAAGGAACAGACGCTCCTCATCTACTGGATGTACGACACGATGCCGATCACCCAGCCGGAGGCCTGGGTCTTCCCGCCGTTCGACGGGGAGTTCACCGAGTTCGGCCCCTTCAAGAAAGTGATGATCGGGCGCGGCACCACGAACTCCAAGGGTCCGCAGATGACCATGTGGAACGGGATGCACTCGATCTACGAGGTGACGGGCTCCATGCCGGTGAACCTGATCTTCATCGCCGAAGGGGACGAGGAGCGGATGTCCATCGGCCTGCGCCAGTTCGTCCGCGAGAACCCGGAACTCTTCCGGCACGCCGACGCGATGTACCGCACCGGCCGGCAGGCGCGGAGCGGGGCGGCGGGTTTCTCCGGAGGCTCCGAGGGCTGCGTCTACATCGAGCTGACCACCAGCGGTGAGAGCTGGGGACGGGGCCCGGTGGCGTCGAACATCCACGGCATCCACAAGCGTTCGACCGATTCCCCGTTGCTGCGGCACATGAAGATGATCGACTCGCTGGTCACCGACGACGGGAACCGGGTCCTGGTCCCCGGCTTCTACGACGGCGCCGCGCCGCTGTCCCCGGCGGAAGCGGAGATGTTCCGCAGTTCGGCGGAGAACCTCGACCTCGCGATCGCCGCCGAGAACATCGGGGTGGCGCGCTTCATGACCGACGACCCGCTCCAGCACCTGATGAACGCCCGCTACGGGATCTCCTTCAACATGGACGGCATCTGGTCCGGCAACATGTATCCGGGCGGCGCGGGCGCCGTCCTGCCCAACCGGGTCACCTCGAAGCACAACATGCGCTACGTCCCGAACATGGACGGGCTCGAGATGGTCCAGAAGATCCGGGACTACCTCGACGAGCAGGGCTACGAGGACGTGGAGATGACGATCATCGGCGACGTGCCCTGGTCGAAGAGCAACTACAACAACGCGCTCGCGGACTCGGTGCGGGAGATGTTCTCCATCTTCGGAGTCCGCTACCGGGAGCCGGTCGCGGAGGACTCCATCCTGGGCGGCGGCTACTGGCCGGCGTACCTCTTCAGCGGCCGGGACGGCGACTTCACGGACGGAACCGATCTGGCGATGCCCATCGTGGGCGGCGCGGTCGGCCACGGCGGCGGCGCCCATGCCGCCAACGAGTTCTGGGTGATCGAGGGAGCGGGTGAGGTCTACGGCATGATCGGCGGCGAGAAGTCGGTGGCGACCGTGCTCTATTCCTACGCCGGGCTGCTGGACGAGTAGCCGGACCGGAAGCGCTCTGGAAACCTTCGCCGTCTTGACACGGGGAGCCGCGGGGACTAGCGTTCCCGCTTCTCCCCGGGCCGTAAGCGCCCGGGTTTTCCCAATTCGATAGAGCAGACACACCGGCAGTCACAACCGAGGATCACTTGGCGGAAATCGTCGTCCAGGAAGGCGAAACGATCGATGTGGCTCTCCGCCGCTTCAAGCGGCGGGTCCAGGCCGAGGACATCATCAAGGAAATCAAGCGCCATTCCTTCTATGTGAAGCCCGGCGACAAGCTGCGCGCCAAGCGGGCCGCCGCGCGCAAGCGGGCCCGCAAGCGCCGGCGTCGCACCCGGTAAGCAGCCAGGCCGGCCGTGCGGGTCCTGCTCGTCGGCGGCGGTGGACGCGAACACGCGCTGGCGTGGGCCATCTCGCGGAGTCCTGAACTCGACGAACTGATCGCGGCGCCCGGGAACCCCGGGATGGAGCGGCTGGCGCGCCTGGCCGCAGTGGGCGCGGAGGACGTGGGCGGACTGGCCGACCTCGCGGCCGGCGAGGGGGTGGACCTGGTGGTCGCCGGGCCCGAGGCGCCGCTCGCCGCGGGGCTGGCCGACCGGCTCGCCGAGCGGGACATTCCCTGTTTCGGGCCGCGCGCGGACGCCGCGCTCCTCGAGGCCTCGAAGGAGTTCGCGAAGGACTTCATGGGCCGGCACGGGATTCCGACAGCCCGCCATACCGTGGTCCGGGAGGCGGAGGCGGCGCGGCAGGCGCTTCGGTCCGGCGCGTACGGCGAGCAGCCGGTCATCAAGGCGAGCGGTCTCGCCGCCGGCAAGGGCGTGTTCCTGCCCGGAGATCTGGACGCGGCCGAGCGGGACGCGGCGAGGTTGCTCGAGGGCGGCCTCGGCGACGCCGGCAAGGCGGTGGTCATCGAGGAACGGCTGAGCGGCCCGGAGTTGAGCGTCTTCGCCATCAGCGACGGGACCCGGGTGGCCGCCTGCGGGACCGCCCAGGACTACAAGCGGCGCTTCGAGAACGACGAGGGGCCGAACACCGGGGGCATGGGGAGCCTGAGCCCCGGTCTCGGGGACACCGGAGCGACCATGGAGCGCGTGCGCCGCGAGATCGTGGAGCCCACCATCACCGGCCTCCGCGCCGAGGGGCGCGAGTACCGCGGCGTGCTCTACGCCGGGCTGATGCTGACCGCGGACGGGCCGAAGGTGCTCGAGTTCAACGTGCGCTTCGGCGACCCCGAGGCGCAGACGCTGATGCCGCGGCTCGACTGCGACCTGCTGCCGCTGTTCTTCGGAGCCGCCACCGGCCGGCTGCCGGACAAAGCGGTCCGGTTCCGGCCCGAGCGGGCCGTCACCGTGATCCTGGCCTCGGACGGGTATCCCGGGGCCTACCGGAAAGGCGTCCCGATCCGGGGGCTGCCGGACGCGGTCGAGACCGGAGACGCGTTCGTGTTCCACGCGGGCACCCGCGCCGGGGCGGACGGACTCGAGACCGCCGGGGGCCGCGTGATCGCCGTCACCGGGCTGGGCGCCGACTGGGCGGGCGCGCGGAGCGCGGCCTACCGCTGCGCCGATTCGATTACCTGGGAGAAGAAGGCGTTCCGCACGGACATCGCCGCCACCGCAATCTAGGAGACAACATGACTTCCAACGGCAACCCCAAAGTCCTCATCGTGATGGGCAGCCCCTCCGACATCGACGTCATGCGGGAGGCCAAGAAGGTCCTGCAGTCGCTCGGCGTTTCCTGCCGGATGGGGATCTACTCGGCCCACCGGACGCCCGGCCGGGCAGCCGCGCTCGCCGAGAGCGCGCGCGACAGCGGGGTCGTCGCGATCATCGCCGGCGCCGGGATGGCCGCCCACCTGGCGGGGGCGATGGCCGCCCGCACCATCCTCCCGGTCATCGGCGTCCCCCTAGCGGCGTCGCTCAGCGGACTCGACGCCCTGCTCGCCACCGTCCAGATGCCGCCCGGTTTCCCGGTGGGCACCGTCGCGGTCGGCAAGGCCGGCGCCCAGAACGCCGCCCACTTCGCGGCCCAGATCGTGGCGCTCAGCGATCCCGAGGTCGCCGAGAAGATCACGGACTGGCGCCGCGCCAAGGCCGCCGCCGCCGAAGCCGCCTCCGACGAACTCGAAGCCGAAGACTGACGGCGCGACGGCTTGGAACGCCGGTCTCCAGACCGGCACCGCGGTGCTCCGCACCGCGCACGTCGTGACCTCGCTCGACACGGTGGCTCCCACCTCGGCGCGAGGTAACGAGCGGAAGTGGCGCGGTCGGCTTGGAACGCCGGCTTTAGCCGGCGCCGCGGCCCATCAGGCCCGCGAAATCGCGCGTCGTCAGTAGCAGCACCCAACCCCGAGAGTTTGTTCATTATCCCTGAAGATCGGTTGTTGAATACCCGATTTTCAGGGATAATGGCTCCGTGTTCGTCGAACGCCGCCGCCCGCTGCGCCGCATCCGGGAGACCTTTGCCGTCCATCGCGGCGTAGCGCTACTCGGCCCGCGCCAGTGCGGGAAGACCACCCTGGCGCGAGCCTTCATGGCTGCGGAACCGGACCACACGTACTTCGACCTCGAGCGCGCGGTGGACCGACGCAGCCTGGAAGCGCCCGAAGCAACACTCGCGCCCTTGACCGGTCTCGTGGTGATCGACGAGATCCAGCGGATGCCGGACCTGTTCACCACCCTCAGGCCACTCATGGACAGGCCCGGATCACGAACGCGCTGGCTGCTGCTCGGAAGCGCCTCGCCCGCTCTCGTCCGTGGCGTGTCGGAAAGCCTGGCCGGCCGGGTCGGTTTCGTGGACCTCGGCGGTTTCGACCTGGATGACGTCTGCCAGGCGCCGTCCGATTGGCGCGGGTTGTGGCTGCGCGGCGGCCTCCCGCCGAGCTATCTTGCCCCGGATGATGAGGGCTCCGTACGCTGGCGCGAAAACCAGGTGCGCACCTTCCTGGAACGTGACGTGCCGCAACTCGGCTTCAACATCTCCGCCGTCGCGCTCCGCCGCTTCTGGGAGATGGTGGCCCACTACCACGGGCAGATCTGGAATGCCGCGGAGTTCGCCCGCTCGATGGGGACCACGGAAGCCACCGTACGCCGGTACCTCGATTTGCTCGCGGGCGCCTACATGGTCCGCATCCTGCCGCCGTGGTACGAGAACCTCAAGAAGCGTCAGGTTCGCGCACCCCGGATCTACGTGAAGGACTCCGGAATCCTTCATGCGCTCCTTGAGGTGGGGACGGCACGCACCCTGGCGGGACATACGAAACTCGGGGCGTCGTTCGAGGGGTTCGCGATCGAGCAGGTGCTTTCGTGGCTGGACACCCGCAGCGCCTACTTCTGGCGTTCCCACAGCGGCGCCGAGCTGGACCTGATGGTGGCTCGCGGTGAGCGGCGCTACGGGTTCGAGTTCAAGTACGCGGACGCGCCGCGATCAACGAAGTCCATGCGCGTGGCGCTGGAGGACCTCCGCCTCGAACATCTCTGGGTGGTCTATCCGGGCGACGCTCCCTACGCGCTGGACGAGCGTCTGTCGGTCGTGCCGGTCCATCAGCTCGGAAGACTCCTGAACGGCGATTGGCCGGAGGCATAGAAACCAGTGCTCAGACAAATGGCCTGGCGATGGCGAAGCCCCGGCCTCGCGACGCTGCTGGCGCTGCTCCCATCGCTGCTCGCAGCGCAGACCGCCGGGTCCATCGAGGGCCGCGTCCTGGATTCGACCGGCAGCGCGCTGCCCGGGGTCACCGTAACGCTGGTCGGCGGCGCGGGAATACCCGGAGGACCGCAGATCACAGCGGCGAACGGCCGTTTCACCTTCGGCGACGTCCCCGCCGGGGACTACCTGATCGAAGCCGCCCTGTCCGGCTTCGAGACCCGCCGCGAGCCGGTCTCGGTCGAGGCCGACGCGGTGACGACGCTCGATCTCATCCTCGAACTCAGCCGGGTCATGGAGGCCATCACGGTCGTCGCCGAGGAACCGCGGAGCTTCGCCACCAACATCGTGGCGGAACCGATGGTCGCCCAGCAGTCGCCGATCACCAGCGTGCTGGCCGTGGTGGACAACCTTCCCGGCGTCTCCATCCAGGAGGGGGATGCCTACGGCACCGACGACTGGTCCACGAGCATCTCGATGCGCGGTTTTCAGGTCAATCTCGACGAAGCGCAGATCGGCACCACGATCGACGGCATGCCGAACGGCACCTCGGACTACTGGAGCGGCTCCAAGGCCAACCGTTTCGTGGATCCGGCGAACATGGGCGGGGTCACCGTTTCCCAGGGGACCGCGGACATCGCCTCCCGGTCCATCGAGGCGCTCGGCGGCACCCTCGATTTCACCACCGACGAACCGGAGCACGACCGGAAGTTCACCGCGGCCCTGGATCTCGGGTCCGACGACGGCCAGCGGTTTTACCTGCGCATGGACACGGGGCACCTGTTCGACCGGGAAATCCGTGCGTGGGTTTCCGCCGTGCGTCAGGAAAGCCGCGACTGGATGCAGGGTTTCGCCCGCAGCGAGCGGGATCACCTCGCCGGAAAGATACGGGCCACGGCCGGCCGGCTCGACCTCTCGGCGTACGTCTCGTACGACGACACCGACAACGCCTCCTACCAGAGGCTCACTTCCGAGGCCGAGTACCGCAGCGATCCCCGCTGGGACCGCCTGATCGACACCTGGACCGGCACGCCGTGGATCAACCAGTTGTTCCGCCTCGGCTGGGCCATTCCGCGCCAGAACACCTTCGGCTACCTGAAGGCCGACTTCGCGGCCACCGACGTCCTCTCGATCACCGGCGGCGCCTACTACCACCGGCAGTGGGGCCGCGGCGACTGGCTACCCCCGTACCTGGTGGACGTAACCGCGGACGGCGGCGGCCCGGAGTCCGAACTGGCGTCCGGATTCACCGCCCGCGGCGGCGCCCCGCTCGGCCAGGTGCAATTCGTGGACCCCGGTGGAGCTCCGCTGACGCCCCGGGCCGGATGCGTTTCCTCGCTCCAGTTCCCCTACGGCGGCGCCGGTCCCGAGTTCGACCCGGCGTGCCATCCGGCGGACGCCATCCCGGTGCAGTCCTACCGCCACAGCCACTACGGGAAGGACCGGGTCGGCCTCACCCTCGACGGGGACTGGTTCGGGGAGCTCGCTGTCGGCGGCAACCGGCTCCGCGCCGGGCTCTGGGCCGAGGACGGCCGGCGCGATCTCGGCCGGGACTGGCACAAGGTCCAGGACGTCCGCGTCTCGCATCGCTACGACGACACCCCCTACTGGCGCCAGTACGACTGGGAGTTCCCGCAGTCGATCATCAAGTGGTACGTCGAGGACACGCTCTTCGCCGGTCCGCTGGCGATCAACGCGGGCGTCCGGCAGTACCTCGTGGAGGTGGGCCGGAAGGACCACTTCGGGGAGTCGTCGGAGCTGTCCGTCTCTTCCGATTCGGATCTGCTCCTCTCCGGAGGGCTCACCTATACGAGCCCGATCGATGGCTTCGAGCTCTTCGCGGGCTACGCGCAGAACTTCAAGTCGCTTTCGGACCGGCTCCTCGAAGTGCCGGGCCGAAGTCTCGAAGGACTCGAGCCCGAGACGGCTGACAATCTGGACGTCGGGTTCCGTTACAGCGGAGATCGGCTCGCAGCCACCGCCACCTACTACCGGATCGATTTCCAGAACCGGATCTTCTTCCTCTCGCCGCAGACGGCAGCCGGACCGAACTACCTGATCGCCGGAGGGGGCTCCTACTTCAACGCGGGCGGCATCGACTCCCGGGGCGTGGAACTCTCGGCGACCCTCCGGGTCACCGAGTCCACCTCGCTCTACAGCGCCTGGACCCGGAACGATGCGACCTACGTCGGCACCGACGATCCGCTGGTCTCGGCCGCGCAGGGTATCCGGCCGGGGAGTCAGGTCGTCGGGGTTCCGCGCACCCTGGTGGTGTTCTCCGCCGATCACAGCGGGGAGCCGGTCGCCGCCGGCATCTCCGCGAAGTACACGGGGGCGCGGGGCGTCACCCTGGACGGCTCGTGGAGCGCGGACCCCTACTGGCTGGTGGACGCCTACTTCCGCTGGTCGGCGGGGCGGATCAGCCCCAGACTCCAGGGCCTCGAAGTGGCGCTCATCGGCAACAACCTGCTGGACCGTCCCTACCTCGCCACCATCAGCGGCCAGGGCGCCTTCCTCGGCGCGCCGCGCATCGTGTCGCTGAACGTCACGGCGTCGTTCTGAGCGCCGCGGACGATATCGAAGAAACCGCCGACGGCCGACTCAGGCCGGCGTCGCAGCCAGTTGGCCGCAGGCGGCCAGGACGTCCCGGCCGCGGCTGCGGCGGAGGGTGGCGACGAACCCCGCGGCCGAGACCTTCCCCAGGAAGCGCTCGGCGTCGTCCTCGGTTCCCGGGCGGTGGGGCGGGCCGGGAGCCGGGTCCTCCCAGGGGTTGAAGGCGATGAGGTTGACGTGGGGACGGATCCCGGACGCGGTCAGGCGGCGCAGTTGCCGCAGGAGTTCGCGGGCGTCCTGCGGACGGTCGTTCTCGCCGCCGAGGAGGACGTACTCGATCGTGATGCGGCGGTTGGAGGACGGCAGATTCTTCAGCGCCTCGAAGATCTCCGGCATGCGGTGGCGGCGGCCGATGGGCATGAAGCGGCCGCGGGTCTCGTCGTCGCCGGCGTGGAGGCTGATCGCGATGCCCACCTGGGGCGCCGTGGCGCCCAGCCGGCCGATCTCCTCCGGCAGGCCCACCGTGGACACCGTGATCCGGCGCGGCGGGATGCCGAAGCCCTCGGGGTCGGTCAGGAGGGCGAGCGAAGCGGTCACTCCGTCGGTGTTGAGCAGGGGTTCGCCCATTCCCATGTAGACGACGTTCCGCCTTCCGCGGGCGGCCTCCGGGGCGGCGCGTTCCGCGAGGAGTACCTGGGCGGCGATCTCGCCGGGGGTGAGATTCCGGCGGAACGGGATGGCGCCCGAGCGGCAGAAGGTGCACGCCAGCGGGCAGCCGACCTGGGTGGACACGCAGACCGTCAGGTCGGACGCGTCGCCCTCCGCGCCCTGGGCTCTTCCCGACTTGCCCCCCGCCGCGTCCCGCCGGCTGCCGATCGCCACGGTCTCGACCAGCAGGCCGTCTTCGAGTTCGATCAGCAGCTTGACGGCGCCGTCGCCGGACTGCGACGACTCCACGATCCGGGGGTGCGCGATCCGGAAGCGGGAGGCGAGGTCGTCCCGCAGGGCTGCGGAGAAGTCGGTCATCCCCGAGAAGTCGGTCTGGCCGTGCCGGTAGAGGTGACGGAAGAGCTGGCGGCCCCGGTAGGGAGGGAGGCCGAGGTTCTCGGCAAGGGCGAGCAGCTCTGCGCGGGAGAGGCCGTAGAGGTTCTGCACTGGGGGATCACGATAACGTCCGGGCGGCAATGCGCGTTGTGGTGGCATGCGGCCAGCGCGTGCCGGCTGAAGCCGGCGATCCAAGCCGTATGCGCGGTGAGGGCACGTGGGGTTACGCCGTGCGCGGCGCGGAGCGCCGCGGTGCCGGTCTGGAGACCGGCGTTCCAAGCCGTACGCGCGGTGAGGGCACGTGGGGTTACGCCGTGCGCGGCGCGGAGCGCCGCGGTGCCGGTCTGGAGACCGGCGTTCCAAGCCGTACACGCGGTGGGGACACGTGGGGTTACGCCGTGCCGGTCTGAAGACCGGCGCTCCCGGCTGTCGCGTCATCGCGGGAGGTTGAGAAAATGCAGTTTCGCTCCGCGGGGCGGAGCGAGGCGCCACAACGGGTTGTGGTCAGCCGCGTACCGAACCCCAATATGTTGGGGTTCGGGCGTTGACCCGCAGTGCGGGCGGATGCTACGCTCGGGCCTTCCCTTCCACGGTGGCCACCACCCTCTTCCGACCCGGTTTTTGTCATGGAAATCAGCCTGCGCGTCCTTGGTTCCGGTAGTTCCGGGAATGCGGCGCTGGTCTCCGGAGGGCCCACCACCCTGCTCGTGGAAGCGGGGCTTTCCTGCCGCGCGCTGGAGAAACGGATCGCGGAGGCCGGACGCACGCCGTCCGACATCGCCGCGGTGCTCGTCTCGCACGAGCACGGGGACCACTGCCGGAGCGCCACCACCTTCGCGTTGCGCCACGGGATCCCCGTCGCCTGCACCGAGGGCACCTGGAACTGCCTGATCTCGCGGAACGGGGCCGAGACGCCCGACTGGCTTCCCCTCGCGCCGCGGGAGAGCCGCCGCATCGGAACGATCACCGCAACCCCGTTCCGGACGCCGCACGACGCGGTGGATCCCATCGGCTTCCGGTTCGAACGCGGCGGCGCCGTCCTCGTCCACGCGACCGATTTCGGCCACCTCTCCGAGGAGATGGAGGATGCGATCGAGGGCGCCTCGGTGCTGCTGATCGAGTCCAACTACGACGAACAGCAGCTCTTCGAAAGCCGCTATCCGTTCGCCATCCGGCAACGGATCGCCTCCACCCGGGGCCACCTCTCGAACGGCGCGCTCGCCATGTATCTCCGCCGGCGGCTTCCCCCCTCGGTGAACACGGTGGTGCTCGCCCACCTCTCGGAGAACACCAACACTCCCGAACTCGCACTGCGGACGGCCCGCGCGGCCCTCGACGCCGGCGGACGGCGCGGGGTGCGGCTGCTGGTCGCCCGGCGTCACGACCTGACGGAGGAACTCTGGACCCGGCCGGCGCGCACCGCTCCGAAGGCCCCGGCGATGCCCCGGGTCAACCGGTTCCTGAACCCGGTACCGCTGCGAGCGCCCACGCTGTTCTGATTCGGTGCTCACCGATCGCTACGTCCGCCCCGAGATGGGGGCGATCTGGACCGACGAGGCCCTCTTCGCCTCCTGGATGGAGGTGGAGGTTGCCGCCGCCGAGGCGATGGCGGCCGAGGGGATCGTCCCGGCCGACGCCGCAGCCGCGATTCGAGAGCGGGCCGGCTTCGACATTGCCCGCATCCACGAGATCGAGAAAACCGTCCAGCACGACGTGGTGGCCTTCACCCAGTCCATGGCGGAACACGTGGGGGCCGAGGGACGCTGGATCCACTTCGGCCTCACCAGTTCCGACGTGGTGGACACCGCGCTCGCCACCCGCCTCGTCCGTTCGGCGGACCTGATCCTGAACCGGGTCGAGGGAATCCGCCAAGTTCTGAAGCGCCGGGCCGACGAACACCGCCGGACCGTCATGGTCGGCCGCACCCACGGGGTGCACGCCGAGCCGATGACCTTCGGCATGAAGCTCGCCCTCTGGTGGGCGGAGATGGGGCGCAACCACCGCCGCCTCAGCGCCGCCCGGGAAGCCGTCCGGGTGGGCAAGCTCAGCGGCGCCGTCGGTACCTTCGCCCACCTGCCCCCGAGCGTCGAGAAACGGGTCTGCGACGCGCTGGGCCTGCGGCCCGCCGCGATCTCCACCCAGGTGGTCCAGCGCGACCGGCACGCCGAGCTGGCGGCGGCGCTCGCCATCCTCGCCGGCACCCTCGAAAAGATCGCCACCGAGATCCGGAACCTGCAGCGCACCGAGATCCGCGAACTGGAGGAGCCCTTCGGCCGGGGCCAGAAGGGCTCCTCGGCGATGCCCCACAAGCGGAACCCGGTGGGCTGCGAGCAGGTGTGCGGCCTCGCCCGGATCATCCGCGCCAACACGATCCCTGCGATCGAGAACATCGCGCTCTGGAACGAACGGGACATCTCCCACTCGTCCGCAGAGCGGATGGCGATCCCGCAGAGCTTCCTGCTCGCCGACCACATCCTGCTCCGCATGACCCGGATCCTCGACGGCCTGGTGGTGCGCGCCGACTCCATGCTCGCGAACCTGAACCGGATGAACGGCATGGTGTTCAGCGGCCAGGTGCTCCTCGACCTCGCCGCCCAGGGGATCTCGCGCGAGGACGCCTACAAGATGGTGCAGGGCGCCGCCATGCGACTCTGGGAGCACGGCGGCACGCTCCGGGAGCGGCTCGACGAGGACGAGGGGATCACCTCCCGCCTGAGCCGCGCGGAGCTCGACGCCGCGTTCGATCTCGACGTCCAGCTCCGCCACCTCGACGGGGTCTTCGAGCGGGTCTTCCAGGAGGACCACGCATGAAGTTCCGGGTCCGCGTGCTCGTCCGCCTGCGTCCCTCGGTCTACGACCCGCAGGGGGAGGCCATCCGGAAGGCGATCGCAGCCGACCCGCGCCTGAGCGCCGAATCCGTCCGGCAGGGAAAGATGTTCGACCTCGAGGTGAAGGCCGGTTCGCCCAGCGAGGCGAAGGCGCGCGCCGAGGAGATCGCCTCCCGGGTGCTCGCCAACCCGGTGCTCGAGGACTTCAGCGTCCAGGTCCTGCTCGACTGATGGCCCGCTTCGCCGTCCTCGTCTTCCCGGGGACGAACTGCGAGGGCGACGTGCTCCACGCCATCGAGGCGGTGACCGGCCAGCCGGCCGAACTCGTCTGGCACAAGGAGGGCTCGCTCGACGGGTTCGACGCCGCCGTGGTGCCGGGCGGTTTCGCGCACGGCGACTACCTGCGGGCCGGCGGCCTCGCCCGCTTCTCGCCGGTGATGGAGCCGCTCATCCAAATGGCGGAGAGCGGCCGGGCGGTGGTCGGGATCTGCAACGGCTTCCAGATCCTCCAGGAAGCCGGCCTCCTCCCCGGGGCCATGCTGCGGAACGAGTCGCTGTCCTACGTGTGCCGCGACGTCCGGCTGCGCGTCGAGGCGAACTCGTCTCCCCTGACCTGCGGGCTCGCACCGGGCGCCACGCTCCGGATGCCGGTGGGCCATGCCGAGGGGAACTTCCGGGCCGACGACGATGTCCTCGAAGCGCTCGAGGCGGACGAGCAGGTGATCTTCCGCTACTGCGACGACGGCGGCGAAGCCAGCGACGCGGCCAATCCCAACGGTTCCCGGAACAACATCGCCGGGGTGCGGAACGCCCGGGGCAACGTCGCCGCCCTCATGCCCCACCCCGACCGGGCCTACGAGGAGGCGCTCGGCGGCGTGGACGGCTGCCGCCTCTTCGAGAGCCTCCACCGGTTCACGGAGTCGTGAGCGGCCCCGCGACGCTGGAAGCGGCGCTCGCTTCCGGGCTCTCCAGCGAGGAGTTCCGGCAGATCGGCGCCCTGCTCGGCAGACCTCCCAACCCGACCGAGCTTGGGATGTTCTCCGCGATGTGGTCGGAGCACTGCTCGTACAAGTCCTCGCGGCGCCACCTCGCCCGCTTTCCCACCGAGTCGCCCCGGGTCATCGAGGGACCCGGTGAGAACGCCGGCGCGGTGGACATCGGCCACGGGCTCGCCGCCGTCTTCAAGGTGGAATCGCACAACCACCCCACCTTCATCGAGCCGTTCCAGGGCGCCGCCACCGGCGTGGGCGGCATCCTGCGCGACATCTTCACGATGGGCGCCCGGCCGGTGGCGCTCATGAACTCGCTCCGTTTCGGTCCCCTGAGCGTGCCGAAGAACCGGGCGCTCTTCACCGGGGCGGTCGCCGGGATCGCCAACTACGGGAACAGCATGGGGATCCCGACGGTCGGGGGAGAGGTCTTCTTCGAGGACTGCTACTCGCTGAACCCGCTGGTGAACGCCTTCGCGCTCGGCATCGCGCCCGCGGACCGCATCTTCCGCGCCCGCGCCGAGGCGCCGGGAAGCCCGGTCTGGTGCGTCGGCAGCAAGACCGGGCGCGACGGCATCCACGGCGCGTCCATGGCGTCGGCGGCCTTCGACGAGGAGGCCGAGGCGAAGCGGCCGACGGTGCAGGTCGGGGACCCCTTCCTCGAGAAACTCCTCATGGAGGCGTGCCTCGAACTCATGCAGGGGGACGCGCTGATCGCGGTCCAGGACATGGGAGCCGCCGGGCTCACCTGTTCCACCTCGGAGGTGGCGTCCCGCGGCGGCGCCGGGGTGGAGATCGACCTCGACCGGGTGGCCCAGCGCGAAACCGGCATGAACGCCTACGAGATCATGCTCTCGGAGTCCCAGGAGCGCATGCTCCTCGTGGTCCGGAGCGGCCGCGAGGCGGAGGTGACCCGGATCTTCGACAAGTGGGATCTCGACGCGGCCCCCATCGGAAGCGTGAGCGGCGACGGCCTCCTCCGGGTCCGGCACCAGGGGCAGGTCGCCGCCGAAGTGCCCTGCCGGGCGCTGACCGACGACGCCCCGGCGTTCGATCGCCCCGCTGCGCGACCGTCGTGGTGGCCCTCTCCCGAGGTCACCCCGGCCGACCTTCCCGAACCCACCGACTGGAACGCCGTGGTCCGGGGGCTGGCCGGATCCCCGGAGCTGGCGAGCCGCCGCTTCGTCTACGAGCAGTACGACCACATGGTGCGCAGCGACACGGTCGTCCGTCCGGGCGGCGACGCCGGCGTGGTCCGGATCAAGGGCAAGGAACTCGGGATCGCCATGACCCTCGACGGCAACGGCCGCTACACGGCCCGCGATCCCCGCCGGGGCGGCGCGCTGGCGGTCGCGGAGGCCTGCCGGAACCTGGCCGCGGTGGGGGCCACGCCGGTGGGAGCCACCAACTGCCTCAACTTCGGAAACCCGGAGCGGCCCGAGATCATGTGGGAGTTCACCGAGGCCATCGCCGGGATGACCGAGGCGCTGCAGGCGCTCGGAGTCCCCATCACCGGCGGCAACGTCAGCTTCTACAACGAGACCGAGGGAGCGAACATCTTCCCGACCCCGGTGGTGGGCGTGGTCGGGGTGCTCGAGGATTCCACCCGGCGGATCCCGCAGCACTTTGCGGCGGCGGGGGACCTCCTCTTCCTGGCGGGGCCGGAAGGCGGGGACGCGCTCGGCGCGAGCGCCTTCCTGAAGGAGCGCCACGGCCGCACCGACGGCCGGCCGCCCAAGCCCGACCTCGACGCGGAGGTCCGGCTGGGGGCTTTCCTCCGGGCCCCGGGGGCGGCGGGGCTCGCCGCCTCGGCGCGCGACCTGTCCGAAGGAGGACTGGCGGCGGCGGCGGTCGAGAGCCTCTTCGCGCCGGACGGTTCGGCGATCGGGGCCGAGCTACAGGTCGAGTGCGCGGGCCGGCTCGAGGGACCGCTGTTCGGCGAGGGACCCGCCCGGGCGCTCCTCAGCGTCCGGCCCGGCGATGCCGAGGCCCTTGCCGGGCTCGCTTCCCGCGAGGGGGTTCCGCTGACGGAAGTCGGGGCCGTGGGAGGCGATGCGCTCCGGATCCGCGTGAACGGTAGCCCGACGGTCTCCCTCGATCTCGACGGCCTGGCGGACGTCTTCCGGAACAGTCTCGGGCGCCTGGCTCTGGCGTAGGATGCGCGGGTGAGCCAGATCGAGCTCCCGGTCGTGGATCCGGCCGGTCCCCCCGGCAAGGATGCGGCGGACCGGTTCCACGAGGAATGCGGGGTCGTCGGGATCTGGAACCACCCAGAGGCGGCGCGCCTCGCCTACCTGGGGCTCTACGCGCTGCAGCACCGCGGGCAGGAGGCGGCCGGGATCGTGGCGTCCACCCCGGACCGGAGCGGCCTCGTCGGGGTCAACGGCCCGGGGCACGTGGCCGACGTCTTCGACGTGGAGAAGCTGGATGCCCTCGCCGGCCGGGCGGCGATCGGGCACACCCGCTACTCCACCGCGGGCGACAGCAGTCCGAAGAACATCCAGCCGATCCAGATCGAGTGCAAGTTCGGGCACATCGCGGTCTGCCACAACGGCAACCTGGTGAACGCCCACCTCCTGCGGCACATGCTGGTCCAGCGCGGCTCGATCTTCCGCACCACGAGCGACACCGAGGTGCTCGTCCACCTGTTCGCCAAGTCCGGGCAGACCGAGGAACTCGAAGCGGTGGCCGAGGCCGTGCGCCAGGCCGAGGGGGCCTTCTCGCTCCTCTTCCTGACCGAGGACGCGCTCTACGCGGTGCGCGACCCGCGGGGTTTCCGGCCGCTGCTGCTCGGCAGGGCCGGCGACGGCTACGTGGTCTGCTCGGAGACCTGCGCGCTCGACCTGCTCGACGGCGAGTACATCCGCGACATCGAGGCGGGCGAGCTGATCCGGATCGACGGCGACGGGGTCCACTCGCTGAAGGTCTTCGACGAGGCGCCGATCTCCCAGTGCATCTTCGAGCACGTCTACTTCGCGCGGCCCGACAGCCGCGTCTTCGGCCGGGACGTCTACAAGACGCGGATCAAGCTGGGGGAGAGCCTCGCCAAACACACCGGCGTGGCCGCCGACGTGGTGGTCCCGGTCCCGGACTCCGGGCTGATCGCCGCCATCGGCTACGCCCAGGCCACCGGGATCCCGCTGGAGATGGGACTCATCCGCAACCACTACGTGGGGCGGACGTTCATCGAGCCGCGGCAGTCCATCCGCAACTTCGGGGTGCGGGTGAAGCTGAATCCGGTGCACGCGGTGCTCAAGGGACGCCGGGTCATCCTCATCGACGACTCCATCGTGCGGGGCACCACCAGCCGCAAGCTGGTCCAGATGGCGCGGAACGCCGGCGCCACCGAGGTGCACTTCCGGGTGTCGTCGCCACCAACGACCGGCCCCTGCCACTACGGCATCGACACGCCGCTGCGCTCCGAGCTGATCGCCGCGCAGCAGAGCGTGGAGGAGATCCGGCAGTACCTCAACGCGGACAGCCTCGCCTACCTGCCGCTCGAGTCCCTCCAGGACTCGGTCGAGGAGGAGCGCGACCGCTACTGCACCGCGTGTTTCTCGGGGAACTACCCGCTGGCCGTACCCGAACCCGACCACGCCCGCAGCCTGTTCGGCAAGGAACGCCACTGAAAGACGTTTCGCCGGGCGCCGGAGTCGACTCCGGGTCGGGAGGTAGCAGACAGATGAGCAGACGCATCGCACCGATCGTGGTTCCGGCCGCCCTGGCGGCGGCCCTCGCCCTGGGAGTTCTCGCGGTTCCCCGGGGAGCCCTCGCCCAGGCCGCGCCGGCCCAGGCTCCGATCAACACCTACAACGCCATCCACCACCCGGTCGTGGGGCGGAACGGGATGGTGGCCAGCCAGAACTTCCTGGCCACCCGGGTCGGCGTGGACATCCTGCGCCAGGGCGGCAACGCCATCGACGCGGGGGTGGCCGTCGGGCTGGCGCTCGCGGTGACCCTGCCGCGCGCCGGCAACGTGGGGGCGGCGGCTTCATCCTGCTGCACCTCGCCGAGGAGAACCGCACCGTCGCGGTGGACTTCCGCGAGACCGCTCCCGCGGCCGCGCACTCGGACATGTTCTTCGGGGAGGACGGCGAGGTCGACGAGGACGAGTACCGCTTCAGCCACAAGTCGTCCGCGACTCCCGCGTCGGTGGCCGGCTTCGATCATCTGCTGCGCAACTACGGCACGATGAGCTGGCGCGAAGTGGCCGCGCCGGCCATCGAGCTGGCGCGCGACGGCGTGCCAGTGTGGGAGGACCTGGCCGTGAACCTCGCCCGCAGCAAGGCGCGGCTCACCGCCAACCCCGCCTCGCGGGCGAAGTTCTACAAGCCCGACGGCTCGAACTACGAGGTGGGCGACGTCTACCGGCAGCCGGATCTGGCCTGGACGCTGGAGCAGATCGCCGAGGGGGGCGCCGACGCCTTCTACCGGGGCGAGATCGCGCGCCGCATCGCCGCCGACATGGCGAAGCACAACGGCCTGATCACGCTGGAAGACCTGGCGGGCTACCGCGTCGTCGAGCGCGAGCCGGTGCGCGGCACCTTCCGGGGATACGACATCGCGGCCATGTCGGCGCCCAGTTCGGGCGGGATGCACATCGTCCAGATGCTGAACATCTTCGAGAACTTCCCGCTGAAGGAGATGGGCTACGGCAGCGCGGACGCCATGCACGTCATGGCCGAGTCGATGCGGCTCGCCTACGCCGACCGCAGCAAGTACCTGGGCGACCCGGACCACCTTGATCTCCCGGTCGCCGCGCTCACGAGCAAGGACTACGCGGCGGAACTCGCGAAGGGCATCTCCCTCAGCCGCGCCCGGCCGTCAGCGGAGGTCGCCCCCGGCAACCTGGCGCCCTACGAGAGCCCGGAGACCACCCACTATTCGGTCCTCGACAGCGAGGGCAACGCGCTCGTCAACACGTACACGCTGATGTTCTCCTACGGCTCGGGGGTCGTGATCGACGGCACCGGCATCCTCATGAACAACAACCTCGGCAACTTCACGCTGAGGCCCGACATCCCCGACGCCTTCGGGCTGATGGGAAGCGCGGACAACCAGATCGCGGCGGGCCGGCGCCCGGTCAGTTCGATGACGCCGATCATCGTGCTGCGCGAGGGCCGGCCGTTCCTGCTCACCGGGAGCCCGGGCGGCAGCCGCATCATCACCACCAACCTGCAACTGCTGGTGAACGTGCTCGAGCACGGCATGAACATCGCCGACGCCACCGCGCGGCCCCGGATGCACCACCAGTGGTACCCGGACCGGCTGGAGGTGGAGAGCGGTTTCAGCCCCGACGTGATCCGCGCGCTGCGGGCCCGCGGCCACGATGTGCAGTTCAGCGCCGGGATGGGGAGCCTGCAGACGGTGATGTTCACAGGCGGGCTGTTCTACGGCTACGGCGACCCACGCCGGCCGGGGGCGATGGCGCTCGGGTACTGAGGGCCGGACGGTGGCCGAATCGCCATCCTGGAATCGATGGTCTCGGCGATGGCTTGGCTGGTCAGGACTAGAATCGCCGAAACGATGAAGAGGGATCGTGGCTTGAATACCTACACCGCCATCGTGGAGCGATGCCCGGATACCGGCTTGTACGTCGGCTACGTCCCCGGATTCCCGGGCGCGCACAGCCAGGGGGAAACGCTGGAGGAGCTCAACGCGAACCTGAAGGAAGTCATCGCGTTGATCCTCGAGGAAGGCGCTCCCGCGATGGCGGGGGAGTTCGTTGGCACCCAGACCGTCGTCGTAGCCTGAGCCGGCATGGCGCCGGTCCCCGTCCTTAACAGCCTGTGGCAAAACTCACGCGGCGTTCGACGGGCGATGCATCCCGGCTGAACCGCGCCTCTCCGAGGCGCTCTGCGTTGCGTTTCGGTCGAAATACACCCGGTATTCCTCCCTCACGCGCCTTGTCAGCCGGGCGCCTCGCCCGTCTCGGCGCTCACGTGAGTTTCACCACAGGCTGTTAAGCCACGTGAGGTGATCGCCATTCTGACCGGGCTCGGTTTCGACGAGGTTCGTCAGCGTGGATCCCACAAGCGGTTTCGCCATCCGGACGGCCGTGCGACGACCGTGCCTGTCCATGCTGGCCGCGATCTGTCGCCGATCCTGCTCCGCCGTATCGCTCGGGATGTCGGCATGAACGTCCGCGAGTTCATCGCGACCCGCTGACGGGCTGGGTGCTACAGCGGCGCGCCTTCGGCGTCCACCCGGCGCACCGGGCCGAGCCCCTCGAGCGCCGGTCCCAGCCGCTTCTCGTCGCCCACCGCCACCAGGGCGCTGCCGTCGCTGCCGAGATGGCGGGCCGCCGCTTCCGCGACCTGGTCGCGGGTCACCGCCTCGATCCGGTCCGGATAGTCCTGGATGTCCGATAGCGGAGCGCCCCGCTGGAGGACGGCGGTGATCACCGCGCCCACCCCGGCGAGGGTCTCGAAACGCTGCGCGTGGGTCCGGCTGAGGGCGAGCTTCGCCTCCCGAAGTTCCCGCAACCGGACCGGACGCTTCCCGGAGGCCAGGCCGTCCACCTCGGACAGGAGTTCGCGGATCGCGGGCGCCGCCTGATCCATGTTCAGCGAGGCGGAGGCCGAGAGGATCGACCGGCGCGGGAGCTGCCGCACGCCCGCGAAAGCCCCGTAGGTCGCGCCCATCCGCTCGCGGAGGTTCAGGTTGAGCCGGCTGGAGAACCCGCCGCCCAGGATCTGGAGCGCCAGCCGCAGGGCGAGGCGGTCGTCGGAGTCCCGCGCCGGCCCCTGCTTCCGCCAGGCGACGACCGCCTGGGGGCTCTCCTTGCCGGTCGGGTGGAGCAGCACCCCGGACTCCGCTGGCGGCGGGTCCGTCGGCAGCTTCCGCGCAACCGAACGCCCGGACTCCCAGGCGCCGAAGAACTCCTCCATGACCTCCACCGCCCGGTCCGGATCCAGATCGCCGCACAGGACCATCCGGCAGCCGTCGGGCCGGAAATGCGCCCGGTGGAAGTCCGCGAGATCGGAAGTCCTGATGCCCGGGAGCGTTGTTTCGTCCCCTCGCCAGCCATAGGGGTGCCCGTCGGAGTACGCCGTCCGGCGGACGATCCGGCGCAGGACCGAGGTCGGCTCGGCGCGGGACTCCTTCAGCGCGTCGAGCCGGATGGGAACGATCCGTTCCAGTTCCGCGTCCGGGAAGGCCGGGTTCAGGAGGAGGTCGGCCGTGAGCTCGAGCGTGGGATGGAGGTGCTCGGAGAGGCTCGCGAAGGAGACGGAAACGAACTCGGTGCCGGCCTGCGCCCCGATGTCCGCGCCGATCCGGTCGGCCTCGGCCTCGAACTCGCGGGCGGTCCGGGTCTTCGTGCCCCGGTTCAGCATCTCGGCGGTAAGGCTCGCAAGGCCCGCCAACTCCCGCGGTTCCTCCTGCTTGCCGCCGTTCATCATGATCGTGCCGACGATCTTGGGGAGGTCGTGGCGCGGGAGCACGTAGAGGCGCACGCCGTTTCCGAGGTCGCGGGTCTCGGGCAACGGGGGGTCGAAGTGCCCGCGCCGGCCGCGACGCGGCATCCGGGACCGGTCCGGCTCCGGGGCAAGCCGAGGGTTCTCGGGCGCCGGGGAGGCGGCGGGCGCCTGCCAGTCGCCGGGCCCGACGCGCGCCGGGACGACCGGCGGCTCCCCTTCCGCTTCGGGGTCCCCGTAGAGCAGTTCGACGCGCGGGGTAAGCAGGTACTTCTGCGCCGCCCGCTGGAGGTCGTCCCGGGTCACGTCCCGGTAGCGGATCCAGTGCTCCGTCAGCTTCTCGGGGTCCCCCGCGAAGGTCGCGTAGCGCGCGAGCAGGTCGGCCTTGGTCCCGAGCCGCTCGAGCGCACCCACGAACGCGACCTGGGTGGCCGCCTTCACGCGCTGCAGCTCCTCCTCGGTCGGCCCCTCGTCCGCCATCCGGACGAGCTCCTCGTCCATCTGGCCGCGCAGCCGGGACAGGGGCACCTCCGGCCGCGCCGTCGCCACCACCCCGGTGAGGCCGCCGGACTCGAGCGAGTAGTGAAAGGCGCTGACGTCGGACGCCGTCCGGTCCTCGTAGACCATGCGGCGATAGAGGCGCGAGTTCAGCCCGTCGGAGAGGATCTCGGACAGCATGTCGAGGGCCGGTTCGTCCTCGTGGAAGAACGGGACCGTGGACCAGCCGCAGTACAGGCGCGCGTGGGGCACCGCCTCCGGGACCACGATGCGGCGGTGGGAGTCCCGCGCCTCCGGCGGGAACGAGGGACGGCCGGGGACCCTGCCGGGCGGGATGGGCCCGAAGTAGCGGCGCACGAGTTCCATCGCCCGGCGCTCGTCGTAGTCGCCGGCGACCACCAGGACCGCGTTGTTCGGCGCGTACCAGGTGCGGAAGAAGTCGTGCACCTCGCCGAGGTCGGACGCGGCCAGGTGCGCCATGTCCCCGATCACGTCCCACGAGTAGGGGTGTCCGGGCGGGAACAGCGCGTGGAACATCTTTTCCCAGGCGGTCCCGTAGGGCACGTTGTCCATGCGCTGGAACCGCTCGTTCTTCACGACCTCCCGCTGGGTGTCCAGCTTGGTCTGGTCGAGGACGTCGAGGAGGTACGCCATCCGGTCGGATTCGGCCCAGAGCGCGAGGCCGAGCGCCTCGCGCGGCACCGTCTCGTAGTAGTTCGTCCGGTCGTGGCTCGTTGTCCCGTTCACCCCGCCCGCCGACAGGCTGGCGCCCGCCCGCTCCATCAGCCGGATGAAGTGGCTGTTGTTGTGGCGGGAGCCCTCGAACATGAGGTGCTCGAAGAGGTGGGCGAACCCGGTCCGCCAGGGCTGCTCGTTCTTGGACCCGACGTGATACCAGAGCGCCACGTGCACGACGGGCAGGCGCCGGTCCTGATGGAGCAGCACGCGGAGTCCGTTCCCGAGGGTCCGCGTCTTGACGGGGACCGAGATGTCGCGGGCCATTTCGGCGGCAGCCGGCCCGCTGGAAGCTGCAAGGGACGTCGGATCAAGCACGAAGGGCCGGGAATATACTGCCCCTCCTCCTGACACAAGCGTTCCATTTCCTGCGGATAGCCCGGCGCGTGAACCCTCGAAGCCTCCCGTGCAGCGGGACGGCTGCCGTCCTCGTTCTGGGCCTTGGCCTGGCGTGCGGAGCGGCCGCGCAGCCCGAGCCCGAGGACCTCTTCACCGCCGACCGCTCCGTCGAGGAGATGACGGGCAAGCAGGTGGTCTTCGAGACCACCCACGGGAGCTTCGTCATCGAAGTCCTGCCCGAGAAGGCCCCGAACCACGCCGCCTACTTCCTGCTGCAGGCCGAGGAGGGCAACTACGACGGCACCGCGTTCCACCGGGTCATCGCGCGCGGGATCGTCCAGGGCGGGGACCCGCTGTCGCGGGACCCGGAAGCGACCGAGGCCTACGGAACCGGGGGGCTGCTGCGGCTCGCCCGCGAGCGGAACGACGAACGCCACGTCCGGGGCGCCGTCTCCGCGGTCCAGGTCCCCAGGCGACCGGACAGCGCCGGCTCCCAGTTCTTTCTCGTGGTGACCGATCAGCCGTCGCTCGACGGCGCATACACCGTGTTCGCCCGGGTGGTCGAGGGCATCCATGAGGTCACCTTGATCTCCGAGCTTCCCGCGGACGAGCGCGGGATGCCGCTCGAGCGGGTGGAGGTGCTCCGCGCCACCGTCCGCGACCGCCCCCCGGAACTGCCGCCCCCGTTCTCGGAGGAGACCGCGGCGGAACTGGCCAACTTCCGCGTCGTCCTGGAGACCCCGCACGGGGAAATCGGGATCGAGATGCT
Source organism: Acidobacteriota bacterium (assembly GCA_022826195.1). GTDB lineage: Bacteria > Acidobacteriota > Vicinamibacteria > Marinacidobacterales > Marinacidobacteraceae > Marinacidobacterium. The sequence continues at coordinate 51,832 of JAJDVI010000056.1, forward strand.
GCCGGAGACCGCTCCCAATCACGTGCGGAACTTCCTGCGCCTTTCCGCGCTCGGGGCCTACGACGGCACCGCGTTCCACCGGGTCGTCCCCGATTTCGTCATCCAGACCGGCTGGATGGAGACCCGCGACCGCCCGGCGCCGGAGAGCATCGAGAAGCACATCACGAACCTGGCGCCGGAGTTCAGCGACATCCCCCACGAACCGGGCATCGTGTCGATGGCCCGGCTGGAAGCGCTCGACAGCGCCATGACCTCCTTCTTCATCGTGACCGGACGGGCTTCGGAACTCGACGGCGAATACTCGGTGTTCGGGCGGGTCGTTTCCGGATACGAGGTCGTGGAGACGATCGAAGCTCTGCCCGCCGGCGAGGACGAGGCGCCCTTCGAGCGCGTGGAGATCCTCCGCGCCCGCGTGGAGCCGATCGAATGAGCGCCGGGGCCGTGCTCGACGTGGCGATCGTCGGGGGCGGGCCTTCCGGACTCGCGACCGCCATCGAGTGCCAGCGCGCGGGGATCAGCTACGAGGTCATCGAGAAGGGCGGGCTCGTGGACTCCATCCGCCGCTTCCCGGTGAACATGATCTTCTTCACCACCCCGGAGCTGCTCGAGATCGGCGGACTGCCGCTCGTCTGCCATCGCGAGAAACCCTCGCGCTACGAGGCGCTCGTCTACTACCGGAAGGTCGCCCAGCACTACGGCCTGCAGCCGCGGCTCTTCACGCGGGTCGAGCGGGTCGAGCGCGACGGGAATCCGGATGGGAGCCTCTTCACACTCCACCTGAAGAGCGAACGGGAGGGGATCCCCGATCCGGGTCCGGTCCGGGCGCGGAACGTGGTCCTGGCGGTCGGCTACTACGAGAACCCGAACCGGCTCGACGTCCCCGGGGCGGAACTCGACAAGGTCTCCTGCCGCTACGTGGAGACCCATCCCTACTTCGGGTCGAAGGTCGCGGTCGTCGGGGGCGGCAACTCGGCGGCCGAAGCGGCGCTGGAGCTCTTCCGCGCGGGGGTCGAGGTCACGCTCATCCACCGGGGCGAGACGCTCTCCTCGCACCTGAAGTACTGGGTGCGGCCGGACATCGAGAACCGTCTCGCGCGGCGGGAGATCACCGGCTGGCTGGGCGCGGAGGTCACGGAGATCCGGATGGACTCCCTGACCCTGCGGGACCGCGAGGGCAGGACCCACGAGATCCCGAACGACTTCGTGCTGACGCTCCTCGGCTACCGGCCGCCCTACCGGTTCCTCGAATCGTTGGGCATCCGCAGCGAGGGCGCGGACGGGCGTCCGGTCACCGATCCGGAGACCTTCGCCACCGAGGTGCCCGGGCTCTACCTCGCCGGCGGGGTGGTCGCCGGCCGCCGCACCAACATGGTCTTCATCGAGAACGGCCGTTTCCATGGGGAAGCCATCGTCCGCCACATCTGCGCGACGCGCTGAGGCAGGCGTGGCGGACAACCCCTGGAGCGCCGTCGAGCTGGACTTCGCGGGGTTTCCCCCGCAAGAGATGGTCGAGCGGGCCCGGCGGTTCGCCGAGCACATGGTCCGGCGCCGGACGGTGCGGGACTTCGACACCCGTCCGGTGCCCGAGCGCGTGATCGAGGCGGCGCTCCGCACCGCGGCCTCGGCCCCGAGCGGGGCGAACCTGCAGCCCTGGCGTTTCGTGGTGGTGCGGGACGCCGCCATCCGGGCGCGGCTCCGCGAGGCGGCGGAGGCCGAGGAGCGGGAGTTCTACGGCGGCAAGGCGCCGCCGGAATGGCTCGCCGCCCTCGCACCCCTGGGCACCGACACCAACAAGCCGTTCCTCGTGGAAGCGCCGGTGCTGATCGCCATCTTCATGCAGCGGTACATCGCCCGTGCCGACGGGAAGCGGGTCCGGAACTACTACCACTCCGAATCGGTGGGCATCGCCGCCGGGTTCCTGATCGCGGCGCTCCATCACGCCGGACTCGCCACCCTCACCCACACCCCGAGCCCGATGGGATTCCTGAACGAACTCCTCGACCGCCCCGCGAACGAGGTCCCCTTCCTGCTCCTGGTGGCCGGCTACCCCAAGCCCGGGGCCCGCGTCCCCGCCATCCACCGCCTCCCCCTCGACAAGGTCGTCACCACAAAGTAGCACCCCGGCTTGGAACGCCGGTCTCCAGACCGGCACCGCGGTGCTCCGCACCGCGCACGTGGCAACCCCACCCACCCTCACGACGCGTACGCCGACCGCGCTAATGCTGCATGTTTCTCTCGGAGGACCCGCTAATGCGACATGTACCCGGCCAGCCGGCTCCGCTAGCGCTACATGTTCCTCCCCGACGACCAGCTACTGCAACATGTAACCGGCCAGCCGACTCCGCTAGCGCTACATGTTCCTCCCCGAGGACCAGCTACTGCTACATGTGACCCGCCAGCCGGCTCCGCGACTGCGACATGTTCCCCCCGGCATCGGCCAGAATCCCGTCGACCACTTGACGAAACCCGGACCCGCGCCGCCCAGCCGCCGTCAGTTCACCGGCGCCCTCGCCGCCGGCCTCCTCGGCGCCGCCTGCGGCCGGGAACGCCCCTCTCACACGGCCTTCCTCGACGTCCGGATCCGGAACGCCCTGGTCGTGGACGGGACGGGCGCTCCCGCCTACCGCGGCGACCTCGGCATCCGTGACGGCCGTTTCGTCCCACCCGAGGGCGACGCCCTGCGCGAACTGGACGCCGAGGGTCTCGTCGCCGCGCCCGGCTTCGTGGACATCCACTCCCACGGCGACCTGGTGCTCGCCAGCAGCCGCCCCGACCGCGAAACGCTCATCGCCGGCCGCCTCGCCCAGGGCATCACCACCGAGGTGATCGGAAACTGCGGGCTCGGCGCGGCGCCGCTGTTCGGGGAGGCGCATGACCTCGCTCCCGCCGTCCACGCCTGGATGACGCCCGAGGGGGCCGACTGGCGCTGGGAATCGCTCGCCGACTACCTCTCGGTGCTGGAAACGCGCGGCCTGCCGCTCAACGTGGCCGCCCTCGTTCCCCACGGCCTCCTGCGGCTCGGGGCGATGGGCCTGCGGCCGGGAGCGCCCGACGCCGGGGAACGAGCCGCCATGGCGGGCGCACTGGAGCGGAGCATCGAGGCGGGCGCCTGCGGCCTCTCCTGCGGCCTCATCTATCCGCCGGGAATGTTCAGCGCGACCGGGGAACTGCTCGAACTGGCGCGTTCGCTGCGGGCCTCGGACGGCGTGTTCACCGCCCACGTGCGGGGGTCGAGCGAGACGCTGCTCCCGGCGGTGGAGGAACTGATCGCGATCGGCCGGGACGCGGAGGTCCGGGTCCATCACAGCCACGCGGAAGCGGTCGGCCGGGACCACTGGGCGAAGCTCGCCACGTTCCTCGAAATGGAGCGCGAGGCCCGCCGGGAAGGCGTGCGGGTCTCGGCGGACATGTTCCCCTACCCGGTCGCGGCAACGATGATGTACGCCATCTATCCGCCGTGGGCGCTGGAAGGCGGCCCGGGCGAGCTGCTCGTCCGCTTGCGCGATCCGGAGATTCGGGCCCGGATCGGGAGGGACATCGAGGAGCAGAAGCCCGAGTGGCCCCCCTGGGAACCGGAAGGCTGGCCGCACAACCTGGTCTCGGCGGTGGGCTGGGACCGGATCCGGGTGTCCAGCGTGGGGAGCGAGGCCGGCCGCGGCACGCTGGGACGCTCCCTCGCCGAACTCGGAAGTGCGCGGGGAACGGAACCGTTCGAGGCGATCTCGGACCTCATGGTGGCCGAGGACGGAGGCGTCGGGCAGTTCGTGCTCGACATCAGCGGCGAGGACGGCCTTCGCGCGCTTGCGTCCGATCCTGAGGTGGCCTTCATCACCGACGCGAACGACTACGGGAAGGGTTCGCCCCATCCGGCCGCCTATGGCGCGTTCCCGCGGGTGCTCCGGCGCTACGTGCGGGAGGACGGAACGATCTCGCTCGAAGAGGCGGTTCGCCGGATGACCTCGCTTCCGGCCGGCATCGTCGGGCTCGAGGGGCGGGGCCGGATCGCGAACAATCTGCCCGCGGATCTCGTTCTGTTCAATCAAGAAGCCGTGACGGACCACGCCACCCTCGAACAACCCCGCGCCCGGGCCACCGGCATCCGCGCGACCTTCGTGAACGGACAGCCGGTGATCCACGACGGCCGCTTCACCGGGGCGCTGCCGGGACACGTGCTCCGCCGATCCGCGTAGAGACGCCCGTGCGCATCCGTAACCCGCACCTTCGGAGCCTGGTGGCGGGTGGCCTCGTGTTCGCGATCCTGGCGAGCGGTTGTTCGATCGTCCTGACCCAGGGGCCGCCGAAGGCCGGCGAGTCCGACTACGACGCGACCGGCGCCTACCCGGGCGGCGTCCCGTGCACGAGCAGCCGGATGTGGCCTCTCGTGGATCTGGGTCTCGTGCTGTGGGTCCTCGCGCTCACGGTGAACTACGACAACCGGGACGACCAGATCGACGGCAGTTTGACGGCGGCGGCGGCCGCCATCTCGACGTGGGTCGGCTACCGGCGCACGAAGGCGTGCCGGGATGCGCAGGCGATGGCCGCTGCGATTCCGTAGCGGCCCCACCCTGATTCAGGTCGGGCATCTCGCGGCCCGGAGGGCCGCCGCAGACACCTCGTAAGTCATTGTCACTAAAGAAGATTATACACGCCATCCAAAATCGGGGATCACATCTGGGGCCACTTCCTCAACCGCTCGGCAGTCCCGAATCAGAGAGGGCAACGGCGGGAACATCGAACATCGGTAACCATTCGGTGGGGCAACAGGTGTTGGTCTTCTTGAGTGGCGGGAGCGGCCGCCTGCCGACGGTGGTCGCCGGGGAAGCGGCGACGTAGGCGCGACGCACCCGCGAGAGCGGCAGGGAAAAACGGTCCATGGTCGTGTTCTTCCCAGTGAGCTTCGAGTGCGGTCGTTCAGAACCGCACGTCGCGACGTTCTTCGTGAAGGGCCCCCTCGACTACCGTGCGGGTGGCGCCGTTGGCTCGTGCCACACCTCGGGCTTCGCGTACGGCTTCATGCGCGCGCGAAGGCGCCGGAGCGTGGGCTCCGGGGTAGGCGTCGCGTTCTTCGGAAACGCGCATCCGAGTTCGGCGATGTCCTGCCAGTCCGCGTAGTGGTAGAAGCGGACCCGCCGCTCCGGCGTGCTGTACATGCTCTCGTAGTTCATGGCGATACCGGCCGGATCCGGGTTGTCCGGATGCTTGAATCCGAGAAGGTGGAACACCTCGTGGTTCAGGACTGCCCAATTGAGGTTGAAACCGGGCTCCGCCAGCGCGAACCGGAACCAAACGGTCAGTCCATCCCAAAACTGCGCCCACATCCCGATACTGGAACCGTCCTCGCGCTTCGGGTTTTGATCCGCGTATAGCGCCACGACCGTTCGCGGCTGCCGTTCCCAACCCTCCACGACGACGGAGCAGTTGTCGCACTCACTCCGCACCGAGAACCCTTCCGGCTGGGGAATCACCTCGCCGCGCTCGATGACCGGGTAGCCGAGCTGCCACTCGATGTCCTCGGCCATCCTCTCGATGCGCCCCAACTGCGCCTCGAGGTTCGTGAGCGACAAACCGTACTGAGGCATGTTGTCAATGATGTCGACCCGAATCGGGGATCCGTTCCACTCGTGCGGCACGATGGCCAAATCCCTTGCCAGGTCATACTCGGATCCGCACGTGTATTCCGGAACGAGGGTGTGCGTTTCGACCTCCGGCCCCGTCTCGCTTGCCTCGGAGCCGCGCAGCGACGCCACGGCTACCAGGTAGCGGGCGCCGCGATGCAGATCGCTGACCGTGAGGGACGTTTCCGACGTACGCGCGGCGATCGGTTCCTCGATACCTCGCAACGTCTCCACGTGGACCCGATACTCCGTGGCGGTCGCCACCGGCTCCCATTCCAGAGTGAGCCCCGTTTCCGTTTGCTCCACGACCGTCAACCCCTCAGGCGGAGGCGGTGGCGGAGTCGGCGTCGTGGGAGCACGGGGCGTACCGCCATCCGAGCCGCACGCGCCAAGCGACAGCGCCATTCCAAAGGCCGCGAGAGACCTACTGACGACCTTCGATGTCATCACTACTCCTCTCTGGGTCTCAAGGCAGATCTCCAACAGTTGGCGCTTGCCGGACGCCGCGCGGTCACTGCGCGGGTTCGAGTCTACAGCTTTCCGTGAAGCAGGTGAGTCCACCCGTATCGCAGTCTCCTCCGTTGAACGCGAACTCCAGGTTCCGGGCCGAGGCCGCGATCCTGGCCCGGTTCCGGCGAGGAATGCACGGCTGCGGGGCCACGCCGGGAGCCGTTCTCCACGCAACTAGAGCCACCCCCCCTTTTGCTAGGGCTTTTGCGCGTCCCCGTGGGGCACGATCCCGTTCTCCCCGTCGCGATTGGGCTCCGGCGCCCCTGCCATTCGGGGTCAGGGTCGGGGCTGCAAGCGACCCCCCCTTTCGTGGCGAAAAACGGCCCCGTCGTGGAGTGCTCGTCGCACTCTCCTCCCTGGGCCGGGGGTCGCTTGCAGCCCGCGCCTGCGGCGCGAGTGATCCCTGCGGGAAGGCGTCCGGCCCCGCCTGCGGCGGGTCCAGGCGGAGGCCGGCGGAGCCTCCGTAGGCGTCGCGGTCCTCGAAGGGGACGCGGAGGCCGGGCGACAGCTCGCGGATGCCGCTCGCGGTCTCTGAGGTCCGCTCCCCGGCATTGGGGAGCCGGAGGGCCTCCGCCGCCTGGCCGAAGGCGACCTGCTCCGCCGGGGTGAGGTCGGCGACGACCACAGCGGTGCGCCGCTGCGCCGTGCGCGCACTGGCGCGGGGGTCCGGGGGCTGCGCCCTAGGCTGCGCCCCCGGTCGTCCGGTGCTCCGGCAGCGGCGTGAGAGGCCGGGGGTTCGAAGGGGGGCGCAGCATCCCCTCGCCAGTCCCAATGTATATACATTGGGTATGCTGGCCCAACTGCCGTAGCAGATGGCCAGCCCCAGTGTTCAACACTGGGTCGGCTGGCTCTCTCTGCCGTGATGGATCTCGGTGACCGGTGGCACCAAGGTACACGGAGGATCTGCTGTGGTCATGCCGCGCATCCCGTTCGATGACCCGACCCCGCACGAGCGTGACTGCGCCCCGAACTGCGTTGGCGAAGCACGAACAAGCCGCAACTCAAGGACATCGAGCCTCGCAAGACTCCCCGAGCGTGACGTTGAGGAGGACCGTCGAGAAGACGCAGATCGAGTCCCTGTTCACGATGCGATCACCGACGCGCCATCCATAACAGCCGAATGTGGTGTCAAAGACCTGACCCCCAACCTGAAAGGTGTCTCCGGACGAGTCCAGCAACGGGTAAGTCGTTGGTGCCGCACAGTATCGAGGCTCCCGGATCAGGTCCACGGACTCCGACTCCTCGCTTTCGGTGAACAGGTGCCACCCCGCGCCTGTGTTGTAGAGGATGGCGTCGTCCCGCGCCCTGACAGAGCCACTCCTCATCTCCACTATCGCGCCGTTGTCCAGCACCACGATGTCGTCCACGGTGCCCCGCACTTCGGTGTCGCACACCGTTTCCGGGCACGCCTGACGAATCGCCTCTTGGTTCTGCCTCTCAAATTCAACCAATTCCATGCCGAAGTCAGAGCTGCGATCTAGAAATGCACCCATGCTGACGCAGATCTGTCTGAATGGGATGTACGTATCTGGACAACGACAACCGGGAAGAGGGATTGTGAAGACGTCTTGAGTGGCGCCCCTGCTGCCGACGGTGAAGAGCAGCAGGGCGAGGGGCCCGATGATCCGTTTCCCTTTCATGATGCGCCTCCAGCTCGGTGTCGGAGGACCCGCAAGAGCCCGGCGACCAAGGCAAACAGGCTGATCGTCGCCCCGAGCCAGAACACCGAAGCCACGAGGTGCTCTAGTCCCGCCAGGCCGCCGCCCCCGCGGCCCATCATGACAGTGGAGAGGTCCCATTCTCTCGCCCTCGAGAGTTCGCCTATCAGCAGGATCAGCGCTTGGCCTAGCGGAAAGAGGATCACAACGGCGCCAATCGAGAAGGCGACACTTCCCACTCGCCACCAGTCGCGGGGCTTCTTCGGGGTGAGCGTGGCGGAAGGGAGGGGTCGGCGCCCAGGACACCGACGAGCTTCCGGCGGCAAGGCTGCCGCTTCCTCGGCGTGGAGGGTCTTCACGCCTGCGGCCCTGGCCGCAGCCTCAACCGGTGTCCAGTGAACCCAAATCTTTCGATCCCGGAATGCCACGTACGGGTGCGGGTCGTTTGTGGCGTCCAGAGTACGAACTGCCGCGGCTAGATCCGGCGGCAGAGGTTGCTCTGACAATCTGTAATGCTCGATGCGGTTCCGTTGCTTCTCGGTCAGCGGTTCGGGAAGGAACCAGGGGAGCGGCTCTTTGTCTGCGGCTCCGAACGGGAAGCAGGCGATCTCGCGGCAATCAGGCGGCAACTCACCGGTGACTCCCCCCTTTCATCCCCAGTACACTGCTCCTGTGTGTGCCCAAGTAGTCGCGCATGGGCCTTTTGGTCAAGAATAGCAATAGTTTTCGACGTATTCACCGTTCCCTTGCCGCCCGCCCCCGTCTTCCCAAAGCGCTAAACTTCCCGCCGATTGTGTGGGCCAGTCAGAGGGCCGTCGCACATCGAAGGCGGCGAATATGGCGAACATGACAGCAGCGAGGGCCAAGGCCCTCAAGGAACCCGGCCGCTACGGCGCCGGCGGCGGCCTCTACCTGCGCATCCGGGCCACCAAGGTATGGGTCCAGCGCCTGACCGTCAACGGCGTCCGCCGCGACATCACCATCGGACCCTTCGACCTGGTCCCGCTCGCCGAGGCCCGCATGGTCGCCCTCCAGAACCGCCGCGCCCTGTGGGAGGGCAAGGACCCCATCGCGGAGCGCCGCCGCGGGGCCGTCCCCACCTTCAGGGAAGCGGCGGAGCGGACGCTTGCCGAGCGCCGGGCCAACTGGCGGGGCGACGGGCACGCGCGGGCGTGGGAGCGGACCTTCCAGCGGTATGTCTTCCCCGCGCTCGGGCAGATGCGCGTGGACGCGGTCCGCGGGGACGACGTGCTCCGGGTCCTCTTCCAGGACGACCTGTGGAACCGGAAGCCGACCACCGCCCAGCGGGTGCGCCAGCAGGTCCGCACCGTGCTGGGCTGGGCGCAGGCACGGGAGTTCGTCGAGCGGAACGTGGCGGGCGAGGCGATCGAAGGAGCGCTCCCGAAACGGCGGCGGCGCGCGAAGAGCCATCGCGCCCTGCCGCACGCGGAGGTGCGCGAGCTGCTGGCGAAGGTCGAGGAGTCGCGGTCGCGGGCGGCGGTCCGCCTCTGCCTGCGGTTCCTGATCCTGACGGCGGCGCGCAGCGGCGAGGCGCGGGGCGCGCGCTGGTCGGAGATCGACGTGGACAAACGGGTCTGGACGCTTCCCGGCGAGCGGATGAAGGCCGGGAAGGATCACCGGGTTCCCCTGAGTTCGCAGGCGGTCGCGGTCCTCGAGCGCGTCCGCCGGTTGCGGAGCCGGAAGGGATGCGATCTGGTTTTCCCCGGACGTTCGGGGGAGCGGGAGTTGAAGGACATGGCGCTGACGAACGCGCTGTGGTCGGCGGGGGTGGGGGAGCGTGCGACGGTTCACGGGTTCCGCTCGACGTTCAGCGACTGGAGCGCGGAGCGGGGGAACGCGCCGATGCTGGCGGAGGCGGCGCTGGCGCATGCGGTCCAGGGTGTCGAGGGGGCCTATCGGCGGACGGACCTTTTCGACGAGCGCAGGCCGGTGATGGACGCATGGGGGGAGTACGTCGGGGCGTAGGACCCCGGAGACGACGGGACCCACCGGCTGCCGCTGTCCACAGCGGCGCTCGCGGTGCTCCGCGAGCCGAGAGCGTTCGCCATCGGCTCGGAGACCGTGTTCCCCTCAGCGCGGGGCCCCACCGACGGCGTCAACTGGCGATCAGCAACGGCGTAGCGTTCTCCGTAGGGGCCGGTCGCGAAGCGATCCAGCGTGGCCGGCGCGGTCTCAGCTAATTCGGCGGTGACTTCAGAATGGAGGTCGGAGCAACCTTCCGCAGGGAGTCCCGACCCGCCTGTCGAATCTCCGTCCATTCCACCGTCGCGCTGCACCCGAAACGGGTCGCGCTCGAGGTGAAAATGCCGAACGTCGCGAACGGTTCGGTTTCACCCGCCTCCATGCTTCCAACAAGGTGCGGGGACAGTGAGTGATCTCTCCGCGCTCCGGTCCGTTCCGTGATGACCCCGGTCACCGTGACGAAGCTGACGGCGCGCGTTGCGCGCAGCCGCCCGGAAACGGTTCCGTTCAAGAGGCCACTGTTCGGGACCGATTCCGTTACGCTGCAATCCAGGTCGCCGACGAATTCAACGGCTTTGCCGGTGACGGTGGGCGTTCCGCCTCCTCCAGTCCGCGCCACCCGAATTGTGAAGGCGCCGGTTGTGTCGCGCCGGAACGAGGTGGCCTCGATTGTGTAGACGCCGGCGGACAACTCCCTCGCGATCTGTGCGTTGTTCCCCGTCCCTCCATCGTCGTCTCTCTCGATTTGGCGGCCCGAGATGCTGGAGCCTTGCCGGAGGACAAGGAGTGGATCGAATGCGGACGACTCCAGATCGATCTGGACCTCACTGGCGTCGGACAACCGGAAGCTGTAGTACCGCGCCAGTTTTCCACTCTCGTTCGGTGACTCACAGTCGCGCCCGAGAGATCCGGAACGCGTTTGCGGTGTCGTGCCCCGAAGAGTGCCGAGATCCTCGATCGAACAATCGTCACCGGTGGAACCGGTGGGGCTTCCGGTAGAGCTTCCGCTGTCGCCGCTCGCGGTTCGCACGATCACCCCGGCGGTGACCAGACCCCCGCGAATTCCGCACTGCGAGGCGTCGCACGTGTAGCGGTGCTCCGGATACTCGACGTACCCGTCCCGCCGCAACGTGATCGTCACCACGCCACCGCTGAGCGAGAAACTCCCCCCGCTCGTGATATTCGGAACCCCCGTCGGGAAGTTCGGAATCCGATCCCCCTCCCGGAACGTCGCCATCCCCTCGCCGCCGCCAGTCGCGGTCACCGTCACGGTAAAGCGCTGGGTGGCGCTCAGGCCCCCCGGGTCGGTCGCGGTCACGGTCACGGTCGCCGTCCCCGCATCCCGGGGCGTGAGGGTCACCCGGCTCCCCGAGACACTCGTCCGCACCACGCTCGTCCGGCTCGAAGTCGCCCGGTAGCTGAGGTTGTCGCCATCCGGATCGGTGAAGCGCGCCGATACGTTGACCGTCGTCACGCTTCCGTCTTCGGTGAGCGTCTGGTCGGAAATGTTCCCCACCGCCCGCGGCGCCCGATTCGGCGTCCCTCCGCCGCCCGTCGCGGTCCGCACGATCACCCCGGCGGTGACCAGACCCCCGCGGATCCCGCACTGCGAGGCGTCGCACGTGTAGCGGTGCTCCGGATACTCGACGTACCCGTCCCGCCGCAACGTGATCGTCACCACGCCGCCGCTGAGCGAGAAACTCCCTCCGCTCACCGTATTCGGAACTCCCGTCGGGAAATCGGGAATCCGCTCTCCCTCCCGGAACGTCGCCGCCCCCTCGCCGCCACTACTCGCGCCGACGCGCTCGACCCGCCAGCTTCCGTCGCTCTGACGGGTTGCCTGCAGGGAGACGTTGCCGCTCGTGACGTTGATCGCGGAGCCGCTGGTGACGAACAGGAAACTCGCTGTGCCGTCAGGGTTGATCGTGAGCGCATTGGATGTGCCCGGATAGGTGCAGCTCTCGCCCGGCCGCAGCACCATCCCCACCTGACAGGTTGGCGCGGGCTCGGGGGTCGGGGCTGGCGCGGGAGGCGGCGTCGGCGCCGGAGTCGCGGGGGTCGGCGCGGAGGGAGCGGCGCTGTCACCCCCGCAGCCGCCAGACAGCGCCAGCGCGAGGAGCACCAGTAGGAAACGGGGCGTACGGCGTGTGCCCAAGGTCCTGCACCGCGTTAGCGCAGCTGATCTCATGTTCTGCTCCTTCCGGCCTCACGGCCGGGCCAGGAAGTTCTGACGACCGTCACCGCGACTGCGCGGCCACGATTCACCAACGCCGTCGAGCGTCCACGAAATGTCCGCCGTCGGAATCTCGGACCAAGAGTCCAGGGCCCGGTCAATCCAAGGCAGTACGCCGTCCTCCGATTCGAAAAGGACCGCCCAATCCTCGTCGCGCGAGACTTCCCAGCGCAGCGTCTCTCCCGGTCCCCAAGCGTCGGAGTCCCACCTACTCGCCTCGTCGGCAACGGGGGCGATGGGGAAACCATCATCACCCCAGATCTCACTCCAGAACCGGTACGCGCCCACCGGTCCGGCCGCCACGAAGCCAGACAGAGCAACCGCGAAAACCCCCGCGCGAGGTCTCACCAGCCGCGACACCGGCCGGACTGCCGGCCCCGTCCCGGTTGCCGCCGACCTTGGCCTAGGATTTGCGGGGGGGGGGACTAGCGGTCACTGAAGTGCCCGAGCGAAGATATCATCGGTCCCATTACCGAGGAGAGAGTTCCACTTCTGCTGGCGGCGTTCTTGCAGAAGGTTCTGGGGCCGGGAAGCGGCGAGGAAGAGGGAACGGAGCGACCGGAGTCGGTGCCGGATCGCGGCGGGAGGCCGCAGCGGGCGCGGGTCACCGGGCGATCTCCTCACCCCTGCCGTTCCGCCGCGCGGACTACAGCCAACCCTCAGGCTTCTAAATTCGGTAGCTGGCACCCGGGTGGCACCCGGGATGCTCACGATGCGGTATTGGTGCGGCAGGCCGTCGATGAGTGTCGCCACCATGAGTTCGTTGCCGGGCGTCTGACCGGTTGCGAGAAGAGCACGGCACCATCCTGGCGGACGGTGGACCGTCGATCCGGGACTGCCGGATGCGAAGCGCCAGCGTCGCAAGGAGACCGGGATAGTGCCTATCCTCGGGGGCGTGGCTCGCGTGCTAAGGCACGAGGGCCAGCCTACCCAGTGTGCGTACACCTTGGGACTGGCCACCTGCTACGGCACGAGGGCCAGCCTACCCAGTGTGCGTACACACTTGGCTGGCGAGGGGACGCTGCGCTCCCCTTCGAACCCCCGGCCTCTCGCGCCGCTGCCGGAGCACCGGACGACCGGGGACGCAGCCCCCGGACCCCCGCGCCAGTGCGCGC
>JAJDVI010000005.1 GCA_022826195.1 Acidobacteriota bacterium
CAGCCGGCTCTGGCTCGGGCTCCGGCTCAGGAGCCGGCGGCGGTGGCGGCGGTGGTGCCGGCGCCGGGGTGGTCGCCGTGTCGTCGTCGCCACAACCTGTGAGCACGAGACCGGCACTCAGGAACATGGCAAGAAGGAGAAGTGTCCGAACCCCTGTTCAGGGGGCAAAAAAGCCCGTTTGACACCCGAAAACGGGGTATAGTTGCGGTTCTCCCTCGTCCGCCGTACTACGGTGACCGAATGTTCCCGGGGAACGTGTTGGAGTCCACTGAGTGGGATGACTATCAACACTTTAGAGTGCTCACAAGTGCCAGAGCGTTCCTGCTGAGGCCCGTGCATGCACCTGCCTAAAGTGATACATAGATGGCCCGTGTTACGCTCCGGAATCCATGAAGCGCCGACCCTACCGACTCTCCGCCCGGTTCGTCACCACCGTCAAGGTGCCGGGCCGTTACGGCGACGGTCGCGGCTCCGGGGGACTGTCCCTGCTGGTCCGGAAAACCACAGGGGGCGACCTGTCCAAGTCCTGGGCGCAGCGCATCATCGTGGACGGACGGGCCCGCAACCTCGGGCTCGGAACCTGGCCCCACGTCAGCCTGTCCCAGGCCCGAGAGAAGTGCGTTCTGAACCGGGTGGCCCGCCGCCGCGGCGATCTGGTCCTGCCCGGCCGCAAGCGGACCGTTCCCACCTTCGCTGAAGCTCTCGACCGGGTGATCGCGATCCACGCGGCGGGTTGGACGGACGACGGCAGGTCGGAGAAGCAGTGGCGGGCGAGCCTCCGGGACTACGCCATGTGGAGGCTCGGAGAGTTGCCCGTCAACCGGATCGGGACGGCGGACGTGATGGCGGTGCTGCTGCCGATCTGGGGGGAGAAGCGTGAGACGGCGCGGCGGGTGCGGCAGCGGATCTCGGCGGTGATGCGCTGGGCGGTGGCGCAGGGGTACCGGGAGGACAACCCGGCCGGAGACGCCATCGGGGCAGCGCTTCCGAAGACGGGGGTCCGGACCCGGCATCAGCCGGCGCTGCCGTATCGGGAGGTTCGGGGAGCGATGGAGAAGGTGCGCGGATCGCGGGCCTACCCCACGACGGTGCTGGCGTTCGAGTTCCTGGTGCTCACGGCGTGCCGGAGCGGGGAGGTTCGCGGCGCACGGTGGGAGGAGATGGACCTCGAGGCGCGGGAGTGGCGGATCCCGGGGGAGCGGATGAAGGCGAACCGGGAGCACCGGGTCCCGTTGTCCATGGGGGCGCTGTCGGTGCTGCGGGAGGCGCGGAGCGTCGTGGAGGGTTCGGAACTGGTGTTCCCGTCAGTGCGAGGCCGTCGCCTATCCGATGCGACGATCTCGAAGATGGTGCGCGAACTGGGGATCGGGGCGGTGCCCCATGGCTTCCGTTCGAGCTTCCGTGACTGGGCGGCGGAGTGCTCGGACGCGCCCCGCGAGGTGTGTGAGCTGGCCCTGGCTCATGTGAACTCGGACCGGGTGGAGGCCGCCTACCGGCGGACGGACCTGTTCGAGCGGCGGCGCGAACTCATGGAAGAGTGGGCGATGTACTTAGAACGAGGCTGATATTCGCCCTGGGAACTGAGCAGGAGGAGAGTGTTCTCTCTTGCGGATGTCTCCAGATCGAGCAGTCCTCTTCATTACCGGCTACCGGTCTTATGGCGCAGTTGGTGCCAGTCGGACATTGCACGCAGGAGTTCGGCGGTGGAATAGTCCCGGATGTCATCTTCCGAGAATCCGAGGCCGCGTTGCCGCTCGACATACCAACCCTGAAAATCCTCGTAGTCGGCCAGCACTCGCGCAGCGCCAATCCTCTCGAAACCAGGCATGCCGGCAAGCCAATTCCGGACCTTTCTGACAGCGAATTGGTAGTCGCCATGATGGGCTTCGATGTCCGAACCGGCGAGGTCTGAGATCGCTGCCTGATAGCGGTACCGCTCTTCTTCCAACACAAGAATGACCTTGTCCATCAGCCGCCCCTTGCCGTAGCGGCGGCATCCGAAGTCCAAGCCTAGTTCGAAGGGCATGTTGAGGCGGTAGTACTCGCCTTCGTCTCGGGCCTGACACCGGCAGAGATCGTGAATGGAGTAGCGGGAAGACTGAATGAGGTCGAGTATCTTGACGATGCGAGGCTCGCCAGCGTCGCTGCGTTCGGTGGCGATTCGCGGTTTCAGGCCGAACCGCACGAGGCAAAACAGAACGGCCTGAAGAATGTGATCGTAGTCTTCGTCTAGCGGGCAGTTGACGAAGACGCTTCGATCGAAGCCGTCTTCCTTCGGCAAATGGCGCTAGCCGCGTGGCGGAAAGGGGTCGTTCCCGTAGGAATCGCGCTCGCGAATGCGGCCGTCCCGTCCGTGAATGAACACCTCGCCCCCCTGATTGCGGGCGAGTCCCCGAGCGGCCTTGATCGCTTCGTGCTGGGTGTCGAAGTGGCGCGTAACCCTTTCAGCGCCAGCCTTGCGAACCGCCCACCTGCCCCCGCGCGGGACAACATGCTGGTTCTTGGCTGTCACTTGATGGACTCCCGAATGACTGGATGGCAAGCATAGCACGGTGGCCACGTCGGGAACCTTGGACGAGGGTGCGCTAAAGCCAGGATCAACCCCGATTCGCGACCCCGTTCGGTGCCTCCGCCATCGTCCGCGACGCTGGCCATCGAGCGAATTCGGCTCCGATCTGGCCCTTCGGCCGTCTACCCGGCGTCCGGTGCGCCTTCGCTCCCGCGCTCGTCCAGGAAGACGGCCCACTGCTCCATGAGCGCCCGCCGCCGCTCGAACAGGTCCGTGCGCCGGTAGGCGGCCTCGATGCTGTTCGTGTTCACGTGCGCCAGCGCCAGCTCGCACACCTCCCGCGGCACCTCCGTGCACTCCGCCGCCCAGTCCCGGAAGCTCGATCGGAACCCGTGCGGCACCGCCTCGATCCCCAGCTGACGGACCATCTTTGAGAGCGCAGCCCGCGAGTGCGGCTGGCTCGTCGTCGAAGGAAACACCCACCCCGAGCCGTCGTCCAACGCCCTGGCCTCGCCGAGCACCGCCAGTGCCCGCGTGGACAGCGGAACCCGGTGCTCCCGGTTGGTCTTCATCCGTACCGCCGGAATGCGCCACTCCCGCGTCTCGAGGTCCATTTCCTCCCAGCGGGCGCCGCGCACCTCCGCGCTCCGGCACGCGGTGAGCACCAGGAACTCGAAGGCCAGCACCGTCAGCGCAGGGGCTCCGGAGCCGCGTACGGCAGCGATAGCCCCGGCGACCTTTCCATACGGGAGCGCCGTGAAGTGCTGCGGTCGCATTCCTTGCTTCGGTAGCGCCGCGCCGATGGCGTCCCCGGCCGGGTTGTCGTCGCGGTAGCCCTGGGCCACCGCCCAGCGCATCACCGCCCCGATGCGCTGCCGCACCTTCCGTGCGGTAACCCGCTTCTGGTTCCAGATCGGGAGAAGGATGTCCATCACGTCCGCGGTGCTGATCCGGTTCACCGGCCTCGGCGCGAGCTTCGGCATCGCGTAGTTGCGGAGGGTCAAACGCCAGTCTTCCTCGGAACTGCTGCCGTGCTTCCACCCCGTCGCATGAATGGCAATGACCACCTCGGCGGCCTGCGCGAAGGTGGGGACGGCGCGCTTGCGGCCGGCCGCCAGTTCGTCCCGGCCCCGGGCAACGAGGTTGAGGGCGCACTTCTGGCGTGCTTCGGCGAGGCTGACGTGGGGCCAGACGCCGAGGCCGAGATTGCGGGCTCGGCCGTCGACCTGGATGCGCTGCGCCCAGGACTTGGCGAGGTGGCCGCGGGCGGTGCGCTTGACGAGGAGGGAGAGCCCTCCGGAGCCGCGTCCGTCTCCATATCGTCCCGGCTCACGGACGGTTGCGACGAAGCGGGCGGAGAGCCGGTAGGGGCGGTCGGTCACGGGGTGCTTGGCGCCATTCTACTATTGGAAGGATATCAGATATTGATCTAGAACGAGCCGGAATCGGAGGGTTCCAGAAGGAACGAAAGGGACCATAAGACATTGATGGCACGTGGATTTAGAGGCATTCTACGGAACGCTAGGGAACATGGGGGAACGGCCAGGGATTGAACCGGGAGGTAGGTGGTATGAAGTCGTTCATCGGCAATTCCTCATCCGTTCGCGGGTGGGCTCTGTTGCTCGCGCTGCTGCTGGGCGCCGGCATGATGATTTCGGCCTGCGGGGAGGAAGAGGTGCCGGCTCCGACGACTCCGACACCGCCTCCGGCGCCGCCGCCGGCCCCGGAGCCGGAGCCGGAGCCGACGCCTGAGCCTCCCGCCACGCCCACCGGTCTCCACGTCGACGAGACGACCGCGACGTCCATCACGTGGCACTGGAACGCCGTCGAGGGCGCACTCGGCTATGCGGTCCAGGTGAGCATGGACGAGACGTTCGACGACACCGACCAGATCGCGATCACCCAGGAGACGTCGTTCACGGCGACTCCGGTTCCTCCCGAGACCTCCGTCTATCTGCGGGTGCGTTCCGGCACGGGGACGCCCGAGGCGCTGGCCGCGGCGTTGGCCACGGGTTCTCTCGAAGGACTGCTGCTGAGCGACTGGTCGACCCACGTGACCGGGATGACGACGGCCGTTCCGCTACCGCCGGCTCCCGCCAACCTCCGAATCAAGGAGCGCGGCTCCGACTTCATCGAGTGGCAGTGGGATGCCACGGAGGGCGTCGCCGGCTATCAGAGCCAGTTCAGCCCCACGGCCACCTTCCCGGACGGTTCGGCCGGCAGGGCGTGGCATGACGCGGACGAGACCACCCGCAAGGTCTCGAATCTCGATGCTGAATCGGACGGTTACCTCAGGGTACGGACCTACGGCGGGACGCAGGCTGAACCCAACTTCGGCGCCTGGTCGGCGGCCAGCATGTCCACCACCAGCGAGCCGCCCCCGGCGGTTCCGCTCGCCGCGCCGACCGACCTCGAGGTCGCGGACCGATCCGACGACACCATCACGCTGGAGTGGGGCAGGGTCCGCAATGCCGGTTCATATGAGGTCGAGCAGCGCGAACCCGGCGACGACTGGGATGACGCCAATTGCGGCGGAGGCACCAACGTGGTGGAAGACGAGGAGTGCGTCGCGATCGGCCTCACTGCCGGCACGGACTATGACTTCCAAATCAGGGCGGTTCCGTCCGACACGGACCGGTATGAGACGAGTGACTGGAGCGAGGCCGCGGAAACCCGGACGTTGGGCGACGCTCCGCGGCAGCCGACCGCGCCGACTCCCGGCGGGATGGGCACCCTGAACGCGCGCTGGGAGAGCACTCCCACCTCCATCACCTGGCTCTGGGACCGTACGGGCGAGGGGCGCTACGACTTCGTGGTCCGCGACATCCCCTGGAACGACTCCGACAACCCCTGTCGAGGCGCGACCTGGCCGGCAGACGGCGTTGACGGCAACGATTCCCCGCAGACCTCCCACACCGTTACTGGCATTACGGCGGGGGACGAGGATGTCCGGTTGCTTTGCGTGCGGCCGCACGACGAGGAGGACGATGTTTCCTTCGCCTGGGCCGCCTCTGCCCCGGCCACGCCAGCTCCCAAGGCCTTCGGCGACCAGCCCGCGAAGGACACGGATGGAGATGATGTTGACGACACGACCACAGCTCTGGAATGGGCTGCCGGTTTCCAGGTAAGGGGCGGGTTCAACTTTGAGTTCAAGGTGGCGCTCGACCCCGTTCGGGACAACGACATCGGCACCACGGGTTCGATCCAGTCGGTCTGTAACGACGGCAAGACCTTTGTGGATAGTGACAGCGATGAGGACTATGAACATGCCGACATCGAGCTAACCGGAGACCCTCAAGACTTTACCGGCCATCTGCTTTGTACTAGGTATCGCAACGCCACCGGAAGCTCCGAGTGGACCGCACCGGACAACAATGCCAAGGCCTATAGTCGGCCCGCGAAGCCACCCCGTCCAACCCGCGATAGCCTCGACGAGGAGACCGGTACTACGACTGTCCAGTGGGCGGTGGGCACGCGAAACGTGCGCAACGTGCCGAGGCTCAACGCCGGATTCAACGCCAGGACGATCACGCATCGGGTCTACAAGGGCGCTGTCGACGCTGACAACAACCCGATCACCAACAGACGTGTTTCGATTTCCACGCCGAAGGCCTCGGTATGCGCAGCTGACACCGTCACCGACGACGATTACGAAGTCACCGCGAACTTGGCGGGCACAGTGCTAGGCAACGACAACCGGGGAGTCGTGATTTCACCGACCGCCTTCAACCGTCCGGGCGCTGACGCGGACGGCGCGACGACCAATCAGAAGCTCGGCGATCTCCGGGTGTATCTCTGCGTGCAGGCGACCGATACCAACACCGGAACCGGACCGTGGGAGGTGAGCGCAGCCACCACGGTGAAGCAGCAGCCGCCTTCGAACTAGAGTTCACTCAGAACGCAGCGAGTGGCGGGGGCGGCTTCGGCCGCCCCCGCCTTTTCGTGTACGCCGCGCGTTTTCTCCCGTCACCGTGGCGCACTGGCCGGGACCGCCGGTCTTCAGACCGGCACGCGCGGCGCTCGGCGCCGCGCACGTCGTGGACCCCATCCACACTGACGACGCGGAGGACTTCCGTTATCGGCCGGAGCTGCCACTGAGCGCGCCTCAGTCCGGTCTGTGGCCGGGGGCCCGGTCTCGGATGTCGCTTGATGAGTCCTGGGATGGCGCCGTGGGCGGAGTCAAGGCCCAACCAGTCCGCGGCGCATCCCCACGACCATTGTCCAGTACGAAGTGGTCCTCGAGCGCCGGCGCGAAGATGGATGGGATCCGGCGGCTCCGCCGTCGAGCCGAATCATGCTCGACGGCGGCGCCATCCGCATCGGGTTCTTCCTCGGATCCATCGCGATCGGCCTGGCCGTGGACGATGCTCGTCGCCAGGGACAGCGCGGTCGTCGTGGTCATCAAGTCCACCGCGCCGACGCGGTAGCCGAAGTCCCTCTGGATGAACGCTCCCAGTTCGGCAATCGAGAGCGAGCTGAAACCAAAGCTGGCGAGCGGTTGTTCGGGATCGATCTCGTCTCCGCCGGTGAGCTCGGCAACCTTCGCGGTGATCTGCGCGGCGACGGCCCCGATGGTGAGTTGACCGCCCATGTTCGCCTCGAACGCGTCCTGGTTGGTGGTGAACCGGCCGCTTCGCATGTAGTCGGGCGCGTCGCCCCGCCAGAGCGGGCGCTCGAAGCAGGCCGTGATCAGATGGTCCTGACCGGACAGGACGCGCATGGCGTAGTCGAGGTTGGTGGCGGCGAACACGCTGTTGACGGGAGGCATCCCGACGGACTTCATGAGACGCAGGATCCGAAGGTCACGGGAAGCCATGCCGGCCTCGGCCACGGCAGCCAGGTTGTACGACAGCGCGGGCCGGCCGCGCCGGCGCCGCGACGCGGCCAACCCGTCCAGGAAGGCGTTGGCGGCCCCGTAGTTGATCTGCCCCGGGTTGCCGAAGGTCGAGGAAATTGACGAGAAGAGGACGAAGTGGTCGAGTGGACAGTCAGCGGTGGCCCGGTGGAGGTTGAGGGCGCCGCCGGCCTTGGGGGCGAACACCCGCGCCACCGAATCGGGCGTCAGGTCGCGCAGCAACTGGTCATCCACGATGCCGGCGAGGTGGAAGACGCCCTTCAACGGGCGGCGCAGTTGGGCGATGCAGCGCTCGACATCCGCGGCCTCCGCCACATCGCCGGGAACGACGTCGATCTCGATCCTGTCGCGCAGTTCCGGGAAGAAGTCGTCGATGCCGCTCGCCTGGCGTACCCAATCGACGCTCCGGCGGCGCTCGGGATCGCGATCCAGCAGAGTGAGGCGCCGAGCCCCGGAAGCCACCAGGAAAGCGACCATCCGCAGGCCCAGGCCACCCAGCCCGCCGGTCATCAGATAGGTCGCGTCCGGATCGAGAAAGGGCCGGTCGTCGGCGATCGGGAAGCCGCGCGCGCCGGACGCCGCGGGCGCCTCCACGACCAGCTTGCCCTGATGCTGCCCGTTCATCAACAGACGCAGGGCCTTGACGACGTCGCTGTACGGGTACACGGCGGTCGGGACGACCGGCAGCGCGCCCTTGTCGTAGAGGTCCAGGCAGTCCTGGAGGAGCTCCCGGGCGAGGAACGGATCGTCGATGATCAGGCTGTCGATGTCGATCGCCGCGAAACGCAGGTTCTTGCGGAAGACGCGCAGCCCGAGTGTGCTGTCCGCGTAGATGTCGACCTTGCCGATCTCGAGATGCCGGCCGCAGGGCCGCAGCGCCTCGAGACACAGCGCGATGTGGTGCCCGGCGAGGGAGTTCAGCACGACGTCGACCCCCTTGCCCTCGGTCGCCCGCATCAGGTCTTGGTACCAGGAGAAGCTGTGCGAATCGAAGGCCGCTTTCACGCCGAGTTCCAGCAGCCGGTCGCGCTTGTCCGCGCTGCCGGCGGTGGCGTAGATCTCCGCACCCACGTTCTTCGCCAGGGCGACGGCCGCCCGGCCGACGCCGCCCATCCCCGAATGGATGAGGACGCGTTCGCCCCGTCGCAACTGGCCGAGGTGTACCAGCGCGTAGTAGGCGGTGAGGTCCACCGTCGGACCGGCGGCGGCGTCGACCATGGTCAGGCTTCCGGGCTTGACGAAGACGGCGCCCTGGTGGACGACGACGCGGTTTGCGATGCAACCCCCGTTCAGGAAAATGACTTCGTCCCCGAGGCGGCAGGTGGCCACCGCCGAGCCGGCGCGGCGGACGATCCCGCTCGCCTCCACGCCCACTTCGCGCCCGAGCGCCGACCGCTCGTACGACAGCGGCGGCAACCGATCCAGCGTCACCATGACGTCGCGGAAGTTGAGCGCCGCCGCCCGTACCTCGATCTCGACGTCGTGCGGCCCCAACGCGGGCGGTTCACAGGTCTTCATCCGGAGACCGGTGACCTGCCCCGGCCGGTCCAGGAAGAGTCGGTACGGAGGATCCTCCCCGGGCGGCACCGCGGGGAATTCGTCCCGAATCCCGACCACTCGCGGCGCCCACATCCGCCGTTGCCGGATGGCCAACTCGCGTTCACGCAAGTCACAGCGGTCGAGCCAGGCCAACGTCTTCAGATCGGAGGTCCGGCCGAGGTCGACGAGACGGAAATCGAGCCGGGCCTTCTCGGCGACTTCAAGGGACATGGTTCGCACCGCTCCCCACAACGCGCTCCCGCGCGGATCTTCGACCTCGAAGGCGGCTCGCCGAGTCGCCACGGTGACGCGACACGCGCGAATGTGATCGACCCGCTCCAGGCGGTGGGACACCAAGGCCTTGACGAACGCGGCGAACCGCGCGGTCACCTCCGCTCCCGTCGGATCCTCCGCGTCGGCGCCGCAGAAGAAGTCGACCGCCTCCACGTCCTGCGCATGGGGCCACTCTTCGATCAACGCGGCATCGCCGTCCACGAGGCTACCCCACGCCACCTCGTGCACATCAGGTCCCCCAATCAGCGAGATCCACTCGGCAGCGTGGCTCGCGGGTTCGCCCGCCACCCAGCGTAGCCTCCGCGCGAGCCTTGCCGTTTTCCCGTGGCTCCTTGCACCCGGATACGTCCGTGGAGCCTGCAGAAGAGTCGTGCCCGTTCCTGGCCGCAGTACCTTCCACCCGCCCTTCGGGGCAATGACGTCGCCCTCGTTGTGACGAACCAGCGCCAGTCCGCCGGGAACGGCCAGGTCGCGCAGCAACTGCCATTCCGCCCGTCCGGCCTCCTTGACGTCGGCGTGCAGGAAGAGGAGTTCCGCGGCTCCCCGCCGCACCAGGCCCCGGTCGAGTGCCGGCGCCGATTCCGCGTCAAGCGGGAAACACTCGAACCGCAGGGACGCGTCCCGGTGGTGAAACGCGTCGAAAAGCGCCCGGGTGCTCTCCTGATCCTCGCCAAGAACCCAGCATTCCGTGTGACTCGCCCGGCCCGTGAGGTACTCCAGGCATTGACTCAGGGTTGTTTCGTCCGGAGATCGGCCGCCCGCGAACTCGATCGTGCGACACGCCCGGCGTTCGAACCCGTCCAGGGCGGATTGCTCCAGCGCTTCGATCAGAGCCGCGGGTTCCACGTCCCCGTCGGGCAATGCGGCCGCCAGCGGCGGGTCCACGAACTTCGGTTGCCAGGCCACGACATGCTTGCTGTGCGCCAGATCGGTTCGCCGGCTCTTGTTGACGTAATTGAACGTGACGACATCGGCGATGTGGCACACGAGTTCTCCCGTAACGGTGTCGTAGAAGCTCAGGCTTCCCGCGTGCACCCGACCCAGATCGGACGAGAACTGGCCCTTCTCGTGGAGGGCCGTTCGGTGCTTCGGGACACGCATGAGACACGTGACCCGGGGCGTTGACGGTGGTCGAAGCAGCGTAACCCCCGTCGCCTGCCGGGGCGCCCCGGAAAAATCGACGCTCTCCAGCATGAAGAACGCCAGCAGTTGCAGTCCGCCGTCCAGCAGCGGCGGCGGGCAGAAGTACCCCTCCTCCCGTCCCGTTGCCCAGAACGTTTCGTCCATGGAGATGTCGGCCAACAGTTGTTTCGTTTCGAGGTCGATGTCGATCCGGTGCACGGTCTGAAAAGACGGCCCGAACTGGAAACTGCCTCCAACCACCGCATGCACCCGGTCATAGAAGTGGGCACGTTCGAGGTAGCGGGTGGGCACGTAGCGCGTCCGGTCGATATCCGCCAGCCGCGGGGGAGCGTCCACCTCGGTTTCGGGGCTCACCCGGCGAACCGCACCCTGACAGTGCAGCGTGCTTTCCGCACTGAGGTCGAGCGGCTGGGACGAGATGGTGAACGTGTACTGGCCCTCCGCATCCGAAACCGGACGCAGAGCCGTCTGGAGCCGCACGGATCGCGCTGCCGGGATCGGACAGGGCCGCACGAACTCGATCTCGGAAAAATGGACCGGGCCCTCGCCTACCGCCTCCATCACGAGCTCGAGGTACCCCGTCGCGGGCATGATGGGCACCTGATTCACCCGATGGTCGGACAGCCAGGGAAAGTTCTGTGCCGACAGGAATGACTCGAAGCAGTACCTGGCGCCCGGCATGACGCGGCCGACCAGCGGACCGCGGGACGATGGGCCGTGCCCGACGAAGAATGCGTCGTCCATCAGGGGCTCCATCACCCGCCGCTCGTCCTTGGGATGGCCGGGGAGCCGCTGGGCGATGTTCTTCGGGCGTGGGTATTGAGCCGCGAAATCGAGCCTCGCCCCGGCGCAGAAGAGCCGGCCCAACGCCTGATGGAAACCGATGCGGGCATCAGCGCCCCTCATCAGCGTAGGGATGGTGTGAGG
Organism: Acidobacteriota bacterium; assembly: GCA_022826195.1. Taxonomy (GTDB): domain Bacteria; phylum Acidobacteriota; class Vicinamibacteria; order Marinacidobacterales; family Marinacidobacteraceae; genus Marinacidobacterium. The sequence continues at coordinate 11,268 of JAJDVI010000005.1, forward strand.
GGGCTCGGCGGCGTCTTCGAAGCATTGCCGGATCGTGGTCTGCAGCGCACTGTGAGGCGCGATCTCGAGCACTAGGCCGGGCCGCAGGACCTGGCGGACGGTCTTCATGGCGGCGGCGAATCGGACCGGCCGGCGCACGTTCGACCACCAGTACGCGGCATCGAGACACTCCACCTCATCGCCCGTCACCGACGAGATCATGGGCGCCTCCTTGTTGAACGCCGCATCGTCGAGAAAGGACAGGGCGTCGAACAGGTCGTCCCGGATCGGGTCCATCGCCATCGAGTGAAACGCGATGTTCCCCGGGATCAGCCGGTTGAACAGATTCCGCCGGTCCAACTCCGCCACAACGGGCCGCAGTGCGTCCTCCCGGGCGCAAAGGACGGTGCTCGCGGGAGAGTTCTCGCAGGCGATCTGGACTTCCTCCACGGCGCCGTCCGGCTGGGACACGTTCAGACTCGCGAGAAGATCTTCCACGCCCAGCCGGTCCAGACCGACCGCCAACATCCGGCCGGAACCGGCGGTGCGCTGTTGCAGGGTGGCCCGGTGGTAGATGACCCTTGTCGCATCCGCCAGCGACAGCGCTCCGCAGGCGTAGGCGGCGGCCACCTCGCCGGCGCTATGGCCGACGACACAGTCCGGGTAGACGCCCCAGGTCTTGAACAGCTCGACGAGCGCGCACTGAATCATGAAGATCACCGGCTGGGCCAGCTCGCATTCGTCGAGATCCTCCTGACTGGCTTCGAAACAGGCCCTCCGGATGGAAACGTCGGAATGGTCGCGCCAGTGCGCCTCGATGGCGTCCACGGCGCGGCGGAACACCGGATGCGTGTCGTAGAGGGAACGGGCGCAGCCCGCCCACTGGGTTCCCTGTCCGGCAAACACCATCGCGACGCGCCGCTCCCCCTCGTCCCGGGTCGTGACCGTGTCGGGATCCCGGGCGAAGCCGTCCAGCGCCTCCATCAGTTCCTCGCGAGTCTCCACGGCGAAGGCGGTCCGCGCCGCGAAGTGGGTGCGGCGGCGGCTCAGATTGCCGGCCACCGTGTAGAGGTCCGTCTCCTCTTCGCGAAGCGTGTCCCGCAGCGCTTCCGCGGTCCGGGCCAGGGCATCGGACGTGCGCGCCGACAACGGGACCATATGGGCGGCCGCCGGGGCCACGGACACCGAATGCCGGGGTGTCGCGGCGGGACGGTACTCCCGCACGATGCAGTGGCCGTTCGCGCCGCCGAACCCGAACGAGTTGATGCCGACCGCCACGGGACGCTCGGGAAACGGTTCGCAGGTGGTCTGGACGCGCAGGTTCTGCCCCGCGAAATCGATCTCGGGATTCGGCGTCGTGAAGTTCTTCGAGATCGGGGCGAACGTGCGCCGCTGCATCATCAACACGACCTTGAGCAGCGAGCAATGGAAGGCGGAAGCCTCCATGTGTCCGACGTTGCTCTTGACGCTCGCCAGTCGTAGCGCCTCCCCCCGCTCGAATCCCCCGTACGCCTCGCCGATGGCGTTCCCCTCGATCTGGTCGCCCATCTGCGTGCCCGTCGCATGCGCTTCGACATAGTCGATGTCGTGCGGGGCCATCCCCGCTCCGGCGCAGGCCGCGCGCATCACCGCGACCTGCGCGTGCCGGGTCGGGGCGGTGATGTAGCGGGCCTGACCCAGGCCGCGCCCGTCGTCGGCCGTGCCCGCCGCGTTGAGGGCGGTCCCGTCGATGACGGCGTGGATCCGGTCCCCGTCCCGCTCGGCCGCGTCGAGCGGTTTGATCGCGACCACGAACACACCTTCGGAGCGCATGTACCCGTTCGCCGCGGCGTCGAACGAGTAGCACTTGCCGTCGGGACTGATGATGCCGAGAGCGCTGGCGCCGATGCTGGTGGACGGCGATCCGAGATAGGTGACCCCACCCACCACCGCCTGCTCGCAGTCGCCGCAACGAATCGCGTTCAGCGCCTCGTGCAGTGCGCTCAGGCTGGCGGAACACGCCGTCATGCAGGCCATCGAAGGCCCCATCAGGTTGAAGTGATACGAGATGCGGTTTGCGAGCATGGCGGAGCTCCGGCCGGGGACACCGAACATGTTCACGTCGGCCTGCCGCCAGGTAGCCGCGGCGGACATCTGGGCTCCGACGAAGACCCCGGTGCGGCTGTTGCGCAACCCGTGCAGATTCCAGCCAGCCCGCTCGAAGGTCTCCCAGGCGCAGGTCAGCAGCATCTTGATCTGCGGGTCCATGTAACTCGCTTCCTGCACCGACAACCCGAAGAGGCGGCAATCGAACAACAACTCCTCGCCGTCCCGGATGAGCCCCTCCCAGGAACTGGCGAACCGGCTGTCGAAGTCCGACGACTTGCCGATGGGCCGATATCCGCGGCCGTAGCGGCCGGTTATGGACTCCCGGACGATGTCGCGCTCACGGAGCAACCGCCAGAAGTCTTCGTCGGATCGGATGCCGCCGGGCATGCGAAAGCCGTATCCCGTGATGGCGACCGGTTCTCTGGACGTTCCCATGGACGGGCCTGCGCCGGGCGGCGGGCTCAATACGCGTCCAGGTGGGACCGGATCAGGGGATACACGTCGCGAGCGGCGTCTTTCCCGAAGATGCAGTCGATGTGGCTGTACGTCGGGATCACGTGACGGGTGTACTTCCCGGCCCCGAACCGCCGCCGCAGGAGGCGAACGGTCTTTTGGGTGCTGCGGGGAAGGAAACACCGGTTCTCGGCCCCGTGGATGAAGGCAACGGGGATGTCGAGCCCGGCGATCCCGGGCAGGTACGCGTCCCGGCCCCTGGCGTCCACGATGCGCTTCCTCCGGGCGATCAGGGCCAACTGGGCCAGCGCCGACACGTTCGCCTCGCCGAACATCTCGGGGAGCGCCTCGTCGAATGTGGCGGCGTTCAGCCGGTCCCGCTCGTAGAGCGGACCGTAGAGCGCGGTGATGCGATTGCTGGTCGCGTTGTCGGCGCTCTGCCGCCCGGAAAGCGGCAGGAGGCGATACAGCACGCGGTCGAGCGCCCGGAGCCAGACCGGGTCCCGGGCGCGCGCCGTCACGTCCACCGCCCGCAGCCGGAGCAGGCCGAAGAACCACGGGATGCGGAGGTGCGCCAGCAGCCGCTGCGGGAACCACGGAACGAAGACATGCGGCCCGATCTGGGAGATGACCGCCGAACGCACTCCCTGGAGGCCCGAGAGCATCGCCATCGTGAAGGTCGTGGCGCCGAAGCAGTGCGCGACGACCTGCACGTCGGGCGCGTCCGTCACCTCGCGCACCCTGGCGATCGCGGCGGGATAGTCGTAGCGCGCGATGTCGTCCGCGGTATGCGGCTCGCCCGAGTACGGGAGGTCGATGCTGGACCGGTAGTCGAGGAGCCAGCAGTCGTAGCCGGCTTCGAAGAGATACTCCAGCAGGTTCGTGGCGATCGTGTCGATCGAGTAGATGAGGCTCGAAACGCCCAGCCCGTGCGTGAGAACGACCGGCCCCCGGTCGCCGCCCCGGTACCGGGTGAGGCGCAGTTGCTTGCCGTCTTCGGTCGTCACCGGGACCCCCTGGCCCACGCCGCAGCGCAGCGGACGCCGCCGACGGGGCGGCTTCCACTCGTCAAACCGCCGCAGGGATCGGCCGCTGCCATACGTCTTGAAGAGCGACCCGGCGAAGAAGCCGCCGAAGTCCGCGAGCGCCTTTGCCCGGGCCCTCGTTGAATTGGGTCCGGTCGATTGCATTGTGGTGAGCTGCCGGGCGAAGTCGCTGACCGGCACGCGCAGCACGCCGCGTAGCGGGGCGGCCGTCTCCGGCGCGTCCCGGCGGCGCAACGCGACGTACAGCGTGGTCGTGTCGGGCCAGAGGTCGCACCCCGGGCCGTCCCGGATGACCTTGTAGCCCCGGAACTCGTACCGGGCGCCGTTTTTCGCGGTGAGCGTCGCCCGGTACTCCATGCGCTTCGTCCGGGGATCGTCGGGGTCAGCGCTGAACAGGTTGAAACGCCCGCCGGAAGCGACCAGGCGGCCCTCCGCAAGCGCCGGCGCGTCCACCGTCCCGACGAGGTCCGCCTCGTGCGCCGGATCCCGAAGCATCCGTTCCACGTCGTCCACCGAGATGGAGAAGACGAAGGCGAACGACGATCCGGCCTGGCGTCCGGTCTCCGCTCCGCGCCAATGGTCTTCGCCCTCCCCGACGAAGCCGGCCATCCGTTCGGTGAACCGCACGCCCGCGGGCGGCGCGGGAGCCGAAAGAGCCGACTCGCGGCCGGCGTCAGGTCCGGTCGAGGTGGGACCGAATGTGCGGGAAGACATCACGCGCGGCGTTTTTCCCGAACACGCAGTCGACGTGACCGTAGTTCGGGATGACGTGCCGGGTGTACTGCTCGGCCCCGAACCGGCGTTTCAGGAGCCGGTACGTCTTGCGGGTGCTTCGCGGAAGATAGGTTCGGTTCCTGGCGCCGTGGATGAAGCAGATGGGGAGATCGAGTCCCTCGAGTTGCGGCAGGTAGGCGTTCCGCCCTTCGGCGTCCACGACCTGCCGGCGTCGGGCGATCAGGCCCAACTGCGCGAGGGCAGCGACGTTCGCCTCGCCGAACATTTCGGGCAGCGCCTCGTCGAACGTCGCGTCGTTCAACTGGTCCCGCTCGTAGAGCGCGCCGTAGAGCGCCGTGATGCGATTGGCGACCGCGTTTTCGCTACTCGCCCGGCCGGAGAGCGGAAGCAGCCAGTAGAGCATGCGGTCCAGGACCCGGAGCCAGCGCGGATCGCGTTTCGCGGAGGTGACGTCCACCGCGCGCAACCGCAGCAGGCCGAGGAACCAGGGAATATGCATGTACGCGAGCAGACGCTGCGGGAACCAGGGGACGAACACATGCGGTCCGATCTGGCACATGACCGCCGACCGGACGCCCTGCAATCCGGAGAGCATCGCCATCGTGAACGTCGTGGCGCCGTAGCAGTGGGCGACGACCTGAACGCCGGCCGCATTCGTCATCTCACGCACCTTCGCGATCGCCGGCGGGTAGTCGTAGCGCGCGATGTCGTCAGCGGTGTGCAGCTCGCCGGAGTGCGCGAGGTCGACGCTGGACCGATAGTCGAAGAGCCAGCAGTCGTAGCCGGCTTCGAAGAGATACTCCAGCAGGTTCGTTTCGATCGTGTCGATCGCGAACATGAGGCTGGAGACTCCGAGTCCCGGCGCCAGCAGAACCGGCCCCCGGTCGCCACCCCGGTATCGGGTGAGCCGCAATTGCTTCCCGTCCTCGGTCGTCACCGGAACCGCCTGGCCAACGCCGCAGCGCAGGGGACGCCGCTTGCGGGGCGGCGCCTCCTCGTCGAACCGGGCCGGCCGCGGGCCGACGCCGCCGTAGATCTTGAAGAGCGAACCGGCGAAGAAGCCGCCGAAGTCGGCCAGCGCCTTCGCCCGGGCCCTCGTTGAATCGGATCCGGTCGGCTGCATCGTCGTGAGCTGCCGGGCGAAGTCGGTCACCGCGATGCGCAGCACGCCGCGCAGCGGCTCGTCCGCCTCGTCCGCGTCGCGGCGGCGCAGCTCGATGTACAGCGTGGTCGTGTCGGGCCAGAGATCGAATCCGGGATCGTCCCGGATGACCTTGTGGCCCCGGAACTCGTAGTCCGCACCGTCCTCGGCAGTGAGCGTCGCCCGGTACTCCATGCGCTTAGCGGCGGGATCGTCGGGATCGGCGCTGAAGAGGTTGAATCGCCCGCCGGAGGCGATCAGGCGTTCCTTCGAAAGCGCCGGCGCGTCCACCGACCCGAAGAGGTCGGCCTCGTGCGCCGGGTCGGCCAGCATCCGCTCCACGTCGTCCACCGAGATCGAGAAGACGAAAGCGAACGGGGACCCGGTCTTGCGTCCCGCCTCGGCGCCCTGCCAATAGTCCTCTCCCTCCCCGTAGAAACCCGCCATCCGCTCGGTGAAGCGGACGCCCGCCGTTCGCGGGGTCGTTGACGGCGCCGCCCGCCGCACCGGGGCGTCCGCCTTCGGCTGCACGTCGAAACTCCAGCCGCGGTCCTTCGCGATGTGGATCGCCGCGCGCTCGGCGACCGCCGAGATGGTGAGGAGCGGGTTCACTCCCACCGGGGAGGGAAGCGCCGCGCCGTCACACACGTAGAGGCCGTCGTGGACCGCCTCCGGATCGTCGGCGGAGCCGTCGAAGACGCGGCACTTGTGGTCCACGACCCCCGAGCCGCGCTCCGTCGCGATGTTGCAGCCGCCGAGCGGGTGGACGGTGATGAGGTTCTCGCCGAGCAGGCGGCGGGAGATGGGGTTCTCGACCCAGGTCGCTCCGAGCGCCCGCGCCAGTTCCTCTCCCCGGCTCGCGATGTCCCGGAAGACCTGCTGGCGCGCGACTCCCGGCCAGTGGACCCGCGGGCGGCCGTGGTCGTCCAGCCGGATCTCGCCGGCCCCGTCGTCGTGCGCCATCGTGAGCAGCACCTGGGTGTGGTGGACCGCCCCCTCGTAGGATCCCTGGATCAGGCTCTCGATCCGGTCCCTGTGCTCGCTCAACCAGTCGGTCACGCCGCCGCCGTTTCTCCCGGACGCGGATGCCGCCGCCTTGAACGCGATCGGCATCAGCGGCGCCAGGGGACTCGGGATCGCCCCCTCCTGGATGATCATGCCGTCGCGGAAGGTCTCGGTGTTCCGGAGGTCCACCGCACCCGTGATGGTGGGTCCGGGAGGGGCCACGTCCAGATCCTGCTGGCCGATGCCGACGCTGCCGACGGGCAGGTTGCCGTTGTAAGTGAAGCCCAGGACGTCGCCGTTTCCGGTGAACCCCTTGCCCAGTCTCCCTGACAGCGGCAGGCCCCGGTCCCGCGACCGCAGCAGGATGCCGGTGGAGCCCAGGCTGCCGGCGCCCAGCACCACGACCGAGGCCGTGACGAACAGCGGCGCCTCGTCGAACCGGCCGCGGGCGAAGCCGACGGGGTGGTAGTAGATGCGCCACCCGCCGTTCGGCGTGCGTTCCAGATGCGAGACGCTCGCCCGGGTGAACACCTCCGCGCCGTGGTTCACCGCGTCGGGCAGCCAGTTCATCATCGTCGTCTTCTTTGCGCCGATGTTGCAGCCGGAACAGCAGTCGCCGCAGAAGGTGCAGGCCTCGAGCGCGACGCCGGCGGCATTTGTCCCCGCCTCGAACGCCACGTTGATCGGGACCGTGGAGTAGGGAGCCTTCATGGCGTTCGCCGCCGCGCGCAACGCCTCCGCCTTCGCCACCGGCCGGTCCGCGGGCAGCGTCTGCGGCTCCAGCATGGCGAGGGCTCGCTCGTAGCCGAGCTCGAATGCCGGGTCCCGCGTCAGTGCCTCCGGCCAGGCGGGATCGCGCAGTACGCGGTCGTCGGCCTTCAGGGCCACGTTGGCATTGATCAGCGAGGTGCCGCCGAGACCGCAGCCTACGAGGACGTGCAGGTCGTCGTTCAGCGATAGATCGAAGAGCCCGGTGGGCGGTCCCGTGCGCAGCAGGGAGGAGTTGAGCTGCAGTTCGCCCTGCGCGTCGAAGATCGTGCGCGGGAACTCCCCCGTGGAGATCTCGCGGCCCCGTTCGAGAACGCAGACACGCTTCCCGCAACGTGCGATGCGCGAGGCAGCCACCGAGCCTCCGTAGCCAGAGCCGATGACGACGGCGTCGTACGTGGAGCGCACCCGCGAGAGCGGCAGTGAAAGACGGTCCATGCTCCCGTTCTCCTCAGCAAGTGTTCGAGTGCGGCTTTCGGACACCCCGTGGGGGGACGGCACAGACTCGAAGCGAATAGCAAGGAACCCCGGGGCCGGATGGCCCCGGGGTTCCCGTTTGTCAACGAGAAACCCGCTATGAGGTCTTCGTTGGAAGTTGCTCTAGTTCATCTCTACCGTGCAGGAAACGAAGTCACTCGCCTGAGCCTCGCCGATGTTCCCCATGGCTGTGGAAACGCCACTCCCCGGCACGAGGTCCGTCTTCTGCGCCTGATGCGGCGTCATCCCGCCACTGGCGTCCCAGTCGCACGTGAGCGTGAACGACCGTTCCACCGAGCAGCCGAGTCCCATGTCGTCCTTGAAGGTCACCGAGGTCTCGATCTCCACGCCTTCAGCGTCGCACAGGCTGCCGCCGGTCCGAAGGGAGACGATGTCATATCGACCAGCGGCCGCGCCCGTGAACAATGGGTTGGCTGCTGTCGATTCAACGGCGCCGGCTCCCGGGTCGCTGCCATCCGCCAGGTATCGCCGGGTGCTGCCCGAACCGTTTTCTCCACCGTCCTCCGCGCTGCACGCCCGTGCGTCTGCACTGCCGTTGTAGGTTCCGATCGCGAAGTTGTCGGGCACGTTGTCTCCGCCGAACGGACCGGTGTAGGAACCATGTCCTTCGGTGAGTTCGTCCTCCGAATCGCCGTCGACCACTTCGCTTGCCTGGGTCCTCGTCGCCGCGTCCACCTTGCCGAGGTCGCCATACATCGGGGCACCCTTGCTGTCGCGGATGGGAACCCAGACGTTGGCGTAGTCATCCGCAGTGCCGGCGGTGCCATCCGCGCCGTCCTGGGCCATGCCGTTGAGACGGCCGGAATCGTTGAAGGTATACGCGTTGCTTCCGTCCGAAGTCTTAACGGCCGCAGACAGCGGAGTCCCAGTCCGACTGGTGTCGTAAAGATCCAGGTCGTCATACCTTGCCGCGGTCGTGTCGTCGTTATACCTGAGATGCTTCCACCGCGTCGGATCGATCGGCAGCTTCAGGTCGAATCCCTGCAGTTTGGCTTGGTTTGTCGCATTGACATTGGTCTGTGCAGGCGTCGTGGGAAGGGGATCGCCAACCGAAACCACGGGGATCGCCATGACGGTCCCCTCGTCGATGAGGGCCACCTCGTCTTCGAGCAGCTCACACACGTCAACCTGGTCGCTGGCCATGAACGTCGTGCCGGAGCACCTCGCCGCTGCACCCCTCGGAATCTGGGGCCACGTGTTCCGGCTCCAGCTCAAGCCGGCGCTCGGAGTGATCGTGACGCTGTAGTCACGGTAGTAGGCGTATCCGGACGTCGAAAGGACGCGCGAGCACTCCTCGGGCTTGTCGAGCGCCGAAGGTCCCTCCATGGTGTAGAGAGCATGCATGACATCCTCGCAGCCGGCGATATCGACCACGACGTTCCCGGCGGCATCCTCGATGTTGGTGTTGTCCGTGGTGCTGGGCGTGGAGGTGTCGGGAATCCCGCGCTTCAGCGCCTTCAGCGAAGAAGTCTTGCTTCCGCTGAAGCCGGTCTTCGAGAAGGACCCGAAGTCGTGAGTCGTCCGGAAGCCCGCGTTGGCGGTGTACGCGATGCCGAGGTCGATGCCCTTGTTGTAGTTGTCACCGGTCGTGCCGTCGCCGTTGCGGTCGTCGCCACCCTGCGGATCCACGATGCCGGCGACAAACTGCACGTCGGCTTCGAAGGTCGTGCAGACCGTCGAGTTCTCGACGGAGATCTCGGGAGCGTCCATGCCTTCCACGCACTCGAACGGGCCGCAGGTCACATAGGCGACGTCACCCGTCGGCTCCTCCTCCTGGTTGGCGCCGAGCGTCACCCGCATGATCTTGAACTGGGCGCCGTCGGTCACCACCATGCTCTGGAGAGCTTCCCAGTTCACGTAGGTGAACGGCATGTTCTCGCCCTCGTGCACCTTTACCGGGTTCGCGCCCTCCGCGAAGTTCATCGGCACGATCACGGCCGTGGCGTTCGACATGACCATCATGTCGGGGTTCACCATCGCCGTCGCCGTCGCCATGTTCCGGCTGTCGTCCGGACACATCGGGCTGCCCGCGTTGCGCTCACACATCAGATCCAGGGTGTCGTCGTTCGGATCGGGCGGCGTGAAGGTCACCATGACGGCTGCCGGCGGCGGTGGCGGTGGCACAACGATCATGTCCGTCCTGCCCGTCACGTGGGTCGACCAGTCGCTCAGCGCCAATCCTTCGAGAGAACCCGTGGCCACCGCGGCGGCCAGCGCCTCGGGCGTCCCCGTTCCGGCGCGTACCCGCAGATAGACGTTGGTCGCGGGAGGAACCGGAGTCGCCGTGAAGTGCGTCTCCAGAGTGAGCCCGATCTGGTCGGTGTCGTCGAACATCTCGTCCAGGCTCACCTGCACCGCATAGCCGGCAGCGCCCTCAACCGCGTTCCAGTGCCAGGTGATCGAATCCACGGTCACCTCGTCGACATGGAGACCGGTAGGCGTGGCGGGAGCCTCCGGTGCGGGCGGCTCCGGCTCAGGCTCCGGCTCAGGAGCCGGCGGCGGAGGAGGCGGAGGCGCCGGGGCCGGCGTCGTCGCCGTATCGTCGTCTCCGCAACCCATGAGCACGAGACCGGCGCCCAGGGTCACGGTAAGAAGGAGAAGTGTCCGAACCCCCGTTCAGGGGGCAAAAAAGCCCGTTTGACACCCAAAAACGGGGTATAGTTGCGGTTCTCCCTCGTCCGCCGTACTACGGTGACCGGATGTTCCTAGGGAGCGTGTTGGAGTCCACTGAGTGGAATGACTATCAACACTTTAGAGTGCTCAGGAGTGCCAGCGCGTTCCTGCTGAAGCCCGCGAATGCACCGGTCTAAAGTGATACATAGATGGCCCGTGTTACCCTCCGTACTCCATGAGGCGCCGACCCTACCGGCTCTCCGCCCGGTTCGTCGCAACCGTCAAGCAGCCGGGCCGCTACGGCGACGGCCGCGGCTCCGGCGGACTGTCGCTGCTGGTCCGGAGGACCACGGGCGGGGACCTGTCCAAATCCTGGGCACAGCGCATCATCGTGGACGGACGAGCGCGCAACCTCGGGCTTGGAACCTGGCCCCACGTCAGCCTTGCCCAGGCCCGAGAGAAGTGCGTTCTGAACCGGGTGGCCCGCCGCCGCGGCGATCTGATCCTGCCCGGCCGCAAGCGGACCGTTCCCACCTTCGGTGAAGCTCTCGACCGCGTGATCGCGATCCACGCGGCCGGTTGGACGGACGACGGCAGGTCGGAGAAGCAGTGGCGGGCGAGCCTCCGGGACTACGCCATGTGGAGGCTCGGAGAGTTGCCGGTGAACCGGATCGGGACGGCGGACGTGATGGCGGTCCTGCTGCCGATCTGGGGGGAGAAGCGGGAAACGGCGCGGCGGGTGCGGCAGCGGATCTCGGCGGTGATGCGCTGGGCGGTGGCGCAGGGGTACCGGGAGGACAACCCGGCCGGGGAGGCCATCGGGGCGGCGCTCCCGAAGACGGGGGTCCGGACCCGGCATCAGCCGGCGCTGCCGTATCGGGAGGTCCGGGGAGCGATGGAGAGGGTTCGGGCGTCGAGGGCCTATCCCACGACGGTGCTGGCGTTCGAGTTCCTGGTGCTGACGGCGTGCCGTAGCGGTGAGGTTCGTGGCGCGCGGTGGGAGGAGATGGACCTCGAGGCGCGGGAGTGGCGGATCCCGGGGGAGCGGATGAAGGCGAACCGGGAGCACCGGGTTCCGTTGTCCACGGGGGCGCTGTCGGTGCTGCGGGAGGCGCGGAGCGTTGTGGAGGGTTCGGAGCTGGTGTTCCCGTCAGTGCGGGGCCGTCGCCTATCCGACGCGACGATCTCGAAGATGCTGCGGGAACTCGGGATAGGGGCGGTGCCGCACGGCTTCCGGTCGAGCTTCCGTGACTGGGCGGCGGAATGTTCCGACGCCCCCCGCGAGGTGTGCGAGCTGGCGCTGGCTCATGTGAACTCGGACCGGGTGGAGGCCGCCTACCGGCGGACGGACTTGTTCGAGCGGCGGCGGGAACTCATGGAAGAGTGGGCGGCGTTTCTGGGAAACTCCTGAGCGCGAATGCTGGCCAACGCCACAATCCGAAGACGGTCGCTGGCGGGTTTTGCTATCCTGAGGGCCGCAGGGACAGCATGAGCAACGGAAACGGCTGGCGGAACCTCTGGGCCGGACTCATGGTGGCGCTGATGGTTGTGCTCGTCGGGGCAGTCATCCAACTGCATGTCACGGTGGCTGATTTCCGCGTCCAGATGGAGCATCGATTCGGAGAACAGGACGTATCAATCGAGCGTCGATTCGGAGAGGTGAACGAGCGTCTCGCTCGGATCGAAGCCTTGATCCAACGCCTCGACCCGGACCACTCACAACTGGCTGATTGAACCCCTCCAGCCAAGCGGCTCCACGGCATGGCGGATTCAATCGGCACCGTAACCTCATGCGGTCGAACGATGCCTCTTCCGACGCTCGGTGGAAATAGCCGGTCGGGTTCTCGCAGCGACTCCGGCGCATAGGGGCGGTCCTGGCGCTTCTCTCGGAGGATGATGCCGCTGCCGGAGTGGGTCTGGATTCTCATTGTCGGCGCCGCGGTCCTAGTCGTGGAGATCGTCGGACACGTGTTCCGGTACCAGCGGACTCGGCACGTTTCGCTGGCGCTAGTGGTGGTGGGTGCCGTGGCGCTCCGAGTATGTTCTTGGCCCTGATCCTGACTCAGTGGACAGGCTGACGAGTTGGCGGTCCGAACGGCTTTCGACGTAGAGCGGCGCTATGGCTCGAACTGCCAGGAGCGCCGGCCCACGCGAACCTATGGAGGAATGGGTACCGGTAAGTTTTCAGCGCAGGCGCGGGTTCCGCCGGTCCCACCGCCAGCGGTGGATGGGCCAGCAGCCGTCTAGCGATCCACTGGCCGATCAACCGGCGCTATCGGGCCGATCTTCAGGTCCAGAGAAATCGCCGGCGCGGAGCAGCTCGACTCGCAACACCACCCGGAGCACGTTCAGAATGTTCGCCCTCTTGAGGCCGTGCTCATACGCGCTCGCCGCAACCCGGTCCTGCCACTCGTCCCCTAGTTTCTCCTTCACGTAGCTCTCTGCGAACTCATCTACTTCAAAGGCCCTGTTGCCTTTGATCTGCGGCAAGAGGGACGGCGCGATTTCGGCTGCCCACTTCTCAGCTCCCAACTCCCGGGCAATCTGCTCCCCCAGGTCCGTCAAGATCATCGGGCTGTCGCTGATGACCGTAGCAAGCCCTAGGTGCTGCAAGATCGTCTTCACAGATCCCCTTAGAAAACCTAGGTCCGTGTCCACCCTGCTCGTCCAGCGAGCGGCGGCCCATAGCACTCCCAAGGCGGCGATCACCGCGATGAGTGCGGACGGAGTCAGCCATTCATTGCCATTCATTGCCTACCCCCCAGTGCTGGAAATTCGAGCCCGCGATGATACCAACGCAGCGCGGCGCGCTGCGTTCCCCACATCTCTGGACAGCCACGCCTGAAGGGTAGCAGAGCCCTATTCCGCGTCGCGCTTGGCCTGGAGGCCCCTGCAGAGCAGGTCGCCCTTCAGCGGGTCGCCGTAGGAACCCTCCACGTACAGCCGGATCTCCCCCGTGATGGTGGTCGGTCCGAAGCAGGCCGAGAACCCCGGCTCGACCACGTAGGTGACGGGGTCGGCCCCCACTCAGCGACCCGGGGCCCGCCGTGGGTGGTCTGTGGTCGCCGTGAGCAGCCGGACCTGTTGGAGCCGCCGTGGGTGAGGAACACCACGAACATCGGATTGTCCAGCAGGCGAGGATCCGTCACTCCGATGGTGGGGAAGTGGCTGGCCGCGCCGCCGGGTTTCATGACCGTCAGGGCGTCAAGGTCGCAGGACGGCGTGGGGTTGGGGGCGGGACGGCGGAGGCCGTGAAGTCGCCCCCGAGCACCCGGAAGCAGGAGGGCCGCCCAAACTGGCGACGCTAACATCAAGAAGCAAAGGAGCCTCTATATGAATCAACCTCTCAACTCCCGCTCAGCCGACATCGCATCTGACGACCCCAACCAACCGCAGGTCGAATGGAAGGGCGGGGAGTTCCACGTATCTCTCCCCGATCTGATGGGGAACGTAATCGAGGCGAATTGGAAGCCGAGCCTCACCTACGTCATCCGTCTTCGGGAAGCCGGGACCGAAGAGTGGGGTCCGGGATTCTGCACTCCGTTCACCAAGTGCGACTTCGTTGACCTGAAACCGGATACCGACTACGAGGCTCAGATCACTGCAAAGAACGAGGCAGGAGAGGGAGAGCCAGCCATAACGCCGTTCCGAACGGCACCCTGACGCTGACCCAGCCGGAAGGCTGTTTAGCGTTCATGGTAAGTCCCCTTGATGTCAACTCGCGGCGCTGGGTTGTCGGCCGGCTCCTTCGCCGCGGCCTCCGCACGGCTTCCAAGCCGCGATTAGCGATACGCCTCCGAGCGATGCACGGCGGTGATGCGCTGGGCGGTGGCGCAGAGTTACCGGGAAGACAACCCGGCCAGCGACGCCATCGGGGCAACGCTTCCGAAGACCAGGGTCCGGACCCGGCATCGGCCGACGCGGCTGTATCCGGGTGGAGACGGCTTGCCGGCGGACGAACCTGGTCGAGCGGCGGCAGCAACTGATGCATGAGTGACGGTGTCTCTTACTGGCGATTGCAGACTGGATCGAGCCGATGTCGCCAGCGCGTTTCCTCCTCCTCACGAGCCTTCGGCCCGCTGACCAGCTTGTATTCGTAGAGGATCGCACCCTGTTCGTGGATACAGCCGGATTGTGGTGTCTGCTCCCGGTAGTGGGCTAACAGGCGCCTCTGGATTGAAGCGGACTCGCCGACATAGATCGTGCGGTCCGCATCAGCTATTCGGTAAACGCCCGAGTCGTCTGGAGCGTTGGCCAGGACGTTGTGCTCGGTGAAGCGATGCCATGTGTTCTCAGCCATTTCGGGATTGTCCTCCTCTGGTATCGCATAGGGCAGTGAGCAAGAGCGGGGGTGACCCGACCGGCCGTCGGTAGGCGTCGTCGAGGTCGGTGTGACACGCGTCAACCGGCCTGTCGCACGAAATCCGCTGGGGCGAGGATCCGGATTCCGCGAAACGGGTTCAGGACGAGGAGATCCGAGTCTCCCGTGATGATGGTCGAGGCGTGCCCGTTGACGGCGAGTTCCAGGATGGCATCGTCATCCGGATCACGGCAGGCGCGGACGCGTTCGGCTATCTCGACCATCTGGGAACCGGCTACGAACGCTGCCACGAGCTCCTCGCGCTCGTGAAGCGTCAGGTAGCGATCAAACCTGGGGCGGCGGAGCACACCGGCGAGCGTCGTGACCAAGGAGACGGAAACCAGCACCACGCCCTGATTCAGTGCCGATCGGAGCGCCTGGCCGGGAACCGATTCCTCGATCAAGAACGCGCTGACGAGCGCGTTGATGTCGAAGACGAAGCGCGTCACGCCTCGTCAAGGATCGACTGCAGAATCTCGGGAGTCAGGCCGCGCCGCCGCGCATTTCGGCTCACTTCGCGGATCACGTCCCGCAAGGGCCTTTCAGACAGGGTCGCGTCGCGAAGACGCAGATTGACGAGAACCGCCAGCTTCCGCCGTACGTCATCCGAGGCCGAACGATAGATTTCGGCTACCTCGGGATCCACGGAAACGGTGATCTGCTCGGTCAGTTGCGCCCCTCCGCGGTCCGAACCGCGCCTCTGCCACGATAGCACAGCGTCCTGACCGGCCAGGCAGCAGGCGTAGCCGACAGCCGCCGTCGGGCGTCTACCCGGCGTCCGGTGCGCCCTCGCTTCCGCGCTCGTCCAGGAACGTGGCCCACTGCTCCATGAGCCCCCGCCGCCGCTCGAACAGATCCGTGCGGCGGTAGGCCGCCTCGATGCTGTTCGTGTTCACGTGAGCCAGCGCCAGCTCGCAGACCTCCCGCGGCACGTCCGTGCACTCCGCCGCCCAGTCCCGGAAGCTCGACCGGAACCCGTGCGGCACCGCCTCGATCCCCAACTGACGGACCATCTTCGAGAGCGCAGCCCGGGAGTGCGGCTGGCTCGTCGTTGAAGGAAACACCCACCCCGAGCCGTCGTCCAACCCCCTGGCCTCGCCGAGCACCGCCAGTGCCCGCGTGGACAGCGGAACCCGGTGCTCCCGGTTGGTCTTCATCCGTACCGCCGGAATGCGCCACTCCCGCGCCTCGAGGTCCATTTCCTCCCACCGGGCGCCGCGCACCTCCGCGCTCCGGCACGCGGTAAGCACCAGGAACTCGAAGGCCAGCACCGTCAGCGCAGGAGCGCCGGACCCGCGTACGGCAGCGATGGCCCCGGCGACCTTCCCATACGGGAGCGCCGTGAAGTGCCGCGTCCGCACTCCCTGCTTCGGCAGCGCCGCGCCGATGGCGTCTCCGGCCGGGTTGTCCTCCCGGTAGCCCTGGGCCACCGCCCAGCGCATCACCGCCCCGATGCGCTGCCGCACCTTCCGTGCGGTGACCCGCTTCGCGTTCCAGATCGGAAGCAGGATGTCCATCACGTCCGCGGTGCTGATCCGGTTCACCGGCCTCGCCGCGAGCTTCGGCATCGCGTAGTTGCGGAGGGCCAAACGCCAGTCCTCCTCGGAACTGCTGCCGTGCTTCCACCCGGTCGCATGAATGGCCATGACCACCTCGGCGGCCTGCGCGAAGGTGGGGACGGCGCGCTTGCGGCCGGCCGCCAGTTCGTCCCGGCCTCGGGCGACGAGGTTGAGGGCGCACTTCTGCCGCGCCTCGGCGAGGCTGACGTGGGGCCAGACGCCGAGGCCGAGATTGCGGGCGCGGCCGTCGACCTGGATGCGCTGGGCCCAGGACTTGGCGAGCTGGCCGCGTGTGGTGCGCTTGACGAGGAGGGAGAGCCCTCCGGAGCCGCGTCCGTCTCCATATCGTCCCGGCTCACGGACGGTTGCGACGAAGCGGGCGGAGAGCCGGTAGGGGCGGTCGGTCACGGGGTGATTAGTCCCATTCTACTATTGGAAGGATATCAGATATTGATCTAGAACGGGCCGGAACCAGAGGCCCCGAAAGGGAACGGAAGGGATCAGAAGACATTGATAGAACGTGGATTTAGGGGCATTCTACGGAACGCCAGGGAACATGGGGGAACGGCCAGGGACTGAACCGGGAGGTAGGTGGAATGAAATCGCTCACAGGCAAGCTCTCGTCCGCCCGTGGATGGGCCCTGCTCCTTGTCCTCTTCGTCGGTGCGGGCCTCTTCGTCACGGCCTGCGGGGACGAAGAGACGCCGGCTCCGACGACCCCAGCGCCGGCACCTCCGGCTCCTCCCCCGGCACCGGAACCGGAGCCCCCTGCCGTTCCGACCGGCCTCGAAATCTCCGCCAGCGGACTGGACTTCGTCGAGTGGCGCTGGAGCGCCGTCGAGGGCGTGAGCGGCTATGACGTCCAGTTCAGCACGAACGAGGCGTTCACGGACGAGGACGAGGTGATTGCCCGGACCGCCGAGCAGATCTCCTATCGGCGCACGGACCTGACAGCCGAGACGAGCTACTACCTCCGGGTGCGGGCCGCCGCCGGAACCGGCGACGGCCGGGTCACGAGTGGCTGGTCCACCCATGTGACGGGGATGACCACAGCGGCGACGCCGGCCCGTCCGCCCGCGCCAACGAATGTCCGGGTGACGGGAGAGACGGCCACCACGATCACGTGGAGTTGGAACGCGGTGGATGGCGCAGCCGGGTACCAAGTGCAGCACAGCGACAGCGCGACGATTGCGGACGATGCCCCGACGGCGTTTGCGAGCACGACGACCTACACGGTTTCAAACCTGGAGTCGCGGACGGACCGCCACCTGCGGGTGCGAGCCTATTCCGGCACGATTTCGGAGCCGGTGTACGGCGGCTGGAGCGCGACGGTCGAGGGCACCACGGACCGGGCGCCCGCCCCGGTCACCACGGCGTTGTCCGCGCCGACGGGGTTGAGCACCGGCAGTCTGACGAGCAGCTCGATCACCGTCCGCTGGAACGACGTGGACGACGTCGACGAGTACGAAGTCCAACAGCAGCCCGCCGACGGCTTCTGGACGGGTGCGTCCTGCGGTGGGGGTGACGCGCGGGTGACAGACGAGGCATGCGTGGCGAGCGACCTGGAGCGAGGAACCCGCTACTCGTTCCGGGTCCGCGCGCATCCCGACCCGGATGACGAGACGAGGACGGTCAGCGTGTGGAGTTCCACCACGGCCGCCGAGACCTCCGGTCCGGCGCCGCGGGAGCCCGTCACCGGTGGCAGCGACGATCTGACCATTACCTGGGAATCGGATGACACGTCGATTACTTGGTTCTGGGATAAGGCCTCCGATACTCGGATCACCCACATTTACGCCTTGCTGGATCCCCCGGCGATTGGAACCACCCCGCGCCGGCCAGCCTGTCCACCGCTCACTGACACCGCCTGGAAGACCGACATGGAATACGCGGTCGCCCTTAGTCGCACGCAGGACGCCTCCGACACAGCTCTGGAGACGGGTGACGTGGTTGGTCTCTGTGTGCGGAGGACCTGGAAGGACGACCAGGACAATGTTCAATACGGGCCCGCCGCAGTAGCGTGGGCAACGACGGCGCCAAAGGCGGGAACGGCTCCAGTTGGTGACGGACGGATCACCGCCGGACCGAAAGTAGAGTCTGCGAAAACGACAGCCATCGATTGGTTCGTCCAGATGGACGAGGGTTTTGATTACCCTGTTCGGACCGTTTCGGCTACCGTCGGTACATCCTTGCCTTCCTGCAGCGCTGGGTCCGGAAGCACCGTCTTGAGCGCGAGCAAGGATGATGAGACGGAGAGATTCCGCCTGAACACGTTGACCACGTACACCGAATATGCAGCGTGTGTACAAGCGACCGACGGTTCCAACGCGTCCACCTGGACCAGACTCATGCCATACCGTACGCGTCCCGCCGCGCCAAGCAGTTTGGCGAACACCATGACGACCAGCACTGGGACGGCGGACGTGACGGCAACCTTGGCGTGGTCGTTCCCGGGAAGCGCCACCATGCCCGAGGATCCTGGCGATTACGTGGCGAACGTGTACCACGCAACCTATACAAGCTCCACCGACCCGAGGCCGACAGTGACCGGGGCAACTTGTGAGAACCCACCCTCAACCGGCTTCACCGCTGTGACCAACCACACCATCACCGAGACCGGGTCAGGGTTTGCCTTGGCCGGCATCCCAGTGACGCTCGCCCGGGCGGCGTCGACTGCGACAGCCACGTCGACAACTCATACGATCCTCACCCTGGCATGCGTTAGGGCTCACCTTCCGGGTGTCGATACCGAGCTCGGCCCATGGAGAAGCCTCTCCACGACCAGAACGGTTTCCGTTCCGAGGCAGCAGTAGCCCGTACGGGATTCTCCGAGCGCGCCATCTTCGGCGCGCTCGGGACTCGTCGTGAGGTCGGCCCCTCGTGCGGGGGTTGCTTTAGCGTCCCGTAGGTGTAAGTGCATGTGGGTGCTTCTGCGCGAGTCGGCGCTACCGATCGCGGTCGCTGCCTGACGCCGTGTCAGCAACCTCCGGGAGTCGTGTACTTGGGACCGGAAGGATGCTTCAGCGAGGCGTTCCCGGTCTGCTGGCGCTGGCTCTGGCGGGGATGCTCGAAGCCTCCACCGTCCGCTTCCTCCCGCTCGACCAGATGGCGGTCCGCGCCAACCAGATCTTCACCGGCGAAGTGGTCGGCATCGCCAGCCAGATGAACGCCCGGCGCACCGGCATCTTCACCTTCGTCACCATCGAAGTTGACGAGTATCTGAAGGGAGGGCGGCGCGGCGTCCTGACGCTGAGGTTCCTGGGGGGAGAAGCCGAGGGATACCGTCTGACCGTGCCGGGATCTCCCGAGTTCCACCTCGGCGAGGAGGTCCTCGTGTTCAGCGATGGCGGTGCGGGCCGGATCCCCACCGTCCTCGGTATGGCGGCAGGCAAGTTCACTGTCCAACGGGATCCGGACACCGGCGAACGCGTACTGGAGCGGTCGCTCGAGGGCCTGAACCTTGAGGATTCCAGCGGGAATCGGGTAACGGCGAGTCAGACCGGATCGGAAGGGCTCCCCTCGCTGGACGCCGTACGGCTCATCGTGCGACAGGCGCTCGCCGCACAGTGACGATGCTCCGTTCCAACACGCAGTCGGCCCGGTTGCTGACCCGGTCCTCGGTTCTCGCGGTTGCCATATCCCTGGGCGCCCCGCCGGTCTCGGGGTACCAGTTGGTCCGGGGTCCCGACTTCGTGTGGGCCCCAGAGCTGCGGCCGGTGGGCTACTGGGTCGCCAATGCGGGCAACCACTGGTTGACGGTGGACCAGGTCGTGACCGAGACCAGGGCGGCATTCGACACCTGGCAGGAATCCGAACATATGGGGCTGTCGTTCTCCTACCGCGGGACGACGGACCAGCGCCCCTTCGACTTCTTCGACGGGACGAACACGGTTGGCTTCTCGTCCCGGGAGCGCATGTCGCAACTGGGCCTTTCGGAGGTCACGCTGGCGGTGACGAGCTGGCTCTCCGTGATCGGAAGGGACGTGATCGCCGAGGCGGACATCCTCGTGAATCCGGCCTACAACTGGACCGACGTCGTTGACAGCGGCTTCTGGGACCTGCGCGCGACGCTCGTGCACGAAGCGGGGCACTTCCTCGGTCTTGGACACTCGGGCGTGGGACGCGTCGGCGAGCGTGGGCTCGTGGAGGGTTCCTCGGTCATGTGGCCGTACACGTTCGGCAGGGGATCCTCGCTCGGCCGAACGCTCACCGCCGACGATGTCACGGGCGCCGCGGTCCTGTACCCGGGTCCCGGCGCCCCCACCGGGCGCATCCACGGCATCGTCCATCGGGCTTCGGGCGAACTCGTCCGCTACGCGCACGTGGTGGCTTTCGAGCCGTTACGCGATCACACGGTGGGGGCGTGGGCCGACGGCGAGGGCAACTTCGAGATCGCGGGGCTCCCCGACGGCCAGTACCTGTTGCGCGTGAATCCGATTCCCGCCCACCACAGCGATGGCGCCTATTTCTTTCCCTATGGCCGGGTGGATCGGGATTTCAGTGTCACGGTCGTGGCGCAGCTCGTGCTGGTCTCGGGTGGGCAGGCGACCGAGATCAACATCGAAGTCCTTCCGTAGGCCGAACGGCGGCTTGGAACGCCGCCCCCCGGCGGCTCCGGGAAACAGGTGGCGTGAAGTCGCTCACTGGCAAGGCCGCATCCGTCCGCGGGTGGGCTCTGTTGCTCGCGCTGCCAAACGTCGAAACGTCGCGGCGACGCAAACGCCGAAAACGCGCCCGCGAAGACGCCGTAATTCGGCGGAACGCGTTCGTGATACCCGACGTGATATCCGGATGATCGAACGACCCACAAACAACTGATGGATCAGTCGCTTATAAGCCTAGGAGAACGAACTCCCGGATACGGTGTTGTAGGTCAAGTCAAGTAGTGCTTGAACCTACGGACATAAGTAGAGTCAAAGGCTAGCACACATTGACGACTGACTTCCACCGGGTAGCGCGCCCCGGAAAGAGTCGGGACGGACGTGG
>JAJDVI010000091.1 GCA_022826195.1 Acidobacteriota bacterium
GCGGACGGAGTACCACCTGACCCGCGAGAGCTGGGTGAAGGGCACCCACCGCTTCTTCGGAAAGGTCAGCGGGCAGGTCGTCGAGCGACCACGCAACGCCGTGGAAACCTGGGAATGCCACATCCACCAGCCGACCATGTACGAGTCGAAGCGGCGCATCGCGAAGATGCTCTGGCACGACGAATCGGTGCCGCAAGCCGAACGGGACGCCCTCCGCGCTCGTCTTCAGCGCCCGTTTTGACGCTTCTCCGCCGGTAGATCCTCAAGCAAGGTTCGGGGTCAGGTATGAGGCCCACTGCTCCATGAGGGCCCGCCGCCGCTCGAACAGGTCCGTGCGCCGGTAGACCGCCTCGATGGCGTTCGTGTTCACGTCGGCCAGCGCCAGTTCGCACACCGCGCCCAGTGCATCGGAGCACTCCGCTGCCCAGTCACCGAAGCTCGATTCGCGGTTGGGGCGGATGCTCCGCGGGACTACCGGCGATCTCCCCTCGCCTCGCCACGGCCTGCCGGGCAATCTCTGACCATTCGTTCCGGACTGAGCTTTTGGGCGCGGGCGACACCGCCCTTCAAGCCTTCCAGGCGGCCCCAGGAAAGCTGCTGTGGCGCTGCGTACCTCGGCGTCGTGATCTTCGGAGCCCTCAAGGAGCTCGACAAGCTCCTCCGAGGAACAATCTCCAGGATCAGGTTTCTCACCCATCCCGTCTTTGTTCTCGTTCATCTGCGGACAGTGCAACAGTCTCGGGCGCGCTTCTTGGCCTAGCAAGTAGGGCCGGGCAGTACTAGGGGCCGGAAATAGCAGCAGGAGTCCGATGCCGTCGGGCTACCCGCTGAATACAAGAGCCGAAACGTCTCGCGGTCGGTTCTCCCGTCCTCGGTAAGATTTCCTGATGTCCCTGATCTCACTCGCGGTGCTGCTTGTGGCGGTCGCGGTCCTCGGCCTCGCCGCCCTGCTCATCCGGCGGCGCTGAACGACCGCGGGGTGCCCTTCGAGGGCGACAAGGATCTGCTCGACTACCTCGAGACCGCCGGTGCGGGCGCCGGGTTGCTGGAGGGTTTCCGGAGGGCCGTCATTCACGGCGTGGACAATCGGGATTTCTTCGCGTGGAGCGAGAATCGGAACGGCATCACGATGCCGAGTTCCTGGTGGTGGGAAAACCGACACCGGTAAACGCTCAACACGCAGATCGCACTCCGCAACAGCCGTCGCCTGCAGGCAGCGGTGCGCACCTCGCGCGTGCCGGCCGTGAAGACGCTGGCGGAGTTCGACTTCGCCTTCCAGCCGAGCATCAAGCGCGAGCAGATCAACAGCCTGGACGAGCTGGGGTTCCTCGATCGGGCCGAGAACGTCATCCTGCTCGGCCCGCCGGGGGTGGGCATGACGCATCTGGCGATTAGCTTGGCGGTGACCGCTGCCGAGGCGGGCCAGCGCGTCTACCACGGGACGTTGGCGGGCCTGATCGACTCGCTGATGGAAGCCAGGGCCGCGGGAGAACTGCCCCGCCGGCTCCGTGTGCTGACCCATCCCGCGCTGCTCGTAGTGGACGAGATCGGCTACCTGCCGCTCAGTCAGGATGGCGCCGTGCTCTTCTTCCAGTTGATCAACGCCCGACACGAACAAGCCTCGACGGTACTGACCTTGAACAAGGGCTTCGAGGAATGGGAAACGGTGCTCGGCGACGAGGTGATGGCGGCGGCGCTCGACGGGCTCCTGCACCACTGCCACATCGTCAACATCCGGGGCAACAGCTACCGGATGCGGGAGCACCAGCAGTGGCTGCGGTCCGCGGCGGAACGCCAGCGTCAGGACATCGCCAAGTGACCCCCGCCACCGCAGCCGGCTGGCGTGATTCGGCCCCGACTCCGGTCGCTCCGCTCCCTCCGTCCGGGCCGAATCGCCGGGACCACGTCACCGGAACAACGCCTACTTCGCTCCCGATCCCTCGACGCGAAGTGTGCAGTTTTCAGTTGCCATTGACAGTCCGCCGCTACCGACGTTTTACTATTGCCACTGAGCGCTTCCTGCTGCCATCGCCGAAACAGCACGCCATGAGGCTTATGCCCACTACTTTCCGCGCGCTCCGTCTCGCGAGCGCCGTCATCCTGACGCCTGCCCTCCTGGTGCCGCCCGCACACGCGGCGCTCCAGGATCCGCTGGCGATCCATTTCGTCGCTTCCGGGGACTACGTCTTTTCTTCGGCGCGGATCACGGTGGACGGCCGACTCGGGGAGGGAGACCGCCTGCAGGTAGCTCTGATCGCTCCGTCCGGGCGCAGCGAGTCCCTCCGGCTGGACCGCGATGGAAACCGTTTCTCCTGGACCGGGCAACTCACGGAGGCCGGGGAGTGGCGCGCGGAGGCTACAGCCAGCGGGGCCCGCGCACGCCGGACCGCGAGCGCAACCGTCTTGCTGGAGGAAGGAGCGCCGACCTGTTCCCTGACGATCAGCGCGCCCGAGCAACCGACCCATTACCTCGACGCGGAACTCATCGCCGACAGTTGTGCCGCAACGGCCATCACGGGGAACATCGCCGCCCGCTACGTAACGGTTCTCCAGAACGGCGTGCAGATTGCGAGCATGGACGCCAGTCAGCAGTGCGAGCGCCGTTTCATCCTTCCGGGCGGGGGCGCCTACGAGGCCACGCTGACCGTGGCGGACAATCGCGGGGTCACGGCCACGTGTAGCAGCGCAGACGTGGGAGTGGACGCGCTATACCCTGGCTACTGGCCGATCGCCGACTTCGCGACGGGCATCTATAGCAGCGAGAGGCCCGACATCGCGGATGCTTCGGGGACGGCTTGGCTGAGCGGCGCCGGCTTCGGACTGACCGTACCGCGTGACGCGGCGGCAGAAGAGACGAGTGCCTTTTCGGTCCGGGCGGGTGGCGGATTCGCCCACAACTACTGGGTCGGATCGTCCGTTGACGTCCTGATGACGAGGCAGACTCCGGGCGGGTTCTTCGGGGCCGGTGCCGGCCTTTGGGGAATTGGGGACACCGACATCCTCGACGGTGGAGTCTTCGGCACCGCTGGCCTGAACCTGCCCAGCTATACCGGGGCCGGACAGGTGCAGGGATTCGTGGAACTGCGACTGTTCGCGCGCCACATCAGCGCGCCCCAAGACAACTTTTCCAGCATCGTCGGCGTCCGGTTCAATTTCAAGCGAACCCACGAACTTCTGGCCCGCTGAGGCGGTTCGTCGTCAGCCCGCAGACGTGACCCTGACGGTGCTCGGCGTGGTTGCGCGCTTCGGCGGGGAAACGGCGGGCCGGAGTCGCTTCACGCGCGCTAGCTACTAGCCCCGGATGAACGCCGTTTTGGGGAGGCGTAGGGGAGGACGGGAGATGGAGCGGTCTAGGAGTTTCAGGCGTTCGTTGGCGGTGCGTTCAGCTTCCTCCGCGACACCACCGACACCGCGGCGAACATCGCGGCCTCAAGCGCGTCGCCTTCCTCTTGGACTGTTCGCTGCCTGCACGCCGAAGCCGACAACGGGGACCAGAATCGCCCAGATCACGCTCGAACTGCGGACGCTGACGACGGCGCCGCTGCGTGGCTAAGCGGCGTTCGGACGGCTCAGAACGAGATCGTCATCGTCATCGAGACGGTCCGCGGCGCGCCCAGCCAGGCGGCGTTCTCGGTAATGGCGGACAGATACGGCTTGTCCAGCAGGTTGTTCCCCACGAGTGAGAACTCCGTCGAGCGGAGCAGCTCGCTCACCGCCTCGCCGGAGAAGCGGACATAGGCGTCCACCAGCCAGTAGGCGTCGGCGTACCAATCGGCGCTCAGGCTGACTCGTCGCGACGACGTGTACTTGGCGGTCACTCCGGCGCCGAGCGGGCCGCTCCGGTCGAGCGAGACCACCCAGAGCCGGTCCGGCACCCCGGTAACGCGCGTCCCCGGCGCGATGCCCTGGTTCGCATCCACGAGAGGGTCCCCGCTGCCGAGATAGGCTGAGTCGTTGGCGGTGAAGGCGGTGTAGAACGATGCCTGACCCGGCAACTGCACCGTCGCGGATAACTCGAGCCCGCTCGTCTCGAGGCCGCCGGCGTTGAAGTAGCCGCCGCCTCCGGGAATCAGGTAGTTGGGGCCCGTGGGAGTGGCCGGGCCGAGGTAGAAGATCCGGTTTTGGAAATCAATGGAATACCAAGTGGCGCCCAGCGCGACCCGTTCTCCCGAATACTGGAGCCCGAGGTCCAGGTTGGAGGCCGTCTCCGGCTCCAGTTCGTCGAAGCTTCGCCCCGGAACCTCAAGAAGCGTGCTGGCGATCGCCCGGAAATTCTGGGAATAGCCGGCAAACAGGTTCAGTCCCTCGACGGGTGTCTCGAAGGTGACGCCCCCCGAGAACAGCAGGTCGGAATCGGAATTCACCGTCAGCGTCGCTTCCTCGCCGAACACGTCCTCGCGGCGCACGCCGACCAGGAACTGCTTGACGCCGCCGCTCAGCGCGAGGGGGCCGGCATAGATCGTTTCCTCCACGTACCACTTGAAGATGTCCTGCGGGAACTGCCACTCGTACTGGTGCCAGTAGGCGCGCTCGTTCCACTTGAAACTCAGCGTCGGGTCCAGGATCTGGTGCCAGTCCCGGCCCAGGTCCCGCCGCGAGGTCTCATACCAGATGCCGGCGCGCAGGGTGCTGCCGGCCCTCCCGATGCTGGTGAACCACTCCTCGTCAAGGGTTACGCCGAGGCGGTTCTTCCCGTAGTGACTGTGGCGGTACGACTGCACGGGAGTTGCCCCCGGATGGCACGTCGGGTCGACCTCGGGGCCCCCCGAGCCGTAGTAGTTGAACAGGAACGAGGAGGTGCAGCCGGGCGTCGGCCCGACTGCGACGCCGTTCGCGTCCACGAAGCGGATCAGCCCGAGCTGCGAACCGCCCCGCACCGTGGAAGCACCCGCCAGTTCCGATTCTGGGCCGCCGGCATCGTCTTTGAGATCCACGATGAAGGGGGGCAACCAGTCGCCCCGGCCCACGTGGTGGTGGAAATAGGCGCCCACGCTCACCAGCGTGGCGCCGGTCAGCGACCAGTCCGCCTTCAGGTAGCCGAACGTGTTGTTCCGGCGCGTCTGCCAGCCGGGCCGGTAGAACTGGTTCAGGTAGGGGATGCCCGGCCATTCGCCGATCAGTCGGTCCCACCGTGGGTTGGCCCGGAAGTCGGCGTCGCTGTAAAGCCGCTGATACACGTCCTCGTGGATGCTGTCGAAAGAGAAATACCCCGTCAGCTCCAGGTCCTCGTGCGAGGAAACCAGCTTGGCGGCGACGTGCTCGCGCTCGTTTCGCGCCGAACCCTCGACCCAGTCGGTGGCCTCCTGCCGGCCGGCGGCGATCCAGGCGCGGGTCCCGCTGCCGAACAGCGGTCCCGTGTCGAGCCGCATGAAGAAACGCTTGCCCTCGTTCTCCCCCAGAGTGGCGGTGGCGGTGTAGGTGCGCTCGACCGCCGGATCGTCCGTCCGATAGTCGAAGGTGCCTCCCAGCGCTTCGACGGAGCGGGACGCGATGTCGGCCGTCCCCTGGGAAACCTCGACCCCGCCGAGGTTCATCGGATCAATGAAACGATTGGCCTTGGCGCCGCTCCAGTAATCGGAGGTCCCGTTCGAGAATCCATCTATCGTGGTGCCGATCTGCGCCTCGCTGAGGGTCACCTGAAAACCGCGCATCGCGACGTTGCTCGACCAGTCGTCAAAACCGTAGGCGTCCCCCTCCTGAATGGACACCCCGGGCAGGTTGTCGGTGACCGACGTGATGTTCGTAATGTTCGACTGCTGCCGCATCATCGGTTCCGCGACGATGTTGCGCGCGAAGGGCCGGGGCTCCTCGGCGACGACGCTCACCGCTTCGATCAGCCGCGAGATCTGCAACTGGATGGGGACCGTCTCGACGCCCCCCGTCCCGACGGAGACCGTGACCTCCGCCGTCTCGAAGCCCGGAAGCGCCGCCGCGACGACATAGTCGCCCGGCGCGAGTCCGGCGGCTACGTAAGCGCCGTTTCGGCCCGTTACGTGCTCCTGGTGGACGCCGCTTCCGGTCACGGTGACCACCACCCCGGGCAGCGGGCTGCCGGTCACGTCGGCGACGACGCCTTCGATGGTTCCGGTCGGCTGGGCGCCGACAGCGGGCGCCAGCGATAACACCAAGGTGGCGAGGCCGAGCCGTTCGAAGGCACGCCAAAGTACAGTTCCACGCATCATCGGATTGCTACCTCCTGTTGAATCCACTCCTCTAGTCTCCCACACGGTCCGCGACGGGTCCCGCGTAGGCAGGCGGAGTCTTCGTAGGCGGTGCGGTCCTCAATGGGGACGCGGAGATCGGGGGACAACTCGCGGACGGCGCTCACGGCCTCGTGGGCTCGCTCCCGGCGCTTTGGAGCCGGGGGCCTCCGCGACTTGGTCGAGGGCGACCTGCTCAGCTTGGGCGAAGTCGGCCGTGCGCGCTGGTGCGCAGGTCGCCGGAGGTGAGCCGCTACGCTGCTGAACCCCCGGCCGTTCCGCCCCGGTTCGCAGCTAGGCCGCACGGTCACGAACGCCGTGGCGGACACGATGCACCGTCGCGACTGCCGCGAGGGTGAGCGCCAGCAACAGGCAGAGTGAAACCGCATACCCCTTCGACAGGGTGAACCACGAGGCGACGGCCACCTGTCCGGCGGACACGTCCGGATAGCCAGTCAGCATGAGGACGACCTGGACGTTCTCGCACAGGTCGAGCACGCCCGCCGCCAGCGGCAGATAGGCCAGTCGACAGAGCCGTTCCGTTGGTCGGAACCGGTAGACGAATCCGGCCAGGAAGCTGACGTAAACGACCGGCAGCAACGTATCCAGCGTGACGCTGGACCACGCATACACTCGCCGCCCGCGCTCGCCATAGCTCTCCATCGCGGCGACAGCCTCGGCGTAGGTGTAGCCCGGCTTCACGTCGAGCAGTTCGCCGCCGATGGGCAGAGCGGGAAACACCATCACGAGCAGCACCAACGTCGCGACCAGCGTGGCACCTAGAACCGGCGTTCTGCTGGCGGACTCGACGTACTGCCTCATGTTCTTCGCCTCCGGTGCCGGCGGCGAGAGCGGGAACCCGTGCCGTCACCCGCAATCGGGCGTCTGGCGCACGGCCCCGCGCTTACCTGCGTCACTTTACCCGACCGCTGACGCGCTCAACCCTGGCCGGGATGGTGCCAACGACCGACCCAGAAGGGCGCGCGATGGTCGACTGATTCATCGCCGCCCTCTCCGCCGGAACGGGCGACCACTCGAAGGCTACGAGGTTGGCGATCACGGTGCCGGCCTCGGTCGCCGAGGTGTGCGTATCGGCCCAGGCGGGCGAGCTCGTTCAGGTTTCGCCTATACAGGCAACCTGCACGTTGTGCTCCCGCTGAACGGCCAAAGCGGCGCGGTCCGGGTCTGCGTCAGCGCCATCGCCTGCCGCAGTCGCGCGGAGGTCGACATGCCGGACGCCGCGGCCTTGTCCTTCTAGGCGGCAGGCGCCGCCCGCGTGACGCGGGCGGCGATCACGACGGTGCGGCGCTCAGCCATGGGCGCACCGGCGAGGGGTTTCGGGGGCGACGCCCCCCGCCCGCGTGTTGCTCCGGCAGCGGCGCGAGAGGCCGGGGGTGCGAAGAGGGACGCAGCATTCCCTCGCCAGTCCCAGTGTGTACACAATGGGTAGGCTGGCCCTCGTGCCTTAGTGGTCATCGGGAAGGCACGGAGCCTGCTCCGAATCCGGCGGCGAGCGTTAGACGTTTATCGACGGATAAGCGTAAATTCAAGACCGCGTCCTTGGCGCGCTGCTTGCCCGCCGCGGTTGGCCGGACACCGGACCGGCCCTCCCTCAGCTGCCGCCGGGAAAGCTGCGGAGACCCAGCGCGGCACGGAAACGCACCTCCCGTCCCCGGGGAATGCCCACCGGCTCGTTCGTCCAAGGATTCCGCGCCACACCCGTCTTGCGGGGAGTATTCGGCCTGTGCGGGAACTCTGGCGCATAAACGAGGAGGAGGCGGCGATGACCGAGCCTTCTGCATCCGCACCCGGCGTTCCGCGACCAGAAGCTGGCAGATGGCCAGGAATCCGAGGCCAAACGCGACATCGCCCGATTCCCGCGAGGAGTGCACGGCTGCGCGGTCAGCTTCGAGGCGACTACTGGGGTAGCGGAAGATCACCCTCTCTCCGCCACCCCGCGATAGCCACCGCAGTTCAAGAAGAACCGTTCACACCATTGCATTTCGCTCGCATGTTCGCGAATCCACTTTCCGCCTCCTACCTCAAGCGTATGATGCTCCCCATCCTGCTCATGAACCTCTTCGCGCCGCTCACCGACCTTTGCGCGTCGCGCCGGAACGCCCGCCGCCGAGCGGCGGCGCTGGTTCCGGGGACGGAATGATGTGCACGGAACCGGACCTTCAGGGCTTCCTCAACGCCCTCGAACGGCATCTCGCCGAACACGAACGGAGTGAGCGGGAGAGCGGCGAGAAGCTAAAGGGGGAACTCGCGGAGATGTTCACGGTGATGGAACTTTCGGTCGCCGCGGCCACGCTGGCGGTGCGGGTGGTGGAGGATCGGCTCAAGGACGGCCGAGACCGCCGCATCGCGGCCGACTTTTCTGCCGCGGGGCTAGCGGTGAACCGCGAGATCGATCTCTCGCGGATCTTCGCGCGCCTGCTCGACCCCAGCGGGGCTCACGCGCAGGGTGCGACGTTCCTCGCGCTTCTTGTCGAAGAACTGCGCCTCGCCCCGGGGAATTCTGGACGGCTCGCCGCATTCCGGTCGCCGCCCGGCACCGGGAGCCGCGTGTCTCTCGAGCATCCGACGGGCGAGATCACCACCCCGAACGGCGAGAAGCGCTCGGGCAGCATCGACATCCTCGTCGAACTCGCGGACGGTCGCCGCATCGCCATCGAGAACAAGCCCTGGGCAGGAGAGCAGGACAAGCAGATCCCTCGGTATCTTCTCTACCTGCAGGGGCTTTCCGCCGGTCGTGACACAAACGATGAGAACGTTGGCAACGAGAAGTTCGTCCTTCTCTATTGGG
Source organism: Acidobacteriota bacterium (assembly GCA_022826195.1). Taxonomy (GTDB): domain Bacteria; phylum Acidobacteriota; class Vicinamibacteria; order Marinacidobacterales; family Marinacidobacteraceae; genus Marinacidobacterium. The sequence goes on from JAJDVI010000091.1 coordinate 9,010, forward strand.
TTGGCTGGACTGGCGACGGGAGCGACCCAAACCTCAAGCCGCTGGAAGAAGGCGACTCTCTGCGGGATCGGTGCATCAAGATGCCCTACCGGGAGACCAGCAACGCCCCGTCCGTCGAGGGATGGTTGCGCCGCTGCGCGGTCGCGTGTGAGGCGCAGCGCGTGCGTTCGTTCTTGATCGACCTGATCCGGTTCGTCGAGGGAGCATTCCCAAGGTGACCGCCCCCGCCACCGAAGGAGTCTGAATGACCACTGAACCCATCCGCGCGGAAGTCGTGGCGGAGTTTCTCCGGCGAAACCCGCGCTATCTCGAACTGGGTCTCGAAGTCGAGGCCGGACTTCAGTGTCTAAGGAAAGAGGCCAATGATGTCGTAACTTCCCGTTTGGACGATGAATTGGCGAGTTTGGAAAGGAAGTCTGGCTGGAAACTGACGAAGCCGCCTCGGTCCTCTGGTTGGTTGTTCTCGCACCAGAATGCCGGTTGGCAAACGAAAACGGGAACTTGGTCCGGAGTCTGGCTCTGGCGCCCCTCAGCGAGGTCGCTGGATTTCACCGTCGGAGTTGAAGGCTGGCCAAACGATGCCACAGACCTCGGGAAGTCTCTTCGCGAGGCCGGACGTAGCGCTATCGGTTCGTCGGATGCCTGGTCTGGCCCCCGTGGCAGCCGGCAAAAGATGGAGTGGAGTTTCCGCGGAGACGCGCTGCTTCTGGCCGACCACCGGAACGAGGGCATCCAGCGGATCATCGCCTTGGTGTCGGCGTTGGTAAAGGCCGCCAGCTAACCCTGAGTCCCGGTCAAATCAGGATTGCGGCGAGAGAGTCCGGGCTGGCGTTTCCCGACTGTTGCGCCCGGCCTACTACCCGCGACGAAGGCAGGGAGCGCTGCGGGTAAGCGCCCTAGCCCAAGCGAAACGGAATCCCCTTGGCGAAGAGTCCGCGCATCACGCTCGTGGCCGCGCTCCCCTCGCGTGGATCAGCGCCGCGATTCGGCCGGGAAGCGGAGGGCCGATTCCCGCGAGGAAATTGCACCTCTGCGGGGTCGCTCCGCTACGCAACCAGGGCAAACCCCCCTTTTTCTAGTGCTTTTGCGCATCCCCGTGGACACGATCCCGTTCTCCCCGTCGCGATCACGCTCCGGCGACCCTGCCCTTCTGGGTCAGGGTCTGGGCTGCAAGCGACCCCCCCTACTTTTTTCGACCCCTCCTCCTTCTCAATCCATCGTGGCTTGTTCAGGGGGAGGTGTCGGAGTCCAACCCAAGGAGGGCTGAGTGTGACCAAGAAAGTAGCCCTGATTGTCGCTGGAATGGTGGACCTCGAACTGGACCCATTCCTTTTCCTCGACAGGCAGAGGCGATGTCCCGATGACCTAGAGGAACTTCCAGAGGACTGGGTCCGGGTTGGTCGAGACTTGGATCGAGGCATGGTTTTCGAGGAAAAACGGCAGATAAGGAGTGATTTTGACGGTGTCCAGGCGAAAGAAGCAGCAGCCCAAGCCCAATGACAACTCCGGCATTGAGTCGGGAACCTCCATCGAACTCAGCGCCGAATACCGCGGCCCACTCCCACTGCCAGCTCTTTCGACCAATATGAGCGGACCCTTCCGGGTGCTGCGGAGCGGATTCTCTCGATGGGAGAGTCCGAGCAGAAGTCACGACACAAGACGCAGGGAGACAGCTTTGGGCTCGAACGCTTCAAGACGATCTGGGGCTTTGTTGGCTGGGGGCTTACTCTTGGAGCAACCGTCTATCTCGGACACATCGGAGAAACCATCGTCGCAGCCATCCTTGGGAGCGGAATCGGACTCTCTGGAATCGCCAGAATCCTGAAAGCTGTCCTCGGTAGAGACGACTAATCACCCGGTTTCTCCGACTCCGGATATGCCGGAGGGGCTATTCGGGGTTTTCGGGACTGGACTGGATCGGCTCGGGGATGTCGGGAACCGGCTCCCCGGTCAAGATCGCCTCGATTCGTAGTGTGAGGATGGCCGATCGCGCATGAAGCGCTCTTCTCTCATGCTCCGCGACGTCAAGCAGCGACTCCAGGTGGTCGATCTTCGCCCTGAGCATCTCCGTTCCCGACACCTGAATCTCGATAACCCGATTCAGCGCCACTACCTGCATCAGCGACGCGCCTAGAAGCCCGCTCGCGAGGGCAACGGCAACAAACAGTTTCCAGTGCCTCGCCATAGCGATACCTCTTGGATCGAGCTATCTGCGACGGATGAGGAGTGCCGCAAACCCGAGAAGTGCCAAGCCGACTAGCAAGACGGTAAGAGTAACGAGGGACATCGCTTTCTTCGTGACACCATCGGTTACGATGGGAGGCAACCGGCCCGGGTGACTGCAATCCCCGAGCCGATCCCACGGGGGCGTCGCCAAGCTTCAAAGGCAATGGGGCGTCGGCAGGTTCGAGGCCCGCCACCCCCTCCGGAACTGAGCGCAGTGTATCACCGGTTTTCTTTTTCTCTTGATCTTCGAGCCGATGGCGAACGCTCTCGGCTCGCGGAGCACCGCGCGCGTCGCTGTGGACAGCGGTAGACCGTGGTTTCCCGAGCCTCCGGGGTCCTACGCTCCGACGTATTCCCCCCAGGCGTCCATCACCGGCCTTCGCTCGTCGAACAGGTCCGTCCGCCGATACGCCCCTTCGACGCCCTGGAGTTCTGCCTGCACGCCGATGCGGCGCTTTTGGTGGGCAAGTCATTGATTCCGTGTTCATCATGGGGATTTCTTGAAGCCGGCGGCCCGATTGACACCCGTCTCGTCAATCGGGGTGTCGACCCCGATGATCTCGGAGAAGAGCACCCGGGAGAACTTGGTGCCGAGGCCGCCACCTTGGCCCCGAGAACGCGAGAGCCGATGTAAGTGATATAGAAGCGATTTACTGCAACTTCATGACGGCAGTAGCGCGAATCTCTCGGGAGCTTCAAAGACCCAACCGGTACTTCGATAGATTCGTGGATCGGAGGGGGCCTGCCCAACCGGACTCTCGGGGGCTTCGAATCGCATGAGGCGCGCCACCCCCGCAGGAGCGTCGGGGGCGGCGCCTTTGGCCCTCGCGCTTCTGCCGCTGCTCCCCGGGTGCGGGTTGATGGGTTCGGAGCGGGGCGCTTTCGACGTACCGGCGGCAACGACCGACGACTGGTCGCAGATTCGGGACCGCGGAATCATCCGTTTTGCGCGACTCGGCTTCGAGGAATTCGACACGTTGCCGTCACAGGGGCTTTCCGAGGATCGCTATCGCCTTCTGGCCGAGCGATTCGCGGAACGCTACGCCCTGAGGACGGAGTGGATCGTCGAGCGCAACATCGAGGGCCTGTTTCTCGCTCTTGAGGAAGGCCGCGCCGACGTGGCCGTGGCGACCCTGACGGAGACCGAATCCCGCCGGAATCGCGTGGCGTTCACCGTTCCGCTGACCGTCTCACGCGAGTGGGTGATCGGTCGCTCCGAAGGAGTCTTCGGCGTGTTGCCGGGGGCTTACGAGGAGAGCCTCACGACCCATTACCCGGACGCGCCCCGCGTGGCCGTGCCGGACGACGCCGACCACCGGACGATCCAGAACCTCATCGAGGCCGGCGCCTTCGAGGCGACGATCATGGACGAGGCCGCCGCCCGCGTCGCGCTCCGGACGAGTTCCGCGATCCGGAAGCTGCGCGAACTGCCCGACGTGCGGCGTATCGGCTGGGCGCTCCGGCCGGAGAACCCGGAGCTCCGGAGCTTCCTCGACCGCTACCTGACGGAACTTCACACCGGGTACGAGGAGTCCCCGGGAGATCGGGACTGGTCCGCCATCAAGGCCTCCGGCCAGTTGCGGATGCTCACGGTCAGTTCGCCGGCGACCTACTACCTGTGGCGCGGGGCGCAGCTTGGTTTCGAGTACGAGCTGGTGCGCCGTTTCGCCGATGCCCACGGCCTGGACCTGTGGGTGACCGTCGCCCCCGATCACGAGGAACTCGCCGCGGAACTCGCCGCCGGAGAGGGAGACCTGGTCGCCGCCGGCTGGGTGATGACTCCCGCCCGGGCCGCCGCAGGACTCCTCTTCACCCGGCACTACCTCGAGATTCGCGAGACGTTCGTGACCGCGGGGGAACCGGTGTCCGGCCTCGCCGACCTGGCGGGCCGCACGGTGATCGTCCCGCGGGCGACGAGCTACCCGGCGCGGCTCGCCGCGATGCGGGGGAACCTCGACGTCGAGGTGTCCGACCTGTCCGGCCCTGCGATCCTGGAGGCCGTGGCGGAGGGCGCACTCGACGTCACGCTCGTGGACAGCCACCACGCGGAACTCGCCGCGACCTTCGACCCGCGGTTGACGCTCGGGCTCGCGCTGGATCCCGTCATGCGCCTCGTCTGGGCGGTGGGGCCGGGCCGGGACGACCTGAAGCGGGAACTCGACGCCTTTCTCGAGGCCGGGTACCGCGGGACCGAATTCAACGTCCTCTACAACAAGTACTTCGTGAACCGCCGCCGGCAGGCGCAGCAGCGGGAGCACCGGATCACGGGCAGTGAGCTCTCGGAGTACGACGCCCTGGTCAAGCCGCGGGCGGCGGCGGAAGGGTTCGACTGGCGTCTCATCGTGGCCCAGATGTACCAGGAGAGCGGTTTCGATCCCGCGCGCGTCAGCTTCGCGGGAGCCCGCGGCCTGCTCCAGCTCATGCCCCGCACCGCGATCGAGTTCGGGGTCGATCCGGCGCGGCTCGCCGATCCCGAGGTCGGGATCGACGCCGGGGTCCGCTATCTCGCGTGGAGCCGGGACCGGTTCCCCGACCTGCCGCCCGGCGAACAGCTCTGGTTCGCGCTGGCCTCCTACAACGGCGGCTTCGGGCACGTCCGGGACGCCCGCCACCTCGCGCGCCGGTTGGGACTCGACGGATCGCGGTGGTTCGGCCACGTCGAGGAGGCGATGCTCAGGCTGAGCGAACCCCGGTACGCCGGCCAGGCCGCCTACGGCTACGTCCGGGGTTCCGAAGTGACGGGGTACGTGCGGGACATCCGGAACCGGTACCGCGCCTATGTGGACCACTTCCGCCAACTGGAGTCCGCGGAGCGCTGACGGCGTGTCCCTGAGGCGGAGCGCCGCCACGACACGTCGGAACACCGTGGCGGCGGGGCCACCCTCTGGGTCACTTATGCGGTAGCGGAAGACAACACCCCCTTCCGCTACAACTTCCGCTACCTCGTGATCGCCAACGTAATTCACGAGAACCGTTGGCGCCGTTGCGGTTGGTCGCCTGGTGGCGAATCCACTCTCCGCCTTTAGGGCGTAGAGTGGGGCAGGGAGCGACCCACCTCCGATCCACGGATCTACGGTCCCGAGACGCGCTGCCGTGCTAGCACTTCCGCTACGGCTCGGAGGTCGCTCCCAGCCCGCGCCTACGGCGCGAGTGATCCCTGCGGGAAGGCTTCCGGCCCCGCCTGCGGCGGGTCCATGCGGAGGCAAGCAAAACCTCCGCAGGCGGCGCGGGGGTCGCTTGGGGTGAGCCGCTACGCTGCTGGATCCCGCGTCTGTTCCGCCCCGGCTGGCAGCTAGGCCGCACGGTCACGAACGCCGTGGCGGAGACGACGCACCGCCGCAACGACCGCGAGGGTGAGCGCCAGCAACAGGCAGAGCGAAACCGCATACCCCTTCGACAGGGTGAACCACGAGGCGACCGCCACCTGTCCGGCGGACACGTCCGGAAAGCCAGTCAGCATGAGGACGACCTGAACGTTCTCGCACAGATCGAGCACGCCCGCCGCCAGCGGCAGATAGGCCAGTCGCTAGAGCCGTTCCGTTGGTCGGAACCGGTAGACGAATCCGGCCAGGAAGCTGACGCAAAAGACCGGCAGCACGCATCCAGCGTGGCGCTGGACCACGCATACACCTGCCGCCCGCGCTCGCCATAGCTCTCCATCGCGGCGAGAGCCTCAGCGTAGGTGTAGCGTGCCTTCACGTCGAGCAGTTGGCCGCCGATGGGCAGAGCGGGAAACACCATCACGAGCAGCACCAGCACCGCGACCAGCGTGGCGCCGAGAACCGGCGTTCTGCTGGCGGACTCGACGTACTGCCTCATGTTCTTCGCCTCCGGTGCCGGCGGCGAGAGCGGCAACCCCTGCCGTCACCCGCAATCGGGCATCGGGCGGACGACCCTGCGCCTGCCTGCATCACTCTATCGGACCGCCGGGTCGCTTGCGGGGATACCGGGCGCGAAGCAACGCGGTACGCGTGCCGTGCGACTCGGCCGCCGCAGACGGCACATCGAGGCAAGGGGGAGCGTTCGCACCAAAGGCCAGGACCAAGGAACGGAGCGTGAAGGCGAGCGGGAGTGGAGATCGGATGGAGACGGGCGCACGGCACTGTCGCGACACGCAGGACTGCCCGCCTCTAGACTGCCCTGGACGGGCGCGAGGCGACCGGAGGCGAGGTGGAAGAGCAATGCCGAGAAACAGGTGGACGGTGCGCGACATGCCCGACCAGTCGGGGCGGGTCGCGGTCGTGACCGGCTCGAACACGGGCATCGGTCTGGAGACGGCAGCGGCACTCGCCCGACACGGCGCGCACGTCGTGATGGCCTGCCGCGATCAGGGTAAGGGGCGCGCCGCCGCGGCTCGCATCGCCGCCGGAGGCACTTCGGGAACGCTGGACGTGATGGTGCTCGACCTCGCCGAGCTTGCCTCGGTCCGTTCGTTCTGCGACGCGTTGCACGACCGGTTCGACCACCTGGACCTGCTCATCAACAATGCCGGCGTAATGTGGCCGCCAGCGTCGAAGACCGTCGACGGGTTCGAGTTGCAGTTCGGTACGAACCACCTCGGACACTTCGCGCTGACCGCCCGGCTTCTGGATGTGCTGCGACGGACGAGGAGGTCGCGCGTGGTCACCGTGTCCAGCTTGTCCCATCGGTTCGGCACGATCGACTTCGACGACCTTCAGTGGGAGTCGCGCCCGTACCACCCGAACCGGTCGTACGGGCAGAGCAAGCTGGCCAACCTGTTGTTCGCCTACGAGTTGCAACGACGACTCGCCCGGGCCGGGATCGAGACGATGTCGGTTGCGGCGCATCCCGGCTATACCGGCACGGACCTGCAACGCTCCAGCGGCATCCTGCGGCTGCTGAATCCGCTGTTGGCCATGCCACCGTGGCGCGGGGCGCTGCCGACCCTGTACGCGGCGACCGCCGACGGCGTGGAACCGGGCGGTTACTACGGACCGGGCGGCTTCGGCGAAGTTCGCGGGTATCCGGCGCCGGTCGGCTCCTCATCCGAGTCGACAGACGAAGCGGTCGCTGCGCAACTCTGGCAGGTATCCGAGGGCCTCGTCGGTCTGGAGTTCGCCCTGTAAGCCGTCCAGTCCGATTGGCGAGTCACCGGTACCGGCCTTCCCACCACCACGAACGCGGCATCGTGATGCCGTTCCGATTCTCGCTCCACGCGAAGAAATCCCGATTGTCCACGCCGTGAATGACGACCCTCCGAAAACCCTCCAGCAACCCGGCGCCCGCACCCGCGGTCTCGAGATAGTCGAGCAGGTCCTCTCCGCCCTCGAAGGGCGCCTCGCGGTCATTGACGAACGCTATGAAGTCGTCGGCGAACGGTTCGAAGTCCTGACACGAGTGGAGATAGGTCGCCTGCGGCCACTGGTGCGCCACCATGTCGCGACGCGAGTACTCGAAAGCGGTGCGGTTGAGGTCCACGCGGGTCACCAAAACCGAGCGCAAATCCTCGGACTCTGCGAACAGCCGATGGTACTGCAGCTCGGAGTGCGTCTCCTGGAACTTCTCGTGAGTCCATTCGTCGAACTGGTAGTTGCCCTGAGGCATGTCGGACGCGACGTAATAGCGGGCGTAACGGCAGAAGTTCGTCAGATCCTCGTAACCTGACTTGTTGCAGGGGCCGCCCATGTCAATCACCCCCAGAGGCCGTCCGAGCTCCGCGGTCCAGTGCGCCAGCATCTCGGCCGCGTCGTCGTAGAAGAGTTGGTATTCGAACAGACGCCCTCCGGCAGCGCCGTGACCGTGGTAGTTCAGGTGGTGTTCCGAGTCCGGGTACCGGGACACGAGATAGCTCGCGATCTGCTCGAACGTTTCCCGGAGGAATCGGCTGAGCTCGGGGGAGGAATTCTCTCCCGGCAACGCCAGCGGCAACCCGGGAAAGGCCAACACCCGAAAGCTCTCGCGGTAAGCCGTGTATTCCTCGGCCGAGATGTCCTCGAACACTCCCAGATGGGGATCGAACGAGTTGTCGAATTCATAAAGGTGGACTGCGCGCGCTCCCTCCCAGATCGCGGCCTCGAAATACTTCAGGTTCGGGCTCTCCCGTAAAGGGAGACCGTCAGCCCAACCCCCATCGCCAAGCTCCTGGAACGAAGTCCAGGTTTCCGGCACCAGCAGCGCCCGCAACATGACGTGGTGGTTGTCGTGGGCTGGCATTGGCGTTCGGACGTCATGCGAGAGCACCACCCGGTCCTCATACCGGACCTCGATGGTCGCGACGCCCGGCCCGATGGCACGCCATTCCCAGAGGCTCCCGGTGGGCCGCATCTCCAGGACCGCGGGATTCGTCGAGATCACCTCGGCGAAGATCGGTTTGGTGCTGCCGTTCTCGCTGAGAAGAACTCCGAAGTCACCCCTCCAGCCCCAGTGCACATCTTCCGGAACGGGGGGTGAGGGGTCGAAAACGACCTGCCCTTGCTCGGGCGGCGGTGGTCGAGGCGCCGGAGCCGACGGAGCAACGGGAGCCGGTTGTTCGGTGGGGATCGTCGTCGCGGGCTCGCTCTCACATCCGAACCCGCCGACCCCGGCGGCGAAAAGTATCGCCGCCAAGAGGATCCGCCGTTCAAAGGCGGGTGTCCGAGACAGCGCCCGCTCCGCCCGTTGCGTCCCTTGCAAGGACCTCTCTTGCATCCCCGGTCTCGCTTCGCTGCAGTTTACAACCCGTCGGGCTGCTCTGCAGAAAATGTGCATCGCGATCCTCTCCGCCGAGACCGGCGACTGCACGCAACGACCGCTCGAAGGCGACGAGGCTGGCGATCACGGAGACGGCCTCCGCAGCCGAGGTGTGCATGTTGACCCATCGGGTGAGCTGGTTCAGGTTGTCGCCGACGCGGGCAACCTGCACGTTCCGCTCGCGCTCGCTCCCAGGTCCGCGACGCCGAGGCAGCTCCCCGGCAGCCCGAACACTCTCATCCGGACGCCGCCGCGCCCGATACCCGATCATGACATATCAACGCGAGCCCGTGCAGGATTGAACCGTGACGCGCCTACCGATCCCCCAGATGGGGCGGGGAAGCGTGTCAAGTATTCGTTATAGGCCCCGTTCGAGCGGAGGCCTTACGCTCCGACGTACTCCCCCCACGCGTCCATCACCGGCCTTCGCTCGTCGAACAGGTCGGTCCGCCGATAGGCGCCTTCGACCCCCTGGACGGCATGGGCCAGCGAGGCCTCTGCCAGCATCGGCGCGTTCCCCTGCTCGGCGCTCCAGTCGCTGAACGTCGAGCGGAACCCGTGAACCGTCGCGCGTTCGCCCACGCCTGCCGCCCACAGCGCGTTCGTCAGCGCCATGTCTTTCAACTCCCGGTCCCCCGAGCGTCCGGGGAACACCAGGTCGCACCCCTTCCGGCTCCCCAACCGGCGGGCGCGTTCCAGAACCGCGACCGCCTGCGAACACAAAGGAACGCGGTGCTCCTTCCCGGCCTTCATGCGCTCGCCGGGAACCGTCCAGACCCGCTTGTCCACATCGATCTCCGACCAGCGCGCGCCCCGCGCCTCGCCGCTGCGTGCCGCCGTCAGGATCAGGAACCGAAGGCAGAGGCGGACCGCCGCCCGCGACCGTGACTCCTCGACCTTCGCCAGCAGCTCGCGCACCTCGGCGTGCGGCAGGGCGCGATGGCTCTTCGCGCGGCGACGCCGCTTCGGGAGCGCTCCGTCGATCGCCTCGCCCGCCACGTTCCGCTCCACGAACTCCCGCGCCTGCGCCCAGCCCAGCACGGTGCGGACCTGCTGGCGCACCCGCTGGGCGGTGGTCGGCTTCCGGTTCCACAGGTCGTCCTCGAAGAGCACCCGGAGCACGTCGTCCCCGCGGACCGCGTCCACGCGCATTTGCCCGAGCGCGGGGAAGACATACCGCTCGAACGTCCGCTCCCACGCCCGCGCGTGCCCGTCGCCCCGCCAGTTCGCCCGGCGCTCCGCCAGCGTCCGCTCCGCCGCTTCCCTGAAGGTGGGGACGGCCCCGCGGCGGCGCTCCGCGATGGGGTCCTTGCCCTCCCACAAGGTGCGGCGGTTCTGGAGGGCGACCATGCGAGCCTCGGCGAGCGGTACCAGGTCGAAGGGTCCGATGGTGATGTCGCGGCGGACGCCGTTGACGGTCAACCGCTGGACCCATACCTTGGTGGCCCGGATGCGCAGATAGAGGCCGCCTCCGGCGCAGTAGCGCCCCGGTTCCTTGAGGGCCTTGGCCCTTGCTGCTGTCATGTTCGCCATGTTCACCGCCTTCGACGTGTAACGGCCCTCTGAATGGCCCACACAATCGACGGGAAGTGTAGCGCTTTGGCAAGCAGTGAGCGGGCGGCAAGGGAACGGAGAATGCGTCGTAAACCGCTGTCATTCTCGACGAATCGGCCCATATACGACTGCTTGGGCACACACAGGAGCAGTGCACTGGGGATGAAAGGGGGTTACCCCCTTTCACGAAAAGCAACGACCAATCGGAATCTGGCCGCCGCGCGCGCCAGCGCGCAAGGGAGTTCCGATTGCGACGCGAAGCGTCGAGCGCTCCAGGAGGGGGGCGCAGTCGTTCCACGCCTTGACCATCAGGCCTTCCCACACCCTGCGCCCCCCCTCCTGGAGCGCCCGACGGGGTGGATGAGGGGACTCGAACCCCCAACCACCGGAACCACAATCCGGTGCTCTGCCGTTGAGCTACATCCACCACCGAGTTGAGAAGCGGCGCCCCGTTGGCGCGCCAGGGAGGATTCGAACCCCCGACCCGCGGCTTAGAAGGCCGCCGCTCTGTCCAACTGAGCTACTGGCGCTCCCGCGCTTCGTGTTCGGACCCGGCCGCACGGTCGCGAGGCGCCCGCTCGACCTCTTCTATTGTCGGGGCGAGAGGATTTGAACCTCCGGCTTCCTGCTCCCAAAGCAGGCGCGCTGCCAGACTGCGCCACGCCCCGAGAAACTAGGGAAGTATAGGTGGGTCGGCGGCGAGGGCCGCCCTCAGGAAACGGACCGCCGGCCGCAGCGCCCGGCCGCGGTGACTGATGCGCTCCTTCTCCTCAAGGCCCAATTCCGCCATCGTCCTGCCGAATTCGGGAACCAGGAACACGGGGTCGTAGCCGAAGCCGCCGCTGCCCCGGGGCGCCGTTGCGATCGAGCCTTCCACGGTCCCCGCGGATCGGAAGACGATGCGGCCCGCTACCGCAACCGCAACCGCCGACCGGTAACGGGCGCCCCTCCCGCGGGCGGGATGCGCGGCCAGCAATTCGAGGAGGCGACGGTTCTTCTCCGCGTAGGGGGTGTCGCGTCCCAGCCAACGGGCAGACCGGACCCCGGGGCCGCCATCCAGGGCATCCACCTCCAAACCGGAGTCCTCGGCGAGCGCCGGAAGGCCGGTCGCCGCCTGGTAGTGAAGGGCCTTGATGCCGGCGTTGGCGAGAAAACCCTCTCCCGTTTCCTCCGGCTCCTCGGGAGCGGAACCGGAGAGATCGGTCAGGCCCAGCAGGCGCACTCCGGCGCCGGCGAGCGCGGCCCGCATCTCCCGCACCTTGCCCGGGTTTCCGGTGGCAATCAGGAGGGACGGCACGATCTGGCACTCTACGATCACCACTCGGGCGCCGATCGTCAAGACGTTTGGCGGCCGGCCCTCAACAAGAGAACGCGGGGAGGTTCCCATGCTTCCGAAAGGCAGGATCGGCGGGTTGGCGTTCATGGTGGCCGCGATCACCTTTCCGGCCGACCCGGCGGTTGCGCAGCAAACCTCGGACCCGGACTTCGATGCTTCGGTCGAAAACCCGGCGTACGCAGCGAACGGACCGGTCGTGGTCATCGATGAGGCGCACGCCAACTTCCACACCTCGACCGGCCGCTACCGGCCCTTCGCCGAACTGCTGCGCAACGACGGCTACACCGTGGTCGCCGGCAAGACGCCCATCGATCGGGACGGGCTCGATGCAACGGACGTCCTCGTGATCTCGAACGCCCTGCCCCCGCCGGGATCCGCACCCGGCGCTCCCGCCTTCACCGAGCGGGAGTCGGACGCCATCGAGGACTGGGTCCGGGACGGCGGATCGCTCCTGCTGATCGCCGACCACGCCCCGTTCGGGAGCGCGGCGGAAAGTCTCGGCGGGCGCTTTGGGGTGACGATGGGCAAGGGATGGGTGTGGGACTTTCGCGAAGCGGGCGCCTCGATCGAGACCCGGTTCGTGACCTCGCGCGAGAACGGCCTGCTCGGGATCCATCCGGTGCTCCGCGGCCGCGACGCATCGGAGGAGGTGAGGAGCCTGAAGGCGTTTTCCGGTCAGAGCCTGGGTGTCCCTGCGGGGGCGAGCGTGCTGATGAAGCTCAGCGAAACCGCCCGCGAGGTGCGGAACCGGACCGACCTGGAGACCATCCGCGCGGCCGTCGAGGGCCGGGCGGCGGCCGCGAGCGACCTGATCGAGGAACTCTCGGAACCCGTCGGCGGCCGGGCGCAGGGGATCGCCATGACGTTCGGAGCGGGGCGGGTCGTGGTGCTGGGAGAGGCCGCGATGCTCTCGGCGCAGGTCTCCAGAAGGGGTGATCCGCCGACGGCCACCCCGATGGGAATGAACGAGCCGGGCAACGACAACCGTCGGTTCGTGCTCAACACGCTCCACTGGCTCTCGGGCCTGTTGCACTGATTCCCGCCCTGCCCGTCAAACCTCAGGCCAGCGGGATTCCGGCGAGCACCGAGCGCTGGCGCTCGGCGATCGTGGAAATCCCTTCGAGCGCCGCGTCGAGCAACTCATCCAGAACCTCCCGCCGGAAGGGCGCTGCTTCGGCGGCGCCCTGGACCTCGATCAACTCGCCGGTCGCCGTGGCGACGACCGTCAGGTCCACCGCGGCCCGGGAATCCTCGGAATAGTCGAGGTCCAGGAGCACCTGGCCGTCCACGACGCCGACGCTCACCGCCGCGACCTGGCGGCGCAGCGGGTTCTCCTCGATCACGCCGCGCGCCTGCAGCCGGTGGAGAGCCAGCGCCAGCGCGACGAACGCGCCCGTGATGGAGGCGGTTCGGGTACCGCCGTCGGCCTCGATGACGTCGCAGTCCACCCGGACGGTCCGCTCGCCAAGCGCCGAGAGGTCCACCGCGGTCCGCAGCGAACGTCCGATGAGCCGCTGAATCTCCGCGGTGCGCCCGGGCACCCCGCTCCGGTCCCGGCGGATGCGCTCGCCCGAGGACAGCGGCAGCATTCCGTATTCCGCGGTGAGCCACCCCCGGCCCCTCCCGCGCAGCCACCCGGGGACTCCCTCCTCGACGCTGACCGCGGCGACCACGCGCGTGTCTCCCTGGCGGACAAGCACGGAACCGGGGGCGCGGCGGAGAAAGCCGGCCTGCAGCCCGAGGTCGCGGATTTCCCGCTCCCCGCGTCCGCCGCGCCGGCTCACCCGCGACCGCCGTCCGAATCAGCCAGCAGCCGCTCCGGGGCCCTCCCGAATCCCGAACGGAGATCGAGGTGTCCGGCCAGCGTCTCGGTCTCCCGCCCCTCCACGAGGAGTCGCACCTCCGCGATGGCCGGAAGGCTCTCCACCAGGGTGTGACTGAGGCTGTAGACCGTCAGCTCCTCCGCGTGCAGCCCGCCCGAGTGGCCCTCCAGCAGGTCGAGCGTGAAGTTGATGACGGCAACGCCGCGCCCGCTGACGAACACATCGAGGACCTGCACTTCCTCGGGAAACGTCCCGGACTCCTCGACGATCCTCTGCACCAGCGCCTCGGCGCGGCCGCGGGTGGTGGACACCCGGGGGAGTTCCACCTCACGGAGGTGGAGAAGGCCGTCCGGCCCGGCGGCGAACAGCCTGGCGCCCGGCGCGTCCGGGTCCTGAATCGCGGGAGCGGCGGTCTCCGCGCCGGCCGGGGCAACCGCTGCCGCCTCACCGGCCGCCGGAGGCGCGCCCGATTCCTCCGCCGGAACCGGGCCGCACGCCGCTACGCCCCACCAGGCCGCGACCGGGAGGAACGCCGCCGCGGAAATCCGGGGGCGCCTGGCGGACGTCACCGAAAGTCCCCGGTGGGCCGCAGGCTGCTGAGCGAACGCTGGTATCGGAGAATCCCGGTGGCAAGCGCGCGCGCCGCCTGGCGGGGGAATGCCGGGTCCGACAGCCGCGAAAGGTCGCGCTGCGAAGTGACGAATCCGAGTTCCACCTGCACGGCCGGCATCGCGGCTCCCCGCAGCACCCGCACCGGCGCGTCGGCCACCCCTCCCGCGGCGATGTCCAATACCTGGAGTTCCGAGGCCAGCGCTTCCGCCAGCCGCCGGGAAGCCGGCACGAAGGGCGCCTGCGCGCTGCTCCAGGGGACGAACTGAACCGCGCTCCCCGCGGGCGCCCGGCCCGCGGCCTGCGGAGTCAGGTGATACACGAGAGTCCCGGAGGCGGCCGGACTCGGGGAGGCGTTCAGGTGAATGCTGATGAGCACGTCGGCGCGGGCGGTGTTGGCGGCCGCGATCCGGTCGTCGAGCGCTACGTCGCGGTCCGAGTCGCGGGTGAGCACCACGCGAAACCCGTGCTCCCGTTCCAGCAGGTCGCCGAGGGCGAGCGCCACCGAGAGCGCCACGTCCTTCTCGGCGACTCCGCCGGCGCCCGCCGCCCCCCGGTTCGGTCCCCCGTGCCCCGGATCGATGGCGATCGTGCGGACCTCGGAGGGCCCCACCAGGTCGCGTCCGCGGCGCGGCTCCGCGGCCGGGCGGTCCCCCAGCACATCGGCGCCCGAGGCCGCGCGCACCCCTCCGCGGAGCAGATTGAGCGTCAGCGCGCCGGGCGTTCGCTCCTGAAGAAAACGGCCGTAGTTGCGGCCGGTGTTGATCTCGAGGATGTAACCGGTCCCCCGGCGGATGAGATCGACGTGCTCCACCACGCCGTCCCGCGGGGTTTCCTCCGCGAAGACGGTCTCGACGAAGGCCGTCCGCACCAGGACCGAGACCCGGCGGCGCCCCTCTTCGATCTCCAGCGGAACCGGCGGGTCGGTGCGCACGATCACCCGGGTGGACCCGGGGCGGCTCGCGATCTCGACGTCGAGACGGGGATACCCCTCTCCCACCGCCAGGGTCCTCGCGTTGTCGTCGTAGCGGGCGCGGCCCGGAAGGAGGTCCGGCAGGACCAGGGCGACGAAATCGAGCGGTACGAACCATTCGCCACCCCGCCGAACGCTCGGGTTGCGCAGCACGCGGGTGGTGTCCCCGACCCTGACGAAGCTGCGTCCGGCGTCGAAACGAACCGGTTCGCCCGAAAGCCGGAGCACCGCCTGCCGGTCGCCGTCTCCAGGCCGCACCGTGCCCCCGAGCGCCCCCGCAACCTCCCGGAGGCGCACCATCTCCACCCCGCCCAGCCTCCGTACGGCGAGCGCCGTGGCGTCGCCGTGGTCGACGATCCAGAGTTCGGGCGACCGCTGGGCCCCGAGGACCGCGCCGGCCGCCTCCGGCGCCGGAATCGAGGCGGAGCCCACGAACCCGAGGGCGAGGAGGAACGGCCGGAGAACGAGGGCGCCGCGACGCATGAATGGCAGCCGGAGACAGAATAGCGTTTCGCCGGTCGGGGTCCGGGGACCCGACCGCGTCCTTACCGTAGAATCCGCCGCCCTCATGACAGAAAAGGGATTTACGGTCCAGCCCGCAGACGGTGGCCTCATCGTGCTGCTCCCCGGCCTGGGGGCGGTCAGCACCACCTTCATCGCCGGGATTCACGCGATTCGCAAGGGATTGGCGGCACCCGTCGGGTCGGTGACGCAGATGGGAACGATCCGGTTGGGCAAGCGCACCGAAGGCCGCACCCCGCTGATCCGGGACTTCGTGCCCATTGTCCCGATCGAGGACCTCTCCTTCGCCGCGTGGGACCTGTTCGAGGACGACGCCTATACGGCGGCGCAGAAGGCCGGCGTGCTCGAGCCGGCACTGCTCGATGCGGTGCGGGAGGAACTGGTGGGCGTGCGGCCCATGCCGGCCGTCTTCGACCGCGATTTCGTGAAGAAGCTCGACGGGTCGTACGTCAAGTCGGGGGCCACCAAGATGGACCTCGCCGACCAGCTCATCGAGGACATCGAGCGTTCCCGTGAGGCCTCGGGCGCCGCCCGGGCGGTGATGATCTGGTGCGGTTCCACCGAGACCTTCCTGGCCGAGGCTCCCGTCCACCGCGACCTCGAGACGTTCGAAGCGGGCCTGAGGAACAACTCACCCGACATCGCGCCCAGCATGATCTACGCGTACGCCGCCCTCAAGTGCGGCGTGCCGTACGCGAACGGCGCGCCCAACCTCAGCGCCGACATTCCGGCGCTTCGTGAACTGGCCTCGGCGAACGGCGTTCCCGTCGGCGGCAAGGACTTCAAGACCGGCCAGACGCTCATGAAGACGATCCTGGCGCCGGGCCTCAAGGCCAGGATGCTGGGCCTCAGCGGCTGGTTCTCCACCAACATCCTCGGCAACCGCGACGGAGAGGTGCTCGACGACCCCGGTTCGTTCAAGACCAAGGAAGAGAGCAAGCTCAGCGTGCTGGAGTACATCCTCCAGCCGGACATGTATCCCGAGCTGTACCGCGACCTCTACCACAAGGTGCGCATCAACTATTACCCGCCGCGGCGCGACAACAAGGAAGGCTGGGACAACATCGACATCTTCGGCTGGCTCGGCTACGAGATGCAGATCAAGGTCGATTTCCTCTGCCGCGACTCCATCCTGGCCGCGCCGCTGGTGCTCGATCTAGCCCTCTTTCTCGATCTCGCCTCGCGCGCGGGCCTCCGCGGGATCCAGGAATGGCTCTCGTTTTTCTTCAAGAGCCCCATGAGCCCGCCGGGCGTCTATCCGGAGCACGACCTCTTCATCCAGCGGAAGAAACTGACGAACACCCTCCGCTACCTGATGGGGGAGGAGGTCATCAGCCACCTCGGGGAATACACTCTGGAAACGAGGGAGATGTCCGACTGATCCACTGATCCATGCAGATCTCGAAGAGCCGGTGCGTCGGCTGCGGGAACTGCGTCGCGGTCTGCCCGGTCTCGGCGATCAGCATCGGGGACGACGGACGCGCGGTGGTGAACAGCGACCAGTGCGTCGAGTGCTACACCTGCTACCGCGGACTGAGCACCGAGCGGCTCAACCCGACCCTGATCCGCACCGTACGGAGAGTGCTCGGCTGGATGCGGCTCCGCTTCGATCCGGAGCCGGACATCTGCCCGACCTCGGCGATCGAACCGCAGGAGCTCGCCTGGCCTCGCGTCGTGCGCCGCGCCTTCTCCGATCCCCTCGTCTCCCACGAGGCCACCGGCGTCCACGGCCGGGGGACCGAGGAAGTCAAGACGAACGACGTGACCGGCCGGGTCTCGGTCGGAGAGTGCGGCATGACGGTGGAGTTCGGCCGGCCGGGCGTCTCCGCCAGCTTCGCCGACATGGATCGGGTCACCCGGCGCCTCGCGCGGCTCGGGGTGCACTTCGAAAAGAAGAACCCGGTCACCAACCTGATGAGCGACGTCGCCACCGGAGCGATCCGGGAAGACCTCCTGGGAGAACGCGTGCTCTCGGCAATCGTGGAGATCAAGGTCCGGACGGAGCAGGTGCCCGAAGTGATGAAAGCGGTGGAAGCGGCCGCCGCTGACTCCGAGACGATCATCTCGGTGGGCGCCGCGACCCGCTGCGGCCCGGAGGGCGAGGACGACCTCGGGGCCATGCTGCGGCAGCACGGCTACACGGCGTTCCGCGGCAAGACGAACCTCGGACTGGGCCGGGCGGAATAGCGGCGTCCGGGTCCGATCTCTCGGCGCGGGCGGATGGATCGTCCAGCGGCTGCCCCTTCACCGAAGCGGTTCGCGCAACCGTCCGCATCCGTGGCATGGGCAGCGGCCTCGTCACGTATTGTGGCAATAAACACCCGTATTTTGTTACGATAATGCTGTAAAGAGGCCCCTTTTTCGATGGATCGCAAACAGTTCTCGCGCCTTGAGGACTGGTTGGCACGACCGGATCGAAAACCACTGATCCTCCGCGGCGCGCGGCAGGTCGGCAAGTCCACCCTGGTGCGCCTGTTCGCCGAACGCGCGGGGCGGCCGCTCGCCGAGGTCAACCTGGAACGACGGCCCGATCTCGCCGGCGCCTTCGCCCGCAACGATCCCGCCTATCTGCTACGAGTACTCGAAACGCTGCCGGGGGTCGGCCCCATCGGTCCGGACAGCGTGTTGTTTCTCGACGAGATCCAGAGCGTTCCCGAAGCGATCCCGGCCCTCCGCTACCTCCGGGAGGACGTGAGCGCCCTGCCTGTGCTGGCGGCGGGATCGCTGCTCGATTTCGCCCTCGCCGATCATCGCCTGTCCATGCCGGTGGGACGGGTCGCATACCTGCACATGGGGCCCATGACGTTCACGGAGTTCCTGAGCGCGGCGGGAGCGAAGCAACTGGCGGCCCGGATTGCGGCGTTCGAGCTGGAAGAGGGACTGGACCCGGCAATCCACAACCGCCTGATGGGGCTGCTCAGGACCTATCTCTTCACCGGTGGCATGCCCGAAGCCATTCTTGCGTTCGTCCGTTCCGGCCGGCTAACGGACGTGAGCGAAGTGCATAACTCCATCATCGAGACCTACCGCGAGGATCTGCCCCGCTACGTCGGCTCAAGGAGCCTGCCCCGAGTCGTCAACGTGCTGAATCTGGCGGCTCGCAACGTGGGCCGCAAGGTCAAGTACGCCCGCTTCTCCACAGAGGACCAGGCGGCAACCATCCGGGCCGACATCGAACGGCTCTGTCTGGCGCGCGTGCTGGCGAAGGTGGTCCACAGCCATGCGGGCGGACTGCCGCTGCACGCCGAGGCGGACCCGCGCGTGTTCAAGCTGCTGTTCATGGACGTGGGCCTGATGAACGCGGTCTGCGGCCTGGGCTGGACCGGCATCGAGAGCCTGGACACCGTCCGGCTCGTGAACGAGGGCGCGATGGCGGAACAGTTCATCGGGCAGCACCTTCAGGACCTGCTCGCCGACGCGCCGAATCGCGAACTGACCTACTGGCTGCGGGAAGGCCGCTCCGCAAACGCCGAAGTGGACTACGTGGCGGCGTTCGACGGACGCATCGTGCCGATCGAAGTGAAGGCGGGCGCGAAAGGCAGTCTCCGATCCCTGCACCAGTTCGTGGCCGAGAAGGAGGTTTCCCTTGCCGTCCGCTTCGACGCCGCGCTTCCCTCCGCCCACACCGTGACGGCCCGGGTCCAGCGGGGCGGCGTCCCGGTGGAGGTGAGCTACCGTCTGCTCTCGCTCCCCCTCTACCTGGTCGAACGCATTCCGTCCCTGCTCCGCGCCCTCCCCGCATGAGCCGAAACGAGACCGCGTCGGTCACGCAAGGCAGTCCGCGAGGCGATCACCGCGCGAGCGCCGCCACGAGGGCGTCCGCGACCTCGTCCACCTGGGCTTCGGTAATCACGAGCGGGGGCAGCAGCCGGATCACCGTTGACCCGGCCGGAAGCGCCAGCACGCCGCCCTCCATCAGCCTTTCCAGGGTGGGACGGCAACGCTCCCGGAGCTCGACGCCGATCATCAGGCCCAGTTGCCGGACGGCCCGCACCCGGGCGGGCGGCTTTCGGGAGATCCGTTCCCGGAATCGCGCGCCCCGTTCCTCCGCCCGCTCCGCCAGCCGCTCGTCCTCCATGAAGCGGATGGCGGTGAGCGCCGCCGCGCAGGCGAGCGGGTTGCCGCCGAACGTGGTGCCGTGCTTGCCGATGAGCGGCGGCAGGCGGTCACCGGCGAGCACCGCGCCCATGGGGACGCCGCCGGCGATCGCCTTGGCCAGGCACAGGAGGTCCGGCTCCACGCCGTGGTGTTCGCAGGCGAACATCCGGCCGGTGCGGCAAAAGCCCGTCTGGGACTCGTCCAGGATGAGCATCGCGCCCGCTTCGTCGCAGGCGGCGCGCACCGCCCGGAGGTACCCGGGTTCGGCAGGCCGCACGCCGCCTTCGCCCTGGACCGGTTCCAGCAGGACCGCCGCGGTCTGGTCGCCGACCGCATGGCGCAGCCTGTCGGCGTCGCCGAACGGCACGAAGGAGAAACCCGGGACGAGGGGCGCGAAGGGTTCCCGATAGTCCTTCCGGAACGTGGCGCTCAGCGCCCCCATGGTGCGGCCGTGGAAACCGCGCATCGCGGAGACGATCCCGGTGCGGCCGGTGGCGAGGCGGGCGAACTTGAGCGCCGCCTCCACCGCCTCCGCTCCCGAGTTGCACAGGAAGGCGCGGGTCAGCCCCGGGGGCGCGATGGAGACGAGTTTCTCGAGCAGCTCCGCCCGCCGGTCGTTGTAGAAGATGCCGGGACAGGTCACCAGCAGCCGCGCCTGTTCGGCGATCGCCCGCGCCACCGCGGGGTTGGCGTGGCCCACGCTCGCCACGCCGATGCCCCCGACGCAGTCGAGGTAGCGGCGCCCCCGGTCGTCCCAGACCTCCGCCCCGAACCCGCGAACCAGGGTCAGCTCGCGCTTGGGATAGACCTCGAGCCCCCAGGTCCGTTCGGCTTCCCGGGAGTTCATTCGATCACCGTCCCCCGGCCCGCGAGGGCGTCCCGGACGGGGTGCTCGACCCGCCCGTCGGCGATCACCACACGGGTCGAACCGGCCCGGACCAGCCGGCTCAGGGCGAGCATCTTCCGCTTCATTCGCCCGCTCACCAGGGCCTCGCGGCGCTCGACCTCGGTGCGCGACATGCGGGGGACGAGCGAGCCGGGGTCGTCCGGCGCCTCGAGGAAACCGGGCGCCTCGATCAGTTGGACCACCAGCTCGGCGTGGAGCTCGGCGTTGAGCGCGACCAGGATGTCGTCGTTCTCCGAGTTGATCGCGAAGCCGCGCTCGTCGAGGATGGGGATCGTCAGGACCGGCGCCAGTCCCTGGTCGAGCAGTTGCCGCAGCAGCCCCCCGTTCACCCCGGCCGGCTTGCCCGACAGGTCGCGCCGAATCAGGGTCTTGCCACCCTCCCGAACGCGGATGCCCGGGTTCCGGCGGCCCCGGACGAGGGCGCCGTCGAGGCCGGTGAGGCCGATCGCATTCACCCCGCTCCGCTGGAACAGTTCCACGATCCGCTTGTTCCGCAGGCCGGCGTAGGCCATGAGGATGAGGTCCACCGCTTCGGCGTCGGAGTACACGCTGTCGTAGCCGGACACCGAGGTGAGCACCTGCTTGTGGATGCCGAGGCGCTCACCGAGTTCGTCGCGCAGGGCGTTCGCGCCGTGGATGACCACGAAGGGCTTTCCGATGCCCGTCAGATCCTCGGTGATCCCCTCCAGGTTCATCGACGCGCCCCCGCCGACCTTGATCAGGAGCACGACGTCACCCGGCCCCGGGTCCGGGGCCGAGCGTGCTGATCGTCCCGTTCGCGATGGGGGTCCACTCGGCCGGGCCGGCCCGCGCCGGATACCTCTCCGAGCACAGGACGTGCGCGCCGCCGACGGCGGCGCGGCGCATCTGGAAGTAGTCGGGATCCTCGTTGAAGCGGCTGGCCACGGTGACGCGGAACGCGGCGTCGGTGACGACGAGGTTCATGGCCCGCAGGTAGCGGGTGCGTTTCTCGATCAGCGGGAGCCCCCGTTCGAGGGCGCGGCACAGATCGCCGCGATCGAACCGCTTTACGAAGTTGAAGACCTTCTCGGCCCCGATCCGGCCCTGTTCCCGGATCCGCACCCCGCGGAGCTCGCCGTTGAAGAGGAACATGCGCTCCCCGTCGAAGAAGGGCATGTTGTTCGCGACGCGGATCCCCTCGTCGCGGAAGGCGCTCCGGGCGTGGGCGAGCAGGAGGCGGGTTCGGCCCCGGGGCCGCCGGCGGTCCTCCCAGATCGGCGTGATGTTCCGGTAGATCCGCCAGCGGCCGTCCTCGAGCCAGGCGCAGCCCCAGCCGTGTCCCTGAAACTCGCGGCTGTTCCTCGCGACCTCGGTGAACGCCTCCAGATGTTCCCCCAGGTCGAAGGGCTCGTCGCCGCGGACGCAGAGCAGCCGGCACATTTGGGGGATTCTGCCGTTCTCCTGGCCAGCCGCTAGATCGGGTGGAGGCCGGTGAACTCCAGACCGGCCGTTTCCCGGAAGCCGGACATGAGGTTGAACGCGTGGACCGCCTGTCCCGCCGCTCCCTTCGTCAGGTTGTCGAGGGCGCTCATCGCCACCACCCGCTTCGTCTCGGGGTCCCGTTCGAACCCCACGTCGCAGTAGTTCGTGCCGGCGAGGATGCCCGGTTCCGGGTAGCGGTGAATCCCGCTCCGGCCCTTCACGATCCGCACGAAGGGCTCCCCGGCATAGGCGTCGCGGTAGATCCGCCAGAGCTCCCGGTCCTCGAGGGCGCGGTCCGCGAAGACGTGACAGGTGGCGAGGACCCCGCGCACCATCTCGATCGAGGTGGCGGAAAAGTGGAGCTCCCGCACGCCGAGAGCTTCCGCGATCTCCCCCAGATGACGGTGTCCGGTGGGCTTGAACGCCCGGGCGGCGCCGCTGCGTTCCGGGTGATGACTTGCCGCGGTCCCCCGGTTGCCGGCTTCGCTGGAGCCGACCAGCACCTCGATGACGGCCGACTCCACGACTCCAGCGGCGGCCAGCGGCTTGAGGGCGAGAATGGCGGCCGTGGCGTTGCACCCGGCGCAGGCCACCAGGTCCGCGCCGCGGAGCGCCTCCCGGTTCAGTTCGGGGATCCCGTAGACGAAGCGGCCCAGCAGGCCCGGGCAGGGGTGCGGCCCGCCGTACCAGCGCTCGTAGGCCGCGGGGTCGCGCAGCCGGAAGTCGGCGCCCAGATCGACGATCCGCCCGGCGATCCGGCGGAAGTCCTCGACCCGGCGGGAGGACTCCCCGTGGGGAAGACACACGAAGAGCACGTCGCAACCGGAGAGCTCGTCGAGACCGCGGAACTGCAGCCGGGTGGCGCCGCGCAGGTTCGGATGCACGCCGTGGGCGAACTTCCCGGCGAGGCGCTCGGAGGTGATCTCGGCTACCTCGACCTCCGGATGGCCGAGGAGCAGGCGCAGCAGCTCGCCGCCGGCGTAGCCGGAGGCGCCGGCGATGGATGCCCGGATCATCGGCCGGCGGAAAGGAGGTAGGACACGATCCGCTCCGGGATGTCGACCCCGGTGACGCCGATGCTGTTCCGGAACTCCATCGTGTAGTTGACCTCGTTGACGAGCAGGCCTTCCGGGGTCTCGAAGAGGTCCACGGCGAGGACGCCGCCGCCCACCGCCTCCGCCGCCCTGAGCGACAGCTCGGCGAGCTCGGCGGTGACCGGACAGTTGGAGGTCGTCGCTCCCCGCGCCGTGTTGGTGATCCAGTGATCCGAAGTGCGGTACACCGCGGCGATGCACTCATCCCCGACCACGAAGCTGCGGATGTCCCGGCCGCCCTTCTCCACGTACTTCTGGGCAAAGAAGATGGAGTGGTGGTAGCTCCCGAGGATCGCCTTGTGCTCCAGCACCGTCTCCGCCGCCTGCCGATCGTTGATCCGGGAGAGCAGCCGCCCCCAGGATCCGACCGCCGGCTTCAGCACCACCGGATAGTCGAGTTCCTCGATGGCTTCCAGGGTGGAGCCCTCGGTGAAGGCGACCCGGGTTTCGGGTTGCGGCACGCCGAACTCCTCGAGCGCGACGGCGGTCAGGATCTTGTCGCCGCACTTGCGCGAGACCTCGTAGCGGTTGACGCACCGGGTGCCCATGCTCTCGAAGAGCCGCAGGGCGTGCATCGCCCGGGAGTGGTTGATGGAGCGTTCCAGGATGACGTCAACCGCGGGCGGAGTCCGCAGGTCGAACACCAGCCGGCGGTCGTCGAGGAAGACCAGCTCGACTCCCGAACGGCGCCGCAGTTCCCGGATAAGGAGCTTTTCTTCCGGACGGATCAGGGAATGGAGGAAGCCGACCCTCATTCACCCCAGTCCTCCTCGGCGGTCGGGGCTTCGCCCAGGGCGATCGGGTCGAGGCCCAGGATCTCGAGTTCGCTGCCGCACTCCGGGCACTCGAGGAGCTCCCCTTCGACGGGATCGTCGGAGATCTCGACGGCGCCGCCGCACACCGGGCAATTCGTCACTGCCTCCTCCCCTGGTCCGTCCGAAAGGCGAAGGAATCCACCCGACCTCGGGTCCGCTCAGCCGCCGCGCAGGATGCGGCAGGCGCGCGTGGTGTTGAAGATCCCGCAGGAACAGAAGCGCGCCATGGCTTCCGCGCAGTCTTCCGGCGCCCGCCGTCCGGTCCGCACCCAGTCGAGCATCTTGCGGGCAAAGCCGAACGAGAGCATCCCGTGGCCGCACATCGTGGAGAGCTGAAGCGTGGCGCGGTCCGGCAGCCGGTCCAGGTTCCCGAAGAACCCCAGGCTGTACTCCACGCTGTGCCGGACGATTCCCGCTTCCCGGGCCAGTTCCGCGGCCCGGTCGGTCAGCCCGCTGATGTTGATGCTGATCCCCAGATCGGCTTCCTTCAGGTCCGCCAGGAAACCCACCAGCGCCGCTTCGGTGTCGAAGACCGCCGACACCACCGTCGGAGCGTTCACCCCGGTCCGGATCGAGTCGGGGGCCAGGCGCTTTCGCCGGCGCCAGTGGGCCAGCGGGTTCAGCCGGGAGGACCGGAAGATGCCTCCCTTCGTGGCGTCGCCCAGGTTGATGGGCCCGTGGCGGAGGGCGATCTCGGTAAACCGCCGCAGCTTCTCCGGTGACCCCTCGTCGTTGATTCCCCGCGCCGCCATCGCGAACACGATGTAGTCGTCCTTGAGCGTCTCCGGGGCCCCGTAGCGGTGGAGGGTGTTCGTCATCGGGCGCGCAAAGCATACGGGCCCCCGCGCCGTCGTGTCCCGACGGCTCTCGCGCCGGTTCCAGCGCGTGTCCGGCCGGTCCTTAGAATCGGCGCCATGGCCTCGAGCGCCGCGGCTTCCTGGGTCGCCTGCCCTGCACCCCCCGCCGACGCGGACACCGCAAAGGCGGCTCGGACGGTTTCGCCCGCCAATGGATGGCCTGCCCACCGCCCCCCGCCGGCGGGGGGCCGCTGGCGCCTCTTCCTCAGCGGTGATGGAGCGGCCGCGCGGGTCGCCGCCGCCGAAGCCGTTTCCGGGCAGGGCGCGGTCGTGAATCCGGCCTTGCCGATGGAAGACCTGCCGCTCGCCCTGCACCGGCTGGGTCCGCTCCCGGATCACGCGGACGCCGTCCTGCTCGCCGACTTTCATCGGGCTTTCCCCTGCCGGGCCGCCGTCCGCCGGCGCGGCGCGCTCGAGGAGACGCCGCCGCTTCCCGCGATCGCGACGCCCGCGTACGTGCTGGCCCGTCTCGGCCAGCTCGGGGCCGAAGCGCGGACCCTGGTGGTGTCGGCCCGGGAAGACGAGATCGTACGGCGGGCCGCGGACCTCCTCGCCGGAAGGGGCGCGGCCTGCCAGTTCGAGGTAGCGCGCGAACCCGTCCCCCCGGCGTCGCCCGCGCCGGTGCGGGGTCCGGGGGAACGCGAACTGGCCGGGGCCGCGAGCGCTGCGGAACTCAGGAACATCGCCCTTCGGGCGCCGGCCGGCGCCGTGCGGGGCGAGGCGGCCGCGGCGGCGGCGGAGGCGGAACCGGAGGACCCCGTCGGCCATTTGCTGGCCGGCTGTGCGGCGAACGAGCGGAAGCAGCCGGCGGAGGCCGCGGCGGCCTTTCGAAGGGCCATCGAGCGTGACGATTCGCTCGCTGCCGCTCATTTCGAACTCGGGAAGACGATGATCGTCCTCGACGACCTCGAAGCGGCGCTCGAGTGCTTCCGGCGGACTACCGAGACCCTGTCCGGGTTCGCTCCCGGATGGGCGAACGCCGGCGCCGCTCTCGGCGAACTCGAGCGTCCCGAAGAGGCGCTGGGCAAGCTCGAGCGCGCCGCCGATCTCGACCCGCTCAGCCACTCGCTCGCCTCGAACCTGGGAGTCACGCTGCGGGACCTCGGCCGGCTGGCGGAGGCGGAACGCGCTTTCCGGTGGGCGCTGGAACTCGCCCCCGATTTCGTGTTCGGGCACTACAACCTCGCGAACGCGGTCTACCTGCAGGGCCGCCACCGGGAAGCGGTCGGGTTGTTCGAGAAGGCCCAGGCCATGGACCCGTCGGGTTCCGACCGCCAGCGGCTGCTCCTCGCGGCGGCCCGGCTGGCGGCCGGGGACGTGGAGGAGGCGCTCGGCGACTACCGGGCGGTGTTCGACTCCCTCGACGGCCAGATGCGGATGGACATGCGGACGGTGGCCCAGTGGGACCTCCGGAGGCTGGCCGAACGCACCGGGATCGGCCCCGAGCTGCGCCGCGCCGCCGAGTTCGTGCGGTCGGTCCGCGCCTGAATTCTCCGAATTCCATTTGACTTGGACCCCGGTTCGGCCATATAAGGGCCTACCCCGCCACGCGTATGTTCCGTGCGGCGGTCATCCCCCGGCGAACGGAGAAATCCCCTCATGCCCAGCCACCTCAACAACCCGAAACGCCTGGCGGCCGGACTGCTTGCAGCCGGAGTCGCGTTCCTCCTCCTCGGGGGGTTCGCGGCGGCGCAGGAAGAAGAAGCGGAGCCCAAGCCGCCCGAGGGCCAGACCCATCCCCTCCTCGAGCCGCACGACGTGCTCAACGAGTTCGGGGTGATCAGCTCCAGCGGGCATGACGACGGCGGCTGGGGGCTCGAGCCCGAGCTGCGGGTACCCGAGCAGTACCAGTACCGGCGCCGGGACCAGCAACTGAAGGAAGTGGACCTCACGGGGAACCAGCTTCCGCCGATCCTCACCGAGATGCGGGTGCTCAGCAAGGAAGTGGCGCCCGGCGACGAAGTCCGCGCCATTGCGCGAGTCGTCTCCCCCTACAACGAGGCCCAGTCCTTCGTCTCCCTCTTCTACAACCGGGAACTCGGCCGCGCGGCCACCATGTACATCAACTTCCAGCCCCACGAGAGTGACGACACCCTCTTCCTCGGCCGCGGCAAGCTGTCCCGCTTCGCGGCGCCGGGGCGCTACGTGGTGGGAACCACGATCATCGCCGACAAGGTGGGCGACCGGAAGGCGTACTGGGCCGACTTCCACAAGGCGATGCAGGAGGACGACGGCTCGCCGGTGGGCTTCCAGGTCACCGAGAGCGACACCGTGGACATCACCGCTCCAACGCTGAAGTCCGTCAGCGTGGAGACCGAGCGCGTGCGGGCCGGCGGCGGCCTGATCAAGTACAGCGTGGTCGCCGAGGACGACGTTTCGGGCGCCACGGAAGCAGAGACGATCTGGGTGTCGCCGAGCGGCTACCACCAGATCC
The DNA here is from genome assembly GCA_022826195.1 of Acidobacteriota bacterium. Classification (GTDB taxonomy): domain Bacteria; phylum Acidobacteriota; class Vicinamibacteria; order Marinacidobacterales; family Marinacidobacteraceae; genus Marinacidobacterium. The sequence continues at coordinate 36,391 of JAJDVI010000091.1, forward strand.
GCTCCACCATGGTGATGGTGGGCGGCCAGCCGGGCCTCTTCAAGGGCGTGCTCCAGATTCCCCAGTGGTACGAGGGCGGCGAGTGGCAGCTCATGCGCATCACGCTCAAGGACAACGCCACCAACATCCGCTACTACTTCAACCGGACCGAGCCCATGATGGAGGCCGCCACGGTGCAGGTGGACCAGGAGAAGGAAATGATCGACCAGGTCCCGGCCAAGATCCTCGCGGTGCAGTTCACCAAGAAGCAGGCGAAGCTGGGCGAAAGGGTCGGGCTGACCGTCCTCGCCGAGGACAACCTCTCCGGCGTCTTCAGCATCGAGGGCTACGTCCGGTCGCCGAACGGCGCCGACGCGCTCAAGGTGAAGCTCAAGAGCATGACCCCCGAGACCGGCGAGTTCGTGGACGTGAACCGTCCGTCCAAGCTGCCGGAGCCCAACATCTGGACCGGGAACTTCACGGTCACGGACACCATGGAGTGGGGTGAGTGGGAACTCGTCCGGCTCGGTGTTTCCGACGAAGCCAGAAATTTCTACACCTACTACGAAGACCGGGATTCCGAGATAGACGGGATCACGGTCAACTTCTACAATGAAGACACCGAGGCCGCCGAGGAAGGTGGCGAGGAGGGTGCGCGATGACGGCCAAGACCATCGACCGCCGCGATTTCTTCAAACTGGGCGCCGCAGCGAGCGCCGGGGCGGTGCTTTCCACCCGGAACGCCGCCGGCAGCCCCATCTTCGAGGCGGGGGCCGGGATCCCGCAGGGAGGCATGGTCCTTCCGGCGAACCCGGGCTTCAAGACGAAGCACCTGGTGACGGTCATCCTGGGCAACGGCGCCCGGAAGATCGACGTCATCGACAACCCGGAGCACTCGCCCTTCCAGACGAAGATGGCCGCCGAGGGCACCGTCTTCACCGAGGACTACGGCGAGACCGCGAACCTCCACGGATACATGTACTCCGAGGTGCTGAGCGGTGTGGACGCTCCCGCGCAGCGGCCCCGCTACCCCACCTGGTCCGAGTACATCCGGAAGAAGGCCGGCGGGACGGCGACCGACTACTGGACTCTCCAGGGCGCGTCCTACTACCGGGCCTGGACCTGGGATGTGAAGCACTTCAGCCAGCATCCCGAGTACGGCGTGAAGCACGGCTCCACCAGCCTCACCATGAACCGGATCTTCTATCCGGAGCAGAAGCTCACCGGCGCCCAGATCGCGGATCTGAACGTGGAGAAGGGCCTCGGACACACGCCGAAGGAGCGGAAGCAGGTCGAGGAGTTCATCGACTCCGTCCTGGCCTCGAAGTCCTACGTCCCGCCCTCCACCCGGGAGCCGGTCATCAACCGGGAGATCCCCTACGGCGACGCCCAGGTGCTGCACCTGGTGCCCCAGATCCTCAAGGAGTTCAAGCCGAAGTCCATCACCGCGCAGATCCTCGCCCTCGACGACGCGCACGCCGACTTCGGGTTCTGGGACTACAACACGGACTACTGGGAGTACATCAAGCACATCAAGACCACCGATGAGCTGATCGGCAACCTGTGGCGCCAGATCCAGGCCGACGCGTACCTCCGGGACACCACCGCGCTGGTGATCCGTCCCGAGTGCGGCCGCGACGACGAGGTGAACATCTACGGACAGCTCGGGCACAGCCCGGGCAACTACTACGCCCACTACGTGTGGTTCATGGCGCTCGGGCCCGACTTCAAGAAGGGCCACACCGTGACCGAGCGGGTGCAGCGGCGGGACGTCGTTCCGACGCTGACCTACCTCATGTCCGGTGAGAACGCCGAGTTCGCCACCGGGCACGTCCGCACCCAGATGTTCAAGGACGAGTACAACCTGCCGAAGTACATCCTTCCGCCGACTGCCGAGGTCAAGGAGCCCGCGGTCGACTGGGAGAAGATCGTGGAAGAGCGCCGGACGGCCGAGAAGGTCAAGGAGTTCGCGCGTTCGACCGTCGGCTACGGCGACTGACGAGGGCTCGGGAGTCCCGACCAACAAAACAAGGAGATCATCGAAAATGGACGACCTGAACCGTCGCGCATTCCTCAGGAGGGCCGGCTTCGCCTTCGCCGGCGCGGTGGGCGCCGCCTCGTTCGCGGCCGCCCAGCAGCAGGAAGAGGAGAAGAAGGAAGACGAGGAGACCCAGGAAGAGATCGACTACGACGCTCTCTTCGCGGAGGACAGCGGGGACGAAGACACCCGCGCCTGCCCGCAGTGCGGGGCCCTCATGTACCGGCAGGGCCGCACCTGGACCTGCGAGAACTGCGGCTACAGCTACGTCGAGTAGTTCTTCTAGTTCTTCCTGAACCGGCGCCGCCGGGGCCGCTCCTCCGGAGCCTCCGGCGGCCGTCTCATTGGCCCGTTGCCGCGACCGTGGCAGCGGGTTTCTTGCGTGATCGGATGGATCAGCCCGGCGGCGGGATGATCAGGTGCCCGAAGACGATGAAGAAGAAGCACACGGTGCTCAACATCGCGTACTCGGCGCTCGCCCGGCGATAGGTCCAGAAGCGGAACCCGGCCGCGGGAGTCCGGCCCTCCAGCACCGCCCGGGTGTAGCAGATTCGCTGCGCGGCGATCAGGTTCCCGAAGATCGCGACCACGATCAGCGCCGCGTGGACGTTTCCGGCGACCAGCCCGACGACGAGGGCAACCGAGCGTTCCGGACGCTCGAGGAAGCCCACCTCGCAGGCGGGAATCAGTTTCTCGGCCCGGGAACGGGCGTATGAGGTAGCGACCGTCCCGGCGGTGGCGAGACACCAGACCCCGAGCCAGACGTTCCGTTCGGGTGTCTCGGTGTTGGCCAGGAAATAGAACAGCAGGCCGAACAGGACCAGCATGTCCGAATAGCGGTCCATCACGGAATCGAGATACGCCCCGAACTGCGTCACCTCGCGGGAGGCGCGGGCGACGGCTCCGTCGAGGCAGTCGAAGGTGATCGCCAGCAGAACCACCCAGCCGGCCGTCCACTGGTCCCCTTCGAGCAGCGGCCAGAAGACGAGCGCCATGACGAGCGGGCCCGAGAGCGTCAGGGCGTTCGGGGGAACGCGCGCCCATATGATCCCGCGCGCGATGCCGTCCCGGATCCATTCGAGTACGACCTCCCAGAAACGGCCCAGTCGGGAGAAGAGCTTCTTCATGGGGCCTCGGCAGGGAACGCGGTCCGGCGCAGAAGAGGCTCGGGGCGTGGCGAGGGGGCCGGGACGGGCGCCTGCGGAGAGGATTCGGTCAAGGGCGCTCGGACGGAACGGCGGCGGACGTCTCGCCCCGCCGCGCCGCGAGACCCGTAGCATATTCGCGTTCCGCCGCATGTTCGGAGCCGCAATCGCATGAGCGGTCTTCCGCTGGTGATCGCCAACCCGCAGGCCGGGGGCGGAACCAGCCGGGACCGCTGGTGGGCCGCTTCGGAGCCGGTCACCGAGCGGCTTGGTCCGCACGACCTGGTCTGGACCGAGGCTCCGGGTCACGCGGAACGGATCGCCCGGGCGGAAGGAGGTGCGCGTCCCCTCCTGGTCGCCTACGGCGGCGACGGAACCGCGTCCGAGGTCGCCCGGGGCCTTGTCCTCTCGAGAGGAACCGCCGAGCTGGGGCTTCTCCCCAGCGGAACGGGCAACGACTTCGCCGCTGCTTCAGGAGTCCCGGCCCGCCTTCCGGAAGCGGCGCGGTTCCTGAGCCGAACTCCGGCCCGGGCCACCGACCTCGGCCATGTCGAGGACGCCGCCGGAGCGACCCGATTCTTCCTGAACAGTTTCTCGCTGGGTCTGGCGGCCGCGGTCGCCGAGCGAGCTGCTGCCGGGGGCGGCCTGGGCCGGGCGACCTACGCGGCGGCGGCGGCGCGTGAGGTCGTCGCGTTTCGGCCGGTGCCGCTCCGCGTGGGTCTGAACGAGAAGCCCGCGAGGCCGCGAACGCTCCTGAACCTCACCGTCCTCAACTCGCGCCGGTTTGGCGCCGGGATTCCGCTCGCCCCGGCCGCCGATCCCGGCGACGGCGAGCTGGACGCGGTCCTGATCGGGCCCCTTGGCCCCGTGGCGCTGATGGACGCCGTCTTCCGGCTGACCCGGGAGGCGCATTTCGGACGGCGCGAGATCGAGCACCACCGCGTCACGCGCATGGCCGTCGGCTCGCTGCCCGGCGCGGGCGGCGCACCGGAACTGCTCTCCGAGGTCGATGGGGACGTCATCCGCTGGGGGGAGGCGCTGACGGTCTCGGTGGCGCCGCGCGCAGTCCGGATCAGGAGAGCCGGGACGCGTACGCCCGACCACGATCCCGGCGCGTGAACAGGGTCGGCCAAGCGCCGCGAGAACGCCGCCGGCTTGGAGCCCCCACCGGGAGAAACCGTCATGATCGGTCCTCCTGCACACCGCGCCGGGCATGAAAGTGCGGGTGGGGGTACTGAGGCCCAGGGAGGCCGGGACCGCTTGGAACGCCGGCTTCAGCCGGCACAGCGGGCCGCAGGCCCGCGGGCGACGTGTCGCCAACTGCCCTGGGCGACGCAGCTCCGGGAACGTCCCGTCTGCCCGGTGACGCCGAGAGAAGAGCCACCTGGGACGGCTCGGCGTTGCGCAGTGCGCGGTGCTCCGCACCGCGCGTGCCGGCTGAAGCCGGCGTTCCAAGAGCCCGGCGCGGTCCGGATCAGGAGGAAAGAGGCGCGCCCACCCGGCCGCGCTCCCGACGCCTGAATCACGAACCCGCCCCGGCTCCCAGCTCCTCCACCGCTCCCAGCGCGAAGAGCGGCGCCCAGCTCTGGAAGCGCTGGCCACCCCCTTCGCCGGTGCGGGCGTCGAAGTTCTCGCGGCACGCGCCCGTCCGCGACCGGTCGGCGAGGAACATCTCCGCGCCCTTCCCGGCGAGTTCGGCGGCGAGGGCGGTGAAGCCGTAGCGGCGGAGTCCCTGCAGTACCAGGTAGTTCATCGGCGGCCAGATCGAGCCGCGCCAGTACTGCTGGTCCGGAAAGGCGGGATCGTCGCGGGAGATGGTGGGCAGCACCCAGTCGCCCCAGAACCGGGCCGGGTCGCGGAGGGTTTCGATCATGCGGGCGGCCTGCCGCGCGTCGGGAACCCCCGCGGCGAGCGGCAGGAAGTTCGAGGCGGCCACGCGATCGGAGGGCCCGGACGGCAGCTCGTCGAGGTAGAGCCCGGCCGCTTCCGACCAGAGCACCCGGTTCATCGTCGCGGCCAGCCGGCGATACTCGGCCGTCAGCCGCTCCGCCGTGGCCACCTCGCCGAGAACCCGCGCGATCCGGGACAGGCTCTCCAGATCCAGCGCGCGGTAACTGCAAAGGTCCACGGCCGACACGGCGAGGGTCTGCCGCCGGGGATCCCACTCGGCCTCGTCCCAGAGCGGCAGGTCGTCCTGGCCCGATTCCCAGGCGGCGCGCTGGTGGCCGGACGCGCCCTCTTCCCACGGGGGCACCCTGCCGGGGCCGGGCACGAGGTCGGTGTCGGAACCCCAGGCGAGCAGTCCGGGGGTCAGCCCCTCCCGGCGCGGCCGTCCGTTCCGGTCCGCGACCCACCAGTCGGCCCAGGCGAGGAGGGCCGGGTAGGCGGCCGCCAGCGCCTTCGGGTCGGGGTGCGCGCGGTAGAGGCGCAACGCGGCGAACGAACCGACCGGCGGCTGCGAGCGATCGGGGGTGCCCCCGCGTCGGCTCCGCCAGTTGGGAATGTTCCCGTTCGGGTACTGCGTTCCGGTTCCCGCGAGCAGCGTAGACCAGGCGAGGTCTCCTGACACGGTCGCGAGCAGCAGGGCGTTGAAGAACGTGTCCCAACCGAAAATGGTCCAGTCGTCGGTTTCCGGCGCGCTGGACCCGGCGCTTTCCGGGGCCGGGAAGATCCACCGGCGGCCGGCGGGGGTGTACAGCCTGCCGGTTTCCGGCTGCATCAGCACCGTCCACATCAGGTTGTCGGCGATGCTCTCCGCCAGATCGGGGTGGCCCGGCACCCGGGGGCGCCGCCGCTCCCAGGCCGCGCGGGCCTCGTCGACCCAGGCGTCGGCTTCGCCGAGCAGGCGGCGGGGCTCCTTCCCGCCCCACGCGGTGACCATCGCCACCTGCGCGGCGGCCCCGCCCCCGGCTTCGAGGCGCCAGGCCACCTCGCGGCCGGAGGCTTCCGGGGCCGATTGCTGCCTGGTCCCGCCCGCAAAGGCGGCCAGGATCTCGAGGTCCTCCCCGCCCTCCCCGCGCGGCACCCGGGCACGCCAGGACGGGGATTCCGTCCCCGCTTCCTCCCATCGCTCCTCCCATCCCCACGGGGCGTCCCCAATCAACTCGAGACAACCCGCCGCCTCCACCCTGACGCGCAGGGCCACCGCGTCGTCCCGGCGCGACCACTCCAGGACGAGGCGTCCGGCCGGCGTCCGGGATCCTGATTCCGCAGCACCACCCCCGGCATCCGCTCCCGGCGGCGGCTCCGAATCCACGACAAACTCGACGCGCGCGTAGGAGAAGTCCGGCGCGTGGGGACCGACCCGGGAAACCATCCCGTACCAGTCATCCCACTCCCGGCGTTCACCGGCCGGAGTGACGAAGGCGAGGCGGATCCCCACGCCGTGGCCCGGCCCGGGGGAAAAGACCAGGCCCGCCCAGCGGCGGGCCTCGAGGGCGCCGACCTGCATCCCGACGCGTTCGTCGCTGGCTAGCCGATCGGCGTCAACCGCATCGTGGCCGTGCGGCGTCCGCTCCCCGGCGCGAAGCGGACCCGGAAGCTGCCGCCACCCGTCTCGCCACGACGAGCCCGTCCGGGGCCGGCGTCGGCCTGGGCCGGAGCCGGCTCCACGCCAGCGTCCCCCTCCACGATCGCCGCCGCCACCGGGACACCGAGGAGATCCACCAGGTACTCGTGACCGGCGGAACCCTCCGTGACGAGCGTCCAGCCGTCCGCCTCCGAGCGCAGGTCGATGATCCGCAACCCCGTGCTGCGCTGGCCCGGCTCAAGATCGATCCGGGGCGGCGCCACCGCCAGTCCTCCCTTCCAGGTCACGGTGATCTCCGCGGGCCGGCCTCCGGTCACCCGGATTGCCCTGGACGGACGCGTCGTGCCCGGCGCGGGACCAGCCGCTTCCGCCCCTACCCAGTCGCCTCCGGTCATCGTCACGAGCACGTCCGCGGCACCCGCCGGGGCATCGGGGAGGAACTCGATGGCCGCCGGGGGGCCTTCGCTCGTGATCCGAATCAGGCGCTCCCCGCCCTCCGGGCCCGGACCGCCGCGGATCTCCACGTCGATCGTCGTCTCGCCCACCCGCAGGCCGCGCACCGCCGCCTCCCGCCAGTCGGCCGGCAACTGGGGCGCGAGGCGCGCGCTCCCGTTCGGAGCGTCGGGGTCCCAGCCGAACACGCCGCGCAGCAGGGGAGTCACCAGCATCGAACTGGCGAAGAACTGGTGCGGCACCGTCTGGTCGAGCGGCTGGTAGAAGGTGCCCGAGAAGAGCTCGCCATGACGGCCCAGGCTCCAGTCGTAGGTCATCTGTTTGACCGCATCCATCAGGTGAAAGCCCGCCCACGGACGCCGGTAGCGGTACTGGGCCCAGGACGCGTAGCCGGTCACGAACGGCCAGACGGTCCCCATGTTGTACTGGAGGGGGTCGTACAGGTCGCTCTCCGTCGACAGCATGTGCGCGCCCCAGTCGGACGACAGGCGGTCGCCCGCCATCCGGGTCAGCGTCCCGAGGGCGCGCTCTTCGTCGAGCAGGCCGAACGCGGCGGCCGTGGCCGGCCAGACCGTCAGGTTGTCGTTGGTGCTGCCGTCCGTGAGGATGCCGAAGGCGTGGTGACCCTCCTCGGCCCGCCAGTAGGCGCCATTGAGGGTCGCGCGGGCGACCGGGGCGATCCGCGCGGCCTGCTCGGCCACCACCGGGTCCCCCAGCCGCTCCGCCATCGCCAGCGCGCCCTCCAGCGCCGCGACCCAGACTCCGGCCAGGTAGATGTCCTGGTGGATCGCCGCCCCCAGCCCCCCCACCTCGACGGCCCCCAGGCCCCCGGCGGTGTTCTCGATGATGCCGTCACCGTCGGTTTCGGCGCTCAGGCACCACTCGAAGGCTCGCCGGTATGCCGGCCAGAGTTCCTCGAGCAACCCGTCATCGCCGCTCGCCCGCCAGTACTGGTGGAGCGCCAGCATCCAGTAGGGAGTCGTGTCGGCGTGGTAGTAGGCGTAGGGATAGGCCTCGAACCAGTCGATGTGCGCCGCGCCCTGCGAGATCTCGTGGGTGATCTTGCCGTCGTCGCGCTGGTAGCGGGCCAGGAAGCGGAGTTCCTCGGCGACCAGCTCCCACTGGCCGAGGGCGTCCATGGCGAAGGTGTTCATCATCGCGTCGCCGCCGAAGAACCACCCGAATCCCGGGCGGGCGCCGCTGCCGGAGAGTCCCCAGCCCGCGACCAGGCCGCAACCCAGATCGGGGTTGCAGACGCGCTGCTCCTCGAGGTTGATCTTCGCCCACTCCAGCGCAAGGTCCAGGGAAGGGTCGGGGGTCTCGATGGACGCGGTGGCGGCCATTGCCGCGTCGGCCCAGGTCCGCGTGCCCCGGTAGAGCCGCTCGGCGTCCGCGATCAGGCGGGCGTAGTGGGCGAAGACCGTGTCGCGCGGCGCGCTTCCCGCGGCGATGGCGATGGGAATGAACTCGCGCCGGGCCCGCTCCGGATCGACCGGGATGACCATCGTTCGGGGCGATTCGCCGAGCTGGTGCGCCGGGTGCTCCACCGAGTTCGTCGCCCAGGGCGAACCGACGACCGCGTTGTGCCGCTCCCGGCTCTCGGAGAGGACGAAGACGCGCCTCCCCCCGTCCCAGAAGGCGTACTGCCCCCCCAGCGACGCCGGCCACATGAAGTCGAGGACGGGATGGAACTCGGCGACGATCTCGAGCGGGTCCGGGCTGTCCACCTCGAGCAGTACGAGGATGCCCGGGGTATCGGTCTCCCGGGGGGCGAGGATGTGCTGGCGCACCTGGAAGGCCGCGTGGCTGTAGGTGATCGTGGTCAGCTCCGGCCGCACCTGGACGGTGCGGGCGACCCGCTCGCCCGGAATGGGGGCGCCGTAGCGGGGTGTTGCGAAGGAGAGCCGGAACCGGCGTCCGACCTTGAGCGGATGGACCCACAGTTCGGCTTCGCCGGTCTCCACCCCCAGCCACGCCGCGCGCGGGCCGGTAACGCCGAGGTACTCGCCCGGCCGCACGGGGCCGGCGAGTTCGACGGGCGAAGTCGCGATGGGGAAGCGCGGGACCGACAGCGCGGCCAGATCGCCCGACGGGGGATCGGGGACACGCTGGGGGTGGGCCGGCGCGGCGAAGAGTCCCGCGAGCGCGATCACCGCGAAGGCGGTCGCGGCGCGGCGCGCCCGCGGCTCGGTCTTCCGGATGCTCATCGCGCTCACGTCACTGTATCCACTGGTCGTCAGCGAATCCCCTCCAGCTGGATCCCCCGCACGAAGTACCGCTGGGTAAAGAGGAAGAGGAGCGCGATCGGGAGCGCCGCGACGACCCCCGCCACCATCTGGTACGGCCAGTTGATCTCGTACGTGGAATGGAAAGCCGCGATCCCCACCTCCACCACCCGCATCTCCATGGAGCGGGTGACGAGCAGCGGCCACATGAAGTTCTTCCAGGCGTCGATGAAGGCGAAGAGCGCCAGGGTGGCCACCGCGGGCTTCGCGAGCGGCAGCGCGACGCTCCGGAAGATCCGCCAGTGGCCGGCGCCGTCGACCCGCGCGGCATCCTCCAGTTCGCGCGGCAGCGTGCGGAAGTACTGGCGCATCAGGAAGATGCCCCACACCGAGACCAGTTCGGTCGAGACCAGGCCCCGATAGCTGTCGATCCAGCCGAGGGCGTCGATCATGAGGAAGCGGGGGATGAGCACGATGACCGCGGGGACCATCATGGTCGCCAGGAAGACCATGAACAACGCGTCGCGCCCCGGAAAATCGCAGCGGGCGAAGGCGTAGCCGGCGGTGGTGGCGGTGAACACCTGACCGGCGACCACGACCGTGGCGAAGATCAGCGAGTTCAGGAAATAGCGTCCGAACGGCTGGGCGGTCAGCGCTTCGGGATAGTTCGACCAAAGGGGCGACTCCGGGAACAGCCGGCCGGAACCGAAGACCTCCAGCTGGCCCATGAGGCTGGTGGCCGCCATCCACAGGAAGGGCGCCGCCATGGCCAGGCAGGCGAAGGCGAGCAGGAGCGCGCGGGAGAACCCGACGGCTCTTCGGGCAGCCGTCCTCGCGTCAGGCATGCGCGCTCCTTCTTTCGAGAAAGCGGAAGTGGAGCCAGGTGGCGGCGAAGACGACGCCGAAGAGGACCCAGCTCATCGCGGCGGCGTTGCCGAAACGGAGGAACTCCCAGGCCTCCCGGTAGATGTGGTAGACGGCGACGTCCGTCGCGCCGAGCGGTCCGCCCTCGGTCATGACGTAGACGAGGCCGAAGACCTGGAACGAACCGATCACCGACGTGACCAGCACGAAAAAGAGCGTGTGGCGCAGTCCCGGCAGCGTGACGTGCCGGAAGCGCTGCCACGGGCCGGCGCCGTCCACCCTCGCGGCGTCGTACCAAACGCGGGGGATGGCTGCCAGCCCGGCCTGAAAGACCACCATCTGGTATCCCACCACCATCCAGACGCCGATCACCATCAGGCTGACGAGTGCGACGTCCGGCGAGGAGAGCCACGCGACCGGTCCGAGCCCGATGGCGCCGAGCGCCCGGTTCGCGAGGCCGTAGCCGTCGTTGAGCAGCCACTTCCACACGACCGCGATCGCCACCACGCTCGTGATGCTGGGCAGGAACAGCGCGAGACGCGCCCAGCGGACGGCCCGCCGGGACTCCCGCGTGAGGAGCGCCAGCGAGAGCGCGACGGCCATCGCGAGCGGGACGTGCAGCGTGAAGACGGCGGTGTTGCCAACCGCCGACCACCAGGCGCCGTCGCTCAGGAGGGCGCGGTAGTTCTCGAGTCCGGCAAACGGGTGGGCAGGGTCGATCAGGCTCCAGTGGTGCAGGGAGATCCACAGCGAGAAGAGCAGGGGTCCGAAGGTGAAGACCACGAGCAAGGCTGCCGCCGGGGTGAGGAACGCCCAGGCCGCGAGGGTCCTTGAGAGGGCCCGGGGACGCGCGGCGAGGGGGAGGAGGAAGAGGACGAGCGAGACGAGAAGCGCAGACCCGAGTGCGGAGGCCATCAGCGCGACGGCCGGGGACGCCGTTTCCTCGTAGCCGAGGAAGACGAGGTGCAGGGTGTCGTCCGGGCTTCCCGCCCGAACCGGGCGGTCCGGGGGCAGCACGATGCTGCCGCCGTGGTAGGCGGCGCCGCCGGCCGCCACGGTGTAGCGCGGGGCGGTCCGGAGGCGTGCGTCGGCGGCGATCGCCTCGCCGACCTCCCGGGGCATCGTCCAGATCCGGTCCGGCTCGTCCAGCGCCGCGCCGCTCGCCCAGGGAAGGCCGGCCACGCGGGCGGCCGCTTCGGAATCCGCACCGGACGCCCCGGCGATCTCGGCCGCGCGCAGGCCTCCGGTGAGGCGGGAGGCGCTGATGGCTTCCAGTTCCCCGCGCGCCCATTGCTGCGCGGCGACCGCGACGAGTGCGAACACCACGGCACAGAAGAGCGCGGGCGCCGCGGGAAAACGGGGCCGAGGCGGAGCAAGGCGCTGTGCCCCCGCCCACGCCGCCATGCCCAGCGCCCCGAGCAGGGCGAAAAGGGAGGCGGCCCACGGCCAGCTGCGGCCCTCGCCCCGCGGCTCGACCGCGATCCACGCGGCCGGCTCGAGCGCACCGGCCCGGTAGGCATGGACCCCCGGCCCGAACCCGCCTGCTTCCGGCGCCACGATCCGCGCGCGACCGTCGAGGAGCGCCACCACGTCCGCCTCCGCAACCCCCGGTAGCTCGTACAGGGCGGCTGCCGCCCGGGCCTCCTCGCGGTTGCGGTGCTCCCGGGCCCCGGATGGCGCGTCCGCGGCCACCGCGAGGATCAGGGCGGTGGCCGCGGCGACCGCCCCGGCGGCCACCAGGGGGATCATGCCGGCCGCGCCCGCCCTTCTCACCGCGCCAGAACCTCGTCCACCCGGCGCGCCACCTCCGCCGCACTGAGTTCGAGCGGTTCCCCTCGCAGCAGCCGCCGATCCATGATCTCCAGCGCCAGCCGCTCGACCCGCGAGAAGTCGCGCACGGTCGCGCCCCAGGTCACGCGGGCCCGCTCCGCCAGCGCGATGAACGCGTCCTCCACGCCCGTGGGATCGGCGGCGGCGATCTCCGCGGCGACGTCAACCCGCGTCGGGATCGCCAGACCCGAGCGCGCCCGGATCCGCTGCGCTTCGGGCGAGGCGAGGAAGCCGGCCAGGTCGATTGCCTGACGGAGGTTCGCCGCATTCGGGGGCACCGCCCACCCGGACGCGTAGAGGACGCTCGTCGCAGCCGGCTGCGACGGATGGTGCGGAATCGGCAGGATCGCCAGGTCCAGCGCGCCGGCGCGCACCAGGTCGTGGAAGAGGGGGAGCGTCCAGTGCCCGGACAGCAGGAACGCCTGTCCGCCCGAAGCGAACCGGGCTTCCCGCGCCGGGTCCGCCTGCTGGATGAACTGGGCGCCCGGCGTCAGTTTCTCCTCGGCCAGTTCGGTGAGGAAGGCGTAGGCGGAGAGCGCCGCCGGGCCGTCCAGGTAGCCCGTGGCGCGGTCCCCGCCGGGCGCGAGGATGTCTCCGCCAGCCGACCAGACGAACGGCACCCATTGGAAGAGATTGCGGGGGAAATCGAAGCCGTAGACGTCCGGCCTGCCGTCGCCGTCCCGGTCGGTGGTCACGGAACGGGCCGCGCGGCGAAAGTCCTCCCAGGTCCAGCCGCTCGCCCAGGCGCCGGTTTGCCCGACCAGGGTCCGGTCGATCCCCGCGCCCGCCAGCACCGCGCGGTTCGCGTAGATCACCATCGGAGTGAAGTCCTTGGGCAGCGCGAACAGGGCCCGCCCGCGCCGGTACGCCTCGAGGACCTGCGGGAAGACCCGGTCGGCCCGAAAGTCCAGCGCCTCCTGGTAGGGCGTCAGGTCCACCGCCAGTCCCCGGTCCACGAACGTGGGGATGTCGGGCGAGTCGAGGAGGTACACGTCGGGGGGGTGGCCCGCCGCGATGGAGGTGAGGAGACGCTCCTCGTATCCGTTCGGCGCGGACTCGAGAAGGACGCGCGTCCCCGGGCGCAACGCCTCGTAGCGATCGGCGACCTGCTGCTCGATCTCGAGTTCGAAACCGCCGGCCCAAAGGGCGACCCGAAGGGTGGTGACGCCGGGCGAGACGCCGGAACCCGCGGGGAAACAGGCGACGGCGGCGAGGGACAGGGCGGCCGGGATGAGGACCCTCATGGACGCGAACCCCGAACCGGCCGGGACGCCGCCCCGATCCGGCCGCCGTCGGCGCCGAAAAGATGCGTCCGCTCCCACGCAACCGAGACCGCCACCCGGTCGCCGGCGGTGACGTGTAGCGCGGACGGCGCCCGCGCCACCCAGGCGGCATCGCCCGGTCCGTCGAGGTGGATCCGCTGTTCGCTGCCGAGCGACTCGACGCGCAGCGCGGTTGCGGTGAAGTCGGGGTTCGAGCCGGGGTCAGGCGGGGCGACGACGGCGAGCGCGAGGTCCTCGGGCCGGACCCCCAACGTGGCTTCGCGGTGGGGCGAGGCTCCCGGGAAGACGAACGGGCCGCCCGCGAGGCGCCCTTCCCGGTCGCGGACCACGGGAAGCCGGTTCATGGGCGGCGATCCCACGAAGCCCGCCACGAAGAGGTTGGCGGGTCTTCGGTAAACCTCGTGGGGCGTCCCCACCTGCTGCACCCGGCCGTGGTCCATCACCGCAACCCGCTGGCCGAGCGAGAGCGCCTCGACCTGGTCGTGGGTGACGAAGATCATGGTCGTGCCGAGGCGGCGGTGGAGCGCCGCGATCTCGTCGCGGGTCTGGAGCCGCAGCGCGGCGTCCAGGTTCGACAGCGGCTCGTCGAAGAGAAAGACGCCGGGATCGCGCACCATCGCCCGTCCCAGCGCCACCCGCTGCTGCTGTCCTCCCGAGAGTTGGCCGGGACGCCGCGACAGGAGCCCCCGGAGCCCCAGCACGCCGGCAACCTCGTTCACGCGCGCCTCGGTCGCGGCCGTATCCGCGCCCCGCACCCGGAGGCCGAAGCCCAGGTTCCCGGCGACGGTCATGTGCGGGTAGAGGGCGTAGCTCTGAAAGACCATCGCCACGTCGCGGCCGCCCGGCGCGACGTCATCCACGCACCGGTCCCCGATCCACACCTCCCCGGCGTCCCGCTCCTCGAGACCGGCGATGAGGCGCAGCAGCGTGCTCTTGCCGCACCCCGAAGGACCCACCAGCACCATCAGCTCGCCGGGGCGGATCTCGAGATCGACGTCCGCCACGGCCGTGACGTCCCCGAAACGCTTCCGGATGCCCTTCAGCACCACTGCCCGCGGCTCGCGCGTCATGGCCGCCGGCCCTCCCCCCGCCGGTTCAACGTCTCCCACTCCACCCGGAGCGTCCGTCCCCGGGGCCCCTCGTGCCGGGTTCCATCCACGGCCAGCGAGATCCGGCCGTCGTCGAGGTCGACGGTGACGCGGCGCCCGCGGGCGCTCACCGGCCCCAGCCGCACCGGAGACAGCTCGTGCGGCAGCGGCCGCACCTCGACGGCTTCCTCGTCGAAGTGGAGCCCGGCGATCCCCCGGGCGAGCAGGTCCAGCACCCACGAGTGCTGGTAGTCGTCGATGCCGCGGAAGTGGCAGGCCCGGCCGGTATAGGGGTGGTAGTGCTCGAAGGCGTTGGGGCGGCGCGGGTCGCCGTCTTCGAACATCAGGCGCACGAAGCGGAGGAGCCGGTCGGCGGCCAGCTCGCCGGCGCGCCCGTTCCCCCGCCGCCAGCAGCGCAGCAGTCCTTCGATCACGTGGCTGGTCGTCATCGGCCACACCCGGCCGTTCCACGGGCAGTTGCGCCGCTTGCCCCGCCAGATCCCCTCGGCGGAGAAACGGGGGTCGTCCACGCTGGAGGACGGCACCGGAAAGGGGGTGCCGAAGGTCCGCGGGTTCTCGAGGTGGTCCATCAGGGCGTCGAGGCGGGAGCCGTCCACCAGGCCGGCCAGCATCGGGTAGAAACCCACGGCGGCCTTGACGCCGGTACGCTCGAAGGTGCGTCCGTCCACGTCGGTGAAGAAGCGCGCCTCGGGGCACCACATGCGCTCCGTGATCGCGGCCCCGCAACGTAGCTGGAGCGCCCGCCAGTCGGAGGCGTCCCCCGGCCGCCCGACTCGCCCGGCGAGCCTCGCGAGCGCGCGGAAGAGCTGGTGCGCATAGACCGTCACGTCGATGCCCTTGAGGCAGAGGCGCGGCCCCCAGCCGCGCACGTCCGCCTCCGGGTCCACCGCCAGGTACCGCGACATGTACTCCTGCCCGGTCTCGAAGTGGTTCACGACGGTGAACATGCCCGAGCCCTCGGGATCGCGCGAACGGTCCAGCCAGCGGGCGTAGCGGGACAGCCCGTCGTAGCAGCGCGCCAGGGCCGCGGGGTCGGGGTGCATCGCGTCCACCGCGAGCAGGGCGTCGCCCCAGTTCGCGTGGTAGAAGTCGGTGCGTTCGAGGTGGTTCGGGTAGAGCCGTCCGTGAAGCGAGCCGTCCTCCTTCTGGTTGTCGAGGAAGTTGAGGAGCGATCCCCACGCCTCGCGGCCGCCGGCGCGCCAGCGCATCTCCATCATGTGGCACTGGGCGCTGTAGGTGATCGGGACGTGGAAGTACTCGATTCCCTCCGCGATGCAGGGCTGGCGCACGTTGCCCGAGCGGCCCTCGATGCGGTTGAGGCCCAGGCCGTAGATGCGGTAGTCGAAGGTGCGATCGAGATGGGCGTCGCCGCAGGTGAAAGCGGGGAAGCCGGCGAAGAAGGACTCCCAGGAGAGGTGATCGGCCTCGACGCGGCTCCCTTGCCAGGGTGGTTCGGACAGCCGTGGGTCGAGACGCATGCGGAGCGAGAGGGGCGCCTGGCCGGACGCGGGAACCGGGAACGCCACCGCCACCCAGAGCCAGCCGCTCCGAGCGTTGGCCGGCTCGAGGATGCCGCCCGCGTCGTCGACGTCCCCGGTCTCCCCTTCCGCGAACGGAGACGCGGTCCAATCGGGCCGCGCACCGCCCTCGGAGAAAAGAACCCGGCGCCACATGGGGGTGCCGGACCCGCCGATCTCGATCCCCACCGACAGCTTCTGTCCGGCCCGGTCGGCGAGGCGCCGCACCCAGCGCAGGCCTCCGGAGGACGGCTCCAGCTCGCACACCGAGACTGCCGGCTGGGCCGTGAACGCGACCAGGAACCCCGCGGCCGCTCCGGGCGGGAGCGCCCAGGCGCTCTCGAGGACGCCGCCGGGGAGGACCTGCCGGGTCTCGACCGCCGGCTCGCCCTGCCCGGTCCGCCACTCGGCGACGAGCATGTCCGGTCGCCAGCGGAGTCCGTCAGGCCCCGCCGACAGCGGAATCTCCGCGCCCGAACCGTCCAGCAGGGCCACCGAAAAACAGGGTCCCGTCTCGTACTGCAGCAGATGGGCCCCGTCCCAGAATCCGGGCCGGTGCAGCCAGCGGGGGAACGGCGGGGCCCAGAGCAGACCGTCGAGTCCCCCCAGGTACCACTTGTCGGGCCGGGCGAGGGCTTCGATGCGGTCCACGCTGGTCAGGGGATCGCCATGATACGGCGGCCCACCAACAGCCCTGATGGCGCCGGCTTGGAACGCCGGGGACGCCGCCCGGATCAGGAGGACTCGCGGCCGCGGAACCAGTTCACGGTCTCGAGGAGCGTGACGCGGCCATCGCGCGGGTCGTGGCCCAGTTCGCGCGTCGCCTTTTCGGAACTGAAATACCAGTAGCAGGCCGCCATTTCCCGGCTGATGCGGTCCACTGCCGGCTCACGTCCGACCTGGCGCGCGACCTCCTCGGTGAGCAGGGCGCCCGCCGTGTAGAGACCGCGCGCGAGCCGCAGGCGCGGCGCGGGCGAACCGGACACCTCCGCGAGACGGGCGAAGAAGTCCGCGAAGCTCCAGTTGTGCCCGCCGAGCAGGTAGCGCTGGCCGCTCCGGCCCTTCGCCATGGCGGCCACCACCCCGGCCGCCGCATCCCGGACATCCACGAAGTTCAGCCCGCCCGGCGGAATCACGCTGAGCTGGCCGGACAGGAAGCGCAGCACGTCCCCCGTCGAAGACAGCCGCTCGTCCCCGGGACCGAGGAGCAGCGACGGGTTCACGATCACCACCTCGATGTCGCCGGCGTCGGCGAGCAGCGCGCGCTCCTGCAACCACTTGCTCCGGTAGTAGGGCCAGCGCCCGATCAGCTCGATGGGAACGGGCGCCGTCTCGTCGCAGTCGGGTTCCGGATCGCGCGAGACCGCGACGGTCCCGCTGGTGGACACGAGCAGGATCCGCTCCACCCCCGCCCGCCGGGCAGCGGCCGCCAGCGTGCGGGCGCCGCCCACGTGAACCCGCTGGAGACTGGCGGCCGCATCCGGATCGCGGGAGACCCGTCCGGCGAGGTGGAAGACCCGCCGGACGCCCTCGAGCGCCTCCTCCAGCCCCGCTCCCGAGACCACGTCGCCGACCACGACCTCCACGCCGCGGGCCGAGAGTCCGGGCGCGGGCTGGCGGGCGAGCACGCGGACGGGCTCGTCTTCCTCGAGCAGCAGCGGCAGCAGGTGGCTGCCGAGAAAGCCGGTCGCGCCGGTGACCAATACCGGAGCGGTCCCGGAAGTCGCTTCGGTCACGCGTTCAGCCTACCGGCGTCGGATCGGGCACCCGGTCGTTCGCCGGCGAACCGGCGGCATGTCGGGATTCCGCGCCGGCGGGCTCGGCGGCTTCGAGGATGCGCGCCGCCTCCTCCTCGAGCTGGATCGGTTCCTGACGCCCCAGACGCTCGACCATGGTCTGGACGAGCGCGGTCACCCGCGCCTCCGCAACCGCGGCCCGGACCCCTTCCCCACCGAAGCGGAGCAGGAAATCGTGGGAGAGGAACGGCCCGATCCGCGCCGCCACGGTGCGCGCACGGAGCCCGACGGCGCCGGGAGGGAACGCTCCCCAGGTGTCGAGATGGATCGGCAGGACGCCGACCCGGCAGCGGTACGCCAGGTGCGCGAACCCGCGCCGGAACTTCTGGATCTGCCCGCTCCGGGATCTGGTTCCCTCCGGAAACACCAGCACGCTGTAGCCCTGGTGCAGATACCCCGCGGCCCGGTCCAGCGACTCGCGGAGCGAGCCGCGGCGTTCCATCGGGACGAGGTTGGTGAAGTTGCCGAAGAAGGTGCGTTTCACCCGGTTGTCGAAGAAGTAGTCGGCGGCGGCCAGGGCCAGCAGGTTCGAGCCCGCGTCTCCGAGCGCCATCTTCACGAGTCCCATGTCGAGATGGGAACCGTGGTTCGCCACCACCAGGTAGTTCGTGTGGTTCGGGACGTGCGCCCGGCCCGTGAAGGTCGGCTCCAGCACCTGGTGGTAGAACCAGTGCTGGACCTCGGTCAGCGCCGCGCGACCGGCCTTGGCCACGGCCGGCGGAATCTCGATCTCGTCCTCCTCGCGCTTCTTCCGGGACTCGCCGCGGCGCGGACGGCGGCCCCGGACGCCCCCCGGGGGCGCCCGCATGGCGAGCACCAGTTCCTCGATGGTGGCCATGTTGGCAAGCGCTTCGGGAGCCGCCGACTCGCCGAACTCGGCGTCGAGCCCGGCCGCGAGTTCGTTGTACATGAGGCTGTCGAAGCCCAGCTCGGCAAAGGAGGACGACGTCCGGATCTCCGAAACCGGACGCTCGCAGATGGAGGCGATCAGTTCGAGAATCCGGTTCCCCGAGGCGGCCTCCTCGCCGGATTCGGCGGCCGCCTCGCGGCGCCGGTCGCGCAGCCAGTGCACCAGCTCGCCGCGTTTCACCTTGCGGGTGGCCGTCCGGGGAAGCGCCTCGTCCGAGAACTCGACGGTCTTGATCCGCTTGTGCAGCGGCAGCCGGGACGAAACGGACCGGAAGTGGGTCTCGACGCGCTGCCGCCCTTCCGGGGTCTTTTCCTTCGGGACCACCACCGCCGCCACCTGCTCGGCCATTCCGTCGGGAAGTCCCACAACGGCGAGTTCGGCGATCAGGTCCGGCGCGGCATAGATCTCCTCCACCTCGTCCGGGTAGATGTTCTTGCCCCCGCTGTCCACGATCACGTCCTTGCGGCGGCCGACGAGGAAGAGGTGTCCCTGCTCATCGAGGCGCCCCAGGTCGCCCGTGTAGAGCCAGCCGTCGCGCAGCGCTTCCGCCGTCGCCTCCTCGTTTCCGTAGTACCCGGCCATGACGTTCGGGCCCTTCGCCGCGACCTCGCCGACCCCCGAAGCGTCGGGGTCCACGATGCGGATCTCGATCCCGGGAAGCGCCTTGCCGACGCTGCCGATGGGAACGGGGCCGTCCGGCGAGGTCACCGTCAGCACGGGCGCCGCTTCCGTGAGCCCGTAGCCCTGGGCGATGTGGAACCCGAGGCCCCGGAACGCCTTCCAGGTCGCCTCGGAGAGCGCGGACGCGCCGCTGATCAGATAGCGGATCCTGCCTCCCAGCGCGGTGTGGACCGGCAGGAAGACCGCGGGCCCGACGTTGACTCCGGTGTCCTCCCGAAGGAGGTGCGCCGCGTCGATCAGGGCGGTGGCGAGGTCCTCAGCCCGCTGCGACCGGTCCGCGAAGGGCGCCAGGATGCGCCGCCGCAGGAGATCCCACAGCGCCGGCACTCCCACGATGCAGGTGGTGTGCCCCTTCTGCAGTTCCGTGTTGATGGCTTCGGGGCCGATCTCTTCCAGATAGGCGATCTGGGCGCCCCGGGACAGCGGCAGCAGGAAGCCGGTGGTGAACTCGAAGGAATGGTGCAGCGGCAGGATGCTGAGCGCGCCGTCCTTTTCGCCGATGTCGTAGACCGACAGCAGCTTGGCCACCAGCGAGGTGAAGTTCCGATGCGTCAGCATCACGCCCTTGGGTGTGCCGGTCGTTCCGGAGGTGAACAGGATGGAGGCCAGCGCCGTCGGGCTGGTACGGACGGCCCTTGGAGGGGCCGCCTCTCCGTCCTCCGTTTCTCCCATCGCGAAGACGTCCCGGAACGGATGGGCGGCGGCGGGTGGCGCGGCGCCGTTGTCGCTGGAGAGCCCGGCGTGCCGCTCGAACAGCGCGTCGCTCATCAGGACCGCCCTGGCGTCCCCGAGCCGGAGCAGCCGGACGATTTCCTCGCGGCGCAGGTCGCGTTCGAGCGGGATGGCGGTCGCCCCGATCCGCTGGATGGCGAAGTACGCCATGCCCCACTCGGGGGAGTTCTCGCCGATCAGCCCGACGTGATCGCCGGCGGCGAGCCCCCGGGCGGCCAGGAACGCGGCCCCCCGGAGCACGCACTCCCGGAGATCGGCGTAGGTGTAGCGCTCCTCCCGGCCGCCGCGGGTGATCCGCATCGCGACCCTTCCGGCGTGGTTCTTCGTGCAGGCCTCGAACAGCTCGTTGATCGTCCGGTAGGTGTAGACGCGTTTCTGCGCGCGGCGCTGGCCGCGCTCCTGGTCCTCGAGCGCCGGGAACACCCACTTCTCGAGGCCCGGCAGGTGGACGTGGAGCCAGTAGTCGTACCAGTCGATCTCCTCGGGATTGAAGAAGAGCTTTCCGTCGTTGCCGTCGAGCCGGGAGAAAAGGTCGTGGGTGTTGTCGGCGCGGAAGATGAACTCCTCGCCGGCGATGAAGGGCCGGAACGTGTGGTACTGCCGCTCGCCCTGGACGACGAAGTCCTCGAACGAGTCCACGTTCCGCTGGAGCGCCTCCACCACCCCGACCAGGGGACCGATGGGTTCGTCACCGGCCCGCTCGAGCACGCCGGACAGCGCGGAGGCGGACTGCCGCATCCACTTGAGGGTGTGTTTTTCGAAGCGGTCGGCGCGGACCGCCTGCGCCTCCATCCGGGCGAGCGCCTCGTTCCAGAGCTTCACCCCGGTCGGTTTGTCGCGGAAGTGCCGGCGCTTGTAGATCCCGACGATGTCCACGAGCCGCTCCACCCGGGCCGGATTCCGGTCCCCGCTGGACACCTGGTACACGAGGTGGGGCTCCGCCACGATCGTCTCGGCGGCGACCGCCAGCGTCGCCGAGGCGACCAGGTCCACCGGCACGACGTCCAGGACCACCCCCGGACCGACCGGGAACAGGTTCTGGCCGCGGAGCGCCATCCGCACCAGCGGGGCGCTGGTGGTGAAGCCCTCGTTCCAGCCGGTGTGGGGGAACGAGAGCGCGCTCTCCACGACCGCCGGGCGAACGATGGCGCGCGCGACGCCCTCCGCGCCCGCCACGAGCTGGTCCCCGAGACTCTTCGTGTAGGTGTAGATGTTCGGCCAGCCCCAGCCCTGCGCTTTTTCGATGCCGAGGTCGCGGAGCCGGCGGCGGATCCACTCCTTCCGCTCGCGGGCGATCGCGAGCGACAGCGAACGCGCATCGTCCGGATCGCGGCCCTCCTCGGCGAACCGCTTGCGGGCCGCTTCCTGGAAGGCGTCCACCCGCGACTTGTCCTCGGCTTCGTCGCGCACCCGGGCGGCGAGGCGTTCGCAGTCCTCGATCTCCTTCTCGACCGAGAACTCCTGGTCCTCCCGGTCGCGGCGCGGGAAGTAGCCGATCAGCGGTTCGTCCTCGCGCACCTCGCCCGACCGCATGCCCGCGACGAAACAGGTGCTGATGTGCACGAGCGCGGGGCGCTTCATGCGGCGCGCGAAGGCGATGGTGTTCCGGGTCCCGTGGACGTTCGTCTGGAGCGCCGCCTCGAGCGACGGGTTGAAGGTCACCCGGCCGGAACAGTTGAGCACCAGGTCGATGTCGGCGGCGATCCCGGCGGCGCGTTCTTCCGAATAGCCGAGGTTGTCGCTCGTGATGTCCCCGCCGAGGACGACGATCTTCTCGTCCAGGAAGTCGCGTAGCCCGGCGCCGTGGCGCTCGCGCAGCGGCGAGAGCGCCGGGGAGTTCTCCATGATGTCCTCGAACCGCACCCGGCTCTCCGCCTCGCCGGCGGCCCGCACCATGAGATAGACGCGCCGGATCTCCGGGAAGAACTCGAGGAGCATCCCGAGGCAGACCTTGCCCAGGAACCCGGTCCCGCCGAGCAGCAGGATGCTCCGGCCGGCGAAGGCTTCGCCCACGTCGATCCGGGGGCGGGCAGGGTCGGCCACGGCGGACCTAGGACACCTCGGGGATCATGATCGGCGGGACGTGGAGCATGGTGATCTCCGCGGAGCGGCCGTGGGTGCTGCGCGCCATCGCGATCGCCTCGGTCACCGTCTCCGCCGATTCCCAGCCGAGGATCTCGGGGACGTGCTGGTTCTTCGCCCCGGCCACGATGATCCGGCCGACGTGCTGGCGCCCGTTCTCGCCCCAGTACCACATGAAGAACGGATGGGCCCCGTGGTAGGCGTTCCCGTCCCGGTACATCTGCACGTAGGACGGGTTGTGCGCGAACTCCTCCTCGTACTTGGTCCGCAGCACGAAGGGGTCCCGGGTCTCCGGGAGCAGCCGGTGGAAGAACTCGATGTAACTGGGATGGAACAGGGGATCGAAGTCGTCGTGGCAGGGGTGGGCCAGGATCAGGGTGCCGCCCTTCTTGATCAGGGGCTTGCCCCGGTACAGGTTGAACAGGTAGCCCGGACCCATGACCTGGACGAGGAGCGGGTTCAGGATCGAGTTCACGTTGTAGGGCGAGATGTAGGGGATCCCGGACAGCAGGATGTCGCACTGTCCCTTCACGGGGACCGCGTACTGCTGGAAGGAACGCTCGAGCGTCTTTTCGTGCACGGGCTCCGTCGAGCCCGCGTAGCAGCCGATCAGCTCGAAGGCGCCCGGGATGCGGTGCAGGAACTGCCGCTTCGCCGGCGCGGGAAGGCGGCTCAGCGACCACCGCGTTCCCGCGAGCTTCAGCCGGTCGAGGTCGCTGAACTCGTCCTCGTCCTTGCCGAGGAACGAGAGGGCGTCGGAGTACATCCGGTTGTTCAGCACCGTCTCCACATGGAACACGTTCAGGTGCCGGTCCACGATCTTGCCCATCCGGTCCACCTTGCGGCTCAGTTCGGACTTGGCCGGATCCATGTAGCCGTCGGAATCGCGGATCGTCTGCGGCTCGTGGTGGGGTCTCAGGCTCTCGTAGTCGCAAAGCCCCACCGTCACCGATTTGTGACCCCCGTCCATCGGAACGAGGTTGATGTTCAGGTAGATGACGAGATCGCTCTCCGTCACCCGCCGGTTCACCCGGACCGGCTCGTGATGACGGGTCTTTCCCAGCGCCACCATGCCGTTCGGGTCCTCGGCGTCGTGGTTGTAGTAGCGGTTCGGATAGAACGCGTTGTGGATCTCCGGCCCCACCATCCGGCGCATTTCCGATTCGGTCATCTTCCGGTGCAGCGAGTTCGCGATGATCAGGTGGACATCGTCCACGCCGTGGTCGCCGAGCATTTCCAGCACGATCTCGAGCGCGGTCTGGCGGATGTCGGGGGTGGCCATCGGCGGCAGCGGCAGGCTGATGTCGTCGAGAGCGATGGTGACCCGCATCCCGGGACGAAGCTGCGCGTAGAGCGGATCGCAGCCCAGGGGGTGGTTCAGCGCGTGCCGGATGGCGCCACGCGGGTTCGGCAGGCCCCGGATCGGGGGCGGCGGATAGACCACCCGGGTGCCCACCGGGAGGTGTTCTTCCAGAAAATCCTCGCCGTAGTGCAGGACACGGGCGGCCGAGTCGTTATCGATGAACACGATCCCGGGATCGGTCTTGTGGCGCAGGGCGGGGGTCATGCAGTGGGCATCCTTCCGGGGTCGCTCTAGAGCGCGGGAGTGAGATTCGGCTGGCTGAGGTCGATGACCGGCCAGTCGTGGTGCCGCGCCGTGCTCCTCAGCCGGACATCCGGGTTGGCCGCGGTGGGGTGTCCGACCACGCTCAGCATGGGCAGGTCGGACATGCTGTCGGCGTAGGCGTAACTGTCGTTCAACGAGAGCCCCTCGCGTTCCGCGTATTCCCGGATCCAGAGAGCCTTGCTGGCGCTCGCCATCACCGGCGGCGCCAGCCGGCCGGTCGCCCGGCCGTCCGCGAACTCCAGGCGGTTCGCGACGAACTCGGTGATGCCGAGGTCGTCGAGCAGGGGCCGGACGGACACCTCGAGCGCGCCTGTCACCACGACCTGACGCAGACCGCTCCGGCGCGACTGCTCGATGAGCGCCCGCGTTCCCGGGAAGATGCCCGGACGGATCACGTCCCGGTAAAGGTCTTCCGCGAGCGAGCGAAGCCGGTCGTGGGACTGGCCCCGGTACCACTTGAAGAAGAGGTCGTTGAAGAGTTTGCGGCTGTAGAAATCGGTGGCCAGGAACAGCGGGATCCCGGCGAGCGTCGAGGCGGTGGTCTTCAGGCTCCGCAGCAGCCCCTGGTCGTTCCGGGCGTAGTACGCGAGAACATGAACGAGATTCGTGCGGATCAGGGTGCCGTCGAGGTCGTAGAACGCCGCCGCTCTCGCCGGACCGTTCCCGGGTTCGCTGCGTGACATCGGGGTCAGATTATCGCCGCGCGCCGGCCGCCACGGTGGCGCGCGGCGCGGCCGGGGCGCGCGTTGACGTACCATCCACGGTCCTCCGCTCGCCTGGAACGCCCCGATTCGCCCCACGGGGGCGAGAAGTTCGTGATTCAACTCCCCACCCCGAAAGCGCCCTCGCAAGCCGTCCGCCGCGTTGCGATCACGGCGGTCGGGGCCTACCTTCCGGACCGGGTGCTGTCGAACGACGACCTGGAACGGATGGTGGACACCTCCGACGAGTGGATCCGGGAGCGCACCGGCATCAGCGAGCGCCGGATCGTGGACAAGGGCACCGGCTGTTCTTTCCTGGCCTCCCAGGCGGCCCGGGACGCGCTGCGGCGGCGGGGCATCACCGCCGACGACGTCGACCTCATCGTGGTCGCCACCGTGACCCCCGACATGAGCTTCCCCGCCACCGCCTGCCTGGTCCAGGACCAGATCGGGGCCAGCCGCGCCTGGGGATTCGATCTGTCGGCGGCGTGCAGCGGTTTCAACTTCGCGCTCGCCGCGGGGACGCAGTTCGTGGCCAGCGGCGCCGCGGAACGGGCGCTGGTGATCGGGGCCGACGTGATGAGTTCGATCACCGACTACGAGGACCGCGCCACCTGCATCCTGTTCGGGGACGCCGGCGGGGCGGTCCTCCTGGAAGCCGCCCAGGACGGTGAGGGCATCCTGGGCTTCAACAACCAGGTGGACGGCTCCGGCTGCGACCTGCTCAAGATGCCGGCCGGGGGCAGCATTCGGCCGCCCACCCACGAAACCGTGGATCGCAAGGAGCACTACCTCCAGCAGCAGGGCAAGGCGGTCTTCCGCTTCGCCGTGCGCAACTCGGCCGATGCCGCCGAGAAGCTGCTGGACGAGCTCGGCTTTTCGCGCGATGACGTTTCCTTCCTGGTCTGCCACCAGGCGAACGCCCGGATCATCGACGCGGTGGCGCGGCGGCTCCAGGTTCCGCCGGAACGCGTGGTGAAGACGATCCACAAGTACGGCAACACGACCGCCGCCTCGATCCCCACCGCGCTCCGCGACGCGCTCGACCGGTCGCTGCTCGCGCCCGGCGACCTGGTGCTGTTCAGTTCGGTGGGCGCCGGGCTGACCATCGGCACCGCCGCGATTCGCTGGGGCGGGGAACGGACCGCCGCGGGCGCGGCGGAGACGAATTCCAGCGGCCCCTGAGCCCTGAACCTGCTCCCGGGGACGCGGCCGCGGATGCCGCGGCCGGCGCCGGGAATCAGCTAGCGCTCGAGACGAGCCCGTACCTCCTCCAGCATCGGGACAACCCCGTCCACTGGCGGCCCTGGGGGCCGGCCGCCTTCGAGGAGGCCGCCCGGCGCGACTGCCCGGTGCTGCTCTCGGTCGGGTACTCCAGTTGCCACTGGTGCCACGTGATGGCGCACGAGTCCTTCGAGGACTGCGCCATGGCCGGGCTCATGAACCAGTCGTTCGTCCCGGTGAAAGTGGACCGCGAAGAGAGGCCCGACGTGGACGAGATCTACATGGCCTTCGTGCAGGCGACCACCGGCGCCGGCGGCTGGCCGCTCACCGTCTTCGTGGCTCCGGACCGGACCCCCTTCTTCGGCGGCACCTATTTCCCGCCGGAGGACCGCTGGGGGCGCCCCGGCTTTCCCCGCGTGCTCGGCGCCATCGCCGCCGCCTGGAAGGACCGGTCCCGGCGGGCCGAGCTTCTTGGGAACGGCACGCGGCTCCTCGACCGCCTCCGCCAGGCGGCGGAGTTGCCCGGGCAGCTCGCCGCCCGCGGGACCCTCATCACCTCGGACCCGGTCGGCCGCGCGGTGAGGCAGTTTCTCGGCGCCTACGACCGCGAGCACGGCGGTTTCGGGCCGGCGCCGAAGTTCCCTCCCAGCCGGCAGCTCACGCTGCTGCTCCGGCACCATCTGGAGGAGGGGGGCGGCGAGTCGCTCGACGCGTCCCGGTTCACGCTCCGGCGGATGGCGGACGGTGGGCTCTTCGACCAGCTCGGCGGCGGGTTCCATCGCTACTCCACCGATGCGGAGTGGCTGGCCCCCCACTTCGAGAAGATGCTCTACGACAACGCGCTGCTGGCGCCGGTCTATCTCCTCGCCTACCGGATCACCGGGGACGCCCGGTTCGCCGGGGATGCGCGCCGCGCGCTCGGCTGGATGCAGGGCGAGATGCGGAACCCGGGCGGGGCGTTCCATGCGGCGCTCGACGCCGACTCCGAGGGAGAGGAGGGGCGCTACTACACCTGGACGTCTTCGGAGGTGAAGGAAGTCCTCGGTGAGGACGCCGCGCTCTTCGGCGCCGCCTACGACGTTCGGGACGGGGGGAACTGGGAAGGCCGGACGATCCTGCGCCGGGTGATGGACGATGCCGCGCTCGAAGAGAGGTTCGGCGTCCCTGGCGGCCGGATCGAATCCGAACTCGCCGCCGCGCGGCAGCGGCTGCTGGCGCGGCGCGGCGAGCGGGTGCGGCCCGGGCTCGACGACAAGGTCCTCCTCTCCTGGAACGCGCTCGCGGTGACGGCGTTCGCGCGGGCGCATCGGGCGCTCGGAGACGAGGACCATCTCCGGGTCGCGCAGACCGCGGGCCGCTTCCTGCTCGACAACCTCCGCTCGGACGGACGCTATGCCGCGGTGTGGAGCCGCGGGAAGGCGAAGGTGTCCGCGATGCTCGACGATCACGCCTTCTGGCTCCAGGCGCTCCTCGATCTCTTCGAGAGCGATTTCGACGAGCGCTGGCTCAGCGCCGCCGACGAGGTCGCGGACATCCTGGACGTCCACTTCGCGGCGCCGGGAGGCGGCTTCTACACCACCGCGGGCGACCACGAGGCGCTCCCCGTCCGCACCCGCAGCGGCTACGACGGCGCCCTGCCGTCCGGCAACGCGGTCGCCGCCGACGCGCTCCTGCGCCTCGCGACCCTCACCGGCTCGAAACGGCGCCGCGATGCCGCGCGCGCCACGATCACCGCGTTCTTCGCCCAGTCCGTCGAGAGTCCGGGCGGTTTCGCGACGCTGCTGACCGCGGTCCAGCGCTATCTGGCCGAGCCGCGCCAGATCGTGGTGGTCGGTTCGGGCGGTGCGAACGAGACCCGCGAAGCGCTCCGGCGGCTGTGGCGGGTCCCCGCGGAGAACGCCGTCGTCCTGCTCGCGGACGCCTCGACGCCCGCCAGGAGCGTTCTGCCGGCGCTCGACGCGGCCCGGGAGGCAGGCCCCGCCGGCGGCGGGACGGCTTTCCTGCCCTGCCGGGGCGGGGTGTGTTCGCTCCCGCTGGCGAACGTCGAGGCTGCCTGCGATTATCTGCGCTCGTGAACGTCCAGCGGCGAGACGGCGTCGCGGCCGCGAGTTCCGCGCGCTCGGGCGCCGCCCTGCTCTTCCTGCCGCTCCTCGTAGCCTGCACGGGTGACCGGGCCCCCGGGGAGGACCCGCCACGCCGGCCCAACATCCTCTTCATCGCGGTCGACGACCTGAACGACTGGATCGAGCCGCTCGGCGGCCATCCCCAGGCCCGGACGCCCAACCTCGCGCGCCTGGCCGGCGAGGGCGTGCTCTTCACCCGCGCCTACACCCCCTCCCCCTCCTGCAACCCGTCGCGGACCGCGCTCCTGACCGGACAACACACCACCACCTCGGGGATGTACTCCAACTACCAGTGGTGGCGGCAGGTGCTGCCCGAGGCGGTGACGCTTCCGCGCTACTTCGCCGATCGCGGGTACTGGGCGGGGGGCGCCGGGAAGATCTTCCACAACAACCAGCCCGACCCCGGTTCCTGGGACGACTACTTCCCGTCGCTCGAGGAGCACATGCCCACGTCTCCGCGGCCGGAGGGAGAAGGGACCGTGAACATGCCGGCCTTCCCCGACATGTACGGCGCTTTCGACTGGGCGCCGCTCGACGTACCGGACGAGGAGATGGGCGACCACCAGTCGGTGGCCTGGGCCATCGAAGCGCTGGAGCGGGAGCACGAGAAACCGTTCTTCCTGGCGGTCGGCATTTACCGTCCCCACCTGCCCTGGTACGTGCCCCGCAAGTACTTCGAGATGTTTCCGCTCGATGAGGTCCAGCTCCCGCTGCTGCGCGACGACGATCTCGCGGACGTCCCCGAGCGCGCGGTCGAGATCGCGCACCGCGGCGGCAACTACCACGAACACGTGGTTGCCGCGGATCAGTGGCGGGAGGGCGTCCAGGGGTATCTCGCCTCGATCGCCTACGCCGACGCGATGGTCGGCCTGCTTCTCGACGCGCTCGACGCCAGCCCGCACGCGAAGAACACCGTCGTCGTTCTCTGGTCCGACCACGGGTGGCAGCTCGGCGAGAAGGAACACTGGAGGAAGTTCGCGCTCTGGGACAACCTCACCCGCGTGGTCCTGATGTTCCGGGTGCCGGAAGGGACGGCCGCCCTTCCCGGAGGCACCCCCGCCGGGGTCCGCTCCGGCAGGACGGTCTCGCTCCTCGACCTCTATCCCACGCTGGTGGAACTCGGCGGGCTACCGGGGAAGGAGGGCCTCGACGGCCGGAGCCTGGCGCCGCTGCTCCGGGACCCGGACGCCGCCTGGGATCGTCCCGTCATCAGCACCTACCAGTTCGGCGAGTACGCGATCCGCGACGAGCGCTTCCATTACATCCGCTACATCGACGGGAGCGAGGAGCTATACGACCTGGAAGCGGACCCGGACGAGTGGAACAACCTCGCCGGGGATCCCCGATACCGGGACGAGACGACCCGCCTGGGCGCTCTGCTTCCGGCCGAGCCAGCCCCCTTCGTGGAAACCGACTATCCCCTCATGCCCCACCACATCCCGCCGCTGCGCGGACTCGACGACTACCTGGAGCGTAGGGCAGCCGGGGCGCGAAGGTAGAAGCGTCCCCGGTTGGTGGGCCGCCGTGGAACCGGACGCTGCCGCTGCCGACGTAGTCTCAAGCGCAAATGATTGACCGAGGCCGGACGGCCCTGAGTCGAAGAGAGCTCTCACGCCCGGTCCGACTGGCGGTTTCCGACGGCCTCCTTGCCGGAGGACGGACCTTCCTCGACTACCGCTGCGGCCGCGGAGGAGACGTGCGGCAACTGCTTCGGCTTGGGTTCGACGCGACTGGTTGGGATCCGGCACACCCTTCTGGCGAAAAGCGCGAGGCGGCCGTGGTCAATCTCGGCTACGTGGTGAATGTCATCGAGGATCCGGCGGAGCGGCTAGCGACGGTCCAGGACGCGTGGCGGCTGACCAGGGAGGTTCTAGTCGTGGCCGCCCGGCTGGACACCGACCACCGGGAACTGTCTGGCACTCCCCTCGGGGATGGGGTCCTTACCCGGATCGGCACCTTTCAGAAGTACTTCACGCAGGACGAGCTGGTCCGCTGGCTCAGGGACTCCATCGACGAACAGCCGGTGGCAGTCGCCCCCGGAGTGTTTTACCTCTTCAGGGACACGGCCCGCCGAGAGGCGTTCGCGGCCTCGAGTTTCCGGAGCCGGGTCGCCCCGTTCTCGCTGTCGAAGTCCATCGCGCTTTACCGGGAGAACAAGGTGGCCCTCACGGCGCTCGCCGACTTCTTCGACGAGCACGGGAGACTGCCGGCGACAGGAGAGCTCGCGGCAGCGGAAACGCTGGAGGAGGCGTTCGGTTCGGTGCGGCGAGCGTTCACGTTCCTCCGGACGGCAACTGGCCCCGAGCGGTGGGGTCTCGTCCGCAGAATCCGATCCGCCGACTTGTTGGTCTATCTGGCGCTGGCCCGTTTGCGGGGCCGTCCGCCGCTGTCGGTCTTGCCGGCAGCGCTCAAGCGCGATATCCGTTCGGTGTTCCCAAGCTATCGGTTCGCCTGTGCGGCGGCGGACACCCTCCTGTTCCGAGCCGGCAACGCCCAGGCCGTTGAGGCCGCATGCCAGGAGTCCCGGGTGGGGAAGCTGACCCCCAGCGCGCTCTACGTCCACGAGTCCGCCCTCGCCAGCCTGCCGCCGGTGCTGCGCGTGTACGAAGGGTGCGCCCGGACGCATGTTGGCTCTGTGGAGGGGGCGAACGTGATCAAGCTCTACCGGCAGCGGTCCCAAGTCTCATATCTGGCGTATCCCGACTTCGACACGGACCCGCACCCGGTGCTCTCCCGGTCGACGACAACCCGCCTGGGGTCGCTGGAGATTCACGTGCGGCGCTACGAGCGGTCGACGAATCCACCCATCCTGCACCGGAAGGAACTCTTCGTCCATCCGTCCTATGTTCATCACCGGAAGTTCGCTCGCCTGACCTGCCAAGAGGAGGAACACGGTCTATACGAGGGCTCTGCGTCCATCGGACACGCAGAGCAATGGCGCGCCGCCTTGGCTGAACGAAGACTCGGCTACCTCGGCCACGACCTTGTACCGATCGACTCCATTCGCGCCTCAGACACTGATCCCGTCTCCACGACGACGTGTGGCTAGGCCGTGGCTCCGGATTCCGACTCGAAGCCACGAGACGATGTCTCGCCCGTCCGGCACATCAATCTTCACGGATCACGACGGCCAAGAAGCGGGCTCCTGAACGCTCTTGGCCCGCCCTCACCCGAATCGCTCCGACGCGTTGACCGGTCGCCTCCCGCCCGGCTAGACTCGCCCACATCGGGAAGCACAGGGTGAAGAGCAGCGCTCTAGCCGTGACACTGGCTTCAGCGGAGCTTTCGTCCTCCTCACCGAAGCTTCCGGCACAACGGATCCGGGGCACAAAATGCGGTTATTCCGTTCGGCACGTCACGCCGGGCGGCCCATGAGTCGTTCCACCGAGGAGCCCGTGAAATGTTGGTCCTGATGTGCCGCCATGCCCGAGAAAGCGGCCACCCATGCACCCGGTCTGACCGGGAGTCGCCATGCATGGGGGCCGCCCAGGCTCGCGGACCATCACGTCGCTGCGCTGGTGCCATCCGGCCTGATCGAGGGCGGCTCTCGTCCTGATCGGGAAGATCTAATGCAAGAACCCCCATCTGCATCGCGGAGAGGCACTCCAGCAGTAGCAGGCGTCCCCAAGGGCGCGTACCTCGACTACGCCGCCACGACACCGGTCGACCCGAGTGTGGCCAAAACCATGAGCCGCTTTCTGACGCGGGGTGGAGTCTTCGGAAACCCCTCCTCCATCACCCACCGGTTCGGGAACGCCGCTCGGGAAGCCGTCGATCGGGCTCGGGGCCAAGTCGCTGCACTGATCGGCGCAACGCCGGGGGAGATTGTTTGGACCTCCGGCGCGACGGAGTCCATCAATCTGGCAATCAAGGGAATAATGCTGTCCTCCTCTGTGCCCGGACGGCACCTTGTAGTTACCGCTGTCGAGCACAAAGCCACGCTCGATGCGGCCGGCTGGCTTGGTTCCTCCGGCTTTGATGTCTCGATCGTGGCCCCGGACCCGGGGGGCCGGATCACTGCGAAACGGATCCAGCGGGCGATCCGGGAAGACACGGCCCTTGTCTCGCTCATGCATGTAAACAATGAGCTGGGCACGGTGACGGATGTCGGTTCCATCGCCCGCGTCCTTCAGGACGCCGGCGTTTTGTTCCATGTGGATGCCGCACAGAGCGCGGCTCGGCTTGCCCTGGACGTGTCACGCCTCGGGGTGGATCTCCTCTCGGTCAGCGCTCACAAAATGTATGGTCCCAAGGGGATCGGCGCCCTCTTCGTCCGGCGGGGCCTCCAAGCGGCTCTCGTGCCGCAGGTTCATGGAGGGGGGCAAGAGGCAGGCCTACGTCCCGGCACACTTCCGACCCACCAAATCGCCGGGATGGGCGAAGCGGCAAGTCTCGTCGCTCAGCACCGTGAGGAGGACAGAGCCCGCATCGCAGAATTGGACGACTGTCTTCTCCGTCATCTCACCCGGATTCCGGGCAGCGTAGTCAACGGCTCCAGACGCGACCGGATCCCGGGAATCCTCAACGTAGCCTTCGCTGGCGTCACGGCGGAGTCCCTGATG
Source organism: Acidobacteriota bacterium (assembly GCA_022826195.1). Lineage (GTDB taxonomy): Bacteria > Acidobacteriota > Vicinamibacteria > Marinacidobacterales > Marinacidobacteraceae > Marinacidobacterium. Next base: position 68,801 of record JAJDVI010000091.1, read on the forward strand.
GTTGCGCTTGGGGACGTCGCCATCTCGAATGGTTCCGCTTGCACTACGGCGACCCTCGAACCGTCTCACGTGCTGCTCGCATTGGGGATGAGTCGAGCAAGAGCGTTCGCGTCGCTACGCTTCAGCATTGGGCGATTCACGACGAGGGCGGAAATCGATCTCGCAGGCGCCCGCGTCCGGGAAGCGGTGTCTTCGCTCAGGAGCCTCGCGGCATGAGATCGGTGGTTCCGCCTCCCATTCCGAACGGTCTGGTGACACTTCCGCAGCGGCTGATCGGCATCCGGGAGGTGCTACGGAGGGAATACAGCCGGGAGCACAACCATCCGTGGCTCGTCGCTTACTCCGGCGGGAAGGACTCGACGCTTCTGCTCCAGCTTGTTTGGGAGATGCTCGCCAAGCTTCCGCCAAGCAACCGGCGTCGCGAGGTCATTGTGGTCGGCAATGACACGCTCGTGGAGTCACCTCTCGTGATCGAACACCTTCGGGAATCGCTCCAGGTCATCCACGCCGCCGCTCTCGACAACGATCTGCCTTTCGAGGTGCGCATCACCACCCCGGCCATTGACCAGACGTTCTGGGTGAGCGTCATCGGACGCGGGTACATACCGCCGACCCGGAACTTCCGATGGTGCACCGATCGGATGAAAATCCTTCCCACGACCCGGCTCCTACGGAACATCGTCCGGCACAGCGGCGGTGCCGTGCTGCTCATTGGGACCAGGCGGGCGGAGTCGCAGCACCGGCGGCGGGGCATGGACAAGCGGAACGTGTCGGCAGCTTCCGTGAACCAGCACGACTCGGTGCCTGAATGCAAGATGTTCGCGCCTCTCGCCGATCTCGCCGACAACGACGTGTGGATGGTCCTCATGCAGCGGGATCCACCCTGGGGCGGCACCCACCGGCGTCTCATTACCCTGTATCGGAATGCCGGTGGCGGAGAGTGTCCGCTAGTGATGTCTCAGGAAGATGCCCCTTCTTGTGGCAGTTCATCGCCCCGGTTTGGCTGCTGGACCTGCACGGTCGTAAAGAAGGACCGGAGCCTGCAGGGACTGATTGACTCCGGTCGCCACGACACCGGGAGAATGGAGGCCTTGTCCGACTTCCGGGAGTGGCTGCTGGAACTGAGGGAAGACAATGCCAACCGGCTGTCGGTGCGCCGGGACGGCAACCCGCGCAACCGTCCCGACGGTTCCCGCGTCTTCGGTCCGTTTCGGTTGGATGTCCGCCGCCAGATCCTTGACCGGCTCCAGGCGATGGAGCGTGCTTTGGGGGAACCGCTCATCACGCCCGCCGAAATCGAGTGTATTGAGGATGTCTGGTGGCGCGACGAGATCCACGAGTCGGGCCGTGCCGCTCTGCGGGAAGCGGTGGCCGTCGGATGACGCAGATCCGGTCCAAGGTCCGGCTCGTCTCCAAACTCTTCCTACAGGGACGCTTCGCTGTGCCTTGGCACCAGCGGTACTACGACTGGACGGAGGAACTAGTCGAAGAATTACTCGTGGATCTGAAGGAAGCTGTGAACGAGGATCGCGCCTCCTACTTCTTGGGGTCGATCATGTTGATCGCGCGCGGAGAGAACGAGTGGGAGATCAACGACGGACAGCAGCGCCTGATCACGCTCTCGCTGATCTTCGCTGCTCTAGGTCGGCGGTTCGGAGTCTGGGGCAAACCGGAGGCACCGCGTGAAATTCAGTGTTTGCGGCATTTGTTCGCAGTGGAACAGCACGACCTGCCTGACCCGGCCGATACGACGCGGAATGAACCGCGGATCAGGCCGCCTCGGAAGGATCGACTCCAGTTCATGCAGATCATCCGGGGCAACGATATCGGGACCAACGGCAAGATGACGGCAGCTTGGAACCGCATTGACCTCTTCGTCAACGCGATGAATCGGCCCGACGTTGTGCAGTTCTTTGAGTTTCTGACTCGCAAGGTCGAGATCGCCGTCCTTGATGTGCCTCCGGGCGAGGACGCCAACGCGGTGTTCGAGGCCCTGAACGGACGAGGAAAGCAGCTCGATGACCTAGACCTGATACGGAACCACCTGTATTCGTATTTCTCGGCGTCAGATGACCACGTCCGTCGGGGCACGATTCACGATGCCCTCGAACGCGCCGTGATCCGTAATCGAACGAGCCAACGGGCGCAGGAGTACTTCCGATGCTTCCTTCAACGGCGCTATGGCTATCTTCAGAAGGCACGTTTCTATCGAGAAACACGTACACGAGTCCGCGCCGAGGCGTCCGGCCCAAACGGTGTGGCGCGTGTGTACGAACTCATCAACGCCTTGGCTGACCCAGCTGGGATCGAGCTGTTCCGCACGATGACAGCGACCAATCCTAGCCCTGACCTCGTGTCCGGCTTCCAAAGGGCATCCGGCACATCAGGCCGCAAACGCTCCTTGCCGGATTTTCTATCCGAGCTGCGGACGTACCGCGTGGTCTACCCTCTACTGTTTGCTTTGCTGTACCGATATGTCACGGCGGGCGACGCTGCGAAGAGAGCCATCGCCCGCGCAGCACATTCTGCGATCCGCGACATGGCATCTTTCGTAATGCGTGTCGCGTTCTCGACTGCCAAATTCGAACCATCCCGCTATGAGGCAGCATTCGCCAATCACGCTCGCGAGGTTGCAGACGCCAAGAGCATCGAGAGCATGCGCCTCCGTTCCCTGCTGATGGATTGCGATGAGGATGGAGTCATGAACAACGTCCGGTTCCTAGCCAGGATGCAAGGCGTCCAGATGAAGGATGAGCGTCGCGCCAAGCGCTACTTGTTCGCCATTAACGCGAACGAACAGGCGGATGCCAGCGCGCTGAGCTTGCAGGGCTGTACCCTCGAACACGTGTTGCCCAAGTCGAAAGAGCACTGGGCCGATTGGACCGGCTTTCGGGATATCGGAGTAGACCTGACGGACTGGACCCTCCGACCGGGCAACCTGACGTTGATGGGAAGGGGTGACAATCACCCCGGCAAGCGGTTTAACTCCAGTTTCGATGCCAAACGCGCCGCGTTCCGTGAGAGTTCGTTCTCAATCACGCGGCGTCTCGCAGAATTGGAGGAGTGGACACCTCAGATGATTCAGGATCGGTCGACGGAACTCGCCAAGGCAGCCGCGAGGATCTGGTGTTTCTCGAACTAGACGAACCCTTCCGCTCCAAGTGAGGCCGATGGACGCGCGCCGATTGGCCGGTTCGCGGCCTGCACTGCCTGCCCCACTCCACAAGTTTCAACGGGAGGGTATCTCCTTCCTCCTCGAGTCCGAAGGCGCCCTGCTGGCGGACGAGATGGGCCTGGGGAAGACAGTGCAGACATCCGTCGCCCTTGATCTGCTCTTGGCGAGGGAGCGAGCAATCGAGCGAGCTCTGATCGTCGCGCCGGCTTCCCTTGTTCCCAATTGGATGGAAGAACTGGCCCGTTGGGCACCATCGCTGACGGTGAGGCGCGCCGACGGGGGGGCTACGAATCGACAGGCCCTCTACATGCTCCCGGTCCCAGTACTGGTGTGTTCTTACGAGCAGCTGCGTGCTGATGCCCTGGAGCGTATTCCGTCGGGGACCTTCGACATCGTCGTGTTAGACGAGGCACAGCGCATCAAGAACCCAGACTCCACAACGGCGCTCGCGTGCCGCATCCTCTCTCGAAAGCGGTCATGGGCGCTTTCCGCGACGCCGTTCGAAAACAGTGACCGGGATGTCGCGTCGATCCTTGCCTTCGTTGCCCCCAAGCTGGACGTCGAGTCGTCAAGGTCCCATCTCGCGGAGGCCCTGAAAGCAGTGATGCTTCGCCGCCGGAAGGCCGAAGTCAGACATGAGCTACCGCCGGTAATCACCCAGGACCTCAAGCTAGAGCTGTCCGTCCCGCAGCACCGGGCCTACATCGCGCTGTGGGCGGAGCAGGAGGAAGCGGCTCGCAACGCCGCTGCGACAGGAGAGGCGGCAGTGCTCCTCGGCCTGATCACGCGCCTGAAGCTGGTGTGCAACTTCGATCCCGAAACCGGAGGTTCGTCGAAGCTTGAGGCTCTCCGGGACGTGATCGACAGTGCCGGGCCGGATGCCAGAGTCCTGGTTTTCTCCCAGTTCGTGAGGACCCTGAAGAGGATCGCCAAGGGCATTGGCGTGGACCACGACTTCCTCGTTGGGTCGATGCGATCAGCGGCACGGCACGGGGCCATCGCGCGCTTCCAGACCGGTCGAACCCCACGAGTCCTGTTGGCGTCGCTTCGCGCAGCCGGGGTGGGGCTCAACCTCGGTGCGGCATCCCATGTGGTGCTCTTCGACCGGTGGTGGAACCCTGCCGTGGAGTCCCAAGCCGTATACCATGCCCACCGCTTCGACCGGGCGGCCCCCCTTCATCTGGTGCGATTCTTGGTGGTGGATTCGGTCGAGGAGCGCATCGCCGCCATCCTCGACGAGAAGGAGGCTCTCCGAGATAGACTTCTGGAGTCTGCCGACGGTTCGAGACGGCGTCCGACGGCGCGTGAGCTAGCGAGAATTCTGGGCCTCCCGGTTACGGAACCGGGGTTGGATTCCTGACTGAGAACCCAAGAGGAGGTACGGAGTCATGGCGAAAGTCGTTGAAACACGGGACATTGCGCTGGATGAGCTGACGATCGGAAAGGGTCAGGTTCGCACTCAGGAGGTTGGTGCCGAAATCGACGAACTCGCGAGAAGCATCGAGGCTCAGGGCCTTCTTCAGCCTATCGTCGTGTCCGAGGCGATCACACCGGGGAAATTCGAGATCCTGGTTGGCCAGCGCCGTTTCCTCGCGCACAAACTGCTCGGACGGGCGACGATCACTGCCCGGATTCTCGACACTCGGGTGTCGGAGGCGGAAGCGAAGGCCATCTCCATCACCGAGAATCTCATCCGCCGGAAGCTCTCCGGCAAGGAGCTCACGGACGGCCTCGGCTACCTCTACAAGATCTACGGCAGCATCAAAGATGTGGCGGCGGCGACTGGCCTGCCGGCGGGGAGGGTAAGCCCTCACGTGAGGTATCCACGGTTGATTCAGCCGCTCAAGGATCTCGTCGACAGCGGCGACGTTTCGACACCGGTCGCCGTGAAAACCCAGGATGCCGTCGGTGGGCCGGACGGTACGGCGAACCCGGACGCAGCCGTGACTCTCGCCAGAGAGATGAGTGGCAGGACCGGGGTGCAGCAGAAGATCATGGTGAGAACGGTCAAGAAGGATCCTCGGCGACCGATCGACGAAGCGATCGAGGAGGCGACCACGGGCCCGAAGATTCACCAGATCTACGTATCCTTGACCGAGGACGCTCTATACGCGCTCAAGCAGTTCGCACACGACGAACAGGTCACCCAGGACGCCGCGGCCGCTGATCTCATCCAGGAAGGTCTGATTTCTCGCGGGCTTTTGAACGACGACGCCTGATGTTCCCGGGCCTGGACGCGCTCGGCCTAGGGCGGCTCCGAATGTCCGTCGGATACGGTCGTGCCAAAAGACACCGTCCGTTTTCCCCGGTTGAGGTCGCGGAATACCTAGATAAGGCTCGCCGTGAGGGGTTGTCCGCCAAGGCCAGTGCAGCGTTGATAGGCATCGACGTGACCGGAGTTGGCCGCTTTCTGCGCCTTCTTGAACTGCCGGAGGAAACACAGCATCTGGTGGACTGGGGGTCGCGCACCGGCTTCATCGCCTTTTCGGCGGCCACCGAAGTCTTGCGCCTCCCGAGCACGGATGACCGGCGGCTCCTAGCCCATGAGGCGGTCCGCGCGAACCTGAACTCAAAGGAGATTCGCCAGGTTGGCCAGCTCCGGATTCGATCTGGTCGCCCGATCCGTGAATGCGTGGACGAAGTGCTGGGGATGCGCCCGACCTACAAAGTGACCTACGTGTTCGTGGGGTCGGTCGGTGACCCGGCGCTTCAGCAGCGCCTTGCCCAAGTGAGCCAAGCCGAACGGGACGGCATTCTTGAGGACGCGCTTGGCCGAGCGGACCTAGCCGATGTCGGTGGTCGCCTCGGCAAGCGCTTTTTCACACTCGTCGGCGACGAACGGTTCGGTGAAGCGATGAAGAAACACGGTAAGGGGAGACTGGAATCCACAATGCGTGAGTACATTGACCAAGCCGCAGCCCCGGGGTGACGGGTCCGTCGACGTCCTCGACGGGCGCGTGATCCGCCTCGGTGCCCGAGTCGTTTGCGACGCTTGGGAGTCGGACTGCCCGTACCGAGTCCAGACCCACATCCATGACGACCACATGGCTGGCTTCGAGACCAGCACAGGGCTCCAGGATCTGATCATGAGCCCGGCGACATTCGATCTACTCGTGGCGGAGCGGAACGCTGCACTCCCCTATCGAGACAACATCCATCGCATCCCTTATGGCGAACCGCACGATTTGGATGACGGGTCCACCCTCTTGCTCCAGAACGCCAATCACATGCTGGGCTCGTCCCAGGTCGCCCTGACGCTGCCAAATGGGGTTCGGGTCGGCTACTCGGGAGACTTCGGCTGGCCCCTTGACTCCATCATGGAAGTCGACGAACTCGTAGTGGATAGCACATATGGGAGTCCCGAGAGTATTCGACGGTACAGCCAAGGGGACGCGGAATCAGCCCTCCTGGAGCTGGTGTTCGAACGCCTTCGACATGGACCAGTCCATGTCGTGGCCTTTCGGGGGACCATCGAGCGCGTCGTCCAGGTACTCGCCGAGGTGACGGAACCCATCATGGCGAGCGAGGGGCTGATCAGGACGCTTTCGGTGTACCGTCAGAATGGACTTGCTCTCCCCGATGTGGAGGACGTTGCCTCCGATGCGGGAAGGCACGCTGAGGCCCTCGGGCGGTATGTGCGGCTCTACACGAAGGGTGATGCGCTGGGAAACGCCGAGGCTTCGGGAACGAAGATCGTGTGTCGGGCATTCTCGCGTGAGCGCCCGGTCGAGACCTTCTCGGATCGGAGTCATCGGGTAGGTCTCTCGAACCACGCTGATTTCGAGGAGACGATGGCATTCATCGAAGGAACCGGTGCGCGACGCGTGGTGACAGACAACACCCGAGGACACGGCGTTGAACTCGCGTTCGCCATTCGCGAGCGATGGCCCCACGTCAAGGCGGAACCGCGGCCGTACTCGGCCTGACCGCGGCCGTCCGCCTCTCGCGCGCCTCGAGGCTGCCTGCGGCTGTTCCTAGTGACGGCCGGCGGCTTAAGGATCGTCCCCGTCGGACGCCAGGTGGGCGATGAAGTAACCGAGCGAGACGAGTTCGAGCGCGACCCCCGCCCCCAGGAGCAGCTTGGTGGGGGTTTCGAGACCCTTCCGCTGGCCGTCCTCCTCGTAGCACTTGACGTATTTCGTGTTCTCGGTGGCGTTCTGGCTGAAAGTCGTGCTCACGTTGCGGCAGGGGAGCCAGCGCCAGAGCGCGGCGCCGGCGAACGCCGCCACTCCGCTGATCGCAAACGCGAGCGCGCTGCGCTTCTTGTCGCCCGGCCGGATCCGGCCGGTGGTGATCGTCGAGGTGTTCTGGGCGCGATAGACGCCGCTCGCCGCGGCGATCTCGGCAGCCTCCAGGAGCGACGGCGCTCTCCCGGTTCCAGCCGCGGCCGCGGGGAGCGTTCCCGCGTGGAGGGGTGTCGCGACGAGCCCGTAGCAGACTGCGATGGCGAGGGCCTTCCTCATGGCAGCGCCTACGGTGACGAGGCCTGCGCGTCGTCCTGCTGGCGGTCCTCGCGGAGGTGCCGCACCAGGTAGAAGAGAGACACGAACTCGAGGGCGACGCCGGCCCCAAAGAGGGCCTTGGTCGGCGTGTCCCATCCGAGCCGCTGTCCGTTGTCGTCGTAGCACTGGGCGTCCTGCCATTGCTGGAAGCCTTCGTACTGGTCCACGAAGCCGTGGGCGTCCTGGCCACGGCAGGGCAGCCACCGCCAGAGCGCGGCGCCGGCGAACGCCGCCACTCCGCTGATCGCAAACGCGAGCGCGCTCCGCCGGTTGTCGTCCTCCCGGATTGTTCCGGTCGTGATGCCGGCCAGGTTCTGCGCCCGATAGACGCCGCTCGCCGCGGCGATTTCGGCCACTTCGAGCAGGGAGGGCGCGGCTCCGGAGGCCCGAACCGCCGCCGCGTGAGCGTGCATCGGGGCAACGGCAATGCCGAACACCAGGAACAGGGATGCGAGTGTCTTCATGCTGAACGTCCTTGGCGGGAAGGGCGGGATCGAGTGGTTCAGTTACGGATGCGGACTACTACATTGCCCGCGATCACGGTTTCGCCGCTTCGCTGGAGCCGGAGCCAGACGCGGTAGGTGCCCGGCAGCGAGAAGCGGTGACTGCCGAAGAAGAAGGTCTCGATTTCGGAGCCCTCTTCGTAGGGATCGCAGTCCGGCTCGTACACGGATTCCGTGTCGTCGTCCCAGTCCCAGACCTCTTCCAGGCAGTAGTAGTCCTCGAGGTTCTCCGCGGTATCCAGGTCTTCGAGACGGGCGCTGACCTCGACATCGAGGGACGGCCGGCGCGTCTCGCCGGGCATTCGCGGACGGAGGAACAGCTGCCGGGGCGCCCGCAGCGTCAGCTTCGGCTCGGCGGCGGTTGGGGCCCCCGCTTCAGGCGCCTCCCCGATCACGATGATCCGGGCGTCCTCTTCCGACGCGGCGCGCTCGGAGCCGCCTCCGAGAAGCGCCGTGGGCGACAACGAAGCGGCCATGAAGCCGGCAACCCCGACAGCGAGGCCGCGTGCAGCCCGAGTACGCATCCGGGCATTCTACGACTGTGCCTTGACTTCCGCCTCCGCGGCCCTGAGACGGGCCTCCGCACGGGCTACCGCCTGCTGCGCCTGGTCGACGTCGTAGGCGGCGCCGAATTCCTCGAGACGGGCCTTCGCCCGGTTCAAGGCGCTCTCGGCCCGCGCCAGGTCGATGTCCTGGGGACGCTCGGCGGTTTCGGCGAGCACCGTCACGGTGTCGTCCAGGACCTCGAGGAACCCCCAGTGCACGGCCAGGTAGTGCTGCTCCTCGCCCTGGCGGTACTGAAGCTGGCCGCTCCGGATCTGGTAGAGGAGCGGCGCGTGACCGGGCAGGATGCCGATGTAGCCGAAGACCGCCGGAGCCTCCACGTAGTCCACGTCGTCCCGGAACACCACCCCGCCGGGGGTGATGACCTCGAGCCGCAGCCGCGATGGAGTACTCATGTCCGCCGGGCCCGTCAGGCTGCCGCCAGCTCGCGGGCGCGCTCTTCGACGTCGTCGATCCCGCCCGCCATGAAGAAGGCCTGCTCCGGCAGGTCGTCCAGCTCACCGTCCACGATGCGCCGGAAGCCCTCGATGGTGTCCTTCAGTTCCACGTAACGGCCCTTGCGTCCGGTGAACTGCTCGGCGACGTGGAAGGGCTGCGAGAAGAACCGCTGCATCTTGCGGGCGCGCGACACCGTCACCTTGTCGTCCTCGCTGAGCTCGTCCATCCCGAGGATCGCGATGATGTCCTGCAGGTCCTTGTACCGCTGCAGGACTTCCTTCACCCGCCGGGCAACCTGGTAGTGCCCGTCGCCCAGCACCCGCGGGTCCATGATGCGGGAGGTGGACGCCAGCGGATCCACCGCGGGGTAGATCCCGAGTTCGGCGATCTGCCGCGAGAGGTTGGTGGTGGCGTCGAGGTGGGAGAAGGTGGTGGCGACCCCGGGGTCGGTGTAGTCGTCGGCAGGGACGTAGATGGCCTGGATCGAGGTGATGGAGCCCTTGTCGGTCGAGGTGATCCGCTCCTCGAGTTCCCCCAACTCCGAGGCCAGGGTGGGCTGGTAGCCGACCGCCGACGGCATCCGTCCCAAGAGTGCCGACACCTCCATCCCGGCCAGCGTGTACCGGTAGATGTTGTCCACGAAGAAGAGGACGTCCTGTCCGCGCTCGTCTCGGAAGAACTCGGCCACGGTGAGCCCGGTGAGGCCGACGCGGAGCCGCACTCCGGGGGGCTCGTTCATCTGGCCGTACACGAGCGACGTCTTCTTGAGGACGCCCGAATCCGTCATCTCGAGCCAGAGGTCGTTCCCCTCGCGCGTCCGCTCGCCGACGCCGGCGAACACCGAGAAACCGCCGTGCTGGGTGGCGATGTTGTTGATGAGCTCCATGATGATGACGGTCTTGCCGACCCCGGCGCCGCCGAAGAGGCCCACCTTGCCGCCGCGCATATAGGGCTCGAGCAGGTCGATCACCTTGATCCCGGTCTCGAACATCTCGAGGCTGGTGCTCTGGGACACGAACTCGGGGGCCGCCCGGTGGATCGGCCGCCGCTCCTCCGACTCGATCTCCCCCGCTTCGTCCACCGGATTCCCGAGCACGTTCATGACGCGGCCGAGGGTGCTCTCGCCCACCGGAACCGAAATCGGCGCTCCGGTGTCCTCGGCCAGCAGGCCGCGCACCACGCCGTCGGTCGGCTGCATGGCGACCGTGCGGACCCGGTTCTCGCCGAGGTGCTGCTGGACTTCGAGAACGATGTCCATGTCCACGGTGGAAAGGCCGCGGTCGTCGCGCAGCCGGACCGCGTTGTGAATCGGTGGCAGGTCTCCCTCGAAGACCACGTCCACCACGTTCCCGATGACCTGGACGACCCGTCCGGTGTTCTCAGCCACTTCGCTCCTTGCTCCTTCTGGTCGGTGTCTCTCAGTCGAGCGCTTCGGCGCCGCCTACGACCTCGAGAATCTCCTTCGTGATCGCCGCCTGACGGACCCGGTTCATGGTCAGGGTCAGATCGGCGATGAGTTCGCTCGCGTTCTTGGTTGCGTTGTCCATGGCGGTCATCCGCGCCGCCTGTTCGGCGGCCACCGATTCGAGCAGCGCCCGCCAGATCTGGTATTCGACGTGCCGCGGGAGGAGTTCCGCGAAGATCTCGGCCTCCGTCGGCTCATAGAAGAACTCCCGGGCGGTTCCGTCTTCGGAACCGGGCAGATCCAGCTTCTCGAGGGGCAGCAGCCGCTCGACCCGGACGTCCTGGCGCAGGATGTTCTTGAACTCGTTGAAGACCAGGTAGATCGCATCGAGGCCTTCCGGGTCCTCGGGGTCCTCGCGGCGGTAGCGCTCCATCAGGGGCGCCGCGATCTCCCGGGCGTGCTCGTAGCCGAGCGCCCGGAAGATGTCTTCGAGCGGGTCCACGAGGCGCGCCCCGCGGCGGCGGAAGTGATCCTTGCCCTTGCGCCCGACCGCCCGGACGCCAACATCCTGCTCGCTCAGCGACTTGAGCAGGATCTCCGCCCGCTTCAGGACGTTGGTGTTGAAGGACCCGCAGAGCCCGCGGTCCGACGTGATCACCACCACCTCGACGCGGCGCGGCGGCCGCTCGCGAAGCAGGGGGTGGCTGTCGGTCCTGGCGCCCACCACCACCGAATTCAGGACTTCCAGGATCCGCGCCGCGAAGGGCCGCGCCGAGACGATCGCCTCCTGCGCCCGGCGCAGGCGCGCCGTGGCGACCATCTTCATGGCCCGGGTGATCTGCTCGGTGTTCCGCACGCTGCGGGTGCGGCGGCGGAGTTCGAGGAGGGTCGGCATGGGACGGTGTCGGAGGGGCTTACGCCGGGACCGGCTCCCGCGCCTCCGCCGCCGGCGTGACCGCCGCTCCGCCGGCGCGGAAGGCGTCGCGCTTGAACTCGGCGATCGCCTCCCGAAGCGCGGCGGTCAGTGACTCGTCCAGCTTCCGCTCCTTGCGGACGCGGGCCAGCGTGTCCGGGTGGCGGGTCTCGAGGAACTCGTAGAGCCCCCTCTCGAAATCCCGGCAGTCGGCCGGCTCGAGGTCATCGAGGAAGCCCTCGTTCGCGGCGAAGATGATCGCTACCTGCTTCTCCACCGGCAGCGGCTCGTACTGGTCCTGCTTCAGGACTTCGGTCAGGCGCTCTCCCTTGGCCAGCTGGGCCTGGGTGGCCTTGTCGAGGTCCGAGCCGAACTGGGCGAACGCCGCCATCTCCCGATACTGCGCGAGCTGCAGCCGCATGGTGCCGGCGACCTGCCGCATCGCGCGGATCTGCGCCGAACCCCCCACCCGGCTGACCGAGTTGCCGACGTTGATGGCGGGGCGGATGCCGGCGTTGAAGAGGTCTCCCTCCAGGTAGATCTGCCCGTCCGTGATGGAGATCACGTTCGTGGGCACGTAGGCCGACAGGTCGCCGGCCTGGGTCTCGATGAAGGGGAAGGCCGTGAGGGAGCCGCCTCCCCGCTGGTCGGAGAGCTTGGCCGCCCGCTCGAGCAACCGCGAATGGAGGTAGAAGACGTCGCCGGGATAGGCCTCGCGGCCCGGCGGCCGCCGCAGGAGGAGCGAAATCTCGCGGTAGGCGGCGGCGTGCTTCGAGAGGTCGTCGTAGATGCAGAGGGCGTGGCCGCCGTGATCCATGAAGAACTCGCCCATCGCGCACCCCGAATAGGGCGCGAGGTACTGGAGCGGCGCCGGTTCGGACGCCGCGGCGGACACGATGATCGTGTGGTCGAGCGCCCCGTGGTCTTCGAGCGTCTGCACCACCTGGGCGACCGTCGACAGTTTCTGGCCGACCGCGACATACACGCAGACCACGCCGGTGTCCCGCTGGTTGATGATCGCGTCCACCGCGATCGCGGTCTTTCCGGTCTGGCGGTCGCCGATGATGAGCTCACGCTGGCCGCGGCCGATGGGAATCATGGCGTCCACCGCCTTGACTCCCGTCTGGAGCGGCTCTTTCACCGGCTGCCGGGCGACGATGCCCGGAGCGATGCGTTCCACGGCGCCCGTTTCGGTCGTCTCGATGGGTCCCTTGCCGTCCAGCGGCCGGCCCAGCGCGTCCACCACGCGTCCCTTCATCGCCTCGCCCACGGGTACCTGCAGGATCCGCCGGGTGCGCTTCGCCGTGTCTCCCTCCCTGATGGAGGTCACGTCGCCGAAGAGAACGAGTCCCACCGACGACTCTTCGAGGTTCAGCGCGAGGCCGAACACGTCGTTCGGCAGTTCCACCAGCTCGCCGTACATGACCCCTTCCAGGCCATGGACGCGGGCGATCCCGTCTCCCGAAGAGACGACGGTTCCGACTTCCGCGACATCGACGCCGGTGTCGTGGCCGGCGATCTGTTCCCGCAGCAGGGCGGCGATCTCGTCTGCTCGAATACTCATGGGTCTTCCTATAACGTGTTGAATCCAGGGGTTTTATGCTGAGTCAGGCGCCGTATCGCTCCTCGAATCGGGAAAGCTGGCGGCTGACGCTGGCGTCGTAGATGCGATTACCGATCCGGATGACGAATCCACCGAGCAGCTCCGGGTCCTCGCGGAAGTGCAGCCTCGGAGTGCCGGAAAAGGCGGATGCCAGCGCCGCCCGGAGGCTCGCGCGGTCGCGCTCGTCGAGTTGGCGCGCGGACACCACCTCCGCCTCGACGATCCCCCGATGCTCATCGAGCGCCGCCCGAAACGCCGCCGCGGTCTCCGCCAGGTGCCCGGACCGCTCCCGGGCCACCATGACCGACACGAACCTGCCCAGCTCGGAGTCCGGCAGGATCCGGTCGGCGACGGCCTTCGCGACCGCGGCGCGCCGTTCCCGCGCGATCGCCGGCGAGGTCAGCGTCTTGAGGAGTTCCGGGGAACGCTCCAGCGATGCCGCGAACTCCTCGAGACCGCCCGCGAGCGGCTCCAGGTTCTTCTCGCGCCCGGCGGCGACCACCGTGTCCAGGAGGACGCGCGCGTAGTGGCGGGCTACTTCGCTGGACATCGGCGGTGCGCCTCCCCGTCAGTCGCGGCGGATCGCCGTCATCCCGGCGTCGATGAGGCGCCGGTGGTCTTCCTCGGACATGGTGTCGCGGAGCCGTGTCCGCGCGATCTGGACGGCCGCCCGCGCCGCTCCGGTGGCGAGGCGGCGCTCCGCGACCCGTACTTCCTGGTTCAGCTCGGCCTGGGCCGTGGCGCCGATTTTCCGGGCCTGTTCCTCGGCGGCCGCCACGATGCGGCGGCCCTCGGCGGTCGCGGCCTCGGTGATCCGCTGACGCGCCGCTTCCACCTCATCGTCCAGTTCGCCAGACCGCGCCGCCGCTCTTTCGGCCGTCCGGGCAGCCGCCTCGCGGTCGGCCCGCGCCGCGGCCAGCTGCTCCCGAATCTGGAGCGCGCGCGCTTCGAGGTAACCGGCGATCGGCTTGCGAAGAACGATGACCAGAATCGTCGCCAGGATCGTGAAGTTGACGATCTTGGGCAGATTCGAGGCTCCCTCCTCGGCAGCGAATGCCGGCGAGCCCACGGCGAGCACCATGACGGCGACCGCAGCGGCCAGGATCACTCGCCCCGAGAGGCGGGTCGGCATGGCGCGGGCGCTCGGGAAGTCGTTCCGGCGTGCCAGCTTCATGAGGCGCGGCGCAGGACTCTGGCGGTGAGATCGCTGGCCAGACTCTCCGCCACCTGCTCGAGCTCGGAGGCGGCGCGGGCGCTTTGCTCGCGGAGCGAGTCCTTTCCGGCTTCCAGGGTGGCGGCAGCCTGTTCGCGAGCGGCGGCCAGCGTTGCCTCGGCGCGTTCGCCCGCCTCGCGCCGAATCCGGTCCATCTCCCGATAGCCCTCGTCGCGCACGGCCGCGACGGCGTTCGCAACCCGGGTTTCCGCGGCCACGGCGTCGGCCTCCGCCGCTTCCCGGGCCTGGCGGGCGCCGCCGGCCTCCTGCTCCCGCGCCTCCATCGCACGCGCCAGCGGCTCGAAGAACTGCCGTTTCAGGACCAGCGTCAGGCACACCACGATCACCGACACGATCAGCGCGGTGATGTCAGGAATGATGGTCACGAAACCTGCGGCCTACAGAGGACAAGGGAAGCGCGCCGCCCCACCAGGAACGGGAAGACACCGGTCGGGAAACCGGGGGCGGCCGGATGCGTGCGGTCTAGCGAACTAACCCGCCACGGACGGCGGGAAGGCTATCACCCGGCACCGGGGTTGCCAAGGAATCCGGCGGCCGGACAACCCGTCAGGCGCTGGCGCTATCGGGTTCGCTCGCCGGCGGTGGCGGAGCCGGGTTGGCCGGCGCCTGGGACGGCGAGCGCTGGTAGTCGCGGTGGACCCGAAAGTGAGCGCCGTCAGCGTCGCTCTTGGCCTCCAGGGTCAGGTTGGCGGCCTGGACCGCCACCCCCGCGATGGACCCTCCGGAATGCACGATGACATCCTGAGCCGCGATCTCGCCGCTCACCCGGCCTCCGCCCTCCACGACGACCCGCTGGGCGTAGATCCGGCCGTCGAAGTTCCCGGAGCCACCCACCGAAACCTCGTCCTCGGAGTGGATCTCTCCCACGAACTCCCCGTTCACGTTGAACGGGCCCGGGGCGTTCAGCCGGCCTGAGAGACGCGACCCGGATCCGACATATCCGCTATGGGCGTCCCGCGATGGATCTCGCGCCATCGTTCTATTCGCTCACTTCCCGTTCACTGGTCAACACGACGAAGATGCGGTGCAGGTCATCCTCGGAGAAAAATTGTATCTGGACGGCGCCACCCCTGCCACGCCGCCGGATCTGGACCGGAAACCCCACCGCCCGCTGCATGCGCTCCTGCGCATCGCGCGTATTCGGATCGAGGCCGGACGGCCGGGACGCCTTTGGCTGTCCGGGCTCGTGATCCCCCCGGGCCCGCTTGACCCGGCGTTCGACTTCCCGAACCGACAGATCGCCCCGGATGATCTCCTCGGCGAGTTGGGCCTGCGCCGCCGCGTCGAGGGGAACGAGGGCCCGGCCCGCCGCGGCGCGCAGCTTCCCCGTTTCCACCAGGCGCCTCACCTGGGGCGTCAACTCCAGCAGCCGCAGCGTGTTGGTCACCGCGGTGCGGCTGCGCCCGACCTCCGCGGCAATGGCGCCGTGGGTCATTCCTCCCGCATCGGCGAGCCGGCGAAAGGCGAGCGCCTCCTCGATCGGGTTGAGGCCCTCCCGTTGCAGGTTCTCGACGAGCGCAAGCAGCCCGACATCCTCGTCGGAGGCCTCCCGGACCACGACCGGGACGCGCTCCAGACCCGCCAGTTGGGCGGCGCGCCAACGGCGCTCGCCGGCGATGATCTGGAATCTTCCGGCCTGCGGCCGAACGACGATCGGTTCGATGACGCCGCGGGCGGCGATGGAGGCCGCCAGCCCTTCCAGGTCCTCGGCGGCGATCTGCGAACGCGGCTGCGCGGGGTTCGGCGCCAGCTCCCCGACCGGCACCGAACGGGGCCCGTCGGTCGACGCGGCCGATGGAAGCAGGGCATCGAGGCCGCGGCCCAGACCACGTCGCTTCACCGGGAAAGAACCTCCTGCGCCAGGTCCGCGTAGGCGGCCGCCACCCTGGACCGCGGATCGTGGATCTGCAGCGGGACCCCGTAGGAGGGCGCCTCCGCAGCCCGGACCGATCGCGGAACGATGGTGCCGAACACCCGGTCCCCCAGTTTGCCCCGAACCTCGGCGATCACGTCCCGCGCGAGGTTCGTGCGCCGGTCAACCATGGTGAAGAGGACTCCCAGCAATTCGAGCCCCGGGTTCCACGAGCGGCCGATGCGGGTGACGGTGTCGAGCAGCCGGGAAAGCCCCTGCATCGCAAAGAACTCGCATTGCATGGGGACGACAACGGCGTCCGCGGCCACCAGAGCGTTGACGGTGAGCAGTCCCAGCGACGGAGGACAGTCCAGCAGGACGAACTCGGTGCTTGGAGCGTCCCGGGTGTAGTCCGAGAGACTCCCGCGGAGCCGAAGCGCCCGGCGTTCGGGGTCCGGATCGTCGGCCGCGATCTGAAGGTCCGCGGCGGCCAGCGACGGATCGGAAGGACACGCGATCAGATTCGGGAGTTCGGTGTCCAGAACGGCACGACCGAGCGGTTCCCGGTCCACGAGCACGTCATAAACGCTGTATCCGTCCTCGGCGATCTGAAGCCCGAGGCTGGTGGTGAGATTGCTCTGAGGATCCAGGTCCACGACCAGGCATCGATGCCCGCTCATCGCGAGCGCCGCGCCCAGGTTCACCGTGGTGGTGGTCTTGCCAACCCCCCCTTTCTGATTGACGATCGCCAGAATCCTCATCTGGAGGGTTCCGAGACTACCATGGGGACCAGCGGCCTCGCCGGTTGTTTCACGTGAAACAACCGGGCGTCCGTCACGACGCCGGGCGGGGCCGCCCGACCCAGACGATCCCCCGGTCCGCGGGAACGAATTCCTCGTCAAAGAGGCCACTCTCGAGTCCCGCGCGCTCCCGGGCGGGACGGGACGTCGGCCAGATCACCGGCGCTCCGGCGGACATTCCGGCCGCGAGCAGGCTCCACTCGCCCGCCTGCAGTTTGACGGCGCGCATCGTCACCGCCGAAACGCGCGCGAGCTCCGTCCGTCCTGTCTCGGATCTCAAGAACTTTTTGAGTCTTTGCCTGACGACGCGAACCCGGGGGCTCATCCCAAGTTTGTCGGCGGCCATCTCGAGAAAGGCGGCAGAAACCTGCCGGGGCTCCAGCAGGAGCCAGTTCCCGCCTCCAGCGATCGCGAGCGGCAGCGCCGGGGTTCCGCCTCCGCTCCCGATGTCCAGGAAGGGGCCGCGCTCCGGCAGCAGGCGGCCCAGGACCAGCGCCTCGCGAAAGTAGTACCGCGCGAGGTCTTCCGGTGAGCGAAAACCCGTGATGCCCGCTCCCTTCCAGGCGCCGAGCATCTCGAAGAGGCGCGCCAGCTTCTCGTGCGCTTCCGGAGGAATCGGCGGCTCGATGCCGGCCAGCGCTTCGGTCAGGGGGCCAACCGGCGCGGTGGCCTCGCCGTCGCTCACCTCCCGGCCGTCAGTTTTCGTCTCGAGCCGCCCTTGTGCCGCTTGCCCTTGCCGGACGCCTCCACCACGCTGGCGTCGGCCTCCCGGCGGTCCATGATCCGGCTGGTCACCGCCTGCTGCCCCATGGAGATCACGTTGTTCGCGAACCAGTAGAGCACCAGGCCGGACGGCGCCCAGGCCATGATCAGGACGAAGACCACGGGCATGAACATCATGATCTTGGCCTGGATGCCCTCGACCTGCGTCGCGGTCATCTTCTGCATGATGAGCTGACTCGCCCCCATCAGTAACGGCAGGATGAAATACGGATCCTCGCGGGACAGGTCCTGCACCCAGAACACGAACGGGGCGTGCCGCAACTCGACGGAAACCACCAGCAGGCGGTAGAAGGCGAAAAAGAAGGGAATCATCAGCAGCATGGGCAGACAGCCGCCGATGGGCGAGACGTTGTGCTCCCGGTACAGGGCCACCATCTCCTGGTTCATTTCGCCGCGTTTCGGATCCGTCGGCTTCATCCCCTTGTACTTTTCCTGGATCCGCTTGACCTGCGGGCTGATCTTCTGCATCCGCCGGATGGAGACGTAGCTGTAGTGCTTCAGCGGTGCGAGCAGGAGGCTGATCAGGATGGTCACCAGCACGATGGCCCATCCGTAGTTCCCGAGCAGATCGAAGGCCCAGAGCAGGCCCTGCCGAATCGGAACCACCAGGAACCGCAGCCAGGCGCCGAATTCCACGATGTCCACCCCGAGCTCGGTGAGCAGCTCCACCTGCTTCGGACCGGTGAACAGCGTGAACTCGCTGGCGCCCGCGGATCTCAGGTGCGCGACCAGGAGATTCCGGGAGCCGGTCGGGTCCTCCGCGGGGATCTCGAAGCTCTCCCACGGAATGGCCAGCGCCTCCAGCCTCGCCTCGTAGCGCTGGCCGGGGTCGGCCACCAGCAGTCCCGCGAAGTAGTGCGACGCGACGCCGACCGCCTGCGCTGAAAGGCTCGCCGCCTCGCCTCCGGCCGCCTCGGCAAAGGAAAAGAGCCGGCTCTCGCCACCGGACTCGATGACCCCCTGCTCGGCGCCCTGATATCTCCCGATGGAGCTTTCGTTCTCGATCCCGGGACCGAACAGGACCTCCTTCAGTTGCTCCGCACCACCCCGGATCGCCGAGACCGACACCCCCATCCGGTAGTCGCCCCCCTGTACGCGCACGGTCTTGGAGACCTCCAGGCCATCGGCGGACGCCCAGCGGAACTCGATCTCGCGGGTTTCTCCGTCCCTCAGCTCCAGCCGGACGGGGCCCGTGCGAAGCTGCCCATCCACCGCGACCTCGTGCAGCGCGGTCGTGAGGCGGGCAGGCGCGGGCTCACCGGGGAGCACCACGTCGAGCGGCCGCACCGAGTTGACGAGATCGTCGCCCTGAGGCAGCGCCTCGAGCGGCGCGCCCAGCGAATCGGTGTGCTCGAGGAGTCGCAGACCGAGCAGACGGCCGCCGCGATTGGAGAACTCGGCCACGTAGCGGCTCGTCTCCACCGCAACCGTCTGCTCGCGCTCGGCCTCCCGTACCTCCGTGGGGGCCTCGGGAGGGGCGGTTTCGGCCGCCGCGACGGGGACGTCCGGGACCGGGGATGCCGCTCGGCTCGCGGCGGCCGGCGTTTCCTCGGCCGGCGGCGCCGGCGGCGCGCTCTCCGGTCCGAAGAAGCGGACGAAGAGGAGAAAGACGAAGAACGACAGCAGGAACGCGAGGAGAACGCGGCGTTCCATGACTAGCGGCCCCTGGTCGAGGTGAGGTCGGCGGTGAGACCGCCGGTTTGGCCGGGCGGCGCCGGCACCGCGTCATATCCGGACCCGCCGAACGGGTGACAGCGCAGCAGCCGCCGGGCGGCTAGCACGATCCCGCGTCCCGGGCCATGAAGCCGGATGGCTTCCTCGGCATAGTGCGAACACGACGGCTGGAAGCGGCAGACCCCCGCGAACAGCGGGCTGAGCGCCACGCGATACAGCCAGATGAGGCCCAGGAAAAATCCGGCGAGAGCGCGGCGCACGAGGCCCGGCGCCGGAATCGGCTCGGCGAGCGCCGTGGTTGCGCGGGTGACGGTTGCCATTTCAGGCAGGCCGGCCGCTTCCTTCGGAGCCACGGCGTCCGTGCCGGCGGCGGCGGCTTCCGGCCGCCAGCCGGGTCGCGGTCCGGTAGGCACGCTGCAGGTCCGGCCAGGAGGCCTCGCCGATTCCGCGGCGGGCGATCAGGATGAGGTCGCCGGCGGGACGTTCCCCACGCCGGTACACCTCGCGCAGCAGACGCTTGGCCCGCGATCTCTGGACGGCTCCTCCGATTTTCCGGCTGGCCACCACTCCGAGGCGCGAGGGCGCGCCGCCGCCAACCCCGGTCGGCCGGATCGCCACGAGGTATGGGGAAACGCCGCGTGCTCCGGAGGCCATCACCGCGCGGAACTCGGAGGATCGGGAGATCCGCTGGTCCCGCGGCAAAGCCCCGCTCCGGCAGGCGCCCGCGGCAGCCGGGCGACGAACGTTCGCGCGCTCCTCACCCATGACGACCTCCCCGGCAGCCGTCGCCGCCGGCGCCAGGTCGGACACCCCCAGCAGCACGCACGGAACGGCCGACCGGTGGCTCAGGCCGACAGCCTTCGACGGCCCCGGCGACGCCGGCGGGCGATGACCGCGCGGCCGCCGGGAGTGCTCATGCGCGCCCGGAAACCGTGCTTCCGCTTCCTCCGCCGCCTATTGGGCTGAAACGTCCGTTTCACGGGATTGTCCTCTCCAAGTCGTTGAATCTAAACGAAAACTCGGTGGTCGTGGCCGCTGCCGCCGCCCCGCTCCACCGAGCGCGACAGTATACCGCCAACGGACGTTTCACGTAAAGTCAGTTCCGGTTTCCCCGGGGGCGGCTGCGTGTCGTCCATGGCGCTGTACGCGTTCCTCGGAGGGCGCCAGCAAGTGGAAATGTCGTGCGTCCGAAGCGGCGGTACGGCATTCCCCGCAGGCCAAGACCGGACCCCCGGACCCCCCGGGGATCCACCTGGCGTTGGCTTTTTCTCGGGGATTTCTTGGGATTGTCACAACCGGGTTGACGCACTCCGAAAGGGCGTTGCTACATTCCGTCCCGGTCGTCGAGAACCGCGCTGCCGCGAGCCGGGCGGGCGGTTCTTTTCCCTTTTGCGTCCCAGCTACTGCTGCGCCTCCAGCCCCAATCTTTCGATCTTTTCTTGCACCCACATTCGCGCCTGACAACAGCCATCGAAGCGCCGGAAACCGCCGAGGATCCGTGGGTGGAGGTGCTGTCCACCATCCGGACGAGCCTTTCCCCCCACGAATTCGACACCTGGTTCGCTCCGGCCCGGTTCGTGGAGGCCGAAGGCGACGTCGTCGTGATCCGGGTTCCCAACGCCATGTTCGCGAGCCATCTCGAAGGTGAATACCGGGACCGGATCCTGAGCGCATTCGCGGCAACGGGCAACCCCATGGCCTCGATTCGGTGTTCGATCTCCTCGGGTCCTTCCGCCACCCCCGGAGGAACCGCCTTCCCGGCCGGGAACGCCGGCGCTTCTCCGGGCATCGCGGGCGGCTCGGCGGTGGACGATGTGCCAACCGGCGCCCATCACGTCCGGAACGGCGAGTCACCCCGGACGGCCTTGCAGAGCGACGCCGTTTCCGCTTCGTTCTCCTTCGATTCCTTCGTTGTCGGCGCGAGCAACCGGTTCGCCCACTCGGCGGCCCTGGACGTGAGCAATCCGGGAGTCGAGAACTCCCCCTACAACCCACTCCTGATCTACGGAGAGGCCGGGCTCGGCAAGACCCACCTCCTCCAGGCGATCGCCCGGCGGTTTGTGGAACAAAACCCGGGACGAACGGTCCTCCTGACCAGGGGGGACACCTTCAGCACGCAGGTGGTCAGCGCCATCAAGTCGCACGATCTCTTCGGTTTTCGCCACGAGTGCGCCCAGCTCGACATGTTGCTGGTGGACAACATCCAGTTCATCACCGGTCTCGACAACTTCACCCGGGTTGCCCAGGAGTTCTTCTACGCTCTCACCGCGCTCTCGGACCGGGGCCGGCCGATTGTCCTGACGTCCGACCGCGACCCGCGGGACATCCCGAACCTGGACGGCCAGATCAGGAGCCGCCTGGAGAGCGGGCTGGCGACCGACATCGGCAGTCCCGACTGGGAGACGCGGGCGGCCATCGTGCGCAAGAAGGCTGCCACCCTGGGGTTGGAGCTCCCGGACGGGGTCGCGGAGACCATCGCCTCCCGCTACCAGCACGACGTCCGGAAACTCGAGGGAACCGTCAACAAACTGGTCTCGGAATCGAATGCCGACCGGGTCCGGATAACTCCCGCGCTCCTGGACCGGATTCTCTCGGAGCGCGCCTCCCGGCGAAGCCGGCAACCCTCCATCCAGGAGGTTCAGGTGGCCGTGGCGAAGGCCTTCGGCTTCGCGCCGCTACGTCTGGTCGGGAAGCAACGGTCCAACGTCCTCGTCCTGGCGCGCCACGTGGCCATGTACGTTTGCCGCCAGACAACGGGCCGGACTCTCGTGGAGATCGGGAAGGAGTTCCGGCGGGACCACTCGACGGTGACGTACGGCATCCGCCGCATCGCTGCGGCGCGCAAGCGTGACCTCGGACTCAACAAGCTCCTCGAGCGACTCCTGGACCAGCTTTCCTGATCGGCCGACCTGAGCGCGGCTCTGCTCCAGCCCCCCCCCAGGCCTGCCGCTGCCGCGAGAGCCGGCCGGCGTTCCGGGCTCGGCCCGGACGCGGAAACGCACGGTCCCCGGGCACCTCGAAGAATGTGGAAAAGGTGCGGAAAACCTGTGGAAAACGTGTGGATTCCTGTGGAAAACCCGGCCCGTCCCTACCCGCCGGACACCGGTTGTGCGGTTTTGCACAGGACCCCACCATCGACCGGGCAGTTCCCCAACAATCAACAGACCTTACAAGTGTCCTTTTTTCATTGACTTGGATGATTTATCCCCACTTTCCACCCGCTCAATTAATGACTATAATTCCCTCTCGACGGCTCCGCTGTTTCTATTGATCCGTTCGATCTTCGCGCCCTTCTCCGTTTTGAATCGAGGCGTCTTGGATCCTGTCGATACTCGCGGGAGTCTCCCGTACCTCCGCGCCGCCAATTGCTGATTCAGAAAAGAGCACTCCATGGACTTCACCACTAACCGAGAAGCCCTGCTGGCAGAACTGAACCTGTTCGCCGGCGTGGTCGAGAACCGGCCGTCAGACCCACTCTCCATGTTCTCGAACGTCACCTTCCGGCCATCGGAGAACGGATGCGAATTGACGGCGTCGGGCGGAGAGATCGGTCTCAGGTCCAGCATCGCCGCGGAGACCCAGGGCGACGGACTGCTCAGCGTGCCGGTGAGCCTGCTGGCGCGCTGGCTCAAGGAAGGGCGCGCGGAGCAGGTTTCGTTCCACGAGACCGACCAGAACTGGATCCAGGTTCGCTGCGGGGGCAACGACACCCGCATCCCCGGCCGGGTCGGAGACCCTCCAACACTCTCGGATCCCCCTGCGGATCCGCTCTGCACGGTGCCGTCCGAGATGTTTGCGACCCTGCTGCGGTCCGGCTCGTACGCCTTTCCGGCCGCGGTGGACGCCTCGGTCGCGACGGCCGGCGCCCAGATCGAAGTCGAGGGCGGCAGCGTGCGGATCGTTTCGTCCGACCACTCGCGCCTGGCCTACTCGAGCGGCACGCTGGGGGATGGAGACGGAGCCGCTGCCGGCGGCAAGCAGGCCTTCGGACTCGGAATGAAGGCCATTTCCGAGCTGACCCTGCTGGCGCGCAGCGGTGACTCCGGCATGCGCTTCTTCGAGGGAGAGAACCACCTCTTCCTCGAGTTCGGACACCGGCTGCTGGTGTGCGCCAAGCTCGCCGATCGGTTGCCGGAATACGAGCATGTGATCCCGCGCGACTGCCCGATCCGGATTCGCACCAGCCGGGAGGGACTGCTCGGCGCCGTCCAGGCCGCGCTCCCGTTCTCGACCGGGGATTTCAACCGGGCCAAGCTCGACATCGGCGAGGAGTCCATTCGGATCGACGTCACGTCGGTGCGGGGCGAGGCCATCTCGGAGGTCGAGGTTCTGGAGGCGTCGGGTACTCCGCTGACTCTTCACCTGAACCTCGTGCATCTGCGTGATTTCGCGAAGAGCTTCGACTGTGAGGCGGTCGCGCTCGAGTTCAACACTCCGGACACCGCCTTCATTCTGCGTCCGCTCGACGAGGACGACAGCATCGAGCACTTCTGCGTCGGGATGCCGCTCGTTTGATCGGTCCGCGACCACGCACGGTCCGCTGAGCATGGACAGCACCGTACTCACTCCGGCTTGGAACGCCGGTCTCCAGACCGGCACGCGCGGCGCCCCCCCACCGGGAGAACTGGCGCGCCGCGCACGGCGCCACGCCAGCGTGCCAAGAGGGGCCTATCACCCGCGAAGCACCTCCACCACCGGCGGTTGACATGGACAGCACCGTACTGACTCCGCCGAACGAATACTCGGGCGGGGACATCAAGATCCTCGAGGGTCTCGAGGCCGTGCGGGTCCGGCCCGCGATGTACATCGGCTCGACGGGAGAGTCCGGGTTGCATCACCTCTTCCGGGAGGTGATGGACAACAGCATCGACGAGGCGATGGCGGGTCACTGCGGCCGCATCCAGGTGACCATCCACCAGGACGGCAGCCTGTCGGTGCGCGACGACGGCCGGGGCATTCCGGTGGACCCCGAGCCCAGCACCGGGCTTCCGGCGGTCGAGGTGGTGATGACCCGGCTGCACGCGGGCGGCAAGTTCGACGCCGACACCTACAAGTACTCCGCCGGCCTGCACGGCGTCGGCGTTTCGGTCGTAAACGCGCTCGCCACCTGGCTCCGGGTGGAGGTCCGCCGCAACGGGACGATCCACCAGCAGTCCTACCGCCGCGGCGAACGCACCGGCCCGCTCGAGACGGTCGGTCGGACAACCCCGGAGGACACGGGAACCCTCGTTCACTTCCTTCCCGATCCAACCATCTTCGAAGAGACCACCGAGTTCGACTTCCAACAGATTGCTCACCGGGTACGGGAATTGGCGTTCCTGGTGCGGGGAGTCGAGATCGAGCTGGTGGACGAGCGCGACGGCAAGAGCTCCCGCTTTCACTACGAGGGCGGAATCTCCGAGTTCGTGGCGCACCTGAACCACAACGAGAACCCGATCCACCCCTCGGTCATCAGCTTCGAGGTGGAGTCCCCGGAGTCAGCGAACGGCGGGTCTTCCTCCGGGGCGCATTCGTGTGAAGTGGCGCTCCAGTGGAACGGCAGCTACCGGGAAGCGCTCCATTCCTTCGTGAACAACGTGAGCACCCCGGAGGGAGGCACGCATCTCAGCGGGATGCGCGCGGCGCTCACCCGGGCCATCAACGCCTACGCGCAGACTTCCCGCCTGGGCAAGGACCTCAAGGCCCGCATCCAGGGAGAGGACGCCCGGGTCGGCCTCGCCGCGGTGATCAGCGTCCGGGTTCCCGAGCCGCAGTTCGAGGGCCAGACGAAGACGAAGCTCGGCAACAGCAGCGTTCAGGGGTTCGTGGACTCGCTCGTCTACGAGGAACTGGTGCGCTTCTTCGAGGAGAACCCGGGCGAAGCCAGAGCCATCGTCTCCAAGGTGGTCGACTCCTTCCAGGCCCGCGAAGCCGCCCGGAAGGCGCGCGACATGGCGCGGCGCAAGAGTGCGCTCGCCTCCACCTCGCTCCCCGGAAAACTCGCCGACTGCCAGGAGCGCGACCCCCGGGAGAGCGAGCTCTTCATCGTCGAGGGCGAGTCCGCCGGCGGGTCGGCGAAGCAGGGGCGGGACCGGAAGTTCCAGGCGATCCTGCCGCTGCGCGGCAAGATCCTGAACGTCGAGAAGACCAGGGCGAACCGGATGCTGGAGAACGAGGAGATCAAGGCGCTGATCTCCGCGCTGGGCGCCGGGATCGACACGGAGCTCGACCTGACCTCGCTCCGGTATCACCGGGTCATCATCATGACCGACGCGGACGTGGACGGTTCCCACATCCGGACGCTGCTGCTCACCTTCTTCTACCGGCGGATGAAGGGACTCGTGGACGACGGGTATCTCTACATCGCCGAACCCCCGCTCTACCGGGTGGAGCATCCCAAGTCGGAACGCCGCCCGGACCAGTACTTCCTCGATGACCGGGGCCTCAACGCCTACCTGCTGGAACGGTCGGTGGCCGGGCGGACGGTGTCCACGGGAGAGGCGGACTTTTCGGGAGACGAACTGCTCGCGAGCGTCCGGCGCCTGAGCCAGGTCCGGGAGCGCCTGGACGCCTCGGAGCGCCGCGGCTATCCGCGGAATCTGGCGCTGTGGCTGCTCCGCAGCCGCAGCGGTAGCGAGATCACGGCTTCCCGCCGTGAAATGGACGAACTCGCGCAGCGGTTGACCGAAGGCGGCTCGCCGGCGCGGGTGGTGGCCGATGCCGGATCGCCCCGGCGCTTCGTGATCGAACCGGTCCAGTCCGGGGATGGCCAGGCCTTCACCCGCCGCTTCGGCAGCCCGTTCTTCGAGCGCGGGGAGTACCACCGGCTGGTCGCGCTCTACGAGCAGATCCGCGGGTTCGACACGCGCCCCATTCGCGTGTTCGTGACCGGCGCCGGCGCGGGCGACCCGGCCGCCTCCAACCTCGAGTGCGAACTCGATTCCGCCGGCGCCCTGCTGGATCACCTGCTCGACAGCGCCCGCCGCCACCTCAAGATCCAGCGCTACAAGGGACTTGGCGAGATGGATGCCGATGAACTCTGGGACACCACGATGGACCCGGGAGTGCGCAGCCTGAAGCGGGTGCAGGTCGAAGACGACCTCGACGCGGCGGAGCTGTTCAGCACCCTGATGGGGGATCAGGTGGAGCCCCGGCGAGCGTTCATCGAGAAGAACGCCCTGAACGTTTCCAACCTGGATGTCTGACGCTTCCTTCACGGATCCGGAGGCCGCCGGCAACGCCAACGGAAACGGCGGTTCGGTGAGCCGGGCGCGCTATCAGCGCGTCGAGCACATCGAAACCGAGATGACGCAGTCCTACATGGACTACGCCATGTCGGTGATCATCGGCCGCGCGCTGCCCGACGTCCGCGACGGACTGAAGCCGGTCCAGCGCCGGGTCGTGTACGCGATGTTCCGGGAGGGCCTGCTGCACTCCCGTTCCTACTCGAAGTGCGCGGGAATCGTCGGCGAGGTCCTCAAGAAGTACCACCCGCACGGCGACGCTTCGGTCTACGACACGCTGGTCCGGCTCGCCCAGGGTTTCAACCAGCGCCACCCGCTGATCGACGGGAAGGGCAACTTCGGCTCGGTGGACGGGGATCCTCCGGCGGCCTACCGGTACACCGAGGCGCGGCTCACGCAGTTCGCCGTCGCCATGATGGAGGACATCGACCGCGCCACGGTCAATTTCCAGCCCAACTTCGACGGCAAGACGGTCGAGCCGGAGGTCCTTCCCACCGTCGTTCCCGGCCTGCTGGTGAACGGTTCGGACGGCATCGCGGTGGGGATGGCGACCAAGATCCCGCCGCACAACCTCCGCGAGGTGACCGCGGCGCTCGTGCACCTGATCGAGCACCCGGACGCCAGCGACGAACACCTGAACGCCGAGCTCCTGGAACTGGTGCCCGGACCGGACTTCCCGACCGGCGGCCGGATCCACGGGCGGCGCGGCATCGTGGGCGCCTACTACGAGGGCCGGGGGATCATCCAGGTGCGTGCGGTCGCCGACTTCGAGACCGCCCGCGACGGCAGGGACCGCATCGTCGTCACCGAGATCCCCTACCAGGTCAACAAGGCCCGCCTCATCGAGAAGATCGCCGAACTGGTCAAGGACAAGCGCCTCACCGGGATCTCGGACCTCCGCGACGAGTCGGACCGGCGGGGCATGCGGGTCGTCATCGAGTTGAAGCGCGGCGAGGAACCCCAGGTGGTGCTGAACAACCTGTACCGGCACACCGCGATGCAGTCCTCGTTCGGCATGAACCTCCTCGCGATCTCGCAGAACCGGCCGCGCCTGTTCTCGCTGCTCGGAATGCTGCGCGAGTTCCTCCAGTTCCGGCGGCAGGTGGTGCGCCGGCGCACCCGCTTCGAGCTCGACCGGGCGGAGCAGCGCATGCACATCCTCGAGGGGCTCGCCGCCGCGGTGGACCGCCTCGACGAAGTGATCGAGTGGATCCGGCGGTCGAAGGACCCGGCGAGCGCCCGGGCGCGCCTGATGCGCGAGCTCCGGCCCCGGCGGTTCGGCACCGACCGCGAACTCCTCGCCCGCGCCGGGAACGGCCGGGCGGAGCCCGCCGGCGAAGGGCTCTCCGAGGCGCAGGCGCAGGCGATCCTGGATCTCCGGCTCCAGCGCCTGACCCAGATGGAGCGCGAGCGGATCGAGGCCGAGATCGCCGAACTCGGCGAGAAGATCCGCGATCTCCGCGATCTCCTGCAGAGCCCGGAGCGGGTGGACGGGATCATTCGGGACGAGGCGCAGGCCGCCGCCCGCAAGCATGGAAACGACCGCCGCACCGAGATCGTCGAGGACGCGGGCGACCTGTCCATCGAGGAGCTCATCCCGGTCGAGGACATCGTGATTTCCGTGACCCAGGCCGGTTACATCAAGCGGACCCCCCTCAGCGACTACCGCGCCCAGTCCCGGGGCGGCACCGGGCACTCCGGCGCCGGCATCCGGTCCGGCGACGCGATCCACGACGTCCTGATCGGGAACACCCACAGCCGGTTCCTGTTCCTCACCGACGAAGGGGTGGCCTACCGGCTCAAGGGCTACGAGATTCCCGAAGCCGGCAAGGCGGGCACCGGCCGCGCCATCGTCAATCTCCTGAGTCTCCCGAAGGAACGCCAGGTCGTGGCCATCGTGCCGCTCCCGGACGACGACGAGGCCCCCGAATCGCTCCATCTGTTCACCGCGACCCGGCGTGGGCGGGTCAAGCGAACGCTCTTCTCCCATTACCGGAACGTCAGAGCCGGGGGGTTGAGAGCGGTCCGGATCAACGAGGGGGACACCCTGCTGGCCGCGACGCTGACCAGTGGCGATAGCGAGGTCGTGCTGACCACCAGGAACGGGAAGGCGATTCGCTTCCAGGAGGGCGACGTCCGCTCCATGGGTCGGGACACGGCGGGGGTGAGGGGCATCAGGCTTCAGGGTAAGGACGAGGTGGTGAGCCTCGTCACCGTCGAGGCGGAAACGAACGGGGGCAGCTCCCTGCTCACCGTTACGCAACACGGTTACGGGAAGATGAGTCCGCTCGACCTCTATCCGTTGCGGAACCGGGGCGGCCAGGGGGTCTTGAACATCAAGTCGTCAAAGCGAAACGGCACTACGGTGGGGACGGTCGCCGTGCGCGGCGGCGAGGACCTGATCGCGATCACCGCCGCGGGCAAGGCGGTCCGGATTCCGGTGGAAGACTTCCGGGACCTCGGGCGAGCGACGAAGGGTGTCCGCGTCATCCGGGTGCGGGACGGCGACGAGGTCGTCGCCATCACCCGCATCCCGCCTGCGCCCCCGGAAGAGGACCCGGACGACGCGCCCGGCGAAGAGGCGACGTCGTCGGACGGCCCGGCCGGCGCCAGGCCCGAAGCCCCGGCGGACACCCAGGACCAATGACCGGCATCCTCCGCACCGCCGTGGCGGCTTTCGGGATCACGGTTGCGGGGTTCGCGGCCGGGTGTTCCTCCCCGCCCGAAGAGGCGCTCCTTTCGCAGTTCTTTCGCGCCATCGCGGCGGAGGACCGGGTGAGCGCCGGCGGGCTTTCGATGGCCGGCTTTCCCGGGGGCCCGGTCGAGTCGTGGGAGATCCTCGAGACCGGAATGGTGACGGAGGGCCCGTACCGCGTGCCGGAGCTGCGCCGGGAGGAGACGGATGCGGAGGCCGCCCGGGACGAGCAGTTCAAGATCTTCTACGACTTCCGGCAGGCCAACCAGGAGGCCCTCGCGATGATCACGGACCGCCGGGACGGGAACCCGGAGGTCGCCATCGGGGGACGCCTGGGGGAGACCGCCGACGAGTGGGACGCCCACGCGGCGGAACGGCGCCGGCTGGTTACCTCGCTGAGCGAGGTGCAGATGGCGCTCGAGGAGGAACGCCGGCGGGCCCAGCGAAGCCTGCTGCGGGAAGCGCCGGTGGACTACCTCACCGGGAACATCTCGGAGCAGGAGCTGCTGGTGGGGACGCTGGAGGAAGGGGCGGCGCGCGAATACCGCTTCACCCTCATCCGCTACGACCTCCAGAACCAGCAGGGCGCCGACATACCCGCGCGCTGGATCATCGCCGCCATCGAGCCGACCACGGAAGACGCTCCCTCCCGTTGACCGGCGACCCCCGCACCGCCCTGCTCGTCATCCTGCGCCGGGAGTCCGTCAGGTTCGGCGAGTTCCAGCTCGCGCACGGCGGCACCTCCAACGTCTACGTGGACGCCAGGCTCACCGTCCTGCGTTCCGATGCGGCGGCGCTGGTCGGCCGGGTCCTGCTCGGCACCATGGACCGCTCGGGTTTCCGGGCCTCCGCGGTGGGCGGGATGGCGGCCGGGGCGATCCCCCTGACCACCGCGGTGGTCATGGAGGCGCACGTTGCCGGACGGCAGCTTGCCGGATTCTTCGTCCGCAAGGAGGCGAAGGAGCACGGCCGCGGCCGGCGCATCGAGGGGGTCGAACGCCCGCAGGGCGCGGCGGTCATCCTCGAAGACACCGCCACCACGGGGAAATCGACCCTCGCGGCGGTGGAAGCCGCCCGCGGGGCCGGCTTCGAGGTGGTGGGAGCGGTCGCGCTCGTGGATCGGGGCATGGGGGCCGGTCCGCTGCTCGCCGGCGCCGGCGTTCCCTACGCGGCGGCGTTCGAGTTGGACGACCTCACGGGGACCGCCGAAGGCTGATCGGGTCCGGCCGCCGGCAAGCGGCTACACGCGTTCGAGCCTTGCGAACTCCAGGACCAGCCGCCGCCTCCCGTGGTACCGGAACAGGACGGAGAGGCGCTTGCCGTCCGGGTCCACCGTCTCTACCCGGCCCACCCCGAACTTGGGATGGCGCACGGAGTCGCCCTTGCGGAACGGTCCGCTAGCGGGAGCCGTCGCGATGGGGAGCGTCCGGGCCTCGCCGCGCGCCGTCTCGAGCAGGTCCCGGGGAATCTCGCCGAGGAACCGCGAGACCCCGCCCCGCGACCGGAGGTAGGGCGCTCCGCCCGGCGCCGCCGAGAGCTGCAGGCGCTTCCGCGCCCGGGTCATCCCGACGTAGAAGAGGCGCCGCTCCTCTTCGAGCTGGAGGTCCGATTCGAGCGAGAACGCGTGCGGGAAGAGCCCCTCCCAGAGACCGGCCAGGAACACCGAGTCGAACTCGAGCCCCTTGGCGGCGTGCACCGTCATCACCATCACCGGCGGCACGCCGGGGTCGGCCCCTTCCTCGGGCATCAGGTCCTCCGCCGACAGCAGGCTCACCTGGTCCAGAAAGGCATCGACGGAGCCCTCCGGGTTCGTCCGCTCGAACTCCCGGGCGGCGTTCTGCAGCGAGACGAGGTTCTCGAAGCGCTCCCGGTCGTTCTCCTGGAAGAAGGGTCCAAGGCCGGTGTCCGCGATCGCCGAGTGCACGACCTTCGCCGGTCCCCCGGGGATGGCGCGGCGAACCGCGGCGATCCCCTCCACGAAGGCGTGAAGACCGTTGAGCGCCCGGGCCGGTAGGCCCCGTTCCGCCACGATCCGCTCCGCCGCCGCCAGCAGGGACGTTTCCCCGGCGGCTCCCTGCTCCTCGATTCGCAGCAGCGATTTCGGACCCACGCCGCGCGGAATCGCCGCCAGGGCCCGCCGGAAGGCGGAGTCGTCGTCCGGATTGGCCGCCACCCGGAGACAGGCGAGCGCGTCCAGCACCTCGCGCCGCTCGTAGAAGCGGAGCCCGCCCACGATCACGTGCGCGATCCGGTGGGCGGCGAACGCTTCTTCGAACGCGCGCGTCTGGGCGCGGGTGCGGAGGAGCACGGCGGTGGAGCCGCGCCCCTCTCCCGCCGCCGCGATCTCGATGGCGATCGCCTGCGCTTCGGCCGTTTCGCTGGCAAACGAACGGAACCGGGCCCGCTCTCCCTGCTCTCCCAGCGGCCGGAGGGTCTTGCCGTCGCGGCGCCGGTTCCGGCGGATCACCGCGTTGGCGGCGTCGACGATCGCGGCGGTGGAGCGGTAGTTCTCCTCCAGCCGCAGGACCCGCGCGCCCGGGAAGTCCTCCCGGAACCGGAGGATGTTCCGGAAGTCGGCGCCCCGGAACGAGTAGATCGCCTGGTCGTCGTCGCCGACCGCGAAGACGTCGCGGTGACCGGCGAGCCGCAGGACCAGCCGGTGCTGGGTGGGACCGGTGTCCTGATACTCGTCGATCAGCAGGTGGCGGACGCGCCGGTCGACGAACGAGCGGGCCGCCTCCGAGGCATCCAGCAGCTCGAGGGCGCGGATCAGCAGGTCGTCGAAGTCCACTCCCTTCAGCTCGGCGACCTTGCGCCGGTACAGGGCGGTCGCCTCCCGCACGGACTCCCCCAGCCGGGGGTCCCGCGGTCCGCGAAAGGCGGCGCCGGAGGCCTCGGCGTTCCGGAGCCGGGAGATCAACTGGACGAGCCGCCCGAGCGGAAGGCGGTCGTCGTCGATCAGGAGTTCGCGCGCGACCTGCCGAACGAGCGCGCGGCTCTCGTCCGCCCCGAACACCGGGAAACCGGACGGCAGGCCGATGTCACCGCCGAAGCGCCGCAGCAGGTTCAGCCCGAACGCGTGGAAGGTGGAGACCCAGGGCGGGGATCCGGTTTCCCGCACCGCCGCGGCGAGGGCGTTCACGCGGGTGCGCATCTCGCGCGCCGCCTTGTTCGTGAAGGTGACGGCGAGGATGGACTCCGGCGGAGCCCCGTCCACGAGCAGCCGCCAGCCGATCCGGTGCGTGATGACCCGGGTCTTGCCCGAGCCGGCTCCGGCGAGCACCAGCGTGGGTCCGGCGGGCGCCGAGACCGCCTCCTGCTGCGAGGCGTTGAGCCCCGCGAGGACCGATTGCCCGGCGCGGTCGTCGGGGCGCGCCGGGTCAGTCGTCACGGACCGCCTTCTGAAGCCCCGCCGGGGCGTCCACGTCGCGGCCGAGTTGCCGTCCGGCGAAGAAGGCGAGCAGTTGCAGGACGGGCGCCACCTCGAAGGGACGCTGCCAGGGTTCGCCAGTCGACCCGATGGTGCACCCGGCATCCCGGTTCGCGGCCTCGCCCGCGGTGGCCAGCCGCAGGAGCGGGGCGCCGGCCTCCGCGAGCGCCTCGAGGGCCCGGGTCTCGCCCGGGGAAACGCCGCCCGGCTCCGCGAGCAGCACCACCGGCGTCTCCCGGTCCACCAGCGCGAAGGGTCCGTGGACGAGCTCCTCGGTACGCAGCGCGATGGCCGGGACCACCGCCGTCTCCATCATCTTGAGCGCTCCCTCCGCGGCGAGCGGCCGCAGCGGGCCGCACCCGAGAAAGAACCAGGTCCGGTCGGCGGCGAGCCCGCCGACGAAGCGTTCGAGGCGCGGGCCCTGTTCGATGGCCCGCTGCAGGAGTCCGGGAATCCCGCGAATCTCCGTCATGCCGGGCGGACTCCCGGCCGCTCCTGCCGCGGCCGTCCACTCCCGCCCGAACAGGCGGAGCGCCAGCAGCGCGGCGGTAAAGCTCTTGGTCGCCGGGATCGCCGTTTCGGTCCCCGCCCGGGTGACGTAGGCGAGGTCCGCGCGCCGGGCCGCCGGGCTTTCGGCCTCGTTCGTCACCACGACGCGGAAGATCCCCTCCTCTCGCGCCCGGTCGAGCAGCCGGAGGACGCTCCCGGTGGCGCCGGACTGGGTCACGGCGATCAGCGCGCCGTCGCAGCCGTGGTCTCGCAAGGGGCCGTGAATCTCGCCCGCGGGTGAGACAGAAGCTGACAGCCCCGCCTCCCGGAACCACGCGACGGCGATCTCGGCGGCGTGGCGGCTCGTTCCGGAGCCGATCAGCAGAAATCGCCGCCCGTGAAGGGCGGGATTCTCCCGGAGGGCGGCCAGCCGCCCGGGCATTTCGGCCTCCAGCGCCGTCAGCGTCCGTTCGGCCGCCGCCGGCTGTTCGTGGATTTCACGCCAGAGGGCCGGCGGCTCCCGGCCCTCGGCGGAGGCGGAAAGGTTCAGACCTCGTCGGCTCCTTCGAAGCGGCCCGCCGCCCGGCCCGGCTTCACCGCCTGGCGTCCGCGGGCGATGGCGAGCGCGTCCTCGGGGACGTCGTCGACGATCACGGACCCGGCGGCGACGAACGCCCGGCGGCCGATGGTCACCGGCGCCACCAGAATGGCGTTGCTCCCCACGAACGCGCCCGATTCCACCACGGTCCGGTACTTCCCGCGCCCGTCGTAGTTGCAGGTGATGGTCCCGGCCCCGAGGTTCGCGCGGACCCCGACGTCCGCGTCCCCCACGTAGGACAGGTGGGGCAGCGCGGCCCGGCGCGCCAGCACGGCGTTCTTGGTCTCCACGAAACTCCCGGCGAAGGACTCGGGTTCGAGCCGGGTGTTCGGGCGGATGTGCGCGAAGGGACCGACTTTCGCATCGCGCCCGATCGAGCTGTCGAGCAGCACGGAATGGCTGAGGATGCGCGCCCCACTCTCCACCTCGGTGTTCTCGAGCCGGCAGAAGCTCTGGACCTCGGCCCCGGCGGCGACCTTCGTGTTGCCGGTGAGCCGCACCGAGGCCCCGATCCGGGCGCGGGGCCCGGCTTCGCAAGTGGGATCGGCCCACAGGGTCTCCGGATCCTCCACCAGCGCCCCGTTCTCCACGAATCGCCGGGCGGTGGCGCGCTGGGACTCGCGAATGGCCGCGGACCAGGTCGCCGCGTCCTCGATCCGGGTGTGTCCGGGGACGGCGCCCGCGGGAGATTCCGCGGCTCGCAGGGCGTCGGCGGTCTCGCCAAAGCTCGGGCGCACGGCGGCGCCGAGAGCTTCCGCGGTCCCGGCGAGCGCGAGGGTCTGGCCGGCGTCGTTCTCGAGACGCAGCGGTTCGTCCGCCGCCGCCACCAGCGCGTGGACGGCGTCGACGGGCGGGGCGACGACTCCCGGCGCGAGGATGGCGCCCCGGGTTCCGCGGCGCTCCAGAGCGGCGGAGTCGCCTGCGGCCCCGTTCAGGACGACGAACTCGTCCGCCTGAAAGGAGGCGGCGGCCCCGGAGGCGGCGGCCGCGACGGTGGCGCCAAAGAACGGATAGCGGCCGATCTCGGACGACGCGGGATAGACGAGCAGGAAATCCATGTTCGGGAAACTCAGCGCCCGGGAGTCCGGGCCACGGTCGAAGAAACGGGCGGGCGGACAAGGCCCGCCATCAGCGTCACCCTGCCCCGGCCGGAATTCTACGTGGCGCCCTGTTTCTTCCGGCCCGCGGGGGCGACCACGAGGGTCACCTCCCCGCGCGGCGGTTCCTGCTTCGCCCGCCGGGCGAGGTCGGGGAGCGAGCCGAACCAGTGCTCTTCGTGGATCTTCGTCATCTCCCGGGAGACGGAGGCCTCGCGGGGACCGAGGATTCGCGCCAGTTCGTCGAGAAGTTCCGCCGCGCGGCGGGCCGACTCGAAGAAGACCAGCGACCCGGGCGCCTCGGCCGACCGCTGCAGGAACGCCCGCCGTTTCGCGCTTCGCCGTCCCGGCGGAAAACCGAAGAACGTGAAGCTGTCGGTCGGCAAGCCCGAGACCGAGAGCGCCGAGGCCACCGCGGACGGCCCGGGCACGGTGCGCACCGGCAGGTCTTCGGTGCGCGCGGCGCGCACGACCCGGTAGCCGGGGTCCGAGATCAGGGGGGTTCCGGCATCGCAGATGAGCGCCAGGTCCTCGCCGGACCGGAGCCGGCCCAGCAGGAACTCGACCTGTTGTGCCTCGTTGTGGTCGTGGTACGAGATGAGCCGGGCGGTCAGGCCGAAGTGCGTCCGAAGCCGCCGGGCGACGCGGGTGTCCTCGCAGGCGATCCAGGGAACGGCGCGCAGCACGCTGAGCGCCCGGGGCGAGAGGTCGTCGAGGTTCCCGATGGGGGTGGCGACCACGAAGAGGGTGCCGGAAGCCCCCGGCTCGGCTGCCGGTGTCATGCCGCGAACCGTAGCCCGAGACCACAGAGTGGCGGGTTTTGCCGGACAATGGCCGCCGGAGCCCCGACATGGACGATTTCCCCGCCTGGAACGAGCGCCGGGTTCTCGTCACCGGCGCGGCGGGCTTCATCGGGCGCCGGCTCGCGAGGCGCCTCGCAGCTGCCGGTGCCCGCGTCACGGGTTTCGACCGGATCCGGCCGAACACTCAGGTGGCGGACATCGAGTACCGCCAGGCGGACCTGCGGGATGCCGAAGCGCTCGGGGACGCGGTTGCGGAAGCCGACGTGGTCTTCCACCTGGCGGCCGCGAACGGGCATCGGGCCAGCATGGACCAGCCGCGGGCCGACTTCGAGGACAACGTGATGGGGACCGTCTCGCTGCTGGCCGCGGTGGCGCGGCGGGCGCCCCGGGCCCGCGTGGTGCTCGCGAGCACCCGCCAGCTCTACGGCCGGGCCGCATCCCTCCCCGCGGACGAGGGGCACGCGGTCGCCCCGCCGGACGTCCACGCGATCCACAAGGAAACCGCCGAGCACCTGGTGCGCCACAGCGCGGAGCAGCGCGGCGTCCCCTTCTCGGTCCTCCGGCTCACGAACACCTACGGCCCGGGGCAACCGACCGCGGGGCCGGGCGCGGGCCTGACCGGCCGCTTCCTCGGCGACGCGCTCGCCGGCCGGGAGGTCACGATCCTCGGCGATCCCGGGTTGCTGCGGGACTTCAACTACGTGGACGACGTGGTCGATGCCTTCCTGCGCGCCGGGGACCGCGAGGCCCCCGCGGGGACCTGGAACCTCGGCGCCGCGCCGGTCCGCCTGGGAGCGTTCGCAGAGGCGGTCTTCCGGGCGCTCGGCGAGGAACCGCGGGTGCGGGTCGCGCCGCTCCCGCCGGGCCTCGAGGCCATCGCGATCGGCGACTTCCACTCGGACTGGTCGGCGATCCGGCACGATCTCGGGTGGGAGCCCGCCTGGACCCTCGAGTCCGGCCTCGCCGAGACGGTTCGGGCCCTGCGCGCCCCCATGTCATGACGATCCCGTTTCAGCGCCTCGCGGCCGATGCCGATCCCGGCGTCCGGCGGGCCGTCGGGCGCGTGCTGGCGTCGGGCCGCTTCGTCCTGGGTCCGGAGGTGGAGGCGTTCGAGCGGGCCTTCGCCGCCTCGATCGGCGTCGCGCACGCCGTGGGGGTGGCCTCGGGCACGGACGCGATCACGCTGGCGCTCGCGGCGGCCGGGATCGGCCCCGGCGACCGGGTCCTGACCGCCGCGTTCTCGACCGGCTACACGGCGATCGGCATCCGGCACGCCGGCGCGACCCCGGTCTTCGCCGACGTCGAGCCCGGGAGCCTGTGTCTCGACGCCGGCGCCGCGGCCCGGGCGCTCGAGGAACAGGAGGTCCGGGCGATCGTTCCGGTGCATATCTTCGGGGGCGCGGGCGCCGGCTGGGGGGCGCTGCTGGAGATCGCGGACCGCCACCGGGTCCCGGTCATCGAGGACGCCTGCCAGGCGCACGGGGCGCGCGCTTCGGGGCGGGCGCTCGGCTCCTTCGGGAAGGCCGCCGCGTTCAGCTTCTATCCCACCAAGAACCTCGGGGCCCTCGGCGACGCCGGGCTGGTGGCCACGGCGGACGAGGGGCTCGCGGCGCGCGTGCGGAGCCTCCGCTCCGGCGCGCAGGGGAAGCGCCACCACCACCTCGCGCCGGGATGGAACAGCCGCCTCGACGAAATCCAGGCCGCGGTGCTTCGGGAGCGGCTCCCCGCGCTGCCGGAAGGAAACCGGCGGCGCGCCGCCCTGGCGCTTCGCTACCGGGAGTTGCTGGCCGGGCTGCCGCTGCGCTTCGTGACCCCGGGCCCGGCAGTGGAGGGCTCGTCGCATCTCTTCGTGATCCGGACGGCGCCCCGGGACGCGCTCCGTGCGCATCTCGAAGCCGCCGGCATCGACGCCCTCGTCCACTATCCGGCCGCGCTCACGGAGCAACCCGCCTTTTCGGACGCTGCGGTGGCCGGCGGAACCTGTCCGGAGGCCGAGGCGGCCGCCCGGGAGGTGCTGAGCCTGCCGCTCCATCCCGGCCTCGCGGAACGCGAGGTCGAACGGGTCGCCGCGAGCGTCCGGGCGTTCTTCGCGCGGGGGCGGCCCACCGAACCGGTGTCAGAATAATCCGGTGGTGTTCGGCGCGAAACGGCAGGGCGCGGTGCTCTGCCCCGGCTGCGGCAAGCTGGTGGGGGTCAACGACCGGGAGTGTCTTTCCTGCGGCCGCCGAAACCCCGGGTTGTTCGGTTTCGCGGGGGTGCTCCGCTTCGATACCGAGAGCGTCCTGAAGGTCCTCCTCGCCGCCAACATCGGGCTCTTCCTGGTGGCCCTGGTGCTCAGCGTGGGCGCCATCGAGATGCGCGGGTTCCTGGGTTTCCTCAGCCCGGACGGCCGCATCCTCTACCGGCTGGGCGCGGCGGGCGCCATCCCGGTCTTCGGGGTCGGGAAGTGGTCCGCGGTCCTGAGCGCCGGCTGGCTGCACGGCGGACTGCTCCACATCTTCTTCAACATGTACTGGCTCTGGAACCTGTTTCCGGCGGTGGGGGAGATGTTCGGCACCAGCCGGGCGCTCGTGATCTACCAGGTTTCGGCGGTCACCGGCTTCGCGCTGTCCTCGTTCATGGGAGCCTCCGGCGTCGCCATTCCGTTCCTCGGAGGAGCGCCGGGCATCACGGTCGGGGCGTCGGCGTCGCTGTGCGGCCTGATCGGGGCGCTCCTGTACTTCGGGCGGCGCACCAGTTCGGACTTCGCCCGGCAGATCTGGCGCTACGTGATCTTCATCGCGATCTTCGGCGCGCTGGTGCCGGGGATCGACAACGCCGCCCATCTGGGCGGGTTCCTCGGCGGTTACTTCGTCGCGTCGCGCTTCGGCGCCTACTCGCCCGAACGGGGCAAGCACGGCCTCTGGGCCCTGGTCCTGCTCGCCGCGAGCGCGCTCGCGATCCTGGCGTCGGCGGTGGGCGTGTCTCCCATCGCCTAATGGCCTGTGGATAAAGTGCCGCGAGTACCGAGACCGGCGAGGCGCCCGGCTGACGAGGCGCGCGAGGGAGGAATACCGAGTGTATTGCGACCGAAGCGCAACGATGAGCGAGGTGTAGCCGAGCGGTTCAGCCGGGATGCATCGCCGGTCGAATACCGTGTCACTTTGTTCACAGGCCATTCGACTATCGTCCCCGACAATTCGTAGGAGAAGACAATGGCCAAGCTGGTTCGCCCTTCCCAGGGCCGGATGCTGCTCGGGGTCTGCGCCGGGCTCGCGGACTGGTGGAACATGGACCGGACCCTGCTGCGCGTTCTCTACGTGCTGGTGAGCGTCTGCTCGGCCGCCTTTCCCGGCATCCTGTGCTACATCGTCCTCGGGATCCTGATGCCGCCCGAGGAGTGAGCCGGGACTGGGAACGCCGGCTTTCAGACCGGCACCGCGGCCGCAGGCCGCGAGCCACCCGTCGTCACTCCTGAGATGGCGCCGTCGAAAGCTGGGGTGGGGACCCAGCCGTCCGCCGACATCACCGGTGCGCCCCTCCGGCTTCGGTCGGCCGGTGAACCCGCTTCCGGAGCGTTCCTCGCCCGTTTCCGACTTCCCGCTCCCGAGTCGCGTCGCGAGGGGCTGGCGCGGCTCGCCGCGTGGTCAAGGAGCGCCGGAGTTTCCGCGGTGGTCCTCGAGGAAGACGCCAGCGCCCTGATCCCGGATCTCCGCGCGCTCGCGTTCGACGACGCGGGGCCGCTGCCGCGCTACTCCAGTCCGGTGCGGCCCGGCTGGCTGCGCCGGGGCTTGCCGGCGCTCCTCCTGCCGCGCGCCCGCACGCTCACCGACGTCAAGGTGGTTCCCGAAGCGCTGGGCCACCCGGAGGAAGAGAGTCTCCGGGAAAGACTCGCGCCGGATTTCGGTGCGGTCGCCGGATTCCCGGCCGACGTTCCGCCGCCCGCCGCCGGCGTTCACCTGGTGCGCGGCGGTCGGCCGGTCGCGAGCTGCCGGTTCGAACCGGCGGCGGCAGGCGCGCTGGCGGTGCCCTGGTGGATCGCGCCGCCCCGGGAACCCGACCTGACCGCGCTGCTTGCCGAGAGCGTGCTCGCGGCCGCGGATCCCGCCGCGTCGGTCTGGTTCGAGACCCCGCACCGCCTGCTGGCCCGGGGGCTCTTCCTGGCGCGTTTCCTCCCGCGCCGCTCGCGGGCCCGGGTGCTGTTGCGGCAGCACGGGGACCGGGACCTTCCGGCGCCTTCCATCGCCGACTGGCACCTGTCCACGGCCACCGTCGTGCGAGGGCCGTGACGGCGACGGGCAGTGCTATGATCGTCGGTCCCACGCCTGCGGGTGCCGCTATCGTCTAGGGGTTAGGACGGGTGGTTCTCAGCCATCAAACCGGGGTTCGAATCCCCGTAGCGGTACCAGGCGTGGGTTTGTTTTTTCCGGTGATCCGGTGACCAGCAGCGAACCCCGGATCCACTGCGAAGTCGTCCGGGGAACCGGACCGGCCCTCCTGGTGCACGGCGGTGCCTGGGACATTCCTCCCGAGGAGCGGGAAGCGCACGAGGCCGGCGCGCTGGCCGCGGCCGGGCTCGGCCTCGACTCCCTGCGGGGCGGCGCATCGGCGCTCGACACTGTGGAGGCGGTGGTCACGCTGCTGGAGGACGACCCCGCCCTGAACGCGGGGACCGGTTCGGTGCTCAACCGCCGGGGCGAGGCGGTGCTCGACGCGTCGATCATGGACGGCGAAGACCTGCGGGTCGGCGGCGTGGCGGCGGTGCGCACCGTCCGCAATCCCGTCCGGGTCGCCCGCCGGGTGATCGAGTCCACCCGGCAGGTACTGCTTGCCGGACCGGGCGCCGAGGAGTTCGCCCGGGAGCAGGGTTTCGAGGCCATTCGTCCCGAGGAACTCGTGGTGCCCCGCGAGGTGGAGCGGCTCCGCGCCCACCAGGCGCGGCGGCGGGCCGCCTCGCCGGCAGACACGGTCGGTGCGGTCGCCATCGATGGTGAAGGGCGCATTGCGGCCGCCGGGTCCACCGGCGGCACGCTGCACAAGCGCCCGGGCCGGGTGGGCGACACCCCGCTCCCCGGCGCCGGGCTCTACGCCGATTCCCGGATCGGCGGGGTGGCCTGCACCGGGTGGGGCGAGGGGATCGCGCGCCTTTCCATGGCCCGCGCCGTGCTCGCCCGGATCGAGGGCGGCCAGGATCCGGCCGCCGCCGCCCGCGAGCTGCTGGCCGCGTGCTGGTCGCGGCTCGGCGGTACGGCCGGGCTCCTGATCGTCACCCCGGACGCGCGCCTGGTGACCGCCTGGAGCACGCCGCGGATGGCGCGGGGCTGGGCGCACGGGGGCATGGAAGTCCCCGCTGCCGCCGCCTAAGGGGTACGCCGCGTACCCCCGGTCGGCGGAGTGGGGTTTCGCCC
Source organism: Acidobacteriota bacterium (assembly GCA_022826195.1). Taxonomy (GTDB): domain Bacteria; phylum Acidobacteriota; class Vicinamibacteria; order Marinacidobacterales; family Marinacidobacteraceae; genus Marinacidobacterium. The sequence continues at coordinate 109,969 of JAJDVI010000091.1, forward strand.
GCCTGCGGCGGGCGATGCCGGTCGGAGACCGGCGCTCCGAAACCTGCTAGATTGCGCGCCCCCGGGTCGCGAGCGCCCTTAGCTCAGTGGATAGAGCAACAGGCTACGAACCTGTAGGTCGGGGGTTCGAATCCCTCAGGGCGCGCCACCTCCAGGGACGCTAGGCTTCGGAACCGTCGTCCCGCCTGGCGGCTGGTTGCGGCCGCCCGGCCGAGTGCCTGCGATGTTGAAGACGAACACCTCGCGCCCGTCCGCGCCCCTCGGGAGCGTGGTCGTGGTCCTCCTGGTCTTCGTCGTTCTGCTGTCCGCGTGTGGAACGTCCGAGCCGGGGGCGCCTCCCTCCGCGGTCCCGGAAGGAACCGTCGACGACTGGCCGGCCATCCTCGAGCGCGGGGTGATCCGCTTCGCGCGCCGCGGGTTCGACGAGTTCGACACGCTGCCGTCGCAGGGTCTCTCCAAGGAGCGCTACCGCTTCCTCGCCGAGCAGTTTGCCGAGCGCCACGGCCTGCGTGCGGAGTGGATCACCGAACCCAGTCCGCCCGGCCTGATGGACGCGCTCGATGAGGGCCGCACCGACGTGGCGGTCGCCACCCTGACGGTCACGGAGGCCCGCCAGCAGCGGGTCGCGTTCACCGTCCCGCTCACCATCTCGCGGGAATGGGTGGTCGGCGGCTCGGAAGGCGTCTTCGGCATTCCTCCGGGGACTTCCTACGAGGAGAGCCTGCTGGCCCACTACCCGGACGCGCCCCGGGCGCCCGTCCCGCCCGAAGCGACTCCGTTCGACGTCCAGGTGCTCATCGAAGAGGGGGCGATCGACGCCACGATCCTCGACGAGGCGGCGGCCCGGATGGTGGTTCGTTCCAGCCCCGAGGTCGCGAAACTCCGGGAGCTTCCCGAGGCGCGGCGCATCGCCTGGGCGGTGCGGAAGGAAAACCCGGCACTCCGCGAAGCGCTCGACGACTTTCTGACCGAGCACCACACCGTCGCCGACGAACCCGCGGAAATCCGCGACTGGGAGGCGATCCGGGCGTCGGGCCAGCTCCGGCTGCTCACCATCAGTTCGCCGGTGACCCACTACCTCTGGCGGGGGGAGCGGCTCGGGTTCGAGTACGAGCTGGTGAAGCAGTTCGCGGACAGCCACGGCCTGGACCTGGCGGTCATCGTGGCCCGCGATCACCTGGAACTCGTGGAAGGACTGCTGACCGGACGCGGGGACCTCGTCGCGGCCGGCTGGGTGGAGACCCCCGCCCGCGCGGCGGAAGGCCTGCTCTTCACCCGGCATTACCTTGAGATCCAGGAAACCTTCGTCACCGCCGGGGATCCGGTTGCGGACCTGACGGACCTTGCCGGCCGCACGGTGACCGTCCCGGAGGCGACGAGCTACCTCGCGACGCTGGGCCGCCTCGAAGGCGACTTCGAGGTCGAGGCAACGGAGCGCTCGAGCCACGCCATCCTCGAGGCGGTGGCGGAGGGCGAGGTGGACGTCACCCTGGTGGACAGCCACCGCGCCGAGCTGGCGGCGCTCTTCGAGCCGCGGTTGACCCTGGGGCTCGCCGTGGAACCCACGGTGCAGCTCGTCTGGGCGGTGGGGCCGCTCCGAGCCGATCTGAAACGCGAGCTGGACGCCTTCCTCGACGCCGGCTACCGGGGCCTCGAGTTCAACAGCCTCTATAACAAGTACTTCGTGAACCGGCGCCGCCAGGCGCGCCAGCGCGAGCACCGGGTCACCGGGGACGAACTCTCGCGGTACGACGCCCTGGTCAAGCCCGCCGCCGACGCCGAGGATTTCGACTGGCGCCTGATCGTCGCGCAGATGTACCAGGAGAGCGGCTTCGATCCCGACACCGTCAGCTTCGCGGGGGCCCGCGGCCTCATGCAGGTGATGCCGCGCACCGCGGAGGAACTCGGCGTGGATCCCGCCGAACTCGCGGTTCCCGAGGTGGGTATCGACGCCGGCGTCCGCTATCTGGCCTGGGTCCGCGAACGGTTCCCCGACCTGCCGCCCGGCGAACAGCTCTGGTTCGCGCTGGCCGCCTACAACGCCGGCCCCGGGCATGTCCGCGACGGCCGCCGCCTCGCCCGCCAACTGGGGCTCGACGGGTCGCTCTGGTTCGGCCACGTCGAGGAGGCCATGAACCGGCTCAGCGATCCGGAGTACGCGAGCCGGGCGGCCTACGGGTACGTCCGGGGCTCCGAGGTGACGCGCTACGTGCGGGACATCCGGGACCGCTACCGCGGCTACGTGGACCACTTCGTCCAGCTCGACGAGGCGGACCGCTGAGGGATGCCCCCTCCGGGGGGACCCCGCGCCCGTTTGGTGCGCCCCGGAGGGCCGTGGGAAGATTGAAGCCCTTTCGGGTTTCTCAACGGAGGTCGCGATGACCCGTCTCCCCATCCGGCCGGCGGCCGCCGCCCTCTGTCTCCTGCTGTTCCCGGCGCTCGCCGCCGCCCAGAACTGGACCTGCGAGCAGGTGATGGTCCCGATGCGGGACGGCACCCGGCTCGCGACCGACGTCTACCTCCCGCGCGGGCAAGGGCCGGGGCCGTTCCCGGTCGTGCTCGAGCGCACTCCCTACAACAAGGGCGCTTGCGCCCGAGCGTCAGCCGAGTACTTCGCGGCCCGCGGCTACATCGCGATGGCGCAGGACGAACGCGGCCGCTACGAGTCCGAAGGCGAGTACTACTGGCTGATGGACGAGGGGTGGGGGGAGCGCCAGGACGGCTACGACTCCATCGAGTGGGCCGCCCGGCACCCGATGTCCAGCGGGAAGGTGGGAACCCACGGCCTCTCGTTCACCTGCGCGAACCAGCTTTTGACCGCGCCCACCCAGCCACCGCACCTCGAGGCGATGTTCTGTTCGCAGTACGCCTCGAACAGCTACCGGGACATCTTCTGGCAGGGTGGCGCGCTCCACATGGTCCTGCCCACCTGGCTGCTCACCCAGCGGGAGATGGTGAAGCCGCTACGGATGAACGTCCCGGGCCACCGGGGTTACCTGGGCTCCGGCGACGCGTGGACCGACTGGTACGACGAACACCGCGAGGTGGGCGACTCGTTCACCGAGAGCATGTTCTCGGACATGTACAACGACCTGGTCGGGAACCCCTACTACAACGACTACTGGCGCCGTCTCGCGGTCGACGAGCAGTACGACAAGTTCGACGTCCCGATCTATCACCTCGGCGGCTGGTACGACCGGCACATCCATGGCACCGTCCAACACTTCAAGCGGGTGAACGAGGTCGGCGGCCCCCGGGGCCGGGGGCAGCAGAAGCTCATCGTCGGCCCGTGGATCCACGGCTGGCCGCCGACCGACGACCGCGTCGGCGACATGAACTTCCCCGGCTCCAGCATCGACCACCTGGCGCTTCGCCTCCGCTGGTTCGACCACCACCTGAAGGGCCACGACAACGGCATCATGGACGAGGCCCCGGTGCTCATCTACGTGATGGGAGACAACGTCTGGCGCGAGGAGAACGAGTTTCCGCTGGCCCGCCAGCAGGAGGAGGACTGGTACCTGCGCGCCGGTCCCGCCGGGAGCATCGATTCGCTGAACGACGGCCTGCTGTCCCGGGACGCACCGCCGGACGCCGAGGCCCCGGATTCCTATGAGTACGACCCGCGGAAGCCGGCGCCGACCATCGGCGGCGACCTCTTCGTCGAGCCCCGGGGCGCGCAGGACCACCGGCCGGCCGACCGCGTGAGCCTCACCTACACCTCGGAGCCGCTTGACGCGCCGCTCGAGGTGACGGGCATCGTGCGGGTCGAGTTCTTCGCCGCGTCGTCCGCGGTGGACACCGACTGGGTGGTCACCATGAACGCGGTCCACGAGTCCGGCTACTCGCAACTGCTCCGCCAGATGATCCAGCGCGCCCGTTACCGGGAAGGGGACGAGGCGCCGGTGCTGCTGACGCCGGGCGAGATCGTTCCCTACACCATCGAGCTCTACCCGATGTCCAACGTCTTCCTGCCGGGCCAGCGGATCCGGCTGACGGTCACCAGCTCCAGCTTCCCGAAGTGGTACCCGAACGGGAACACGGGCCGGGAGATGATGGAGGACCGCCCCGGCGTCGTGGCCACGAACACCATCTACCACGACGCCGAGTATCCCTCGAAGGTCGTGCTTCCGGTGATTCCCCGATGACCCCAAAGATGATTCCGACAAGGAGATTCCGACTCATGCATTCGCGTCTCCGGCGCCGTTCCCGCGCCCTGTTCCTCGTTCTGCTGCTGCCCGCCGCGCTCGCGGCCCAAGAGCGCGATCTGGACCTGGTGGTCACCGGCGGCCGGGTCATCGACCCCGAGACCGGGCTCGACGCAGTGCGCGACGTGGGGGTCGTGCGGAACGAGATCGTGGCCATCTCCCGCGAGGTGCTCCAGAACCGGCTGAAGCAGGGCGGCGTGCTCCTCGACGCTGCCGGGAAGGTGGTGAGCCCGGGATTCATCGACCTTCACGCCCACGGCCAGTCGGCCGAAGCCAACCGGTACCAGGCGATGGACGGGGTCACCACCGCGCTGGAGCTGGAGGGCGGCGTCCCCCGGGTAGGGCGGTTTCTGGAGAGCCGGGAAGGTGACGCGATCATCCACTACGGCGCCTCGGTGTCGCACGGCGGACTGCGCCTGCTCGGAATTCCCGGCGTCAGCGAGGTGGCCGAAGGGGTTCTGGACGCCGAGAGCACCGGCGCCGAACTGGTCATCGAACACGCGAACCTCCTCCGCCAGGCCAACTACGCCGGCGTGGAGGACACCGAAACCGTCCACCAGGCAATCGCCGCCGAGATGCGCGCCGGCGGACTCGGGATCGGCCTGCCCCACCAGTACTACCCGGGCGCCGATCACGCCGAGATCTTCCGTGTCTTCGAACTCGCCGCGGAGCTGGACGTGCCCATCTACACCCACGTCCGCGACATGGCCATCTCGGCCATCCAGGAGGTGATCTCGAACGCGACGGCCACCGGAGCGTCGCTCCACATCGTGCACCTGAACAGCTCCAGCCTGCACCACCTGCCGGTCAACCTCGCCCTGATCAAGGGCGCCCGGGACGCCGGGGTGGACGTGACGACCGAGGCCTATCCCTACACCGCGGCTTCCACGGGCATCTCCTCGGCCATCTTCGACGAGGGCTGGCAGGAAAAGCTGGGGATGACCTACGGGGACATCCAGTGGCAGGACACCGGCGAGCGGCTCACCGAGGAGACGTTCAACTTCTTCCAGCAGGAAGGCGGCACGGTGATCATGCACATGATGGATCCCGAGATGATCGAGCTGGCGATCACCACCCCGTTCGTGATGGTGGCCTCGGACGGGATGCCCTACGCGCCGGGCGCCCACCCGCGCTCGGCGGGCACCTTCTCCCGGGTGCTGGGCCGCTACGTCCGCGACCAGGGGGTGATGACGCTGAACGAGGCGCTCAAGAAGATCACGCTCATGCCGGCCGAGCGGCTCCAGGAAGTCGCCCCCCTGATGCGGCGGAAGGGACGCATCCAGATCGGCGCCATCGCCGACATTACCGTGTTCGATCCGGACACCATCATCGACACCGCGACCTTCGAGGACGACCTCACCTTCTCGGAGGGAGTGGCCCACGTGGTGGTGGACGGCGTCCCGGTGGTGCGGGACGGCGCGCTCATCGAGGGCGTGTTCCCCGGGAAACCGCTCCTCAGCCGCTACACCTCGGAGTAACGAGACCGGAACCGAGCCGGGACCGCCGGTCTTCAGACCGGCACCGGCCGCCGCAGGCGGACGAAGACATGAGCACCGTAGATCAGCAGCGCTTCCTTCTGCTCCAGGTGCGCGAGCCGGGCGATCCCATGGCCGACAACGAGGCGTTCGCCTTCCGGCGGGCGCTCGGATTGGAACCGGACCAGCTCGAAGTGTTCGACCTGCTCGCGGGCGCGCCGGCGCTGTCTCTCCTCCGGTCCGCCGACGCGGTGCTCATCGGAGGGAGCGGGGACCACTCGGTGGTCCGGGGAGGGCCGTGGCTTGCCGGCGCGCTCGGGGCGATGGAACTCCTCTACGAACACTCCATCCCCACGTTCGCCTCGTGCTGGGGCTTTCAGGGCCTCGCGAAGGCGCTCGGCGGCCGGGTGGTCACCGACCACGCCCGCGCCGAGGTGGGGGTGCTGCCGCTGGACCTCACGGAAGCGGGGGAACGCGACCCCGTCTTCGGTCCCATCGGGTCGGGGTTCCCGGTGGTCATCGGCCACGAGGACATCGTGGACGAGCTGCCGGAGGGCGCGGTGAGCCTCGCTTCCAGTTCGACCATCGAGAACGAGGCCCTGAAGTTCCTGGGGAAGCCGATCTACGCGACCCAGTTCCACCCGGAACTGATGAAGGAAGACCTCATCCAGCGCATCGCCGCCTACTCCCCCTACCTCCCGCTTACCGGCGCCCGCTCGATCGAAGAACTCCGCGCCAAGACCCCCGAGACCCCGGGCGCGGCGGGCCTGCTCCGCCGGTTCGTGGCGGAGGTGGTGGACAGGGCATAGCTCCCTCCCGACGGGTGGTGCCGCCGGCGTTCCAAGCCGTTGCGCCAGCTACCCGTCCAAGCGCACCAGTTCCGGCAGCACGACGCCGATCTCTCCGCGCACCACCGCGTCGGCGATGCGGTCGAGCGGGGTCGGGTCCCGGTTGACGATGACCAGGCGCGCCCCCGCGAACCTGGCGACCCGCGGGATGGACGCGGCCGGCTCGACGACCAGCGACGACCCGACCGCGAGCATCAGGTCGCACGCCTCGGCTGCCGCCACCGACTGCTCCAGGACCTCCTGCGGCATCGCCTGGCCGAAGGAGATCGTGGCGGGCTTGAGGAACCCGCCGCACTCCCGGCAGCGCGGCGCCTTCTCACCGGCCTCGATCCGGCGGCACGCCTCGTCGGAGGTGATGCGGTCGCCGCAGGTCAGGCACGCCGCCTCGGTCGTGGTGCCGTGCAGTTCGAAGACCTTCTCGGCGGGCACTCCGGAGCGCTGGTGCAGCCGTTCGATGTTCTGGGTGATCAGCGCGTCGAGCCGGCCCTGGCGGTGGAGCTCGAAGAAGGCGTGGTGGCCCGCATTCGGCTGCGCGTCGCGCATCGCGGGCCAGCCGATGCTCTTCTGCCGCCAGTACTCGATCCGTCCGGCCTCGCTGGAGACGAACTCCTGGAAGTCCACGATCCGGTTCTCGGCCCACACCCCGCCGGGGCTGCAGAAGTCCGGGACCCCCGATTCGGTCGAGATGCCGGCGCCGGTGAAGCCGACGATGCGCGACGCGCCGGCAACCAGTCGGCGCGCCGCCTCGACCGTCACCGCCGCTCCGCCGCCAGTTGCTCCTCGAAGAGCTTCTCGTAGTGCGCGACCAGCTTCCGGAAACCCTCGGGGTCCACGAACGTGTCCGGACTGTAGGCGTCTCCGGGCCGATACTTGTCATGGAGCCCGTACTGCGACGCGTGCGCGGCGACCCACACGTCCACCTCCATCGCCTTCTGGCGGCGGAAGGTCTCGGCGAAGTCGCCGGCGATCCCCGGATAGGTCGGGTCCTTCGCGAGCCGCAGTCCGGGGTTCATCGAGCCCATGTTCGCGATGGCGACCCGGTAGTCGCGGCCGTTCTCGGTCACCGTCATGGTGTAACCGACGCTCCCCGGAGTGTGTCCGGGCATTTCGACCACCGTCAGGCGGACTGCGCCGAGTTCGAGGACCTCCCCGTCACCGAGGATCCGGTCCACCGGGACCGGCGCGAAGGGGTATTCGCCCTGGAAGTGCGGATCGCTCGCCCCTCCGTCCTCGAGCAGCGGGGCGTCGGCGGCGGTCGCCCACATCTCCGCGCCGGTGGCCTTCTTGATCTCGGCGAGAGCGGCGGTGTGGTCGTAGTGCGCCTGCATGGTGAGCAGGATCCGGACGTCCTCGAGGCGGTAGCCGAGCGATTCGACGTTCTCCCGGATCAGCGGCGCGGATTCCGCGAGTCCGGTGTTGATGAGGATGTGGCCCTCGTCTGACGTGATCAGGAAGCAGGCCAGGTCGTAGGTGCCCACCGCGTAGAGGTTTCCGATGACGCGATGTCCCGGGAACGGTTGCGACCACTCCGGGGGTTGGGCGGCCGCCGGGGCCGCCGTCAGGAGGACCGCGATTGCGGCGAGGAGGCGATGCATGGGCGGGGAGTATCGCGCTGGCCAGCGGCGCCGGCCCCGCCCGGTATCATCGCCGCGCCGTATGGATCGTCCCGCCCGCCGTCCCCCATCTCCGTCGCAGCCTGGCCGGATTCTCGCCGCGATCGCGCTTCCACTGGCGCTCTTCCTGCTGGCGCCGGCGCCGGCGCTCGCCGCTCCGCCTGCGGACGAAGGTCCCGAAGAAGACGTGGAGCAAGCGGCTGAAACCCAGGCGCAGGAGCAGGAAGGGACCGACCGCCCCACCCACACCGAAACCGTGGTCGTCACCGCGACCCGCGGCGAAGAGGCGATCGTGGACTCGATCGCGCTGGTGACCGCGGTGGACAGCGAGGAGCTCTCGAACTCGCCGGGCACGCTCGTGGACGAGGCGCTGAGCCGGGTGCCGGGATTCGGCCTCTTCCGGCGGAACACCAGCTTCATCTCCCACCCGACCACCACCGGGGTTTCGCTACGGGGGATCGGGCCGAGCGGGGCGAGCCGCACGCTCGTCCTCTGGGACGGGATTCCGCTCAACGATCCCTTCGGCAACTGGGTCTACTGGAACCGGATGCCGACGCTCTTCCTCGACCGCATCGAGGTGGCGCGCGGCGCCGCCAGTCCCCTCTACGGGAGTTCGGCGCTCGGCGGCACGGTGCAGCTCTTCTCGCGGCGCCCGGAGCCGGGCCTCCTGCGGGCGCGGGCGCAGTTGGGCAGCTTCGGGATCCAGGACGCGGAAGTGCTGGGGTCCCACGAGGCCGACGGGATCTCCGTGGTCGGCGCGGCGCGGATGCTGAACAGCGAGGGCTACCACCGGATCCGGGAGTCGGAGCGGGGAGCCGTGGACCAGCCGGCCGGGGTGGACTTCCGGTCCATGGTCGGCCGCGCCACGTCCGGGCCGGTCCATTTCTCGATCAACTACTACTCGGAAGACCGCCGGAACGGCACCCCGATCCAGATCAACAGTTCCCGGCTGGTGATGCTGGAGAGCGGGATCACCCAGGAGAACTGGGACCTCCGGGTGTTCGGCCAGGACTCCCGCCTGAACAGCGACTTCTCGCGGATCCTCGCCGGCCGCAACGAGGAGATCCCCACCGCACAACAGATGTTCGAGTACTCCGGGGTGGGCGGCGTCTTCACCACCCGGATCGCGGAAGGCCTTCAGGCGGGCGCCGACTGGGTACGCACCTCGTGGGACGACCACTCCCAGAACCGGTTCGGCGCCTTCTTGCAGAAACGGCTGGAGCTGATGCCGAGCCTCGAAGTGCTCGCCGACGGCCGGGTGGACCTCTGGCAGAACACCGGCACCAAGGCCAGCCTGAATCCCCGTCTCGGAGTTCGCTACCACGTCCTCGAGAGCACGACGCTCCGCGCGTCCGCCTACCGCGGCTTCCGGGCTCCCTCGCTGAACGAGCTCTATCGGCCCTTCCGGGTCGGGAACGTACGGGTCGCGGCGAACGACCAACTCGGCGAGGAGACCCTCTACGGAGCGGAAGGCGGTCTCGACTTCTACCCGACCGAGCGGATGCTGGTGCGCGGGAACGCCTATTGGAACTGGATGCGCGACACGGTGGGGAACGTCACGCTGGAGGTCAACGACGAGGGCGTCTTCCGCCAGCGCCAGAACATCGGACGCTCCCGGGCGCGCGGGTTCGAGGCCGAGGTCTACGTGTACCCCGACGCGAACAGCGAGTTCTTCGCGGCGTACCTGTTCTCCGTCTCCAAGGTCGAGGAGACCGGCCTTCGCCTGCCGCAGGTCCCCTTCCACCAGGGCGTGGTGGGCGGCGCCTGGCACGGCCCCGTCTCGGTGCGCGCCGACCTGCGGTTCATGAGCGACCAGTTCGAGGACGACCGGAACCAGTTGCCCATGGAGGGGTTCGTCTCGGTGGGGCTCCGCGTGTCCTATCCGGTGAACGACCGGCTCCACGTCTTTCTCGCGGGCGAGAACCTCCTCGACGCCGAGATCATCTCGGCCCGCACCCCCATCGAGACGCTGGGCACCCCGCGCGCCGTCCACGTCGGCGTGGACATCGACTTCGCCAGGTAACGAGCCGCTTCGCGTCGGAGCGCCCGCCTCCGGCTGGCATCGCGCGGGAGCGCGCAACCCGCACTGACCGCGCTCCTCCCCGTGAACGGGGCCACGTTCCGCTCGTTGCGGGCGGCGCTGCTCCGTTACCGGCTGGGACCGCTCCCTGGGAATCGGTTGCGGCGCGCGTGTCGCGGCCTCCGGCCGCGATGCCGGCCGGAGGCCGGCGCTCCGAGACCGAGCCGTTTCTGCTGTTTCATGCCCGGCGGGGTGTGCAGGCGGACCCGATCAAGAGGGTTCCTCCCGCTAAGGGCTCCAAGCCGGCGGCGCCATCAAGGCCGTTGGCAGAAAGGCTCGCCACTCGCGCGGCTTCCACCTCCAGCGGTCAGCACCGCCACGCTTTCGCCATGACGCTTTCGTCGGCGAGGTCGAGACAGTCCCTGGTGGTGAGCGCCCGGAACTCCTCCTGCCGCGCTTCCTTTTGGACGACCTCGCGCAGCGCGCCGTGAATCGTGTCCTTGATCGACGAGGTTCCCAGAACGCGCTTCGCCTCGACGATCAGGCGCTCGTCAATCTCCACGGTGGTCTTCCTCATGACGGGTTTCGCTCCCATCCACCCATGGTATTCGGCACGCAGCACGCATTACATCCCCGCGAGGCCTCAACGGACATCCAGACGGGCCCAGCCGCCAGCCGGATACGATTGCCGGCTTGATCGGTAGCCGCCCGTTCCTTGCCAGCGTGTTCTCACGGTGGACGAGCGCGCTTGCCGCCCCCCTCTTCCTGGCCGCCTGCGGCGGCGGGAGCAGCGAGCCACCCCCGGTTGAATCGCCCTACGAGGACCGTTCCGACTGGCCGGTCCGGGAGCTGCGGGACGAGCCCTTCGACGTGCTGCACTACCGCGTCGCGCTCGACCTGGACGAGACCACGAAGAGCATGGACGGACAGGTCCAGATCGAGTTGCAGGCCGAGGAGGACATCAGCGAGGTCGTGCTGGACGCCGAGACCTACGAGGTCCACGCGGTCCGCGCCGGCGGTGCGGAACTCGATTTCACGCACGAGAGCGGCGCTCTCGCAATCACATTGGCCGAGCCGCTCGCGACAGGCGAGATGCTCGTCCTCGAGATCGACTACGGCGGGTCCGGCATCGACGTGGACGCGACCCGGTACGGGATGGCGGCGAGCTACGACCTCGGACTCGACTTCAAGGACGAGACGGACGCCAACCCCCAGCTCATCAACACCCTGTCGTTCCCCGAGGGCGCCCGGCACTGGTATCCGTCGGTGGACCACCCGGCGGACCGGTCCACCTTCGAGTTGCTCGCCACGGTGCGGGAGGACTGGAAGGTGCTCTCGAACGGGGCGCTGATCGGCATCAGCGAGGGAGCCCGGCCTGGCACCCGGACGCACCACTGGCGGCTCGACCTGCCCCATCCGACCTACCTCTCGGTGCTGGTCGCGGGGCCGTACGAGGTCATCGAGGACTTCCACGGGGACATCCCGGTGAACTACTGGGTCTATCCGAAGGACGTCGAGGACGCCCACCGCAGCTTCCACAAGACGACGGCGATGATGGCCTTCTTCGACGAGGAGTTCGGCGTTCCCTATCCGTGGAACAAGTACGACCAGATCACCATTCCCGGCATCGGCGGCGGCGCCGAGAGCACCACCGCCACGGTGCTCGGGCAGAGCACGATCCACGACGAGCGCGCCGAGCAGGACTTCCCGAGCCACGGCCTCGTCGCCCACGAGGTGGCGCACCACTGGTGGGGCGACCTGACCACCTACCGCGACTGGGGCGAGACCTGGCTGACCGAGAGCTTCGGGACCTACTCGGAGTATCTCTGGCACGCCTATGAACTCGGCCCCGACGAGGCCGGCGAGAACATGCGCCGGAAGCGCGAGTCCTACCTGCGCCAGGCCGAGACCGTGCTGAGGCCGGTGGTCACGAACCAGTGGCGGCGGCCGAACGACAACTTCGATTCCCACACGTATCCGAAGGGCGCGGCGCTCATCCGGCTGCTCCGGCACATCACCGGGGACGCGGAGTTCCGCGCGGGGATCAAGCACTTCCTCGAGAAGCACTCCTTCCAGCCGGTGGACACCGAGGACTTCATCACCGCCTTCGCCGAGGCCACCGGCCAGGACATCCGCTGGTTCATCGACATGTGGCTGCGCCGCCCGGGCCACCCGGTGCTCGAGATCGACTCCGAGTGGGACGGGGATTCCGTGGAGATGCACATCCGCCAGGTGCAGGGGCCGGAGGCCAGCATGGGCACGGTCCCGGAGGCGTACCGCGCGCCGCTGTCGGTGCGGGTGGTCACGGCGTCGGGATCCGAGGTCCATCCCTTCACGCTCGAGGGGCGGGAACAACACCTGAGCTTCCCGGCCGCCGAGGAACCCCGCTACGTGCGGTTCGATGCCGATGACGTCCTGCTGGCGGAACTGAGCATCACGAAGCCGGCCGGCGAGTGGATGGCCCAGCTCGCGGACGACGACGCCGCCGGACGGCGCCGCGCGGCGGTGGCGCTGGGTGCGATGGGCGGGGACGAGGCGCGGGCTGCGCTGCGGAACGCGGTGGCCGGAGACGCGTTCTGGGCGGTCCGTCAGGCGGCGGCGGAGGGGCTGAATCCGGAGGATGCGGACGACGCCGAATCGCTGCGGACGGCGGCGGTGGAAGATGCGAAGTCCGATGTGCGGACCTCCGCAATCGCCCGGCTGGGCGGCTCGGCGGGAGCGGAGTTCCTGATCGAGCGCTTCCGGAACGACTCCAGCTACCGGGCGCAGGCGGCGGCGGTCACCGCGCTGGGTGAGGTGGGCGGCGACGACGCGGTGGCCGTCATCGAGGAGGCCGCCGCGATGGCTTCGCCACGGGACATCGTGGCGCGGGCGGCCCGGGAGGCGATGGGCGCGGGGCAGTAGGACGGAAACGATGCAAGAAATACTTGCGATCGCGCAGCACGTTTCACTTGTGATCGTCCCGCGGCGGGGCGCTCTGGTGTTTCGGCCGTGACGCGGTTCCGCTGCGCTGGCGCGCAGCGGGTGCCGGCTGTTTCGGAGCAGAGCAATAGCTCTGCGCAGACCCCTTGAGCACGAGGGATGGAAGTCGGCGCCAGCCGGCATCCATTCCTCGTAGCTCGGGAACCCGGCGTTCCAAGCCGGTGCGCGGCGAGGCCGGTGTGAAAGTCGGCGGCTCCGGTGGGGCCTCCACCGGATACGATGGGCGGTCCGATGGAGCGTTTGCGGGTCTTCCTGGGCGTCGCCGCGGTGTGTCTCGTGCCGCTGGCGGCGGGCGCCCAGGGCGGCGAGGACCGGTTCCAGTGGCCCTCGTTCCGTGGCCCGCTGGCTTCCGGGGTCGCTGACGGGCAGAACCCGCCGACGCTCTGGAACGCGCAGACGGGGCACAACGTCCTCTGGAAGACAAGGGTTCCGGGGCTCGGACACTCGAGCCCGGTGATCTGGGACGACCGGATCTTCCTGACCACCGCGGTCAGCGACGATCCGGACCCGGTCTTCCGCTACGGCCCGGACGGGCGGATGGACCGCCGCTCCGACCGGGAACGGAACACCTGGTTCGTGTACGCGATCGACCGTCGGGGCGGCGATGTGCTGTGGGTGCGCGAAGCGGTCGCCGAGGCGCCCGAGATCCAGCGGCATCCCAAGAACAGCTACGCCTCGGCCACGCCGGCGACCGACGGGAAACACGTCGCGGTGCTGATCGCCACCGGCAACCTGTTCCTCTACGACTTCGACGGGGCGCTGCTCTGGGAGGTTGATCTCGGTCCGCTGGATTCGGGCGCCTCCTACGACGACACCTACCAGTGGGGGGCGGCCAGCTCGCCCATCATCTGGGAGAACCTGGTGATCGTGCAGGCGGACCAGCAGGAAGGCTCCTTCATCGCCGCCTTCGACGTGGCCAGCGGCGAGGAGGTCTGGCGGACCGAGCGGGACCTCATCTCCGCGTTCTCGACGCCGACCGTCCACGCGGGGCCCGAGCGCACCGAGCTGATCACCAACGGCGCCGGCACCATGTTCGGCTACGACCCCGCGACCGGCGAGGAGCTCTGGCGCATGTCGGGCAGTTCGAACAACACCACTCCGACCCCGGTGGTGGACGGGGAGCTCATCTACCTGACGAGCGGCTACCGGATCCGCCCGATCTTCGCGATCCGGACGGGCGCCACCGGCGACATCTCGCTGGCCGAGGGGACGGACTCCAACGACCACGTCGCCTGGAGTTCCCCCCGCGACGGGCCGTACATGGCCTCGCCGCTCGTGTACCAGGGCTATCTCTACGTGGTCGCGACGAACGGGGTCCTCACCGTCTTCGATGCCGCGACCGGCGAGCGGGCGTACCGGCGGCGGATCGGCCAGCGCGGGGGCGCCTATACCGCTTCGCCCATCGCCGCCGACGGCCGCGTGTACCTGACCAGTGAGGACGGCGACGTCTTCGTCATCCGCGCCGGTCCCGAATACGAAGAGCTCGCGATGAACTCCATGGACGAGGTGTGCCTCGCCACGCCGGCGATTTCGGAAGGGCAGCTCATCGTCCGGACCACGAACCACCTGGTGGCCCTCTCGGACGGGGTCGCCCCGACGATGGCCGCCTCGAAGCCCTCCTCGACACCCTTCCCCGAGAGCCTGGCCGCCGACCAGGTCGTGGCGTTCGACGACTTCGAGGACGGCGACCTCTTCGCCCACACCGGCGTCCGGTGGCACACGTTCACGAACGGCGTCTCGAACGCCGATCTCGCGCTCATTGCCGGCGGCGCCGCCTCGACGCCGGCGGCGGCCCGCGTGGACGGCACCTTGGCGGCGGGCGCCGCGCGCGGCCCCCTCGCCCAGATGTACCAGCCCTTCGATCGCGGCGGGAACCCGGTCAGCCTCGAGAACCTCGGCGGCATCCGGTTCCACGCCCGTGGCAGTCACGCCTTCGAGCTGACCTTCCGCTGCAGCGGGGTCGGTTTCGGGAAGCGGGTGGAAGTGGCGGACGACTGGCGGCGCGTGGAACTCGGCGCCGACGACTTGAAACCGGTCGAGGTGCCCGAGGATGCCGCCCTCTGGGACGGGGCCCGCTGCACCGGGCTCTACCTCTCGCGCCGCGGCGAATCGGAGCTGGGCGAGTTCTGGTTCGAGGTGGACGAGTTCACCCTCTACGGCGAGGACGCCTGGGAATCGAGGCCCCGCTAGCGGATCCCTCCGGCCTTCACCGGCCGGCGGGTTCCAGCACATTCTCAACCCCGAAACTGAAAGCGAGTCTCCATGTCGCCGAACTCTTCGCAGGCCACCTACCGGAAGATCACCTTCGACAAGGACGTGGGCTTTTACGCGACCCTGAAAAAGCGCGTCGATGAGCGTTTCCCCGGCATCAGGACCCGGGGCACGGGCGGCTGGCAGATGCTGCCCAAGACCGCCATCATCCTGACCGGGTTCGTCGTTTCCTACGTCTTCCTGGTCTTCTTCTCCCCGCACGTCCTGACGACGATCGTCGCCGCCTTCGCCCTGTCACAGGCGCTCGCGCTCATCGGCTTCAACCTGGTGCACGAAGGCGCCCACGGCAGCTACTCCAGCAACCGGACGGTCAACTGGCTGGCCGGGTCCACCGCGGGCTTCATCGGGGCCAGCCAGATGATCTGGCAGCACAAGCACAACGTCCTCCACCACACCTACACGAACGTCGAGGAAATGGACACCGACATCCAGACGGGCGGCATGCTGCGCTGGAGCCACCTGCAGGAATGGCGGCCCTGGCACCGGTTCCAGCACCTGTACGCCTTTCCGATGTACAGCCTGCTGACCCTCCAGGTGATCTACAGCGACATCCGCCGGATCATCTCCGGGCGGATCGGCAACTACTCCCTGCCGAAGCCGAGTCCGTCGCAGCACGCCAACTTCTGGCTGACCAAGGCCTTCTACGTCGGCATCGCCGTGATCCTGCCGCTCTTTTTCAACACCTGGTGGCATGTGCTGGCCGTGCTGTTGCTCATCAACCTGGTCACCAGCCTGACCCTGTCGCTGGTGTTCTCGCTGGCCCATACGGTCGAGTGCACCGCCTTTCCTTCCCCCGATCCGCAGTCGGGCGCGATGGAGAAGGAGTGGGCGGTTCACGAGGTGGAGACGACGGCGAACTTCGCGCCCCGCAGCAAGCTGGCGGCCTGGTACCTGGGAGGCCTGAACTTCCAGATCGAACACCACCTGTTCCCCAACATCTGCCATCTCCACTACCCGCGCCTCCGGAAGATCGTCGAGGAGACGTGCCGCGACTTTTCGATTCGCTACCACTCCTATCCGTCGTTCCTCGCGGCGCTGCAGTCCCACTACCGGCACCTGAAAACGCTGGGCAACCCGGCCTAGCGGCATCGGAGCGCCAGCCTCCGGCTGGCATCGCCCGGGAGCGCGAAACCCGCGCCGATGGCGCTGCTTCCCCCGAGCGCGGAGCCCGCCTTCGGCCCCTTTCGGCCGGCGTCTGGCTACCGGCGACGGACCCCGAGATACAGGGTGTTCGGGGCGTCGGACCGTCCGGCGACGATGTCGGGAACGCCGTCGCCGTTGACGTCACCGATCGCGAGGCCGTACATGGCGCCCTCGGCGTCGCCGTAGGGGGTCCGGGCGAAGGTTGCGGATCCGTCGTTCGTGAGGACGGCGCCGGGCGCCCCGCGGTTGCCGATGACCACGTCCGGGTCCCCGTCCCCGTCGAGGTCGGCGACCGCCAGCGAGTAGGCGTTGTCGGCCGGTTCCCCGATCTGCCGGCGCGGCTCGAACGAGGCGCCGTCCCGGCCCAGGTAGAGCCACACCCCTCCCGCGAGCTGGTCGCCCAGGACGATGTCGAGCGTCCCGTCGCCGTTCAGGTCGCCGAAGGTCACCGCCCGGGTCGCGGACTCGGGAGGGCCGACCGCGTGGGCCTCGGAGAATCCGCCGCCGCCGTCGTTCACGTAGAGGAAGCTCTGGCCGCCGTCCCGGTGCGGCACGAACAGGTCCGTGAAGCCGTCCCCCGTGAGGTCGGCGGCCCCGATCGTCGTGGCGGAGTTCCGCGACAGGACCGAGCAGTCCGGAAACGCCCCGGACCCGTCGTTGACGCAGATGTAGTTGGCGCTCCGGTTCTCCGGCCCACCCCGGTTCGCGACGACGATCTCGGGTCGGCCGTCACCGTTCAGGTCGGCCACCGTGACGTTTCGGGTGGGCCATTCGGGCGCCCCGAACGTTCCGGCAAGGACAAACGAGCCCGCGCCGTCGCCGAGGTAGACGCGTTTGTCATCGGGCCGGTCGTTCCCGATCACCAGATCGAGGTCGCCGTCGCCGTCCAGATCGGCGAGCGCCGCGGTGTAGGTGTTGTCCGCGGAGCCGGGAAGTTCATGGCGCTCCTCGAATCCGCCCACGCCGTCGTTCAGGAGAACCCAGTCCTTCAGGGGCCAGTGGCGGCCCTTCGCGAGCACGATGTCGAGGTCGCCGTCGCCGTCGAGGTCCCCGAGACTCGCGTTCGCGCTGGTCTCGGCGGTGTCCTCGAGGGGCACGGCGCGCATTTCCTGGGCGAAAACCGCTGGGGCGGCCAGCAGCAACCCGCAAGCTGCCGTACGGATCACGCCGGCGCCTCCGGAGCGAACCTGTCGGCGGCGGGAACCGCGGTGATCCGTTCTCCGATCTCGTAACGGAGGTCTCCGGGATAGACCACGAAGAGGGCGTCGAGCGCGAGGTCCCGCAGTGCCGCGGTCATCGAAGGCGTGCGGCGCGGTGCGTCCACCCGCTTGATCTCCACGCCGATCCTCCGGCCCCGTGCGAAGAGCAGCAGGTCCAGTTCCGCGCCCGCGTGGGTTCCCCAGAAGTACGCCTGGTCCGGACTCGCTTCGACGAGCGTCTTTTCCAGAACGAAGCCCTCCCAGGACGCACCGAGCCGAGGGTTCGTGAGCAACTCCCCCATGGTCCCCGCTCCGATCAGATGGTGAAAGACGCCGGAATCCCGGAAATAGAGCTTCGGACGCTTGACCTGGCGCTTCTTGAGGTTCTCGTGCCACGGCCGAAGCTGGCGGATCAGGAACAGATGTTCCATCAGATCCAGGTAACGCCGGACGGTGGATTCACCGATTTCCAGGGCGGTCGCGAGCGCTCTCAGATTGGCGACCTGACCGTGGTAGTGGGCCAGCAGCAGGAGGAGCCGGTGAAGCGTTGACGCTCCGAGCTCCGCCCCGAAACGCGGCAGGTCGCGCTCGACGAGCGTCTGTACGTAGGACTTCCTCCAGATCAGGCTGTCCTCGTCGCTCGTCGCCAGCAGCGACCGGGGAAACCCGCCGCGGAGCCAGAGGTCCGGCATCCGCGCGGCGCCGAGTTCGGCCACCTGGAATCCGGTGAGTTCCAGGTACTCGATGCGCCCGGCCAGCGATTCCGCGCTCTGGCGGAGCAGATCGGGCCCGGCGCTGCCCAGCACCAGGAACCGGGCCGGGTTTTCGTCGCGGTCGGCGAGAACCCGCAGAACGGGGAACAGATCGGGCCGGCGTTGCACCTCGTCAATGACCACCCGGCCGGAAAGCGGGCCGAGCGCCGTCAGCGGCTCGTCCAGCCGCGCGAGGCTGAGGGGATCCTCGAGATCGAAGTAGTTCGGGGAACCCGCGGATACGAACCGCCGGGCAAGCGTCGTCTTGCCGCACTGCCTGGCACCGATCAGCGCTGCGACAGGACTCCGCCGAAGGGCCCGCTCAACGAGAGGGGCCGCGGCGCGAGGGATATGTTGGGAGTTCAGACCTTGAAATTACACCAGCGAGACGCATTTTTTCAAGGTAAACGGCCCGATTCGCTATTCCTCGCGGCGGTTCGGGCCGATCGCGATCTCGGTAATGTGCAGGCTGAGTCCGGCTCCGGCGCGGAGCCCGATCGCACCGTCGAGCGGCAACCCGTCGGCCGGCAGCTCCGCCACCTGAATGTCATTGACGTAGAACACGGCCCGGTCGCCGCGGACGTCCACGCCGAGGATGTTCTTCAGCGGTCCGGTGGCGTCGGCGGCCAGCGTCTCGACGGCGTCGTGCCCGGTCCAGGACACGAGGTCGTTCTCCTCTCCGCCGGAGTGCTCGGCGACGCGGAACTGCCCGTCGTTCCGGATCTCGAACGCCACGTAGCTGGGTGACGCACTCTCGATGTCACCTCCGGCGAGGAAGAGACCGAAGGAGCTGTCGAGGCGGGTGGAGCCGGACTGCTCGGGGTCGCCCTCCGGGAACAGGAAGATGGTGCTGCTGACCGCGTAGTTGCCCGAGGCGAAGCTCCCCGGGTCCCAGAACAGCCCGCCGGGGCCGGCGAACACGTGCCAGCCGGGCCGCATCACCACGAAACGGCGCTCAGAAGCGCTGGCCCCGTCGTCGTAGCGGGCCTTCCAGTGGCCGGGACGCTCGAGGTTCATTCCCGACTGGGCCGGGGCGAGGGTCGCCAGAAGGACCAGGAACAGGCCCGCGGCCACCGCGGGTCGCCAGGGAGGGTGGGCAGCTCGCATACGGGATCTCCTCAAGGGGGTCGGAAGCGCCGTCAGGATACCCACCGCCGTGATGGCGCCGCCGGCTTGCCCGTGCCGGCTGAAGCCGCTAGTCCGGTTGTCTAGGGGAAGCGGTCCTTCATCCACGCCTGCCAGGCCGCCTCGTCGCGCGCGGCGGCGGCCGGGGCGCCGTCGCCGTAGAAGTAGACGCTGAGGACCACCGTCGCCCGCTCGGCGATCTTGTAGGCGCACGCCGCCGCGATTCCCGGCGCCGGCTCGCGCGTGCGGAAGAAGGCGGTCGGCTGGCGCGAGGTCGCGTGGACCTCTGCGAGGCTGCCGGCGAGGCTCGCCGCGCCCGAAGCGAGCGTCCAGGGGTCGCTCGCCGCGAGTCCGGGCGCGCCGAGCGCGGCCAGCAGGGCCGTCCACGCCTCGTCCACCGAGCCGTCGAACGCGCCGTACGCCCGGAGGATCGAGGCGCGCCGATCGCGGAAATGGGTGAGGTAGAGCCGCAGGATGACGAGCGCCTGCGGCCAGCCGGCCTCGAAGTTCTCGAGCTGGTCGTCCCAGTCGTCGGTGCTCGCGAAGAGGCTGTGCACCACGCGCACGAGGCAGCGGCCGCCGGCGCGCGGCTCGATGGTCCACTCGGTGGCCGTCGGCGGCCCGTCCGGCCCGCAGTCCTTCCCCTCGTGGCGGAAGCGCCGGGGCGGGTCCCAGGCGGTCACCTTCGCCGGAATGTGGTCCATCTCGGAACCCGTGTGGTAGCGGAGGGCGCCGCCGACGCGTTCCTCGACGTCGGTCGGGTAGAACCACGAACCGATGCCCGGTCCGGTGGCGATGGCCTCCCAGACCTCCTCGGGCGTCCCGGGGACTTCGGCCTCGGCCCGGATGGACCGGCGGCCGGATGGATCGCGTTTGACACTCATGATGTCTCCTCGGCGGGGGCGCCCGCCGGCGTGGGATAGGCGACGACCACCAGCCGGTGCCGCCGGCCGCCGGTGGCGGATTCGTCGTGGTAGCGCCGCGCCAGGTCACCGACCGCGGCGACGAGTTCGCTGCTGAACCTGGCCCGGGCCTTGGGGGAGGCGAAGCGGATCTCGGTATCGATCGAGAGGGTGGCGAGCCGCTTGCCGGTCTCGGCGGAACGGCGCAGGAAGTGGCTCACTTCGCGTACGATGCGGGCGGCGAGCGCGATCAGGTAGCTGGCGGACAGCCGGTCGGCGGCGCGTTCCGGGTCGCTGGCCAGCGGGCCCAGCGCCGCGGGACTCACGACGTACGAACGGGCGGTCGCCACCAGCCGCCGTTCGGTCAGCCCACCCCACTTGCGCTCGTCCGCGATGCGCACGAGGCCGTGTTTCTCGAGTGTCCGGAGGTGGTAGTTGACCTTCTGCCGGGGAAGTCCGACCCGGGTCGCCAGTGCCGCCGCCGACACCGGTTCGGCCATTTCGGCGAGTAGCCGGGCGCGCCTGGGGTCCAGCGTCACCACTGCCGCGGCCGGCTCTTCGATGACGGCGACATCGAGCATGTCCCGGAATGAGATCATTGACAAAATGATTTGTCAATGACCTTCCGCCGGGCGAACCGGAGTCTTTCCCGGCGGGATGCCGTACGATTCCGGGCCACCAAACGAGCCGGGAGCGATTCCATGAAGGACCTGATCTCCACAACCGGACTGGCACTGCTGCTGCTCGCCGGCACCGCGGCGGCGGCCGGCGCCCAGGGAACCGCGGAACCGCCGCGCCAGGAGGTCTGGCTGGGCGAGAACCTCGCGGTGAGCTACGCGGCGCGGATCGAAGGCGACTGGCTCGTCGTCGATGCGTGGCACGAGCCGGGCTGGCACACCTACGCGATGGACAACGTGCAGCGCGCGCGGGAGGTGACGGGGAAAGCCAGGCCGGACACCGAGCTGCCGACGGTGATCACGCCCTCGCCCGGGATCGAACTGGCCCCGTCGTGGCGGCAGACGGTTCCCACCGAACTCTCGCAACCCGAGCTCCGCTGGTACACGTGGGGCTTCGCGGACCGCTCGTTCTTCGCGGCGCGCGTCCTGAGCGCGGACCCCGGGGGCTGGGTCCAGGTGGATGCGCAGGCCTGCACCGACCGGCTGTGCGCGATGGTGGACGGCCTGCGCGTTCCCGTGACGGAGGGCGGCGGGCGTTCCGTCGACCCTGAGTCTCTCGCGCCGGTACAAAGCTCGGAGGAATGACTGCCATGCAACAACACGAACCCGAGCGACGCTCCGGCGCCCCGCTCCTCGCCGCCGCCGGCCTGTTCGTCGGGCTGAGCGTTCCGGGATGCTCGTCGTCGTCCGCGGACCCGCAGTTCGAAGACGACACCCTCGAGTGGCTCGGCAACTACCAGCAGGCGCTGGCGCTGGCGAAAGAGACGGGACGGCCGATGCTGGTCGAGTTCCGCTGCTCGCCCTGAATCACCGGCCGACGATTCGACGCACAGGTGGTGCTGTCGCCGCGAGATTCCGAGAGGGGACGTCTGCTCGAACGCTTCGTCCGCGCCCGCATCACGCGCATGGACCGGATTGACGTCGGCCTCTTCGATTTCGACTGGCACCACTCGATCTACTTCTTCATCGTCAGTCCGGACGAGCAGATCTACCTGCGCTACGGCGGGCGCGACGCGGCCTCGGCGGACTCGTACCTGCATCTCGACAGCTTCGAGCTCGCGCTCCGTGCGGGCCTCGAGGAGCACGAGCGATGGCTCGCCGGCGCGTTGCCGGCAAGTCCGCGTCCGCCGCCCTTCTTCGCCCGCGAGCTGGAGCGCCTGCGGGTGCAGGAGCTGCAGCGGGGGCGCTGTGTGGAATGCCACATGATCGGCGACTACCGGGCCGCCGCGCGGGAGCGGGAAGGAACCCTCGACAAGCGGCGCGAGATGTTCCGCTCGCCGAACATCCGGGACCTCGGCATCCACCTCGACGTGCCGAAGGGACTCGTGGTCAAACTCGCCGAGGGCGCCGCCCTGGCCGCCGGACTGCTCCCCGGGGACCTCATCGTGAACTTCGGTGGGCAGCGGGTCCTGACGTTCGGGGACCTGCTCTACGTCTACGACGGCCTCGACCGGACCGCGACGCGCCTTCCCCTGACTGTCGAGCGGGCGGAGGCCGGGCCGGTGGATCTGGTGATCGAACTGCCGCTGCAATGGTGGGTTTCCGACATCACCTACCGCTACTGGTCCATCGATCCGCAGACCCACCTGACCACCGCGCCGCTGACCGACGCGGCAAAGCGCGACCTGGGCTTCGATCCCGAGGGTTTCGCCTGCGAGGTCACCCGCGTCAACCCCCGCGCGGACGTGCTCGAGCTCCACGACCTCCGGCCCGGTGACGTCATCTACTCCGTGGACGGGGTCGAGGCGGACCCGTCGGTCTGGGACTGTCTCGTCTATCTGCGGCTGAACGTCTCCGCCGGGGACGAGGTGGACCTCGGGGTGCTCCGCGACGGTGTCCGCACGCCGATGACCATCCGGACCCACCGCCAGCGCTTCCGCAAGCTCGGAACTCCCTGATCAGGCGTCCGCGATCAGGGCGGCGCGAATCTCCCGGATGTCGTCGGGCCGGGTCCGGCAGCAGCCGCCGATGAGTGCGGCCCCGAGCCGGCGCCATTCGAGTGCCAGCTCCGGCAGGTCCGCCGTGTCCGCCGGCATTTCCCAGACCTTCCGGGCCGGATCCCAGCGGCCGTCGCCGTTCGGGTAGGCGACGGCGGGTTTGCCGGCCGCCGCCCGGAACCTCGGGATGACCGCGGCGAGGTGTTTCGGCGGCGTGCAGTTGACCCCGACCCAGCGGACCCGGGCGCAGTCGGCGAGGTCCGCCGCGGCCTCCTCGACGGGCGTCCCGTCGGAGAGGCGGCTCCCGTCGCGGCAGGTGAACGAGACCCACGCCGGCGGGGGGTCGTCGAGCCGGTCGAGGAGGCGCCGGAGCACGCGTCCCTCGCGCGCCGAGGGAATCGTCTCGATCGCCAGCAGATCGGCGCCCGACCGGGCGAGCAGGTCCAGCCGCCGCCAGTGAAAGGCGGCGAGCGCGGCGTCGTCGGCGCGGTAGTCGCCGGTGTATTCGGAGCCGTCGGCCAGGAACGCGCCGTAGGGCCCGATACTCGCGGCTACCAGCGGCCGCTGGCGCCCCTCCCGATTCTTCGGGTCCCGCCAGAAGCGGTTCCGTTCCTCCGCCGCGAGTTCCACCGCGAGGCGGAACAGCCGCTCCGATTCCTTGTCGGACAGCCCGTAGCGAGCGAGCCCGGGGAAACTCGCCTGGTAGGTGGACGAGATGACGCAGTCGGCGCCCGCCGCCAGGAAACGGGCGTGAACGGCGCGGACGGCCTCGGGCGTTTCGATGAGCACCTTCGCCGACCAGAGCGGGTGGTTCAGGTCGAACCCGTCGGCCTCGAGTTCGGTGGCGAGCCCGCCGTCCAGGATGAGGGTTTCGAAGAGGGCGCCCCCCCGGTCCGGCGCCCCTTTACCCGGGCGTGGTGAAGCGGACAAGATCATCGGCATGACCCTGCGGAGGGCCGATTGAGGCGGAGATCATGAAACGCGCGCTCGTGACCGGAGCGAACCGCGGCATCGGCCTTGCCATCGCCGGCGGGCTGGTGGACCTGGGCCATGAGGTCCTGCTGGGCGCCCGTGACCCTTCCGCCGGAGAGAAAGCCGCTCGCCGGATCGGCGCCGCCGCCCTGCAACTGGACGTTGCCGATCCCGCCAGCATCCGCCGCGCGGTGGAGGAGGCCGGGGCGGTGGACGTACTCGTCAACAACGCCGGCTTTCTGGGATCCGGCGGCGTGCTGGACGACCCGGAGGACTTTGCCGAATCCATGGCCGTCATGGTCCACGGCCCCTGGCTGCTGATGCACTGCCTGACTCCGGGCATGGTGGCGCGGGGTTACGGGCGGGTCGTCAACGTCTCCTCCGGTTGGGGCGCGTTTTCGGAGGGAATGGGAGGGCCCGGCGGCTACGGGGTGGCCAAGGCGGCGTTGAACGCGCTGACGGTGGCGGCGGCCCGCAGCCTGCCGAAGTCGGTCAAGGTGAACGTCATGTGCCCCGGCTGGGTCCGCACCCGGATGGGTGGCGTGGGCGCCAACCGGTCCGTCGAGGAGGGGGCCGACACCGCTCTGTGGCTTGCCACGCTGGGCGTGGACGGGCCGACCGGGGGTTTCTTTCGAGACCGGAGACGCATCGAGTGGTGAGAGTCCGGGTGGGGTGGGCCGTGAGGGTGGGTGGGGTTGCGCCGTGCGCGGCGGGGACCGCCGCGGGTGCCGGTCTGGAGACCGGCGTTCCAAGCCGGTGTGTCTACCCCCCAAAGATGTCGCGGAAGTAGCGGACCCAGTTGCCGCCGAGGATTTTGGCGATGTCCACCTCGGAGACGCCGCGGCGGTCGAGCGCGTGGGCGACGTTGCGGAACCGCTCGGGCTCGTCGAGGCCCTCGATGAAGGGAGGCCAGCGGACGCGGTAGCTCGGCTTGAAGTTCCTCAGGCGGGGCTCGTACCAGTTCTCGCGGGTGGCCCAGGACCGCAGCCCGCGGATCGCGTGGTCGGTCGAGACCCCCACGTGCTCGATCCCGCCCACGTTCACCGCGTGCAGGATGTGGTTCACGTAGTCCTCGAGCGAAGTGTCCGGATCGGGCCCCACGAAGTAGCCGAGGCTCGCGATCCCGGTGACCCCGCCCTTGTCCGACATGGCGCGGATCTGCTCGTCGGTCTTGGCGCGCGGGTGGTCGTTGTAGATCGCCTCGCAGAAGGTGTGGGTGAACGCCGCGGGGCTCGCGGAGACCTCGATCCCGTCCATCGAGGTCTTCCGCCCGCAGTGGGAGAGGTCCACGATGATCCCGAGCTCGTTCATCCGTTCCACCACCTCGACCCCGAAGTCGGAGAGTCCCCCGTCCACCCGCTCGGTGCAGCCGCTCCCGAGCCGGTTCTGGGAGTTGTAGGTGAGCTGGATGCAGCGGGTCCCGAGGTCGTAGAGCGGGTCCAGGTTCGCGAGCGCCCCCTCGAGCATGGTGGCGTTCTGGAAACCGAAGACCACCGCCATCTTCCCGTCGGCCTTCGCCTGCTCGATGTGGGCGGCCTTCGTGGCGTGGACCAGCTTGTCGGGGTTCTCGCGGATGCGGCGGCGCCACTCGGCGAGCGCCCGCGCCGCGACCTGGAAGTTGGTGCTCGGGAGGGTGGTCTGGATGCCGGTGTAACCGGAACGCGTGACCGCGTCGTACTCGACCTCGTCCCACTCGTAGCCGACGGCGAGCGAGTCGATGATCACCGAGCTGTCGTAGAGGTCGTCGATCGCCGGATTGCGGGGGGGCTGCTGCGCCAGGGAACGGCGGGCGGCAAGCGAAGCGCCCAGCAGCCCGAGGAAAGTGCGGCGTTCCATGCTCAGGCGTGCCCCAGCTCGGCGGCGCGCTCGCTGGCGGCTTCCACGGCGCTCGCGGCGTCGGGGAAGAAGTGGATGCCCTCCTCCGGCTTGAAGTCGGTGGCGTGCATGACCTCGGCGACTTCCGGCTGGATGCCCCAGAAGTAGCAGGAGGTCCCGCTGCGTCCCAGCGCGCGGGCCAGGTCCTTCAGCAGCAGGCAGGCGGTCGGGTCGATGAAGTAGACGTTCCGCATCCCGAACACGCAGGCCGGCCGTTCGTCGGCCGCCCGGGCGAGCAGGTCGGAGAGGCTGCTCACCGTGCCGTAGAAGAGCGCGCCCCGGAAGGTGAACATCTGGACCCCGTCGGGCATCTCGAAGGGGAGCGGCCGCGGGGGCACCAGCTCGTCGGAATCGAAGAGCGCCGCGTCGCCGCGCCGCACCTCGAAGATCCCGGAGACCCGCTGGATGAAGATGACCGCGGCGAGCGCCAGGCCGACCGGCAGCACGAAGCGCAGGTCCCAGAAGAGCGTGGTGCCGAGCGTGCCCAGCAGGATGATCCGGTCGCCGATGGGGGCCCTCCAGATCACCTTCATCCGGTGCACCTCGACCATCCGGCCGGCGACGATGAGCAGCACCGCCGCCAGCGAGGTGAGCGGGATGTACTCGAGCGCCCACGAGAAGAACAGCACGAAGAGCGCCACGAAGATGGCGTGGAAAAGACCGGCCAGCGGGGACCGCGCCCCGGAGGCCAGGCAGGTCGCGGTCCGCGCCACGCAGCCGCCCACCGGGAAGCCCCCCCAGACCGCGGTCGCGATGTTGCCGAGGCCGAGGGCGGTGAACTCCTGGTTGGGATGGCTCGGCACGCCCCGGGAACGGCTCGCCATCTGGGCGGCGAGCAGGGACTCGGCGCTCGAGAGGAAGGCGATGGCCACCGCGTAGGGGAGCAGCGGCACCCAGTTCTCGAGCGACGGGATCAGTGGCAGCGGCAGCCGGCTTGGCAGTTCGCCGAAGGTGCTGCCGATGGTCGCGACGTCGAGCCGCAGCGCGAAGGTCGCGAGCGCGCCGACCAGGAGGCCCATGACGTAGGCCGGCAGCCTTGGCAGATACCGCTTCGTCGCGAACACCGCGGCCAGCGAGGCGGCGCCCACCAGGAAGGTGGTCATGTCGAAGTTGCCGACGCGGCTCATGACCCCCTCCATGATGAACAGGAAGGAGTGCGAGTGTTCGGCGCCGCTGTGGTCGTGCGTGTGCACCGAACTCGCGAGCCCGAAGAAGGGCACGATCTGTCCGGTGAAGATGATCACGCCCATCCCGGTCACGAACCCGGTGATCACCGCCTGCGGCATGGCCTCGATCAGGATCCCCACCCGCGAAATGGCCATTCCCACCAGGAAGACGCCGGCCATCAGGGTCGCGGCGAGCAGTCCCTCGTATCCGAACAGCTCGATCACCACCACCGCGATCAGGATGCAGGCCTCGGTGGGGCCGCCGATCTGGAAGCGGCTCGCGGTGAACAGGGCGATGACCGCGCCGCCGATGATGATGCCGACGAGACCCTTGTCCGGGCTCGCTCCGGCGGCGATCGCGACGACCAGGCCCAGCGGCAGGGCGACGACCGAGACCGTGAGACCCGCCGAGAGGTCCGTCGTGAGATCGGAGACCGAATAGCCCTCGGGCACGACCCGCCGGTACTGCGAGCGAAGTCCTTCCACCAGGCGCGTCATTGGCAACCTCCCCAAGGGGGTGGAGTGTATTCCCGCCATTACGGACGGCGAAGCGTTGCGGCGAGAATCCGTTGACCCGGCCCCGTAGCCGGCGACGGAACGAATCCGGACACGCTTCGTTTCGCACGCCGAGCCGCGCCGTACGCGAACGGCGGGCTCGAAACCCCGATTCGACGAGGAAAAACCAAGATGCGCACCCTCACCACCTTCCTGATCGCCGCCGCCCTGGCGGCGCTTGCGAGCCCCGCCGGCGCCGAGACGCGGCTGCTCCGCTTCCCCGACATCCACGGGGACCGGGTCGTCTTCACCTACGCCGGCGACCTGTGGTCGGCCCCGGTCACCGGCGGCGCCGCGGTGCGGCTGACCTCCCACCCGGGCCTCGAACTCTTCGCGCGGTTCTCGCCCGACGGGAGCCAGATCGCCTTCACCGGCCAGTACGACGGCGACGAGCAGGTCTACGTGATGCCGTCGGGAGGTGGCGTCCCGAAGCAGTTGACGTTCTATCCGGCGACGGGGCCGATGCCGACCCGCTGGGGCTTCGACAACATCGTCTACGACTGGTCGCCCGACGGCGAGCGCATCCTCTTCCGCTCGCTCCGGGACGGCAACGGCGTGGCCGAGGGCCGGCTCCACGAGGTCGCGCGGGGCGGGGGACTGCCGACGGCGCTCCCGATGCCGCGCGCCGGGGCCGGGGCCTGGTCCCCGGACGGCGGCAGCGTCGTCTATTCGCCGCTCTTCCGGGACTTCCGCGCCTGGAAGCGCTACGCCGGCGGCTGGGCGCAGGACCTCTACGTCTTCGAGCTGGAGAGCCGTGAACTCACCCAGATCACCGACGACCCGCGCTCCGACCGCGACCCGATGTGGATCGGATCCCGGATCTTCTTCACCTCGGACCGCGGGGGCACGAACAACCTCTACTCCTACGACACCGAGAGCGGGGAGACCCGGACCTGGACCGACGCGGACACCTGGGACCTCCGCTGGCCGGGCGCTGACGCGGACGGGCGCATCGTCTTCGAGCAGGCGGGGACGCTCCATCTGCTCGACACGAACGGGGACGGGACCTCGGTCCCCATCGAGATCACGGTGCCCACCGACGGCCTGCACAGCCGTCCCTCCCGGGTCTCGGCGGCCGGAAACATCGAACACTTCGACATCTCCCCGACCGGGCAGCGCATGGTCTTCGCGGCGCGCGGCGAGCTCTTCTCGGCCCCGGTGGAGAAGGGCGCGACGCGCACCGTGGTGGCGAGTCCCGGCGCCCACGAGAAGTGGCCCGCCTGGTCTCCGGACGGGACCCGGATCGCCTACATCTCCGACGCGAGCGGCGAGGAGGAGATCTACGTCGTGCCCCAGGGCGGCGGCGAGGCGGAGCAGCTCACCGAGCGGGGCCGGGCGATGCGCTACCACCCGGTCTGGTCTCCGGACGGCGAGCGGATCGCCTTCAGCGACAAGGACGGCCGGGTCTTCGTGGTCACCGTCGCCGACAGGACCGTCGTCGAGGCCGCGAACGAACGCCACGGCCAGGTGAACGACTACGTCTGGTCGCCCCGCGGCGGGCACCTCGCCATGAGCCTGAACGACCCGGGCGGGTTCTCGTCGATCTACATCTGGTCGGCGGGCGACGGCGAGCTGCGCCGGGTCACGGGGCCCTACTTCAACGAGTTCTCGCCCGCGTGGGGCGCGGAGGGGAACTACCTCTTCTACATCAGCGACCGGATGTTCCAGCCGCAGATCGCGGACTTCGAGTGGAACTACGCGCTCGACCGGGAGAGCGGCATCTACGCGGTGGCGCTCCGTCCGGACGTGCCGCACCTCTTCCCCCCGGAAAGCGACGAGGAGCCCGCGCCCGCGGAGGACGGTGCTGAGGATGGCGACGACGAGGAGGACGCCGGGGATGCGGAAGGCCCGATCGGGATCGTCTTCGATGCCCTGCAGGACCGGGTCATGCGGGTGCCCGTGGACGAGGACAACTACCAGGGGCTCGCCGCGGTGGACGGGTTCCTCCTGTACGCGAAGACCTCCGCCTTCTTCTACGGGCGGAGCGCCCCGAGCCCGCCGGAACTGAGGGTCTTCGACCTCGCGGCGCGGACGTCGGGGACGCTGGCCACCGGGATTTCCGGCTACGCGGTGAGCGGCGACGGGAAGACCGTGGCGGTCCGGGAAGGCAGCGCGTTCAACCGCTACAACATCGGGACCAGCACCGGGTCATCGAAGAAGACGGTCTCCACGGCCGGGCTCGAGGCGGACCGGGACCCCAAGGCCGAGTGGGTGCAGATCTTCGACGAGGTCTGGCGGCGGTTCCGCGACTTCTTCTACGTCGAGAACCTGCACGGGCACGACTGGGACGACCTGCGCGCCCGCTACCGGTCGCTGCTGCCCTACGTCGAGCACCGGTCCGACCTGAACTACGTCATCAACGAGATGATCGCCGAGCTCCAGGTCTCGCACGCCTACATCCAGGGCGGCGACATGGAGGTCCCGGACCGGCCCGGCGCCGGCTTCCCGGGGGCCCGCTTCGCCTGGGATGCGGACGCCGGCCGTTACCGGATCGCGCGGATCTTCGAGGGCCACAACGAGGAGGCGCGCTACCGCTCGCCCCTCCGCGAGGTCGGCGTGAACGTCTCCGAGGGGGACTACCTGCTCGCCATCGACGGGGTGGAGCTCCGCGGCGACGAGAGCCCCTACCGGCAGCTCCTCCACAAGGCCGGCCGGCCGATCGAGTTCACCGTGAACGCCGAACCGGCGTTCGAGGGGGCCCGGAAGGTGACCTTCCAGCCGGTCGCCAACGAGGACCCGCTGATCTACCTGAACGAGATCGAGGCGAACCGCCGCCGCGTCGAGGAGGCCACCGGAGGCCGGATCGGCTACATCCACATTCCCGACATGGGCGCGAACGGCATCCGCGAGTTCATCAAGTGGTACTACAGCCAGGTTCGCCGCGAGGGAATGATCGTGGACGTGCGCCGGAACGGCGGCGGGAACATCTCCCAGATGCTCATCGAGCGCTTCCGGCGGGAGATCCTGTCGCTCGGCTACTCACGGACGAACGAGGCGGCGAGCACCTATCCGGGCGTCGTGCCGCCGCCGCACCTCGTCTGCCTGCTCGACGAGAACTCGGGCTCCGACGGCGACATCTTCCCCGCGATGTTCAAGAGGGCCGGGCTCGGCCCCCTCATCGGCAAGCGGAGCTGGGGCGGCGTCATCGGGATCACGAACCGCGGCACGCTGATGGACGGCGGCGGGGTGAACGTCCCCGAGTTCGGTTTCGCTTCCGCGGAAGGCGAGTGGGTGATCGAGGGCTACGGCGTGGACCCCGACATCGAGGTCGACAACGACCCCAGGTCGGTCATCGAGGGCGGCGACCCCCAACTCGAGCGCGCCATCGCCGAGATCATGGCGGCGGTCGAGGCCGACCCCCCCCCCCCCGCCCCCCCCCCCCCCCCCCCCCCCCCCCCCCCCCCCGTAAAAAACACACACCCCCAACAACAACAGAAAACACACCCCACCCCCCCCCCCCCCCCCCCCCCCCCCCACACAACCCCCCCACCACACACCAACCAC
>JAJDVI010000002.1 GCA_022826195.1 Acidobacteriota bacterium
GTGGAGACGCCACGGCAAACAAACCGTTCGCGATCCCTCTAAGTCCCAGCCACCGACGCCGCAGCCACTCCACGGCCGCAGCTCCAATGTGGGACATTTTACATGCCGATTTCAGGGAAACTTTACATGCTGGGTAACAGATTGCCCCCAGCATCGCCCCACAGACGCCAAGGCAGGCTGGCTGATCGTGCCGACACCACCCGATGGGTGGCCACCACGGTTCCCAACGAGTCGAACACGGTGAAGCGACCTTGGATCGCGTCGATCGCCCACAGAAGCCCCGGCGGGCGCCAAAGGATGCCGGCGAGCATGGTGAACTCGCCGGGTCCCTCCCCCGATCGCCCGAAGGTGTGCAAACACTCACCTTCCGGAGAGAAGACGCGGATCTCGTTGGCCTGGAAGTCTGCTACATAGATGCGGCCATCGTCGTCTGCTGCCAGCGAGAAGACCTGGCCGAACGCATCGCAGGTATCGTTGAGGGAGCCAATGCGGAGTTCCTCAACAAGGGTCGGGAGCGGCTGGCCGGGAAGCGTCGGGACATCAGGGCTGGAAACTACCACTCGCCCGCCAGCGAGCGTGTCCACCCTCACGTCTACTGCCCCGGCGTGCTGGCCGCCGCAACTCAGGAACGAGCCAGCACCGACGACCACCAAGCCGACAGTCGCCACCGTGCAGGCAGCTGGTGTCCATCTGCGAGGTTGTCGCGTACTCACCCGACCCGTAGGGGGCAGTCCCACTCGGATGTGTCTCCGATGGGAGCTTTGCTCACGGGCTCCAGCGTCTGCTCAGGGCGCCGCTCGCGCCGCAACAAGAATGTGAGCCGCTTCCCGTCACGTTCGGCCACTACGTTGTATTCGCTCCCCTCGCCACCCTTAAACGGATTAGGCATACGGGCATCCTGACCGTTCACGAGAACCAGCAGATCACCGGGCTCCAGTCCCGCATAGTGGGCGGGAGAGCATGGGATGACGGAGCGGACCACCGGAAGCCGCCGCTTCGTCCGATCCGGCTCCATCACATCCCGTACACCTCTGGCGAATCCGATCCAGAGGCCCGCCATGGTGGAATCTGGAGGCACCGTTAGAGGTCTCTGTGCTTGGGCTGTGCTGGCCACCGCCATCAGCGCGGTGGCCAGCACAGCGGCGCGAGCCGAAACCCCTATTCGTAGCATTTGGGGCCGTCGCTGAGCAGCTCGGTGATGGTTGCCGAAGCAATCGGCGGACCTCGCGGATCGCTTCATCCTTGCGGCTCCAACGCAATCAGCCTGACCACGCGCACGGTCTGCACGTCCATCTCGTCGCTTTCGATGTAGGCCAAGAGCCCGCCTGGGCCGAAGGCGTCCGGTGTCCGCAGCCCCTCCGGCGGCAGGGTGCCGATGTAGTTCCCGTCGGGTGTCACGAGGTCGGTTGGGCCGTCTTCTTGGCCCGTCGGACCCCGGCGAGCGACCCAGATTCGGTCCTCCCAGTCCACCTTCAAGCCCCAAAGCACGGGAACTTCGTCTGCGAAGGTGCGTTCCTCCACCCCCGCTTGGTCGATCTGGATGGGCAAGTTGGTGGTGCGTGCGCTCTGGCGCGACGTTGCCTCGCGGTAGCGTTCGCGTTCGGCCTCCCTGATCGCATCGTCGACCGGAAGCGGCGCAATCGGTCGCTCGATGGTTCCGACGACACTTCCGTCGAGATCTATGAGCTTGACGCGGTATCCGATTGAGTCGATCAACGCGAGGCGGCCGTCGGTCAGTAGATCGATATCGAGCCGAGGCTCGAAGGCACGGCCCGCGGCAACGCGCATGCGCATGCCGGACTCAAAGTCCCCGCTCAGCTCGGACTCGTCATCGTTCTCCTCCGGCAGTTCCCAAGCAGTGTAGAGGAGTTCCGGCTCGGTGCCGTCCAAGGGGAAGAGGTGCACGGGTCGGCCCTGCTCCTCGTAGTGCCGGTCGTCAAGATCCCCGAGCCCCAAGATATCGAGAGCGACCAAACGTCCGTCGGGAAGTGCCATGTCGGCCCGGGCTATTCCCGTCGTCGCCATGTCCATGGTGACGCGCCGCACGAAATCGCCGCCGGGGTCGAGAAGGTCGATCTGCGTGAACCCCATCACCGTGTACGAGCCATCCCGCGCGACGATGGCCGTGGTGACGTTGCCAAACTCGCCGGGTCCCTCCCCCCGGCCACCGACGGTACGGACCAGCGAACCGTCCGATCCGACCACCAAGATGTGATCGAGTTGGCTATCGAAGATGTGAAGGTTGGACTGCGCATCGAAATGCACCGAGCGCACGCTGCCGAAGGTGTCCCAAGTATCGCCGACGACGGATCCTACGGTGAAGACCTCCTCGGTCACGGCGTTCACGATCACGTCCGGGCCGGCCAGGGTTCCGGCGGTGCCGGGGGCCGATTCGTCTCCGGCATCTCCGCAGGCCACCACGAGGGCGAGAGGGAGGAGCGCCGCGAGGTGTCGCGGTAGCGCCGTTGTCGTGTGCTCCAGATTCCTCATTTCGGTTCGTCCTTCCTGCCAAGGGCGATGCAGAGGCAGCCGAACGCATCGCAACGAGCGCTCGGCATCTTCAGATTCGTTCCATTCAATGTAGGCGAGAAGTCCCTCGCGGACGACGGCTCTGGAGGAAAACGAAACCGGGCTGCCTCACGACCTTGACGTCCGTAAGCCAGCCGACGCGACGTTGAACGTCGCGGTCTGGCAAGGGGGAGTTCCGGCCCCCTTAGACCCCCTGCGTTCGCGGTGGCGCTCAAGGCCGCCGCCACCAGGAAGACGCCGTTTGCGACCGCCCGGAGACGGTGTCTCGTGTCGGCCGCTTCATCCACGTCACCCCGGCCCCGGCGGACGGAGATGGTTGAGGGTGTCTCGTCGCCTGCGAGGCCCAACCGCTTTCCGGGATCGGCGGTCAGGACGCCGGTCCAGTCCACCGCTTTTGTGGGTCGGCACCGTCGGGCTATCCTTGGTGGAGCGGATGCGGATGGTTTGCGTCCGTAGCACCGAAGCGCTCGGAAGGAGGACTCACACGATGGGCATGCGGATCGCACGCGCTCAGATCCTTCCTGCCGCCCTCCTGCTGACAGGATGCGCGGCTCTCAGCTCTCAGACCGGAACCTACGAGGACATCTTGGCGGTCGGCGCGACCTACCCCGCCGGGAAGTTGCCGATCACGCGGATCAACCGGCTCTTCGGCCGTGACCCCGACGCGCAGATGGAGGTTGTGGTAGGTCACCGCGAGACGCGGACAGAGACGGGGGAGATCACCCACGAGTCCATTCAAATCGCCTATCCCGACGACCACAGATGCAACCTGGATTTCAGCGACGCGCCCGAGCGATTCAACGAGTTCACGGAGTGCTTGGCAAGATCGCCGGGCGCCACCTTCGGAGTCATCGTCGGCGAAGTCGTATCCGACGACGTCACGCTCCACACGATATTGGGGTTCCACATCCACCCCCGTGAGGAGGAGCAGGGCTGTGCTGCCGCCGGGGGCGATCACCGGAGCGCATCCCGCCGGGGAACTGCCGACCTCCGTCGGCTATCGGGAAGCGTTGCCACGTCCGCGCGGGGCCGAGCATCCCGACCGGTGCTTTCCTCCGCGCGCGGACCTGTGGGGGGTCGAGGGGGCAGAGCCCCCCGCCAGCCCGCCGTGTAATACGGAGGGTAAGCTGGCTTGTCGCCCTAAGTCTGCGTCAAGCCAGCCGGGCGACGGCCCGAAAAGCCCTCCCGAGCGCCGCCCGAAAACGTTGGTGGCCGGGCCGTCGCGGGCAAGCCCTTCGACCTCTCGGTCGTCAAGCTCCCGGACGACGAAGGCGACCGGCCCAAGTCGCTCCTCAGCGCTGCGCACTCTGCCCTACCCGTACCCCCCTCGGGGACCCGAGATCGTCGATCTGACGCGACCCTGTGGCCCGTAGATTACCCGAAAACCCCCGGTGCGGTCGAAAACGGACTCTGAAACCGCGTTCCCGGGCTGCGGGGCACGTCCAATCAGGCCCCGGAGCCCGCTCTCCGGCCCGAGACATGCTCCGCCCACTCATCCATGAGCCGACGCCGACGCCCGAACAGGTCGGAGCGCATGTAGGCCGCCTCCACCTTGTTCTTGACGATGTGCGCCAGCGCCGCCTCGACCACCTCCCGGGGATGGTCGGTCTCCTCTGCCGCCCAGTCCCGGAACGACGACCGGAACCCGTGCGGCACCGCCGCGATTCCCAGCCTTTCGAGCATCTGGCGAACCTGCTTCTCGGCAAGCTCCCGTCCGCGCCCTCTCGCAAAGACGATGGGACTCGCTCCGTCCAGCCTCCGCGCCTCGTCGAGGATCTCCACCGCTCGCCCGCATAGCGGCACCCGGTGCTCCCGTCCGGCCTTCATGCGCTTCGCCGGAATCGTCCACACGCCCTCCCCGTGGTCCATCTCGGGCCACACGGCCCACCGCACCTCGCCCCACCTCGCCGCTGTCAGGACCAAGAACTCGAAGGCCAGCTTGACGACGGGCAGCGAGTCGGACGCCCGGACCGTCTCAAGGGCCGCCGCGACCTCGCGGTGCGGTAGCGCCTTCATGTGCTTCACCACGTCGTTCTGAGGACCGAGCACCCGCCCGATACGGTCGCAGGGGTTGTCGGGCCGCAGTTCCATCGCCACGGCCCATTCCAGGACAGCGCGCATGCGGCGGCGCAACGTCCGGGCCGTGGGGGGCTTGACGTGCCAGATCGGCGCGAGGACCTCGTAGATGTCCGCCCCCGTGACCTCCGTGACCGGCATCTTGCCGATTCGTCCGAACGCGAAACGCTCCAAGCTGCTCAGCCACGCCCTCGGGTACTTCGGGTTTCGCCACCCGGCCTTCTGTTGCTCGACCACCTTCACGGCGGCTTCGGCAAAGCTCGGGACACCTCGCGCCCGCCGCTTCTCCGCGAGCGGGTCCCCGCCCTCGCGGGCGAGCTTCCGGTTCGACCGCGCCTTCTCGCGAGCCTCGGCCAGCGAGACAAGGGAGACGCTGCCGAGCCCGAGCTCCCGCCGCCGCCCGCGGATCACGAGCCGTTGAATCCAGCTGCGGGCTCCGCTGGGCTGGACGTAGAGGTATAGCCCGTTGCCGTCGGCGTGTCTGCCGGGCGGTGCGGAGTGGATGAAGGCGGCCGACAGGGCCTTGTGGGGATGGCGGCCCTTGGGCTTGGTCTTCCGTGGTTTCGGGGCGGTGTTCGTTCCAGTACTCATCCCCACATAATATGGGGGATGGAGCCGGATTGCAAGGGACGGTGCTGGCTGATAGCGTCGGTAGCTGAATCTCGTAACGTGTTGTGATTACTGACTAATATGAACCTTCATGAACATCTTGGGACGTTTCTGGACCTCGCACGGCGGTAAACGTCACCGTCACGGTGCCCGCATCCTCGTCCACCTCGTCCATGTCCAGCGACAACGTGATGTCCGGATCGTCGTCGAGGATCATGATCTGGTCGGGCGCGTAGTAAATGGCGTCCTCGTCGCTGCCGGACACCGACAGCTCGATGAACTCGTTCAACTCGTTCTGTACGGCGTCGTCGGCCGCGTCCACCTCGACGGTGTCGACCGCCATCACCGAGTCGGCCGGAATCGTCACCGACGCGGTAGCGGCACTACCGGTGGCTATGTCGGCAGCTACGGCAGGTCCGGCCGTGGGGGCGCCGATGGTCACCGTCAACGCATTTTCCGCAGCCTGTGGCGAACCGGCCGTCACCGTCACCACGACCTCCTTGGCGTCGTCATCCTCGCGGATCGACGGCGTATTCACGGAGATCATGAAGTCGTCGTCCATCACGCGCACCGGGAAGTCGGTGTCGTCGAAGTCCTTCGCCATGTGGGTCAGCGTCCTCAACTCGGAGCGGATGTTCCGGTCGTGCGCCGTGACGACCGTCACTGAGACCGAATCGGTCGCCGACCCGAACATACCGTCGCTACTGACGCCGGCGCCGATGGTCGCCGTCACTGTGGCCGACGCATCGATCGTCATCTCGAGCGGGTACGCTGACGCGGCCGTCGGCGCATCCTTCAGCTTGACCCAGTAGACGTTGTCGGCCGTCGCGCCCTCGCCAACGCGCAGCGAATCGGCGGCCACCAATGCGTCACCAGTAGCAGGCGGCGTGAAGAACTCGAACGTCGGGCCCGCAGGCGGAGCCGCAACTGTCGGCCAGCCCACACTGAAGCTGCCGAGTTCGTAGTCCCCGGAGTTGCCGTCGCCCCGGCCGTTGGAGCCGACCGCGACGTCGGCGCTGGCGAGCCAGAAGCAGTACGTCTCCGGTCCCACACCCTCACCCGTCGGCGCCCGGATCGTGAACGTCTCGTCGAACTCGATCTTGTTCGTGTCGTTCTCGAGATCCCGCTTGTTGCGGACCACGCGACCCGTCCGGCCCGACGAGAGATCGTCGGCGGCCTCACATGTGGTTTCGTCGTCGATCATTCGGATGCTCAGGTCGGCCCTCTTGATGACGTTCTCGTCGGAGATCGTTCCACCGACGCCGACCGTGACGGTCCCCGTGTTGATGTTGCCGATGTCGGACTGGCTCTTCGACAACGAGATCTCCGGCCCCTCCGAGTCGCGGGTGTAGGTGAAGACCGCGACGGAGCGGTGGGGCGGCACGGCGTTGTCGTGGACGGCCGCCACGACCACGTAGCGCCGTTCCTTGTCGGCCTCCGTATCGCCGGTGTTCGTCGCGATCGTGACCACGCCGTCTTCCACGTCCGACACGACATCCTTATCGCGATCTTCTCCCGTCCCGCTGAAGAAATAGCGCTGGGAGAACGAGGTGTTGGGACCCCAATACGCCCAAGTGTTCTCCTCGTCGATCCCGCTGCCGCTCTCGCCCGTCTCGAGATCGGGATCGTCCACCTCGAACGTGAGCTCGGCGCCGGCCATCAGCACCAGCTCCTCGTCGGGCACGAGATCGTCGATCTCCGGAGGCGTCTTGTCCACACCGAAGTTGTTCGCCGACTGGATCCGGACGTTGGAGAGACTTCTGGCGTTCCCCAGCGGGTCCGTGATTGACTGCAGCTCGGCGGTGTAGCACTGCACGCCGCCATCGTCGCTGAGATCGTCGCTGTTGGGGTCGTCCTCGGGAAGGTCGCCGATCGCGCTGACGTCCTCGAACAGAGCCTCGAACGCCGTGCCGGCGCCGCGCTGGCCCGCGTCCGTGTTGGCCGAGACCGAGCAGTCGCCTACCGCGATGACTTCCGTCCTGGTCTGGAACTGGCCACCCGAACCTTCCTCGGAGACCTCCGAGATCCAGAGCCCCTGCGACCGGCCGTCCGTCGTGCCCCTCCGGCCCGAGTAATACACCTCTTCGATGGACTCGCCTCGGACCGTGACCTCCGATTCGTCGGTCACCCTCGGAGCGTTGAAGTCGAAGTAGAGCGGACCGATCTCGGTCAGATTGTTGTCCGCATCTCCGGGCACGAACTTCGCCGAGATGTCGACACCGTCCGGATCGAGGATCGCGCCGTCCTGAATGATCATGTGGCCGCCGCTGCCTTCGCGGGCAGGGTTGATGTCCTCGACGCCGCCGTCGTTCCCGAAACTGGACGAGAGACCGTTCCGCCCGTTCCAGTCCGAGTGCGCCGTGAACGTGAACGGAGCCTCGTCATCCGTGCGCGGATCGCCCCAGTACTCCCCGTAGGTCGAACCCCGCCGATGCGCGCGGAACGACAGCGAAGTCCCGTCCGTCGTGCCGGTCTCGGCGCGCAGACTGATCGAGCCGACCATCGTCCCGTCGAACGCGACCGGACAGACATCGAACGTGTTCACGTTGTCTTCCGTCGTCGGACCGCCGTAGTACGTAACACCTTCCACGACCATCGACTCGCCGGGGTTGTGGTCGATCATCACGTAGTTGGAGTTCTTCAACGTGATCATCTGCGTGGCGAGCGCCTCGCGGACCGTCCCATCGGCCGTCGTGATCTGCGCGCCGAGTTCGTGCTCGCCGTTGGCGAACCGGGGCTCCATCTGCATGCCCATGCACTCGCCGGCCACCTGGTCGGTGTCGAAGAAGCACTCGATCTCGACCGAACCGCCGGACTCCGCGAGACCCGGCAGGACACCGGCTGGCGAAGCGGCGTCGCTCGAGGCGCCGCGGCAGGAGATGACCTCGTCGCCCAGCGTGAGGTCGACGTTCGTCACCGTCTCGTCGTTGTACTGCACGTCGAGCAGGACGGAAATGTTGCCCGTGACGCTGGACGGATCCACCGCCTGGGTCCGGTCGTCGACTTCCCGCAGACCGAAGATCGTCACGGTCGCCGGCTGCCCGGCATCCGCGCCGACTTCGACATTAAAGCCCTGGTTGGCCTGGAGGCCATCCGGGTCGGCCGCCGTGATAGTGACAACGGCACTTCCGCGCGCGACACCGCTAACCGTCGCGCTCGCGCCGTCGACGCTCACTGTCGCGACCGCGTCGTTCGACGAAGCAGCCGTGAAGGTGAGTGCGTCGCCGTCGGGGTCGCTGAAGTACCCGTTCAGTGCGGACACGGACACGGTGCCACCCACGTCGACGTTGTGCGCCGGAATCGTGCCGACTGCCACGGGCGCCCGGTTCGCCGGCGGTGGCGGCGGCGGGGGCGGAGGTGGCGGAGGCGGCGGCGGTGGAATTACCGGCGGCGGTGGAATGGTGATGGGCGGAATGTCCGGGAACGGCGGGGTGACGACCTCGACGGTGTCACCGCAAGCGCCGATGGTCAGGACCGCCCCGACCGTCAACAGCCTTTTGGTACCCTTTCTCATTCTTCACTCCTCCTAGGATGGAGTCCTTCGGGTGTATGGCTGACTCGATCGGGAACTACATACCTGGGTTGACAGGTTTGCGGATCGAGGGGGCGTTCGATGGAAGACAAGGGCATGAGTCTGTTGGAGTTGGCGGAGCTGTTCCCGACGGAGGCGGCTGCTCGGAGGTGGTTCGAGGAAATCGTGTGGCC
>JAJDVI010000009.1 GCA_022826195.1 Acidobacteriota bacterium
CTTGAGCCGCGCCGTCTCGGCCGGGTCCTCGATCTCCAGGCGCATGCGTTCCAGCAGGTAGGCGAGCGCCGCCTCACAGAGGTCCGCGTGCTCCGCCGCGCCCGCCAGGTCGATCACCTGCCAGTCGCGGAACTCGATGTCTGTCGCGCCCGCCGGAGGGTTGTCGAAGAACGCGCCCCATGCGCCGCCCTCCGTCCAGCGGCTGAAGGCGGGCCACATCGCGACCGGGAGTGAACCGGCCAGCACGCTCAGCGTGCGCCTCTCGGCCCCGAGCGCGTACAGGTCCTCGATTCGCGCCCGGACCTCGCTCGTGTCGGCTCCACCGGCCTCGAAGCCGCCCAGCTTCAGGAGCCGGAGCACCCAGCCCGTCAGGAACTGGAACGTCCTCGTCGTCGGGGGCAGCGCGAACGGCTGGAGCCGGAGCGTGGGCTCCGTCTCACCGGGTGCGAGCTCCAGGTACCGGCCCCCGAGGAACCGGGTCAGACAGCGGTAGGAGCCGCCCAGGTCCAGGATCAGGACGCGCGGGTCGTACTTGAGCGCCTCGACCAGCAGGAAGTTGAGCGTAAAACTCTTTCCCGAGCCCGTCGCGCCAAGTACCAGCGTGTGGCCGACATCGCCCGCGAACAGGTCGTAGCGGTAGGCCGTGCGCCACGGCGTCTCGAACACCGCCAGCGGCTCACGGTCCAGATGCCGGCTCTTCTTCTCTCCCCTCGGCGGCCCGAACACGGGTGCGAGGCACGCCGCGACACCGGCCGAGACGAACACCCTGCGCACCTGACGCGCGCGCGGCTGGCCCGGGAGCCGGGCGAACCATGCGGGAAGCTGGCCGTAGCCCTCCCGGATCACCTTGGCGTCGTGCGCGGCGAAGAGGCGGCGCACGTCGCCGTCCAACCG
Source organism: Acidobacteriota bacterium (assembly GCA_022826195.1). Classification (GTDB taxonomy): domain Bacteria; phylum Acidobacteriota; class Vicinamibacteria; order Marinacidobacterales; family Marinacidobacteraceae; genus Marinacidobacterium. Next base: position 895 of record JAJDVI010000009.1, read on the forward strand.
TTCGATCCCTTCGAGTTCGCCGTGCAGCGCGACGGTGAGCGACGCCTCGCCGTAGGCCACCCCGTCGGCTTCGAGTTCGACCAGAGCCGCGCCCAGCCGGTCGGACTCGGCGGCCGCGGCCGAATCGACCATCGCCGACGCCGTGCCCTGAGCGTCCTGCGCGTGCGCCATCATCGAGTAGCGGCGCGAGAAGTAGTGGCGCTGAGCGCTCCGGATCCGCCTCCGCGCCGCCTCCACCGTATAGGGCCGCCATTCGAGCGAGACGGTCGTCACCGCGTCCAGGCAGTACAGATCCTTGAGGAGGTTCGCGTGCGCCTTGCCCGGCGGCGACAGGAGCGAGTAGAGGACCACCGGCTCGCCGTCGAGCTTGAGGTGCGAGCGCTCGGCTTCGAGTTCCGAAAGCGCGAGCCGCCAGTTCATCCCGCTGCCCGTCGCGCCGTCCCAGAACGTGCCCGGCTTGTTTGTCAGTTCGGAGAGGAGGCGGGAGCCATCGGCAGCCTCCAGCATCTCGACCGGCGTGTGCTCGGCCACGAGCGCCCGACCCGCCTCGATCATCGCCCGAAACCGGTCCGCCGCCCCGTCGATCTCCGAGGCCAGGTAGGTCGGCGCGCTCCTCCGGCGTTTCCTCCAGCCGGTGAGCCGCGAAAGCAATCCCTGCCGCGAACCTTCGGCCACCGGGCGCAAGCCCGGATCATGCGACCAGACGACGTAGGCTTCGAGCCGCTGCACGCGTCCGGCCAGGAACGCGCGCCGCTTCCGCGCCGAGACCGCCGCAACGCCGGAATCGTCCGCATCGGCTCTACGAGGAGACCCGAGCGGGCGGCGAAGCAGATGGAATTGCAGGCGCGCCCCGGGACCGAGCCCGGACAGCAGCCGCTGCCACAGCCCTAGCACGCGGTCGATCTGTTCGGGTGTTCGGCCGTCCAAGGCGGCGGGCCGGATCCGGCCCGCCGCCACCAGCTCGCCCGAACGGGTCAGGCAGGTGCGGCCGTCGCCGAGCCAGCCCCAGTAGGGCAGCTCCTCGGCCAGCGAACCCGCCGCTTGGAAAGCCCGGCGTTCCTCGGCGACCCTCACCGGGAACCCTGCCGAATGCGGAGCTGCCAAGGCTCGTCCGCCCACTTGCCCGGATCGAACCGGGCCGGATAGCGCGCTGCGGACCGGAGCACCGCGAGCATGGCCGGGTCCTTGCGGCCCGCCAGCCAGCCCGCGCCGTAGCAACCCGCGAACACCAGGCCGCCCGACACCAGCGAGGCCGTCGCGTTCCACACCGCGACCGCCAGCGTCGCGCCCAGCAGGAACAGCCGCCGCTCGACGCCCAGTACCGTCAACGGACGGTTCAGCGCGCCGTAGCCCGGCCAGCGTCCGAGACCACGCATCAGAACAGCCAACCGAGGAAGTTCACCGCGCCCACCGCCATCCCGATCCCGAAGATGATCCCGGCCAGCGTGCGCTTGCTCCCGCCCTCCCCGAATGCGAACATCAGCCCGCCCACCACGATCGCGATCAGCGACAGCCCGCGCGCGATCGGTCCTGTGAACTGCGTCTGTAGCTCGTTCACCGCGTCCACCCAAGGGCTCGTGCCCTGCGCGTGGAGCGCACCGGGCACAAGCATGAGCAGCACGACCCACGCGGTTCCCCGCATCGTCGTCAACAACGTTCTCATCGGTTCCTTCCTTTTTCTGGTGGTGTCAGTGGACGACGGACTCCCCGCCGCCCCGGTTCGGTCTTCGAATCCCGCGAGCCATCCGATCCCCGCGCGTGCTC
>JAJDVI010000011.1 GCA_022826195.1 Acidobacteriota bacterium
GGCCGGGGGTTCGAAGGGGAGCGCAGCGTCCCCTCGCCAGCCAAGTGTGTACGCACACTGGGTAGGCTGGCCCAACCGCCGTAGCAGGTGGCCAGCCCCAGTGTTCAACACTGGGTCGGCTGGCTCTCTCTGCCTTGGCAGATGAGCCAGACGCCGCGCCAGCGCCCGGGGAGACCCCGGATCGTCGGTCCGGAACGGCGGGATCGAGGTGCAACGCTAGGTCGCCAGGAACGCGCTCCACTGCTCCATGAGCGCCCGCCGCCGCTCGAACAGGTCCGTCCGCCGATACGCCGCCTCGATGGCGTTCGTGTTCACGTGAGCCAGCGCCAACTCGCACACTTCCCGAGGAGCGTCGGAGCACTCCGCCGCCCAGTCACGGAAGCTCGAGCGGAACCCGTGCGGCACCGCGCCGATCTTGAGCTGGCGGACCAGCGCCGAGATCGCCACCTCGGACAGTGGGCCGCCGCGGGCCGAAGGGAACACCAGCGGGGAACCGTTAGCGAACTCTCTCGCCTCGCGGAGCACCGCGAGCGCGCGTGTGGACAGAGGCACCCGGTGTTCCCGGTCCGTCTTCATCCGCTCGGGCGGGATGCGCCATTCCCGGCCCGCAAGGTCCATCTCCTTCCACTGCGCGCCGCGCACCTCGCCGCTCCGGCACGCCGTCAGCACCAGGAACTCGAACGCCAGCACCGTCGGCAGATACGCCCCGGACTCCCGCACGACCTCGACGGCGCCCGCCACCTCGGCATACGGCAGGGCGGGATGGTGCCGCGGCCGGACGCCGTTCCGCGGCAGCGCCGCGCCGATGGCGTCTCCGGCCGGGTTGTCCTCCCGGTAGCCCTGGGCCATCGCCCAGCGCATCACCGCCGAGATCCGCCGCCGCACCCGCTGCGCCGTCACCCGCTTCTCGTTCCAGATCGGCTGCAGGACCGCCATCACGTCCGCCGCGTGGATCCGGTTCACCGGCAACCCCCCGAGCCTCGGCATCGCGTAGTCTCGAAGGGTGGCGCGCCAGAGCTTCTCCTGCCGTCCGCCGCCCTTCCAGCCGTCCCGGTGCACCGCGATCACCTTCTCCACGGCCTCCTCGAAGGTGGGGACCGTCCGCCGGCGGCCGGTCACGAGCTCGCCGCGCTGCCGCGCCACGAGGTTCAGGACGCACTTCTGGCGCGCCGCGGCGAGGCTGACGTGGGGCCAGGTCCCGAGTCCGAGGTTGCGGACACGTCCGTCCACCGTGATGCGCTGACGCCAGGACTTCGAGAGTTGGCCGCGGGCGATCCGCCTCACCCGGAGGGAGAGACCGCCGGAACCGCGGCCGTCGCCGTAGCATCCGGGTTCCCGGATAGTCTCGACGAATCTCGCGGAGAGTCGGTAGGGTCGTTCGGTCATGGATGTTCGTTCCTGCGGGGACCGTGTGGGGGACACGAAGAGGGCGGGAACGAGGGAGTCTGCGGCGTTCCGATGAGGAACAGTATAGCACCGTAAACCGTTGAATAACGGTAGCCATAGCGGAACGTCAGGGCACTCTGCGGAACCTTGTGGAACCGGCAGACTGCGGCCCTGCGGGCCGCTGTGCCGGCTGAAGCCGGCGCTCCGCGCCGTTCTCGACGCGGTGCGATCCGCGTCACGTTACGGTGTCAGGTCGGTCCCGGGATCCGGCGAGGCACCGTTTTGCGACCCCGCCGGTCAGCCCGCCCGGGACTGACCCGCGTCGCTAGAAGCGCTGGAGGGCGTCGGCTTCGGTGTCGGTGATCGTCAGGATCTGATTGAAGCCGCTGATCTTGAAGACTTCGAGAATGTGCTCTTTCATCTCGCAGAGCACGAGCTTGCCCTTCACCCCGGCCAGCCGCTTGGCGAGGATCAGCAGAACGCGCATCCCCGTCGAGTTGATGTAGTCCAGCCCCCCGAAATTCATCACCACCTGGGTCGCCCCTTCGGGCCCGATGGCGTGCGCCATGACCGCCTGCTCGAACTCGCTGCTCGTGCGGGTGTCGATGCGCCCCTGGGGCGACAGCACGAGAACTCCGTTCTTGGTTTCATCCGTCAGGTTCATTGGGCTTCCTCCTGGTCGCTGGCTGTAAGCGACCGGGTCAGGGTGATCCGGTTCCGATCCTTGATTCGCTCGTAATTGGTCGTGGTCATGAGGGACTGAACGAGAAAAACACCGAGCCCTCCGATCGGCCTCTCCTCAAGGGGAAGGGTCGTGTCGGGGACCGGCGCCTCGTGAAACGGGTCGAATGGTATCCCGTGATCCTCGATTTCGATGTGGAAGGTCCCGTCCGAGATCGTGGCCCACAGGTGGATGTGGGCGTGTTCGAGTGCGCGGGTTCCATACTTGATGATGTTGGTGACCAGTTCGTCCACCGAGAGCGTGATTCGCTGGGTCTGGAGCGGTGACACGCCGTGTTTCTCTGCGAACTCCTCGAGCGCCACGAGCATCTCGCTGAGTTCGCCCAGGTCCTTGTCCAGCTTGCAGGAGAAGGCGGGAGCCTTCGACTTACCGGCTGGGCCGCGCCTCGGTGCCATCGGGGCGTCAACTTTAGCAGCCTCCGGGGGAACCTACGCCCGCCGGGAAACCGGTCAGAAACCCGGCGGACGCGGCGCGCAACGGAAGAATACTCGGCGTTTTCCGGGCGAAACGCAACACGCAAAGGCGGGTTCCGTCGCGGTCCGTCACTGCCCGCGGGTCGGGGATTGCACGTCTTCGAGGCGTGCGGGACCGCCGGAGGGTTCCGGATCCAGCATCGAGATCCTGACCGCGACCTCCAGCTCCTGCCGGGCGGCTCCCCGGAAGGTGCCGCGGGTGGGAGGAACGTCACGATAGTCCCGTCCGGTCGCGACCCGGACGTGATGTCTGGGAGAAACCGTGTTGTTCGTGGGGTCGGCGCCGATCCAGCCGAGACCCGGGAGCAGGCACTCGATCCACGCGTGACTCGCCTGCGCCATGGCCTGCTCCCGTCCCTTGTGAACCGGAAAGAGGTATCCCGAGACGTACTGGGCGGGGATCCCCCAGCCCCGCACGATGGCGAGCATGATGTGGGAGAAGTCCTGGCAGACGCCGCTTTCCGCCGCCAGGGCATCGTCGATCGGCGAGTCCACCCGCGTCTGTCCCCGCTCGAAGTCCAGCGCTTCGTGAATGCGGGAGGTCAGCTCGCGAAGGGACGCCAGCGGCGTTTCGCCGCGCTCGATCCGGTGGCGCGAAACGAAGGCCTCCAGCGCGGCGGTCGGCCGGGTCAGCGGGGTGGGGTGGAGCAGGTGCCACGTCGAAGGCGTCCGCAGCTCCTCCAGATCGTCCCAGGCCACTTCCCGGGTCTCGTCGGGGTCGCTGGCGTGCAGGGCCACGAGGGACCGGGAGGTGACCGTCAGTTGCTCATGCTCGCCGGGCAAGTCGAAGAAATGGACCGCGTTTCCGAAGCAGTCCTCGTAGCTCCCGAGTTCGGCGCCGGGGTCGGTGAGGATCTGGAAGGATTTGAGATGCTGGGAAGCGTCGCTGCGGGGCTCGAGGTAGAGCGTGACGACGGCTTCCCGGATGGGTTCCGAATACCGGAACCGGGTCACGTGTTCGATGCGGTACAGGGTGTCGGCGGAGGTCACGTGGCTCGGCTCACCTTCCCGGCAGGGCCTGGTCCGCGGGATAGAAGATGTAGCGGCGGTAGATCTCGTCGTGGAGCCCGCGGGAGAGCCGGCGCACCTCGGCGAGCGTCCCCGCGAGGTCCTCCCGCTCCTGGGACCCGTAGACGAGCAGCGCCCGAAGCTGTCCGGCGATCCGGTGCGCGGCCTGCAGGGGATGGCGGGCGCCGCCGGCCGGGTCGATGCGGCCCAGGCCGTTCCGGATCTCCTCGGCGGCGAAGCGGAGGGTGTGGGGTGACTCCGGTTCGTGGATCAGGAAGGTCATCACCTTCCAGGGATCGATCTCCGGCGTGTAGTGCCGGCAGTAGGGCTCGAAACTGGCGCAACTGCGGAGGAGCAGCGACCAGTCGAGGTCGGTGTTCTCGTCGTCGAGGGCGGGGAGGTAGTTGTCGAGGATCTCGGTCGTGACCTGGATGCGCTCCATGAACCGGCCGAGCCGGATGAAGTCCCAGGCGAGTCCGTGCCGCAGGCCGTTGTCGGTCACTCCCCGGAAGAGGTAGATCTGTGCCGAGGTCTCCCTGTAGAAGTTCTCGGGTTCCTTGTTCCAGAAGAAGTGCAGTTGCGTGTCGCGGAGCGAGAGGTAGGTCCGGTTGAGCTGACCCCACATCTCCTGGGTGATTTCCTGCCGCGCCTGCCGCGCGTTCTCCCGCGACATGCCCCACAGCGACACCATCGAGCCGGGGTTCTCGCTCTCGAAACTCATGAAGTCCGCGAGCGTGTAGGCGTCGGCGAGCAGGAAGGAGTCCTCGAGCTGTTCGCTGTAGAGCGGATCGCCACCCGGCGGCGCCACTTTCAGGCTGCGGAAGAGCCGGGTCCAGCCGGCCGCCACCTGGGCGGAGGTGTTGTCGGTCACCGAGCGCACCTGCACTCCAAGCAGCCGGATGGTCTGGTCCGACCGCTCCAGGTAGCGGCTCATCCAGTAGAGGTTGTCGGCGACGCGGGCGAGCATGGTCAGGCGCTTGCGGCGGCAGCGGGCTCCGCCGCCTCCGGGACGTCCACGATCCAGGCGTCCTTGGAGCCGCCGCCCTGGCTCGAGTTCACGACCAGACTGCCCTTCTTGAGCGCGACCCGGCAAAGGCCGCCGGGCACGATCTCGGTCCGTTCCGCCTGCAGGATGAACGGCCGCAGGTCCACGTGCCGCGGCTCGATGTGGGCCCCGACGAGACAGGGGGCGCGGGACAGGGCGAGCGTCGGCTGGGAGATGTAGTTGTCCGGGTTCGCCCGGAGCGCCGCCGCGAATTCCTTCCGCTCGCTACCCGAGGCGTGGGGACCGACCAGCATCCCGTAGCCGCCGGACTCGCCCACCATCTTCACCACCAGCTTGTCGAGATTGGCGAGGGTGTAGGCAAGCCCTTCCCGCTCCCGGCAGAGGGTCGTCGGGATGGGCTTGATGAGCGATTCCTGGCCCAGGTAGTACTTGATGATGCGCGGCACGTAGGCATAGACCGCCTTGTCGTCGGCGATGCCGGTCCCGGGGGCGTTCGCGATCACCACCCGGCCCGCCCGGTAGGCGTGGAAGAGCCCGGGCACCCCGAGCACCGAGTCCTCGCGGAAGGTGACCGGGTCGATGAAGTCGTCGTCGATGCGCCGGTAGATCACGTCCACCTGCCGGAGTCCGGCGGTCGTGCGCATGTACACCCGCCGGTTGTGGACGAGCAGGTCGCGTCCCTCGACGAGTTCGATGCCCATCTGGCGGGCCAGGAAGGCGTGCTCGTAGTACGCCGAGTTGTAGACGCCGGGGGTGAGGAGGACGATGCTCGGGTCGCTCACCTGCGGCGGCGCAAGCGACCGGAGCGTCTCGAGCAGGCGCCGGCTGTAGTGCTCCACGTCCCGGACCCGGGAACGCCGGAAGAGCCGCGGCATGCTGCGCTTGATCGCGTCCCGGCAGGCGAGCATGTAGCTCACGCCGGACGGCACGCGGAGGTTGTCCTCGAGCACCGCGAACCCGTCGTGGGTGCGCACGAGGTCGGTGCCGCACACGGAGACGTAGGCGCCGTGGGGGACCTCGACGCCCCGCATCTCGATCCGGTAGTGCTTGTTGCCGTACACCAGCTCGGCGGGGATCACCCCGTCGCGGATGATGTGGCCCTGGTGGTAGATGTCGTGGAGGAACAGGTTGAGCGCCCGGAGCCGCTGTTCCAGCCCGCGGGCCACCTCGTCCCACTCGTCGCCGCGGACGATCCGGGGAAGGCAGTCGATCGGGAAGACGCGCTCGATGGTCTGCTCGTCGCCGTAGACGGTGAAGGTGATTCCCTCGTGAAGGAACGAGCGCGTGACCCGCTCCTGGATCTGCCTCAGGTCGTCGGGCGGCGTTTCGCGGATGGTCTCGAAGAAATCGGCGCAGTGCCGGCGCGGGGACCCGTCGCGGTCGAACATCTCGTCGTAGAACGACGGGTCGTGGTCGTACTGGCGGAACGCGGGAGCGGCGGTCGCCGCGACGGGGATCATGGCTGGTGCGCCGGAAGGTATCCGACGTTCATGGAGGCGTCAGGCCGATTTCGGGAGCCCGTTCCGCGCGACGTCCTCGTACACGTTGCAGAAGTAGTCGAGCTCGGCCATGGTCGTGTAGAGGTTCGGCGTGATCCGAAGTCCCTGGAACTCCTCGTGCATGATGGGAGTGACGATGATGTGGTGCTTTTCCCAGAAGTAGTCGCGGAGCCGGGGCGCCTCGACCGTCGTCAGGTTGATGTTCCCGATGGCGCAGCTCAACCTGGGGTTGCGCGAGGTGTGGAGTTCGGTATTGGGGAGCGCTGACAGGCGATCGGCCCAGGTGTCCTTCAGATAACGGAGCCGGGCCTCCTTGTTCTTCGCCCCCACCGTGTTGTGGAAGGTGATCGCCTCCCCGACCGCCACGAAGTTGGCGGCGGGATGGGTGCCGATCTCCTCGTACTTGCGGATGTCGGCGTCCATGCGCTCGGGGGCGGGCATCATGGGCCAGATCTTCGGGATCTTGTCCTTCTTCACGTAGAGCATCCCGGTGCCCTTGGGGGCGAGCAGCCACTTGTGAAGGCTGGTGCCGAAGTAGTCGCAGCCGATGTCCTCGAGCTTGAAGTCGAACTGGGCGAACGAGTGCGCCCCGTCCACCATGACCTCGATGCCGCGTTCGCGGGCCACGTCGCAGACCGCCTTCACCGGCAGGATCTGCCCGGTGAGGTTGATCTGGTGGGACATCAGGATGATCCGGGTCTTGTCGGTGATGGCGTTCCGGAATCCCTCCACGACCTCCTCGTCGGTCTCCGCCGGGGTCGGGATCTGGATGAACTTGAGATCGATGCCCTCGCGGCGCACCCGCTGGCGAATGGTGGTGAGCATCCGCCCGTAGTCCTGGGTGGTGGTGAGGATCTCGTCGCCGGACTGGAGATCCAGGCCGAGAAGCAGGATCTCCATGGCTTCGGAGGTGTTCCGGACCAGCGCGAGCTCCTCGGGGTCGCATCCGAACAGCACCGCGAGCCGCTGGCGGACGTTCTCCTTCCGCGGCTGGAGGATCTGCCACATCGTGTAGACGGGGGCTTCCTCCGATTCCCAGATGTAGCGGACGAACGCCTCGGTGACCATGCGGGGCGAGGGGCAGACCCCACCGTTGTTCAGGTTGATGATCGAGCGGGTGACGCTGAACGCCTGCTGGATCTCGCTCCAGTAGTTCTCGTCGCGGGCGAGGTCTTCAGGGCTTGCGCCCGCGGTCCGCTGCGCCGCGGCCTCGACGTTCCGGATCGTTTCCGGGCCGAACAGGGTGGTGACGAGCGCGGCGCCGCCGGCTTCGCCTACCGAACTGAGAAACCGCCTGCGCCGCATGATGGAACTCCTTTTGAGGGAACCCGGGATCCGAATCGGAATCGGCGGACGGGGCCCTGAATTCGGCGGAATTTACCACCGGGATCGGGGGTAACCGCCGGTCCGGCCGCGTGCCGTGAGGCTCGCCGCCGGATGGTGGACGCCGGATTCACTACCATCCCGGAATGCTCGACGCACTCTCCGACCTGCTGCGCCGGATGCCCCCGATCTTCGACACGACGGTGGGTCACCTGGTGATCGCGCTGGGCGTCCTGGTGGCCGCCTTCGGTTTCGCGCTGGTGGTGGTCATCCTGCTCCGCCGGGCCCTCTTCCGCCTGGGTCTGCGGGAGCGGATCGCGTCCCGGGTCGCCGGCGGCGTGCGGCTGGCGCTCGGCCCCGAACGGGCCTCCCAGCAGGACGTCGACGCGATCGCCGGCCGCATCGTCTTCTGGGGGCTCCTGATCCTGGTGGTGGCGGGAGTCGCGTCGGTCGTGGACCTCTCCGCGGTCGGAGGCATCGGCGGGACGCTGCTGGGCCGGATCATGGGGATGGTCGCCCAGTTGGGGCGGGCGCTCGTGCTGCTCCTCGCGGCCTGGTTCCTGGCCGCGGTGCTCCGCCGCGCGGTGCGCGTGGCCCTCGAAGCGGCCGGCGTGGACGAGCGGCTCGACCGGGGGACCGAGCGTCCGCCGGGCCGGATCTCGCACGCGGTGCCCGAGATCGTCTACTGGGTCGTCCTCCTCCTGTTCCTGCCGCCGATCCTGGCGGCGCTCGACCTCGAGGGGGTGCTGCTGCCGATCGAGACGGTCGTGAACCAGGTCATCACCTTCCTGCCGAACGTGCTCGGCGCCATCATCATCTTCCTGGTCGGGTGGTTCATCGCCCGGATCGCGAAGGCGGTGGTGACGAACCTGCTCGCCGCGGTGGGGCTCGACACGGCGGCGGAACGGCTCGGGCTCCGGCGGATCCTGGGTTCGCGGACTCCGTCGGCGCTGCTCGGCGGGATCACCTACCTGCTGGTGCTCTTCCCGGTGATCCTGACCGGGCTCGACCGGTTGAGCCTCGACGTGATCACGCGGCCGGCGAGCGACATGCTCGGGCGGGTCTTCAGCGCGCTACCGCTCCTGCTGGTCGCGGTGGCGCTCCTGCTCACCGCCTACGTGGTGGGCCGCGTCATCGCCAACCTGACCCGTGACCTCCTGCGGCAGGCCGGCTTCGACCACGTCCTGACCCGGATCGGGCTGACCAGCACCGCGACGGCCGACGACCACACCGCCTCGAACGTCGTACGGGTGGTGGTGCTGGCGCTCATCATGCTGTTCGCGAGCATCGAGGCGGCGAGCCTGGTGGGCTTCGACAACGCCGCGGGGCTCCTCACCCGGCTCCTCCAGTTCACCGGCCAGTTCCTGCTGGGAGTCGTGTTCCTGGGCTTCGGGGTGTTCCTCGCGAACCTGTCGGCGCGCGCCATCAGCGCCAGCCGGGTCCCGCAGGCGCGGCTGCTCGCGCTGGCGGCTCGCGTGGGCATCCTGCTGTTTACCACCGCGGTGGGGCTCCGCCAGATGGGCATCGCCAACGAGATCATCGAGCTGGCCTTCGGCATCGTGCTGGGCGCGGTGGCGGTGGCGTTCGCGGTCGCCTTCGGCCTCGGCGGCCGGGACGCCGCGGCTCGGCAGATCGAGCGCTGGCAGTCGCGGATTTCGGACGAGGATCGGTAGGGGCCGGTGGACAGTCAGCCAGGGAGCTTTTCCTGGCGCGGCCGGGTCATCCGCCGCGCCGCCGTCATCGGCTCGGGTCAGATCGGACCCGACATCGCCCTGCACCTGGTCAAGACGCTTTCCCCCCACGGGGTGGAGACGGTGGTGCTCGACATCGCGGAAGCCGCGCTCGAGGCCGGCCGCCGGAAAATGTTCGGCAAGATCGAGAAGGGTCAGCAGACCGGCGCGTTCCGCGACGCCCAGGCCGAGCGGATGCGCGGCTCCGTCGAGTTCACGAGCGACTACGGCCGGCTCGGCGGGGTGGACCTGGTCATCGAGGCGGCGTCCGAGGACCTCGCGATCAAGCGGCGCATCTTCGCCTCGGTCGAGGAGCTCGCCGGCCCCGAGGCGGTGCTGCTCTCGAACTCGTCCCACATCGAGCCGTCCCGCATCTTCTCCGAGCTGGCCGAACCGGGCCGCGCGGCGGTGGCCCACTACTTCTTCCCGGCGGAGCGCAACCCGGTCGTGGAGATCGTCGCCGCCGACCCCGCCCGCGGCCTCGTGCCGTGGCTGCTCGGCTTCTACGAGGAGATCGGCAAGGTGCCGGTGGCCGTCGAGAGCCGGTTCGGCCACGCCCTGAACCCCATCTTCGAGGGGATGTTCCTGGCCGCGGCGCTCGCGGTCGAGGAAGGGCTCGGGACCTCGAAAGAGGTGGACGACGTCGCCCGCCGGGCGCTCCGCCTCGGGATCGGGCCGTTCACCGCCATGAACCTGACCGGCGGCAACCCGATCACCTACGAGGGGTTTGCCGAGATGCACGAGCGTCTCCATCCCTGGTTCCGGGTCCCGCGGCTGCTCGAGGAGGCGGTGGCGGAGGAGGGGCCCACCGGCCGGGTGTGGGACGTGCCGGCGCGCGGCGAGGAAGTGGACGTCCCCGAGGGGCGCCGGGCGCGGATCGAGGAGCGGATCACCGCCGCGTATCTGGGACTCGCCGCCTGGACCGCCGCGGACGGCGCGATCTCCGTGCCCGACCTGGACATGTCATGCCACCTGGCGCTCGCCGTCGTCCATCCCTTCGGCCTCATGCGGAGGCTGGGAGCCGGCCGGGTTTCGGACCTCCTCTCCGCCTACCGGGAGCGCGAGCCTGACTTCTTCGATCCCGCCGGGTTCGCCGGACAACTGCGCGAGTGGACGTCCCGCCCGGTCTCCCGGGTGGGCCGGCGCGACGTTCCGGCGGGGCCGGGCGCGGTGGCGGTGCTGACCATCCGCCGGCCGGAGGTGCTGGGCGCGCTCGACGAGGACGTCTTCCGGGAACTGGACGGCCACCTCGCCGACGTGACGGCGGACGACCGGATCCTCGGGATGGTGATCACCGGCTTCGGCGTGAAGGCGTTCGTTTCGGGCGCCGACGTGCGGACGCTGGCGCGGATCGGGGGTCCGGAGGACGGGGAGCGGCTGTCCCGCGCCTCGCACGAGGTGCTGAACCGGGTTGCAGGCTTCGGGAAGCCGGTGGTCTGCGCTCTGAACGGGATGGCCGTCGGCGGCGGGAACGAGCTGGCCATGGCTTGCCACGCCCGGGTCGGCCGGGAGGGACTGAAGGTGCTGGCGATGCAGCCGGAGCCGAACCTGGGCATCATCCCCGGCGCCGGGGGGACCCAGAGGCTTCCGCGCCTGATCGGGGTCGAAGCGGCCTGGGAGATTCTCCGGACCGGGCGTCCGGTCTCGGCGGCGGAGGCGCTCGAACTCGGGCTCGTCAGCGAACTCGTCCCGGGTGAGCGGCTCCGGGAGCGGGCGGTTCAGGTCGTCGCCGAAGCTGCGCGGGGGGAACGGATGCTGCCGGAGATGCCTACAGGGCCGATCCCCGCACCGGACGCGTGTCCGGAAGTGGACCTCGGCCATCTCTCCCGCGCCGTGGACGGGTTCCTCCAGCGGGCGGTCCGCGAGGGCGCCGCGATGGATCTCGCCGACGGACTGGAGCACGAGATACGGCTCTTCGGCGAGGGTTGCACGCTCGCGGACATGCGGATCGGGGTCCGCAACTTCATCGAGAACGGTCCGCGGGTCAAGGCCCCGTTCGTCCACCGCTAGGAGCGCCGGCCTCCGGCCGGCATCGCGGCCAAAGGCCGCGAAACGCGCCCTCCGCCTGTTCCCGGCGGATCGCCGCTACTTTCCCAGGCCGTCCCAGATCTCGTTCATGCCGAGCTGGTAGGCGAGCTGGCGCAGCGAGTCCGTGGTCTTCAGGTCGAGGAGGATTCCCCGGGTGCGGCGCTGTTCCTCGATGGCAGCGGCCTCCTGCCCGGGATAGTCGATCCGGGCCCGCCGCAGATGGGAGAGCCGCTCCACCATCCGGTTCCGGAAGCCCGCCCAGGGAGCGAAGGCACGGACGCGGAAGGCGAGGAACAACTGTCCGGTCCCGCCGTGCACGGGTTCGGGGCGGGGCTCCGCGGTGAATTCCGCCGGGAGCGCGGCGCCTCCGAGACTGACCAGGAACTCGAGCGCCAGCGCGAGCGCCAGGTCCCGGTCGCCGCCGTCCGGGAAGCGGAGGTTCAGGACGAGCGGCGCCGCCGTTTCCGCGGTCGGCACCGCGATGCCGAGCGCCACCGGCTGGACCGCGGCGGGAGGGGCGCCGGCTTCGGGATGCTGCGGATCGCCGGCGATCGCGATACCCGCCATCTGGTGGGGGAGGGCAAGGGCCGCGGCGTATCCGGCCGAGCCCAGACGGTTGCCGCGGCGCACCGCGGTGCTGCCGACGCCATGCCGGTTCGCGCCGCCGATGGCCTCGGTCATGGCCCGGCGGCCGACCGCCGGCCCCGGTCCGTTGTCGCCGTCGAGCACCGCCGTCCCGCCCGAGGAGGCCACCAGCTTCATTTCCGGCGCGGTGTTCACGTGCCGGGTGGAGAGCTTCCGGGCCAGCTCGGGCAGCCAGGCCACCCCGTCGGCGTCGTCGCCCGCGAGACTGGCCGCGACCATCGCGTCCGCCGTCTGCGACGCCAGTTCCGGCGCCAGCCGGACGCGCTTCAGCGCTTCCCGGACGAAGAAGTGGAGCTGCCCGTGCCGGACGCGCAGGGGGGCGCCTTCGCCGCTCATGAGAAGAGCTCCCGCAGCGTCCCGCTCCAGCCCCAGAAGAGCACCACCACGATGGCCGCCGGGATGACCCAGCGGATCCAGAACAGCCAGAGCCCGCCGAGCGGCTTCGCCGAGCCCCGGCTCGCCTCGGCGAGCGCCCGGCCCCGCGAGACGAACCACCCGAGGCCGATCAGGGTGAGCGCCGAGCCGATGGGCTGCATGGTGGAACCCCAGATGAGGTCGCTCCAGCCCAGGTAGTCCGCGCTCACCATGGAGGGGAGCGCGACCGGGATCTGGAGAGCCACCGCCGCCCCGACCACCGTTCGGCGGCTCCAGCCGGTCCACGGGACCGCCGAGTTGACGATGACTTCGAGCGCGGCGAGGGCCGACAGGAAGGCGGCCAGGAAGAGGGCGAGGAAGAAGACCGGGCCGAAGAACTCGCCGCCGGGCATGGCGGCGAAGACGCGGGGCAGGGTGAAGAAGACGAGCGGCGGACCCGAAGCCGGTTCGATTCCGAGGGCGAATGCGGCCGGCAGCACTGCGAGCCCGCCCAGGATGGCGGCGCCCGAATCCCCGAAGATCGTCGTGCCCGACAACCGGCGCAGGTTGGCGTTCGAGGGCAGGTAGCTGCCGTAGGCGAGGAAGAAGGTGCCGCCGAGCGAGAGGCTGAAGAACGCCTGGCCGAGGGCCGCCAGGAACGTCTCGGCGCTCACGTTCCCGAGATCGGGCCAGAGCAGGTAGCGGACTCCCTCGGAGGCGCCCGGCAGCGTGACCGAGCGGACCGCGACGATGACCAGGCCGATCGCGACGAGCGGCATCGCGATCCGTGACAGGCGCTCGACGCCCCGCTGCACGCCGAATGCGGCCACCAGGCCCATCGCCCCGAACACGAGCACCGTGAGGCTGAGATTCAGCCCCGTCACGCCGCCGAAGTTCCGGGCGTAGAACGCCTCGGGCTCTACCACCACGCCGCCAAGCGCGGCGTAGAAGAGGACCTGGGCAACTACCACCGTGTAGTAGGAGCAGGCCATGAACACCGTCAGGAAGAGCAGGCCGCCGATGAAGCGGCCGCCGGGCATTCCGATGCCGGTGAAGGCGCCGCCGGGGCCCGCGCGGGTCAACCGGCCGAGGCTCCACTCGGCGATCAGCGCCGGGGCCCCGAGGAGCAGGACGAAGGCCACGTAGATGGCAACGAAGGCCCCGCCCCCGTATTGGCCCGCCATGTAGGGGAACCGCCAGACGTTCGCGAGACCCACGGCGACGCCGATGAGTGTCATCGCGGTCCCGAAGCGGGTCCCGAAGCGCTCGCCGACGCTCATCTGGCTGGGACTACGACCGGCAGTAGTCGCGGGCGTTCAGCGCCTGACCCGTGACTTCCGCCGATTCCCGGGAGGCGAGGTGGACGAAGACCTCGGCGATGTCCTCCGGGGTCGGCAGCGTGAGGGGATCCTCCGCCGGATAGGCGGCGGCCCGCATCGGGGTGCGGGTCGCTCCCGGATTGACGCTGTTCACCCGGACGCCCGTGTTCTGTAGCTCGGCGGCGAGCGTCTGGGTGAACCCCTCGAGGCCGAACTTGGACACCGCGTAGGGCCCCCAGTTGGGTTTCCCGATGCGGCCCACCGTCGAACTGACGTTGATGATGGAGGCGGTTTCCCGCTCGAGGAAGGCCGGAAGGAGCGGCTTCGTGACGTAGAGGAGGCTCGCGGTGTTGATCCGCAGCGTCTCCGCCCAGACCTCCGGATCCTGCTCGATGATGGGCGCCCGCACCCCCAGGACGGAGGCGTTGTTGACCAGCACCGAGAGGTCGGGGAAACGGGCGAGCGCGGCGCGCGTCATGGCTGCCGCGGAGTCCGGGTCTCCCACGTCCGAGGCGGTGTAGCCGGTCCGTCCCGGATGCGCGGCTTCGAGTTCGCCGGCGGTCTCGCGGAGGCGGTCCTCGCCGCGGGCGGTCAGGAACACCCGTGCTCCCTCGCGGAGGAAGACGCGGGCGAGGCCGCGGCCGATCCCCGAGGAGGCGCCGGTGATCAGCGCCGCGACGCCTTCGAGCCGCCTCATGGGTCCTGTGTCCGGGCCTCGTCGGCCGCCAGGCGCGCGCGTTCGCGGTGGAGCCTGCGTTCGAGCAGCCCGAGCCGGACCACATACGCGCCGAGCAGCACGAAGAAAGCGGTGTAGCCGGCGGACAGCCAGTCGTTCATGGCGCCTCCGCGAGCCGCCGGTGGCGAAGCGCCTCGAGCGTGCGCGTTTCCCGCTCCAGTTCCGTCCGCCAGCGGAAGAGCCAGATGAAGAGGAAGGTGAAGGCGGCCAGGCAGATGAGCAGCGCGACCCACATGTCGGGGTGCAGCCCCGAGTCCGGCCCGCCCATGATCACCGGCGCCGGGTGCTGGGTGCGCCACCAGCGGATCGAGAAATAGACGATGGGGACGTCGGCGCCCCCCAGGATGCCGAGCACCGCCGCCAGGTTGGCCCGCCGGGTGGGGTCGTCCACGTAGCCTCGCAGCAGGAGATAGCCGACGTAGATCAGCCAGAGGACGAACGCCGTGGTCAGTCGGGCGTCCCAGGTCCACCAGATCCCCCAGGCCGGCTTGGCCCAGATGATTCCCATCGCGAGTCCGGTCGTGGCGAAGAGCGTGCCGATCTCGGCAGCCGCGAGCGCCGCCATGTCGTAACGCGGATCGCGGGTGCGGAGCCAGGCGACGCTCGCCCCGGCGACGAGCAGAAAGGCGGCGAAGGCGAGCCACCACGATGCGATATGGAAGTAGAAGAGCCGCTGGAGGTCGCCCATCGTGAGCTCGGTGGGCGCGTAGAAGAAGACCGCCCACAGGGACACCACGAGTCCCAGGGCGGCCGGGATCGCCCATCGGCCGCCACGCTGTGGCGCGCCGCCGCTCCTGACTCCCGGGCGGTTGCCGGGTGTTTCGCTGCTCATTCTTTCGGTTTCTTTCGGTCGGAATTGGCTCGATCGGTCAGGACTATACTCGGCGAATGCGTTCGTTTCCGCCCATTCCGCGCTCGCTTCCACTGCTTCTGGCCGCCGTTTTCCTGACCGCCGGGTCGGCTTACGCCCAGCAGCTCCCCGGCTCCGCCGACACCGCCCGGGACCGGCTGAACAACTCGCCGCGGCACGGCGAGTGGGTCTCGGTGCCGGCGCCGGGCGGCGACGCCGTCGAGTCCTGGATCGTCTATCCCGAACGGTCGGATACCGCGCCGGTGGTGGTGGTCATTCACGAGATCTTCGGGCTCACCGACTGGATCCGGGGGGTGGCGGACGAAATGGCTTCCCAGGGCTTCATCGCGATCGCGCCCGACCTGTTGACCGGCAAGGGGCCCGGCGGGGGGCGGACCGATTCGGTGGACAACGACGGGGCGCGGGCGCTGATCCGGGAACTCGACCGCGACGAGGTGCACACCCGGCTCAAGGCGGTGGCGGACTGGGCCACGGCGCTTCCCGCCGCCCGCGATTCCTACGGGGTGGTCGGCTTCTGCTGGGGCGGGCGCACGAGCTTCACCTTCGCCACCCACGATCCGGAGCTCGGCGCCGCGGTCGTCTACTACGGGACCTCACCCGACAGCGAGGCGCTCGCCGCGGTCGAGGCTCCGGTCCTCGGCCTCTACGGCGAGGACGACGCGCGGGTGAACGAGACGATTCCGCCGGCGCAGGAGCGGATGGAGGAACTCGGCAAGTACTTCCAGGTGGAGATCTTCGGCGGCGCCGGGCACGGGTTCCTGCGCGCCCAGGACGGCCGCGAGGGGCGGAATCTGGCGGCGTCCTCGCAGGCCTGGCCGATGACGGTCCGCTTCTTCCGGGAACATCTCGGTTCCTGAACGCCGAATTCCGCACCCCGCCACAAGGAGGTACCCGTGGTTTCGATACGCCTGCTGTTGCTCGCCGCCATGCTCGCCGGCGCCGCCGCGCCCGCCTTCGCTCAGGCTGAGGACATGTTCCGCTTCGTCTTCGTCGGCCAGAGGGACTACACCACCGTCGGGCACGGCGATCACTCGTTCACCGCCGGGGGGCTCCACGGCGTCCTGACCATTCCTTTCGCCGGTCCGGAGAGTCCCTTCACCGAGGACACCCGGCTCCACGGGACCTGCGCGACCGCCATCAAGGTCGAGGGTTCGAGGATCGCCATCGACTCCCACTGCACGCTCCACGATCCCGAGGACGACGACGAGGTGTTCCTCGAGGCCCATCGGGACCTGGGTGACACCGAGGTCGGAGGCGGCGGGCAAGGCGCGTTCGTGTTCACCGGCGGCACGGGGAAGTTCGCCGGAATCACCGGGATCGAATGCCCGTACGAAGCCCACTACATGGAGGACAACGACACGGTGGTCACGGGCCAGTGCCGGCCCTGAAGCGGGCGCCGAGCCCGCTCAGCGGACCAGCGTGAACGCCTTCCGCGTCTCGTAGACCTGCTCGCCGTAGAGGACGCGGATTCCGAGCTCGTAGCGCCCCGGCGCGAAGTCATTCAATTCGATCTCCGCGTTGGCGGCAGCCTGGCGGGTGCTGGTGGGGAGCGCCTCCGGCCGGACGAAACCGGTGTCCCGGCCCTCGCGGCTCAGGGTGTACTCGGCGACGATCTCCGGGAGCTCCCCGTCGTCCACCCGTTGGCCCGGGTAGAAGAAATAGAACGCGCCGAGCGTCTCGTCCTGCCGGAACACCGCCGTTGAACGGGGTTCGAAGTGGGTGCGCCCGAATTGAAAGGCTCGTCCGGGAACGCGGCCGCTGTATTCCTGCATGGTGGTGTCGCCGTAGAGGACCACCGAGGAGAACCCGGGCTCGGCCTCGGGAAAGGCCGGCGTCTCGATGTCAAGCCGGGTGGTGCCGAAGGCGTCCGACTGCTCGTCCACGACGCCGAGCAGCAAACGGTGCCGGCCGGGAGGCAGCACCAGCGAGGCCTCGAAACGGACCGGGCCTTCGGCCGACCGGATCTCGGTGTGCGCCGTCTCGAGCCGGTAGGTCGCGGCTCCCGGGCCTTCCGCCTCGGTCGACGCGGTCTTGGCGAACAGGGAAGCCGCCAGCTGGCCATCCGTCCCGGGGGCGAGCGCATCCGCGGGAGTCTCGAAAAGCAGCGCCACGTAGGTCGCGCGGTCGTCCACGCGGAAGTAGGCCGGGGTGACCCGGAAGGAAAACCCGTCCCCGGGCGGACCTTCGCCGCTCAGATCGGCGAGCACGCGCCGGGCTCGTTCCGATCCTCCTGCCGGGAGGTTCGGAATCACGAGCCGCCCCTCCTCGTCGCGGTCGAAGCCGATCTCGGGCCGGGCGATGAGGCGCCGCCGCATCTCTTCGAGGCTCTCGTCAACGGCGACGCGGTTCTCGAGGAAGAGCTGGCCACCCTCGTCCCGGTAGTAGAGCGCCTCCAGCGTGTCCGCGAGACCGTTCTCCGGATCGGGAGGGAAGGCCCAGAGAAGTCCTTCCGGAGTCTCTTCGGTGGCGGGCTGGGGCAGGGCCTGCACCGGCATGCCGAGCAGTACGAAGACCCGCGACCGGTCATCCCCGCCGTAGCCGCCGTCCTCGGAGAAGTTGGAGTCGGCGAGCCGCACCCGCGCGAGGTAGAGGTCGAGGGTCTCGTTCTGGGGAGTGGACGGGTCCGGGTCCCGGCGCATCCAGAACAGGCGCCGGAAGGCCTCCCGGTCGCCGTGCGTCACCGCCTCGATGGAGGCCCGGCGCTCTTCCTGGGTCATCAGGAAGGACTCGAGCCAGCCCAGTTCGGTGTCCGTGGGCCGGTCGCGTCCCTGGGCGGGAACAGCCGCCGGGACTGACAACAGGAGGGCGGCAATCAGGACGGTCGGCACGACGGAAAGCTAGCGCGAGCTGCGACCGCTGGACTGCTGCGCGGCCCCGCGATCAGTTCTTCACTCGTGCCGGACGCGCACCTCGCGGTGCTGGCCATCGAACACCAGGCGGAAATCCATTCGACCGACTGGGATTTCGCCCGGTTCTCCGGATTGCGCTGGCGGAATCCGGTCGCCTGACCGGCTGTGCACCCCCCTCGGGGCCGCCGGCCGCTAGTCCGTCGCGGGGTGCGCGGGGCGCTCCTGGAACTCGAAGTCCTCCTGGCAGCACCAGCAGGGTCCCGGGAGGTGCGAGGTGATGTTGCAGGTGAAGCAGAAGTAGTAGGGCTCGATCGTCTCGCCGTCCTGGATTGTGTAGAGGCGGATGATCTTGCCGAGCCCGTCCTCCTGCCAGAGCGCAACCTCCAGCGGATGCCGGCTCACCCGATCGTCGGTGAGGATCTCGACCCGCAGGTCCGTCGGATCCAGCGGGTGGATCGTGCCGTCCGGCGTCTCGATTCCGAACTGCTCGCCGAAGGAGCAGTCCGCCACCGGTCCCGGTTCGCCGTCCTTGAGGCAGACCGCGCGCCCGGAAACGATGACTTCGCGTCCGTTCCGGGCGGCTCTCGTGACGGCGGGTGCGGCGATCAGAAGGAGCGCCGCCCGGAGCGCCTCGCGTCTTTGCATGGGACTGGGGAGGTTAGCAGGGGAACGGTGGTCTGTGCCGCTTCTGGTCCCGCTGGAGGCACAAAATCGGAGTAAAGGAGTCGCATTTGACGCGCGCTCCCGGAACCGAATTAATAGGGGTTCCAATTCGGTTGCGCTTGTTGTACGGGCGCGACCAAGGAGAGCTACCGCGGCATGATTCGAAGCCACCTGTCCGCTGGACGGCGCGCTTTGGCTCAAACAGGCGCTGCGAGCCGCTTCCCGGCGGTTTCTCCATTGCGTTCATGGATGGATCGCGTTCCTCCGGTTGACCGGTTGCGCGACTGCATCTGTCCGTAGCGCCTCCCCGCAGGCGCGTTCACCCCAAAAGGAGACGGGTATGAATTTCGGCAACTGCACCGGGGCAAAGGCCCTGGCGGTGGCGTGCGCAGCGCTGCTCGCCGGAATGGCCGCCACCGCGGCGGCTCAGGAAGCCGGCGTGTACGGAACGGTGAGCGATGCCACTGGCGACGCCCTTCCCGGAGTGACCATCACGGTCACCAACGCGGAGACCGGGCTCCAGCGGATCGCCACCTCGGGAGCGGACGGGCAGTACCAGGTGCCCTCGCTCCCGGTCGGAACGTATTCGGTGGAGGCGAGCCTTCAGGGGTTCCAGACCCTTACCAACGAGGGCCTGCGGCTGCAGGTGGCGCAGCAGGTGACGCTCAACATCTCGCTGGAACTGGCCGGAGTCGAGGAGGCGGTCACCGTCACCGCATCCGCCCCACTCATCGAGTCCCGGCAGGCGGACTTCTCCACCATCATTACCGAGGAACAGGTGGAGGTCCTGCCGATGCAGGGACGGAAGTGGCTCGATCTGGCCACCCTGAGTCCCGCCACCAGTCAGGACGCGATCCGCGGCGTTTTCTACAACAACGTCAACATCGGCGCCGGCGTCACGTTCTATTCGAACGGTTTCTACGTGGACGGGGTGAGCAACAACTGGCAGCAGCAGGGCGAGCCGCGGCAGGACTTTCCGCAGGAAGGCATCGCCGAGTTCAAGGTCCAGGCGTTCAACGCCAGCGCCGACTTCGGTTTCGCGCAGGGCGGCTACCTGAACGTGGTCACCAAGAGTGGCACGAACCGGGTCAGCGGCAGCGTCTTCGAGTTCTTCCGCACCAAGGCGCTGAACTCGAAGACGGTGCTTCAGGACGAAAAGCCCGATTTCTCCCGCCACCAGTTCGGCGGATCGCTCGGTGGCCCGATCGTCGAGGACAAGGCCCATTTCTACCTCTCCGCCGAGTACACCGACGAGACCTCTTTCTTCACCGTCAACACCGGCGGGGCGTTTCCGTCCGAAGAGGGCACATTCGAGAAGCCGGACTGGAACTTCATGGGGTTCGCGCGCCTCGACGCCGCCATAGGCGACGATCACCGGCTGTTCGTGCGCTACGCGCACCACAACAACGAACTGACCCACCGCGGCTCCGGCGGCATCCGGGCGGCGAGCAGCGGCTTCAGCTTCGGGGCTCCACGGCACTCGTTGGTGCTCGGCGAGACCTGGTTCCTGAGCCCGAACACTTTCAACGACTTCCGGGTCCAGGTGGCGCACGCGACCTACATCGGCTGGCCTCCCGGACACCAGAAGTGGAGCGCCTCCGGGGAGTTCCCCGCCGAGCGCGTGGATGTCGGGCCGCTCATCAACCGCCCCAGTCTCCGCACCGGGAGCCAGTCGGCCTTCCTGGGGCCGGAACTCCACATCCAGATCAAGAACGACGTCTCGCACTACGTGGGGGGCCACGAACTGAAGCTCGGCGTGGACCTCACGTTCATTGACTGGGAACCGGACAACGTCGGCGTTGCCGAAGAGTGGTGGTTCTCCTCCGACGCGCCGTACGACCCGAACGATCCGTCCACCCACCCCGACCGGTTCCGGCAGCGGCTTTTGCCCCGCTACGACGACTTCGAGAACACGGAGCACTCCTTCTATATCAGCGATACCTGGATCGTGAACCCCCGGCTCACGCTGAACCTCGGTCTGCGGTATGACCTGCAGCAGGGCGTCTGGAACGAGAACCTGCTCGAGGAAACGGTGCCCGAGATCCTGGTCCGGGACCGGGTCGTGCGCCCGGCCGGCCGGCTCGATCCGTCCCTCTTCCCGTTCTACGACAACAGCACCCGCGGGGACAACGACAACTTCGGCCCCCGGCTGGGATTGGTGTGGGATCCGACCGGCGACGGCCGCCAGTCGGTGCGGGCCGCCTGGGGAGTCTTCTACAACCGCTACCGGGCCAACGGCGCGCCCCGCGCCGAGCGGAATCCCGAGGACCTGCTGGTGGTGATCCAGAATCCCAGCTATCCCGATCCGTATCAGGGGCAGGACCCCTTCGAGGTAGCGCGTTCCCAGCGGAACTACTCCGTCCAGGGCAACGAGAACCGGACGCCTTACACCAACCAGTACAGCCTGGGCTACAGCATCCAGCTCGGGAACGATCTGAGCATCAGCCTCGACGGCATCGCCGCCGACGGTTTCAACCAGCACACCCAGATCGACTTCAACTACCCGTTGACGGCGGGAGGCGAACGACCCTACGCCCCGATCGGCCGGGTCACGGCCGGTATGACGGACGGCGAGATGAAGTACCGCGCCCTGTCGGCGAGAGTGACGAAGCGGCTCGCGGACAACTGGCAGATGCTCGGCTCCTACACGCTGGCTGACGTGCAGGCCGACTCGGAGACGTTCCCCGCCGACCACTACAACCGTGGTTCCGACTACGGGCACGTGCCCGCGGACCGGCGGCACCGCCTCACCCTCAGCGGCCTCGCGATGCTGCCGGGGGGCATCAACCTGAGCGGCATCGTCCGCTACCAGAGCGCCCTGCCGTTCAACGTCACGGCGGGCAGCGACCTGAACGGGGACGGCATCGGCGGAGACCGGCCACCGGGGATCAACCTCCGGGACGGCTGCCGCGATCTCGATCTGAATGCGGCGAACGCCTACCGGACCGCGAACGGGCTGTCGACGGTTTCCTCGGTCGAGTGTCCCGCCTACGCCACCGTGGACGTGCTGGCGGCGAAGGAGTTCCGGTTCGGCGACAATGCCTACGCCGAGGCCATCTTCCAGGTGTTCAACCTGCTGAACCGCGCCAACTACTTCCCTCCGAACGGCAACCTCCGTTCCGGAGGCTTCGGACAGTCGACGCAGGTATCCGAGGCCCGGCAGATCGAGCTGGCGCTTCGGATTCGCTTCTAGGCCGACTCACCTTTGGCGCGGCCCTCTCCGGAGGGCCGCGCCACCAGCCTTCGGGGAGGACACGATGGATATCACCCGTCGCCAGTTCGTGCGACTGTGCGGAGGCACGGCTGCGGTGGTGCTGCCCTTCGGGCTCACCCGCTGCGCCGCCCCGCGTCCGGCCCACGAACTGATCGAGGACGTCGAGTGGAAGAAGGGCCTCGCGGACGCCGCCGTGCGGATCGCCACCAGCCGGGGCGCGACGTTCGCGGACGTGCGGGTGGTCCGGAACCTGATCCAGACGATCGCCGCCGACGACCAGGCGATCAAGGGAGTTCCGGGTGAGTGGCACTACGGGTCCTCGCCGGAGCACGTGCTGGAGAAGGTGGACATCGGGTTCAACGTCCGGGTCCTCAAGAACGGCGCCTGGGGATTTGTCGCGAGCCCCGTCCTCAGCGAGGACGAGGCGGTCGCGGTGGCCGGACTGGCGTGCGACCTGGCGGAAAAGGCGGCGCTGACGGTGCCCGAGCCGATCCACCTGGTCCCGGAACCCGTGCATGTGGACACCTGGGTGACACCCCACGAGGAGGACCCGTTCACCGTGCCGCTGGATGAGAAGGTCGCCCTCCTCCTCCGGATCAACGAAGAGGTCCGGAGGAACCCCCAGACCGACCGGGCGTTCTCCTGGCTCGACTTCTGGGACGAGAACAAGTTCTACGCGAACTCGGAGGGCGCCGAGATCCAGCAGCGGCTGGTCCGTTCCGACGGGTCCTTCTTCGCCCGCGCGCGGGTGGGCGGGGTGACCGCGCAGCGGCGGTTCTTCGTCAACCCGCTGAACATCGGCTACGAGTACATCCGCGGCCTTGACCTGCCTTCGCATGCCGAGCGGATCGCCGCCGAGGCGGTGGAGAAGGCGAAAGCCCCGATCATCGACTTCTCCGGGCAGATCGACGTGGTCATGGACCCGCAGAACATCTGTCTCTTCGAGCACGAGACGATCGGACACCCGACCGAACTGAACCGGACGGTGCTCGTGGAGACGAACTTTGCCGGCTCCACCTTCCTCGCCCCCGAGGACATGGGGAGCTACGAGTTCGGCTCCCCGGTCACGAACTTCGTCGGCGACCGCAGCCGCCCAATGCTCCGTTCGACCTGCGGGTACGACGACGAAGGGGTCAAGACGCAGGAGTGGGACGTGGTGCGGGAGGGGAAGCTGGTGGGCTTCCAGACCACCCGCGAGTTCGCCACCTACGTGGGTGAAGAAGCGAGCCGCGGCTGCTGCATGACCGAGTCCTGGGACCGGGTGCCACAGGGACGGATGCCGAACCTGAGCCTCGAACCGGGTGGTCAGGACTCTCCCTCACCGGAAGAACTCATCGCCGACACCCGGCGCGGACTGCTCTTCCGCGGGTTCTCGAGCCGGATCGTCCAGGACTACCAGCGCCGCTACCACACCTACACCGGGAACGCCGTCTGGGAGATCGAGAACGGCCGGACGACCCGGATGCTCCGCGGCGCCCACTACTACGGGAAGAACCCGAGCGAGCTCTGGCACCGATTGGAGACGGTCACGAACCCGGCCTCCTGGGAGCCGGCGGCGCTCGATTCGGACGACATCGGGCAGCCGACCCAGCGGAACCACAACACCCACGGGGCGCCCTGGGCGCGGTTCCGCAACCTGAACGTGGGAGGGCCGGCGAGTTGATCCTCACTGAGCAGCAGGTCCGCGAGATCTTCGATACGGCCTTCGCGGCGGCCACCGCCGATGAGGTCGAACTCTCGATGGCGTGGTACCACGAGGTGAACCGGGAGGTGGTCTGCGGGAGCACCAAGGTCATCCGCTTCTCGAACAGCTACATCCGGGACGACACGGTGGTGATGCCCTGCCACCCGCTCCAGGTGCACGTGGCCTTCGGCAGCCGTGAAGGGGCCGCGATCACGAACCAGCTCGATCCGTCCGGCATCCGCGACGCGGTGGCGCGGGCGGAGGCGATCGCGCGGGCGGCGTCCCCGAACGAGTCCCACCGGTCGCTCCACGGCCCCGAGGAATACCCGGAAATCCCGGGTTTCGACGAGGCGACGGCCGCGCTCACCGATGAGGAGCGACACGAAGCGGTGGCCGGCGTCATCGAGCGCCTGCAGGCGGAGGGGTTGAACGGTTCGGGCTACTTCCACGTGGACGACACGCTGGAGGCGCACGCAAACAGCGCCGGCGCCTGGTTCTACCGGCGGGCGACCAAGACGGGGTACGCGGTCACGGTGCGCTCCGACGACACCACCGGGCGTGAGTCGAGCCGCGTCGGCTCCGGCTGGGCGGCGGTCGGCGACCTGCGGCGCTTCGCCGACCTGGACATCCCCGGGATCACCGATGTCGCGATCCGGAAGGCGCTCGGTTCGGTGGACCCGCAACCGTTCGAGATGGGGCCGCACACCGTGGTGCTCGAGCCGTCGGCAGCCGCCTCTTTCATCGGGCTCCTGATGCGGCTCTGGAGTGGGTCGGCGCGCACGGTGGGCGCCTGGGGGAGTCCTTCGGAGGCGGGGACCCGGGTGGCGAGTGAGCACCTCAATCTGAGCACCCACCCCGGCCATCCGCAGATCATGGGGAGCCCCTACGGACCCGGCGGCAGGCCGCTCGGCGAACGGGTCTGGGTCGAGAACGGAGTGCTCCGCAACGTGCCCGGCGGGGAGAACGGCCCTGCAGTCCACCTGGTGGGCGACGGCGGCTCGAAGTCCCTGGAGGAGGTGATCGCCGGTGTGGACCGCGGCATCCTGATGACCCAGAACTGGAACACCATGCTCCGGACCATCGATCCCCCGCACGTCAACGGCATGACCCGGAACGGCCTCTTCCGGATCGAGGACGGACAGCTCGCCGGACCGCTCCAGAACGCCTGGTACTCGCTGCGGCTCGATGAGTTCGCGAACAACATCGAGGATGCGTCACGGCCCTACAAGGCGGCGAGCTTCGGGTCCTCCGGGCTGAACGGCAACCTGATGCCGGCGCTCCGGGTGGCGAACTTCAACTTCTACCGGCCTTCGGAGGCGGTGTGAGGTCCGAGGAACTCGGGGGAGATCCAATATGAAGACGACCGATCTGTTGCTGCTCGCGACGAGCGTGGTGCTCCTGCTGGCTGCCTGCACCCCCGCGCCGCCAATGGAAGAGGAGGACGAGGGCACCCTCATCACCGGGGTGTGGGCCTTCGTCTCGGAGACGAACACGGAGACCGGGGAACTGGTCCGCGATGATTCCACCTGGAGCGGCATCTGGGTCTTCACGAACGGCTACCACTGCCTCGCCCGCATGGACAACAACCGGACCGCCCGGTCGGCTGCCGAACTCGCCGAGCTCTCGCCCGAAGAGCAGGTGGCGCACTACGAGCAGCTCCTCAACTACTCCGGGACTGCCGGCACCTACCAGATCGAGGGGGACACCCTCCGGCGCCAGTGGGATGTCAGCCTGGGACCGGACATCATCGGCTTGGAGTCGGTCGCGAAGGTCCGGGTGGAGGGCGACCGGATGTTCGTGGACCTGCCGCGCCGCACCGAGGAGTCGGGTCCGGCGGTCCAGGTGATCTATCGCCGGCTCGAGTAACGGCGAAGCCGCGCCCCGATCGTCCCTTCCGAATAAAGGAGCAACGATGAGACTCACGACCCGGCTGCTCGCCCTGACGCTCCTCATGGCGCCGGCCGCCGCCGGCGCGCAGAACGACGGCTACGACCCCGCCACCTACCAGGCCCTCAAGTACCGCATGATCGGCCCCCACAAGGGCTCCCGGGTCACCGCGGTGACCGGGATCGCCGACCAACCCTGGACCTACTTCATGGGCACGAACGGCGGCGGACTCTGGAAGACCACCGATGCCGGCGAGAGCTGGGTCAACGTCTCGGACGGTTACTACGGTTCGAGTTCGATCGGGGCCATCGACGTGGCGGACTCCGATCCGAGCATCGTCTACGCCGGCAGCGGTTCGGCCTGCATCCGGGGAAACATCTCCCCCGGCGACGGCATTTACAAATCCACGGACGGAGGGGAGAGCTGGACGAACGTCGGGCTTCACGACGCCGGGCAGATCGGCCGGATGGTCATCCACCCGCGGAACCCCGACGTGGCCTACGCGGCAGTCCTGGGCCATGCCTTCGGACCGAACGAGATGCGGGGCGTGTTCCGGACGACCGACGGCGGCGCCACCTGGGAGAAGGTGCTCTACGTCAGCGAGCGGACCGGCGCGAACGACATCGCGATGGACCCGTCCGACCCGGGCGTGCTCTACGCCACCATGTGGACCGCGGAGCGGAAGCCCTGGACCATGATCTCGGGCAGTGACGAGGGCGGCATCTACAAGACCACGGACGGCGGGGATACCTGGACGGAACTCACGAACGGTCTGCCCGCGGGGATGATCGGGCGCACCGGCATCTCCGTCTCCGCCGCGAACCCGCAGCGGGTGTGGGCGCTCGTCGAGGCGCGGGACGGTGGGGTCTATCGCTCGGACGACGCCGGCGCGTCCTTTCAGCTCATCAACGACGACCGCGAACTCCAGAACCGGCCTTGGTACTACATGCACATATACGCCGATCCCGTGGACGTGGACCGGGTCTACGTGGTGAGCCGCTACTTCCACCGCTCGGACGACGCCGGCGAGACCTTTGACCTCATCGCAACCCCGCACGGGGATAACCACGATCTCTGGATCAACCCAACCAACAACCAGATCATGGTGCAGGGCAACGACGGCGGCGCGAACGTCTCCTGGAACGCGGGCCGCACCTGGTCGAGCCAGCTCAACCAGCCGACTTCCGAGATGTACCGCGTGAGCGTCGACAACCAGTTCCCCTACCGGGTCTACGGTTCGGCGCAGGACACCTGGGAGGTGATTTCCGTACCGAGCCGGTCCGGCCACTACGGGATGCGCCTCCAGCTCCAGCACTGGGACGGCGTCGGCGGCATGGAGGGCGGGGTCGCGGTGATCCGGCCCGACAACCCGAACATCGTCTTCTCCGGGAGCACGAGCGGCGCCATCACCCGCTTCGACCGCGCCACGGGCCAGATCCGCCCGATCAAGGCGTACCCGGAGGTGGGCGGGATGCCGGCGAAGCACCTCCGCTACCGGTTCCAGCGGACCGCGCCGATCGTGCTGTCCCCCCACGACCCGAACGTGCTTTACCACGCCTCGCACGTGGTCCACCGGTCCACGAACGAGGGGCAGACCTGGGAGATCATCAGCCCCGACCTGACCACGGGCGACCCTGAGCGGATCAACACCTGGGGCGGCCCCATCACCCGCGAGGTGACGAGCGAGGAGGTCTACTGCACCATCTTCGCGCTGGCGGAGTCGAAACACATTCCGGGAGTCCTTTGGGCCGGCTCCGACGACGGGCTCGTCCACATCTCGCGGGACGGCGGCGAGAACTGGACGAACATCACCCCGCCGGACATGCCCGACTCGGGGACGGTGAACATCCTGGAGGTCTCGCCGCACACCGCGGGGCGCGCCTTCATCTCGGTGGTCCGCTTCCGGCTCGACGATTTCCGCCCGTACGTCTTCCGCACCGACGACTTCGGCGAGAGCTGGACGCTGCTCACCGACGGGACCAACGGGATCCCCGACGACCAGTGGGTGCGCGTGGTCCGCGAAGACCCGGACCGGAAGGGGCTGCTCTACGCCGGCACGGAGTACGGGGTGTTCGTCTCCTTCGACGACGGCGCGCACTGGCAGTCGCTGCAGCTCAACTTCCCGGTGGCGCCGGTGACCGACCTGGTGGTGCACGAGAAGGACTTGGTGCTCTCCACGAAGGGGCGCTCCTTCTGGATCCTCGACGACTTGTCTCCGCTCCACCAGTTGACGGAAGAGGTGGCGGCGTCGGCGGCGCACCTCTTCGCGCCTCGGGACGCCCACCGGGTGCGGACCGCGGAGGAAGAGGCGGTGGACGAGTACGTGGGCGGCTGGCGCTCGGTGGCCAACCCGCGGGACCTCTACGGCGGGGCGCGGATAACGCGGGATCGCCAGGGGACCGACTCTCCGAACGGCGCGACGATCTACACCTGGTTCGCCGAGGCCCCCGACGGCGAAGTGACCCTTGAAATCCTCGACGGGGCCGGTGAGGTCATCCGCCGCTTTTCCAGCCAGGACGACCCGAAGGATTCTTCGGTGATCGCCCGGCCGGAGGCGCCCTTCTTCAAGGAGGAGAGCACCTTCTTCAACGCGGGGCTGAACCGCTTCGTCTGGGATCTCAGGCATCCCTCGGCGTTCGGCGGCGCGCCGCTCGGGCCGCTGGTGGTGCCGGGGACGTACCAGATCCGGGTTTCGACGGAGGGCTGGAGCGGGACGCAGCCGATCGAGGTGCTGCCCGACCCGCGGGTCACCACGACGGCCGATGAGTTCCAGAGCCAGTGCGACCTGCTGCTCAGGATCCGGGACCGGATCACGGATCTCCACCGGGCGGTAGCCGAGATCCGCGAACTGCGGGAGGGAGCCTCCGCGTCCGTCGCGGAACGGCTCACCCGGATCGAGCGGGAGCTCGTGCCGCTTCCCGAGGACTACGACCGCGAGGACCAGGACTACGCCCCCAAGCTGATCCAGCAGCTCGATCTCCTCTACGGGTATGTCGAGGGGGCGGACTCACGGCCGACCGATTCCGCGTTCGAAAGGTTTGATGATCTGGATCCCATCCTCGGTGGCCTCCTGGAGGAGCTCCGCGGGGTGGTGGAATCCGTCGGGAACTGAGCCGGAGAACCGAAGGGAGTTCGTCATGCGTGCGAAGCGCACTGCCTGGATCGTGGGGCCGTTCACGGCCCTCACCCTGCTCTACTCCGCCCCGGCGGGGAAGGCGCAGCAGGAACAGTCCCTCGCCGGACTCGAGGACGTATTCGCTCCCGGTGTCTTCCTCGAAGACCGGAACGGCGACGGCGTGGTGGACTTCATCAACGCCCGTATCGTGCTGCCGGCCGATCCGGCGCCCGAGGAGGTGGCTGCCGCCGCCAACATCGCGGCCCGGCTCGGCTTCGAGTCCTCTGCCTTCACGCCGGGTCTGGCGGTCCTCGATGCGGACATCGAGCCCGGAGCGGAGAGCCCACCGCTCTTCCTGGTGGGCCGCTCGAACCGCTGGGTCGGGCGACTCGAGGAGGATGGGCGCATCGACGTCGCCGGGCTGACCCCGGGACAGGGACTCTTCGCCATTGTTTCCTCTCCGTTCGGGGGCGCCGACGCGGTGGTGGTGGCGGGCGCGGACCCGGCGGGGACGCTGTACGCGGCGAACTCCGCGTCCGCCCGGCTTCCCTACCTCTGGCAGCTCCGCAGCGACACCCTCTCCTCGGTGATGGACGACGTCGAGGAGTTCCTCGGCGACAGCCGGGTGGACGTGAACGGGGTCCGGGCCACCGAGGCGGTCTACGAGGACGGCCGGGAGCAGGTGAGCCGGTTGGTCATGGCGCTCGACGTGGTGGATCCGGGGAACGCCGCCGAGGTGCTCGACGAACTCGCCGCCGACCACCGCGTGGGACAGGCGCGGTTCACCGACCGGCGGGCGGTGCAGCTCAACTACTACGGTGCGGGCGCCCTCGACTTCCAGCTTCCCGACGGCAATGGAGTGGTGGTGGACCGCTTCGGGCCGCCCTACAAGAGCCGCTTCCCGGAGAACCCCTGGCAGCCGAAGGCCACGCCCCTGAACCTGACGAAGCTCTACACGACGGACGGCCTGCTCGGCGACTCGCGGGGGGACGACATGATCCCCGACGAGTCGGAGACGGTGCTCGTTATCGGCTCCGGGGCGGGTCCGGTACTGGGCGCGGTGGACCTTGCGGCCCGCATCGGGCTCGAGACGACCGGACTGACCCTCCCGATCGCGTTCGTGGAGGCGGACATCGAGGATCCCTCGGTGCTCCCGAATCCGGTGCTGATCGGGCCGGGGGATCTCGTGGCGTCGCTGCCGGGTGGCAGGCCGCTCGACGCCGGCGAGGGCGTCGTGGAGATCGTCCCGGGGGCGTTCGGTGACTCTCCGGCAGTTCGGGTCCGCGGGGGTGACGCCGCCGGTCTCGACGCCGCGACTGCCTATCTGGCGGGGCGGCTGCCCTCGCTCTGGGAGACCCGGCGCGGCGAAGTGGACTTCACCGCCATCGAGGAGGACGCGCGCGCCTTCCTGCGGTCGCGGTCGAGCGCCGGACAGGCAGCACGGGCGCTCGTCCATCTCGACGACCTGAGCGGGATGTGGTCCGGCGGTGACATCGCGTCGCTGGAGGTGGACGTCTTCCTCGAGGAGGCCAGCGCGGAAGTGGGGGCGTTCCTGGAGGCGCGGCTGCGCGAGCGGACGGGCGTCCCGGAGGTTTCGGTCACCGCGGCTTCACGCTACGGACCCGTCACCGTGTTCGACGAGGAACTCGACCTGGGCTGGGAGGTGGACGAGCTGCGGGAGCGGTTCACCGCCGATATCGTGTCGCGGGTCGGCGCCGGGGACCGGGTGGAGGTCGAGATTCTGGTCAGTGAGTCGCCCGAAATCCGGATGCGGCTCCAGGAGGAGTTCGAGTCCGCACTCCGGGAAGCCGGCGCCGCGGAGACCCGGGTCCGGGTCATCTGCGCCTACAAGCAGGGGTTCAGTTGGCTCGCCGACTACGTGCTGCCCGCGGTTCAGGGCGAGAACGTAGGCCGGATCACGGTACGGTTCCCGACCGCGCACTACCCCCAGAACGAGCGTTGGTACGGGCAGGACATCCGCTGGCTCCAGGAGATCTTTCCGATCGACTGGATCCTGGCGCGGGAACTGGGCATCGACGTGGATGACACCGAGTTCGTGAAGGTCGACGAGGGGCCGATGGAATACGAGGTGGAGGTCACGGACGACGTCGGCCGGGTGCTGCACGAGGACCGCTTCGCGCCGCGCTTCATGACGCGCGAGTACTTCCCCTACGTCCCGACCGCCAAGATCCACGCCACGACCGGCGGGTTCCGGGCGATGGTGAACGGCGAGGAGGTCGCCGATGTCCACGTCCGCACCGACCCCGAGCGGCTCTGGGACTACTACCAGTTCGACGCGCAGCCGAGGATGTTCGAGTTCGCCCGGGAGTACACCCGGGGCGATCTGAGCCTCAAGAACCAGCCCTTTTTCCGGGATTTCTTTCTGGACATCAAGATGAGCGAGCCGGACTTCCGGCTGGACCTCGACGAGGAGCGGATTTCCTCGATGGACTCGCTGCACGAGGACCTCACCTTCAGCACCATCGACTTCTGGGGCATCTTCAGCGGCCAGGAATCGGGGAGCCGGGAAGTCGCCCCCGGACGGCTCATGCCGATGATCCATCCGCCGCGGGAGGGTCCGCCCGAGGTGCGAGTGCACTTCGTGGGGAACGCGGTGCCCCACCCGGAGATCGCGGTGCGGTGGACGACGCGGGACGGCGCGGTGGGTGAGCGCCGGATCGGGCTGACCGAGCTGGACGTATCGGCTCCCCGCGTCACGTCCGTGAAGGTGCGGGCAGGCGCCGAGGGCGCGGCGCAGCTTACGGCCAGCGTGGATGCCGAGGACTTCGAGACCGCCCGGACCGTGGGGCGGATGGTCGAGGGTCTCGCGCAGATGCAGGCCGCGGGAGCGCTCCGGACCGCGCTCGGCTACGCCCGGCTCGAGGAATTGGCGCTGTCGGCGCGGATCGGGAACGCGGCGATCGAGGAGTCGCTGCGGCCGCCGGATCCCGCGCTGCTGCCGCAGCCGGGCGGCATCGAGACCATCGAGCCGACCCCCGGCGAGCAGTTCGTTACCTGGGACCACGTGATCGGCCCGGACGAGCTGGAGGAGGAGTTGATTCCGCGCCTCCAGACCTTCCCCGAGTTCAATGCTTACGTCGCGGGGCGTACCTACCGGGGCCGGAACGTCTGGGCGATGGACGTGATGCTGCCGCACGAGGCCGAACTGTTCTCGCAGGCGAAGGCGAGCGCGCTCAAGCCCGTCCTCTTCATCACCACCCGCCAGCACTCGAACGAGGTGTCGGCGACCAGCGGGGCCATGCGGTTCATGGAACTGGTGGCCACCGACCCGGATTACCGGAAGTACCTCGAGCGGATGAACATCGTCTACCACCCGATGGAGAACCCGGACGGCGCGGCGAACCACTTCGAGTTCCACAAGCTCCGCCCGACCTACATCCTGCACGGCGGCTACTGGAGCTCGGTGGCGCGCGACGTGGGCGCCTACATCTGGGATGACGATCCGCTGCTGCCCGAGGCGCTGGTGCGGCGGCAGATCTACTACCGCTGGCTGCCGGACGTCTACATGAACCCCCACGGCTACCCGAGCCACGAGTGGGTCCACCAGTTTGCCGGCTACAAGGTGCCCTGGTTCCTGGCCTTCTGGATCCCCCGCGGCTACCACATCAACCTGCATCACATCGACGATCCGAACTATCCCGACCACAAGCCGGTGGGAGCCGAGCTCCGGGAGCGGATCATCGAGGAGGTCCAGGGCGTCGCCGACATCCGCGCCGCCAACGAGCGGCTCGTCCACCGCTTCGAGAAGTACGCGCGTCGCTACCAGCCCGACCCGTTCCGGCTCGAGATCTACGAGGGGATGAACATCCTGTTCGACCACTCCTACTCCTTCCAGGAGGGTGGCTCCTTCAGCGACGAGATCTACGTCAGCTCCATGTGGAAGCGGCCCGACCCCAACGGGAGGATGTTCATCGAGCGCCACCCCCAGATCACCGTGCTCGACCTCGGCTGCGACATGCCCGACGAGACCGCCGGCCCCGAATGGATGGACAAGATCGCCGCCCGGGGCCAGTTCCGATACCTCATGTCAGTGGTGAAGCTCATGTACGAGAGCGACTGGGAGGTCCAGCGCTTCGAGGAAGACTTCACCGACGGGGTGCGGCTGTCGCTCTTCCGGCCCCGGCCGGTCAAGGCGGCGCGGCGCGCCCAGTTCGCGAACTAGGCCCCGCTCGGCACCGATGGCGTACGGGCTTGGAACGCCGGCTTCAGCCGGCACAGCCCGCCGCCGGCGGGCGGCGGGAAGGCTCCGGCGTCCGGGTTGGTCCCCCATGCGGCGGGAACCGCGCTCTTGAGCGCGAGCAGCGTTGAACCGCCCGCGGCCCTGCGGGCCGCATTCTGCCGGTTCCACAGGGTTCCGCAGAGTGCCCTGACGTTCCGCTATGGCTACCTTTATTCAATGGCTTACGGTGCTATACTGTTCCTCACCGGAACGCCGCAGACTCCCTCGTTCC
>JAJDVI010000038.1 GCA_022826195.1 Acidobacteriota bacterium
ATCGGGAGAGGGTCCATCATGACCACCGCACTCCCGGCCCGCTGCCCCGCTCCGGTCGCTCCGCTCCCTGCGCGGGGCAGCCGTCGAACCGGGACATTTTCAATGCCGATAACCGGGACATTTTCCGTGCCGGTTGACACCCACTCCGAGACTCGTCGAGCAAACAGGACAGCCAATCCGACCGATGGGGATGGGAGCAAACCGGCCCGGCAGCGCAGACTTCGTGGGCGTGCCCCAAGGAGATAGGGGACGTTCGCGTCGGAGGATGCCAAGTCTGCCGCAACCGGCTCAAGAGCCGAAACGGCCGCGTGCTCTCCGATGAAGATGTCCTGCATTACAAACACGCGGAGAACCCACCAAAAAGCGGCGGAGCTGAGGAGAGCGACGGCCTGACGCACGTTGCGGGGACGTTCTTCCCCATACCGTTGGCGATGGCCTCCGATGGCTCTGACACCTTCTGAGACGCGCGGCGCGGACGCCCGAGACTGGCTGACGGTCACTCTCCTGAAGAGACGCGAGAAGGTGCTGAAGCCCTTTGGCCGACCGGGCTGCCGGGCCGAGCGGATCCGTGTTCGGTCCGCCTCCGCCCGGGGCTGTTCACGCCTGCGAGGTCGACGTCGTCATGGACGCACGCCTCGCACGGTTGCGACACGGCACGGATCGCGCGAAAGTTGGCCTTCGGGGAAGCCTCGACCGGCATCGGGCGAGCGAGTGGGTCTTGCCGCCTCCGCGCCCGGAACCCTCGCCGGGTTCGGACGCGTGAGGGCGTCGAAGAGGTCGATCCGGCGCGCCGGATCGGAGCCTCCGCGCCTGCCCCAAAGGAGCTTGTCGAACACCGCTAAGGTGGGAGAGCCAGCGTACCCCGTGTATAACACGTGGTTTGGCGATGGCTCCGCCCTTCGAACCCGGTACACCGTGAATTTGTTGAAGGTGGGCTACGTCCCTATGGTCGGCACCACTCCACAGGCCACCCGCGCGCCGCCGCCGCCGAGCGGCGCGGGCGTGTCGGAGTAGTTGTCGCCGCCTGCGTGAATCATCAGCGAACCACCTTCGAGATCGGTTACCTGCACTCGGGGAGCGACCACCGGAGTGGTCGCGGCACCGGACGAGTTGACCGACAACGTCGGCAGGTCGCCGAGATGACCGTTCCCGTTAGGACCTTCGTGACGCCCCGTGTTCTGCGGGTCGTAGTGGCCACCGGCGTCCTGCCCGGCCATCCCGCAGCTGGGGTTCACGTGTACATGGAACCCGTGCTCGCCGGGGGTGAGGCCGGTCAGATTCGGCGTGAAGCGCGCGCCGTTGGCTGTCTGCTCCACCCGGATGGAACCGATCGACGCCCCGGACGCCGTCTCCGAGATGTCCACCACGACCGAGTCGCTCGGCGACGTTGGATCCTCGCAACCAACGAGTCCCAGTCCCAGCACGAGCACGCCAAGAACCGGCCTGCAACTGGTGCGGGTTGTAGTTCTCCTCTGAATAGTCACGCGATCCTCCAGTCTTGGCAGTGATGTTGGAAGGCTGAGTTCACCCGGGTCGCTCGTGCATCCGTGCCGCTCTGCGCCCGCAGTCGACCGCTCAAAACGTAGCGGGACCGCGCTCGTCAGGTCCAATGAGAAGGGTGCATGAGCGGAGAGCCTGTCTCAAAACGGGCCGCAACCCTGAACCGTTGTGCGAGCGGATCATGGGAGCAGCCGCACGACAAGCCGGGGGTTCAAGGGGGGCGCAGCGTCCCCTTTGCCAGACCGCAGTGTTCAACACGGCGTGTGCTGGCTTGCCTTCCCAAGGCAAGCCCGGGACGCCGTTCCCCGGCCGCTTCGAGCGCGCCGCATCATCGAACCGGGCGGGCTTCGGTCGCTTCGTGACGAGTCCCCGTGAGGCCGAGCGCGGCCTCGCCGCGTTCACCGGCCCGGTCGTCCCCGAACCGGCTCTCGGCGATGCGCTCGCGGACCCATTCGTCGATCTCGGCCTCGATCCAACCGACGGCGCGCCCGCCCAGGGCGACGGGCCGGGGGAAGCGCCCCTCGGCCAGCCGGACATAGATCGTGCTCCGCGACAGGCCCGTGCGCTCCATCACCTCGGGCAGCCGCAGGAAGCGGGTCGGAGGGTTCGTTCTCTCAATCCTCGGGTTCTTGGTCATCGTCCTGCTCCTCTCCTTGTGCTCTGCTTGCTGGTCGGATTCCGGCGTCGCTTGATGTCGATGGGGAATTCCGTGCGCGGCGGCGCTCTACGTCGTGCTTCGAGATGAACGCCAGAATCCGGTTCGCTGTCCTCAGTGACGGCGAGCGCCCCCGACCGATCTGGCGCATCAGGTTCGGGTCGCCCACGGCCTTTTGGCCGAACGCGGTCGGGCTCAAGTCCGAGCGTCCGAGAAACGCGCTCACCCGCGAAATGAACTGATCTTCCAGCGTCATCATGCCCGAACGCTGAAGACCCTCCCGCAAGGCAGTCAACCTGTGGAAAATTGCCCACAGTCCGACAACGTTTCAGGACGTTTTGCAGCGCCTCCAGCCCGTGCCACGTCTTCGCCAGCGGCACGTCAAGACACCCCCATCGGCGCGCGGGACGAGGTCATGTGCGGTGGTGCAGGCACGTCCCGGCGAGGCCGGTCCGAGCCGGTTCCCGCAGTGGACGGCGGCAACGAGACGGGGGTTGCCCGCAGGTCGCGCTACGGAACGGTGAAGCCTGTCGCCGCCGCGGTGGAGGGAGGGGTGTGGCTACAGGAGGTGGTTGCTCCACGCCTGCATGACTTCGGCGCGCCTCTCAAGCAGGTCGGAGCGCTGATACGCCTGAACGACCTTGCTCCTCGGGACATGGGCGAGGCAGGCCTCCGCGACCTCGGCCGGAACTCCGGACTCGGCCATCCAAGACCGCGCACTCGAACGGAATCCGTGCAGTGTCGAGTCAACGCCGGCGCGCTTGAGCACCCTGAGCGGTGCCTTCGGCGGCAGCGGACCGCCATTGCGGGACGGGAACACCAGCGGAGACCCGGGCGCGAGCTTGCGCGCCCGGTCGAGCACGCCGAGCGCGCCCGTGCTGAGCGGAACGGCGAACTCGCGGCCCGCCTTCATTCTCGAAGCGGGAATCGTCCACCTCGCCGCGTCCATGTCGATCTCGTCCCAGCGTGCGCCGCGCGCCTCGCCGGGACGCACGGCGGTGAGGACGATCAGTTCGACGCACGGAGCCGCCGAAGGGTGCGTGTCGGTGGTCCGGCGGACCGCCCGGAGCGCGGCCGCGACCTCTCGGTGCGGCAGTGCGCGATGGTGGGTTGTCGTGTGGCCGTTCGCCTTCGGCAGCGCCTCGACCGCCCGGTCGACCGGGTTGTCCG
This sequence comes from Acidobacteriota bacterium, assembly GCA_022826195.1. Classification (GTDB taxonomy): domain Bacteria; phylum Acidobacteriota; class Vicinamibacteria; order Marinacidobacterales; family Marinacidobacteraceae; genus Marinacidobacterium. The sequence goes on from JAJDVI010000038.1 coordinate 3,326, forward strand.
GGCGGTAGTTCCGCCCAATGCACCAGCGGAACACGGCGGTGATCCGGTGCCGGGCCTTCCGCGCGGCGGCGGGCTTCGAGTTCCAGATCGGAGTGAGGCACCGGAGCACGTCCGCGCTCGTGATCCGGTCCACCGGCTTATCGAGGAGAGGGGCGGCATGCAGACGGAACGTGGACTCCCACTGCTCGGGCAGGGGGCTCCCCGCCTTCCACGCCTCGCGGTGAACCTCGATGGTTCGCTTGGCGGCCTCGCCGAACGTCGGAATCCCGCGCCCGCGCGGATCCCGGCCCAAGCGGACGCCCCTGCTGTTGTCCAGCGCCTTCTGGCGCGCCTCGGCAAGCGTCACCTCGGGGTATGGCCCGAGCCCGATCGAGGTGAGCCGTCCATCGATCCGAACGCGCTGCCGCCACGTCTTGGTGATCCGGCCGTCCACGGTCCGGTGAACCCGGAGGCTCAGTCCGCGGCCTCCCCGCCCGTCACCGTAGACTCCGGGCCTGCCGACCGTCCGCACGAACGCGGCGGAAAGCGTCCTCGGTCGCTTGGTCATGGGATCTCCTTCCTTATGGTGTATCACTTATTGCGGCACTACACAAGGAAGAATACACCGGATGGCGATGGACGGCAAGGGACGATGAGACGCTGAGTGTTCCACGAAACACGTTGTCCAGTAACGTGTTATGGCCTATTCGGTGGACATAGGTGGACTACACGGGAATATGTGTGCCGAGTTCGGGCGGAATCCGTCCGGTGAGCCGGTTCCGACCTGTGAACAGATCGTTGGAGAGGTCCAGTATTCTCAGGTTGGTGAGGGTGGCCAGCTCGACCGGGATCGGGCCCGCGAGCGCGTTGACGGCGAGGCCAAGCTCTTCAAGCTCGGTGAACTCCGCCAGATACGCCGGGATTTCACCGGTCAACCGGTTATATGACAGATTGAGACGCCGAAGGTTCGTGAGGTGCGCGAATTCCTCCGGCAAGCGGCCCTCGAGTCCGATGCCCGAAAGATCCAGCCCGGTTACCCGGCCTTTCGCGTCGGCGGTCACTCCATGCCATTGGCCGATCGGCGCGTCCGTCAGCCAGTTGTCGTCTATCGTCCAGCGCGAGCCCCCGGTTCCGTTGTACAGCGTCACCAGGACAAACCTCTCGGACACGTTCACGACGATCCGCGCGGTCGCGACGAGGCCGGTTCCGGACGACTGCACGGATATCACTGCCGACCCCGGTGCTACGGCAGTCACCAAGCCGGCGGCGTCTACGGTAGCCACCGACTCGTCATCGGATAGCCACGAGAAGTCCACGCCGGCAACCGGGTTTTCGTTCGCGTCCAGAGCCTGCGCGGTCAACTGAAGCGTTTCCAGCGCGCCGATCGTGGCCTGTTCGGGTAATATCGCCAGCGCGGTCACCGTCTGCGAAACGGTGATGGCCGCGCTTCCGGAGGCACCGCCGCCCCGCACGGTGGCCGTGATGTTTGTGGCTCCGTTGCCTACCGCCGTAACGACCCCGGCGGGATCGACCGTCACGATTCCGCCGTCACTGCTCGCCCAGTTCACGCCGATGCCGGACATGACCGCGCCGGTCTGATCGCGAACGGTCGCCGTCAGTTGCACGGTCTGTCCCAGTGCGGCCAGCACTGCGGACGAGGGGGTGATCGCCAGTGTGGTGGGTACGGGCGTCCCCGGCGGTGCAGTCCCGGGTTCGCCGTCTCCACAGGCCAGAGCCAGCAG
>JAJDVI010000095.1 GCA_022826195.1 Acidobacteriota bacterium
CGGAGAGTCGGTAGGGTCGTTCGGTCATGGATGGGCGTTCCTGCGGGGACCGTGTGGGGGACACGAAAGGAGCGGGAACGAGGGAGTCTGCGGCGTTCCGGTGAGGAACAGTATAGCAGCGTAAGCCGTTGAATAACGGTAGCCATAGCGGAACGTCAGGGCACTCTGCGGAACCCTGCGGAACCGGTAGAATGCGGCCCAGAGGTCGGCGTTCCAAGCCGTTCCGCCATCTTCCTCACTGGCGGGGTGTGCGGAAGCACCCGGTCATGGGCATTTCTCCCGGTGACGGCGCCGAATCCGTTCTTCGCGATCAGTTCGACAGACCTATGTCCACCGAGAGGAGGTAGATCCTCGGCGTCACGCTGGTGGTGTAGCTGAGCTCCGGAATGCCCAGTTCCTCGGTCTCGGGGAGGTCCAGATCCGCGAGGCCGGGAAAGCCCACCGTCAACTCGGTGGTCAACGCCCGCGCGACGATGACGTCCAGCCGCGGCCGCAGGAGAATCCGTCCGGCCCGCAACGACACTCCCAGCGAGCCGGCGAAGACGACGGAGCTGCGGTTGGCGGTGAACTCCACTTCCGGGACGAACGACGCCACGAGCTCCGGGGGAACGTCCGGCGGCAACTCTCCGGTGATCTCTTCCGGATCCGGGAACCCTGCTCCGGAGAGGAGGCGGTCGGTGCTGGAGTCGGTCGCCCGCATCCAGCCCGCGCCGAGGCCCACGAACAACTCCATCGTGCGCGACAGCGGAAAGGCCCGCACCACCTGCCCCACGAGGACGTCGGCCTTGGACGCGACCAGCGGCAGATCGAGGAGGCCGGCCGTACCACCTGCCTCCGCCTCGTCGGCAACCAGCCACCCGGGCGAGAGCGCCAGGCTGTTGAAGATGTTGTACGTGCCTTCGATGCCCCAGCTTCCCGACATGAACCGCGCGCCCCCGCCCCAGCCGAACTCCGAGACCCGTCTCGAGGCCGAGAGGGAGCCCATGTCGACGTCGCCGGGGCCTCCGCCCGCGATCCCGAACGAGTCCTCGGCGGTGACGTTCACGGACGCCAGCCCCAGACGGCCGAACAGCTCCATCTGCCTCCCGGAGGGCATCGAGAAGCCCTGGCCGGCAGCCGGCGCCAGTGCGGCCGCCTGATCGAAACGCAGCGAGAAGTCCATCCCGGACGGGCCGGCGGCGGGCTCCTCAGCGTCCCGGCGCTCGTCCGCCACCCCTGCCCTGGCTCCACTCTTCCGTTCATCATCAGCGTGTCCTGCGGCGGCGAACAGGAGCGCGAGCAACACTGCCAAGACCGGCCGGAATCCGTGTTTCGTCATGAGCGCACTGTAGCGTGTGGACCCGGGATCCCGGTGCAAAGGCGCGGGTACACTCGAAAGCCGGTTCGGACACCATCCGCCGAGCCTGGAGGTCCCTTCGTGATGCGCATTTCCCGTTTGCCACTCGCCCTGTTGCTCGCCGCGCTCCTGGCGCCGGCCGCCTCCATCGCCCAGGACGGGGACGCGGACGCCGTCATCACGCAGTTCCTGAACGCCCAGCGGACCGACTTCGAGGAGGTCGCGCTTCGTATCTGGGACTGGGCGGAGGTGGGATACCAGGAGGAGAAGAGTTCCGGGCTGCTGCAGGAGCAACTCACTGCCGGCGGTTTCTCGGTGGAAGCCGGGGTTGCCGGAATGCCGACCGGATTCATCGGCGAGTGGGGCTCGGACGGGCCGGTCATCGGGATCCTCGCCGAGTTCGACGCCCTGCCGGGCGTGAGCCAGGCAGCGGTTCCGGAACCCATGGAACGGGAAGGCGTCGGCGCGGGACACGCCTGCGGGCACCACCTGTTCGGGACCGCTTCGGTGGCCGCCGGGCTGGCCATCAGGGACTGGCTCGAGCGGTCGGGTTCACCGGGACGGATTCGGGTCTACGGCACACCGGCCGAAGAGGGCGGCGCCGGCAAGGTCTACATGGTGCGGGACGGCCTCTTCTCCGACGTGGACGCCGTGCTCGCCTGGCACCCGGGGGACCGGAACGACGCGAGCCCGGGGGACTCGCTCGCCAACCTGTCCGCCAAGTTCCGCTTCCGGGGACTGTCGGCGCACGCCGCCGGCGCTCCGGAACAGGGACGGTCGGCGCTCGACGGGGTGGAGGCCATGAACTTCATGGTGAACCTGATGCGCGAGCACGTCCACGAGCGGAGCCGGATCCACTACGTGATCACCCGCGGCGGCGAGGCGCCGAACGTGGTGCCCAACTTCGCCGAGGTCTACTACTACAACCGGCACCCCGCGGTGGAGACGGCCCGGGCCAACTGGGAGCGGATCCTGAAGATCGCGGACGCCGCGGCGCTCGGGACCGGCACCACGGTCGAGCACGAGATCATCCACGGGCTCTACAACCTGCTGCCCAACGAGCACATCGGCCGGCTGCTCTACGAGAACATGAAGGCGATCGGCGGTTTCGCCTATACCGAGGAGGAACGGGCCTTCGCCGAAGAAATCCAGAAGCACCTGTTGCAGCCGCGCCCGATCGGTTCCCAGGAGGAAGTGATGGAGTGGCGGAGGACGCCGGCGGGCGGCTCCACCGACGTGGCCGACGTGAGCTGGGTGGTCCCGACCGCGCAGTTCCGCACCGCCACCTGGGTGCCCGGGACCCCGGCGCACAGTTGGATGGCGGTGGCCTGCGGCGGGACGAGCATCGGGCTCAAGGGCATGCACCTCGCGGCGCAGGTGCTCGCGCGCACGGGGGCGGACCTGTTCCAGGATTCCTCCCATCTGACCGCCGCGCTGGAGGAGCTGAACGCCGCGCGGGGACCGGACTTCGTGTACGAGCCGCTGCTGGGGGACCGGCCGCCGCCGCTGGACTATCGGCGGTAGGGTCCGCCTTCCGGCGAACGTCGCGCGCCGTCTCGGCAACCGGGGGATCTGCGGGTTTCGCCCGCCTGCGGCGGACGATGCCGGCCGGAGGCCGGCGCTCCGACCGGCGCTCCCAACGCCCATCGGCTTTTCTGCCATACTCGGAGGTTCCGCGGAGGACCCTGTCCATGGCCCACCAGACAAGAAAGTCCCGACTTCTCCCCGTCCTCGTCGCCGGCGCCCTGACCGCCGGGCTCGCGGCCGAGACGGCCGCCCAGGACCGCCTCACCATGGCGCTGACGGGCGATTCGATCATCACCCGCAAGCTGAGCGTCTACGAGGAGCCGGAGTTCCTGGCGATGATCGATCTCCTGCGGGGCGCCGACCTGGCGTTCACCAACGTGGAGGTCCTCTTCCACGACTGGGAGTCCTATCCCATGAGTTCGAGCGGCGGGACCTACATGCGCGCCCAGCCGGAACTCGTGCAGGAGTTCGTGTGGGCCGGAATCGACATCGGCTCGCTGGCCAACAACCACTCGGGGGACTACGGGCCGCCCGCGATGCTCCTCACCGAGAAGTACATCCGGGAAGCGGGCATCGTCGCCGCGGGCATCGGACGCAGCCTCGCCGAGGCCCGCGAAGCCAAGTTCATCGAGACGAAGGACGGCCGGGTGGCCGTGATCTCGCTGGCCTCGACGTATCCCGACCACTCGGTGGCCGGAAAGTCGCGCGACGACATCCCGCCGCGTCCGGGCCTGAATCCCCTGCGCTTCCGCACCACCTACGAGGTCACCAGGGAACAGCTTGAGGGCGTCCGCGCCACGATGCGCGACCTCAAGATGAACCCGCCCGCGTCCGGGGACAGCCTGAACTTCCTCCGCAACCGGTTCGAACTCGCCGACGCGCCCGGCGTCCGCACCGAGCCGCACCCCGAGGACATGGCGGAGATCGCCATGATCGTCAGCAACGCCCGCCGTCAGGCGGACCACGTGATGGTCACGATCCACGCCCACGAGGGCGCCCCGGGCCCCAACAGCCGCATGGAGCCCGCCCAGTTCCTCGTGACGTTCGCCCGCGCGATGGTGGATGCCGGCGCCTCCGTCTTCGTGGGACACGGACCGCACGCACTCCGCGCCATCGAGATCTACAAGGGCGCGCCGATCCTCTACAGCCTCGGCGACTTCATCTTCCAGAACGAGACGCTCCAGCGGCTGCCCTACGAGAACTACTACCGGCTCGGGCTCGACGAGAGCGACGGCCTCGCGGACTTCAACGAGGCCCGCTACAACAACGACACCACCGGGTTCCCGGCCATCCCCGAGATCTGGGAGGCGGTCATCGCGGTGCCGGAGTGGAGCGGACAGCAACTGGTCGAGTTGACGCTCCACCCGATCACGCTCGGGTTCGGACAGCCGCGGCACGTCCGCGGCCGGCCGATGTTCGCCGAGGGCGAGCTCGCCGACAAGATCCTGCAGGACCTGGTGCGGCTCTCGGAGCCGTACGGCACCCAGTTCGACATCGAGGACGGCGTGGCGCGGGTCGTGCTGCCGATGGCAACGACCGACGCACAGGAGTAAGTGAGGGTTCCCGGCCCGCGGCGCGGACGCTGCCGGAGACGCCATCCATTCCCGGCAGCGCTGGCGGCGCTCTGCTTCGCCGCGTCCCCGCTCGCCGCTGGCTCCGCCGCGGCGCAGGCTGAGGACCCGCTCCGCATCGACCTCCACTCCCATCCGTCGCGCTTCCACCGGGCCAACGTCCCCCGGATCAGCGACGAGGAGATCGCGCGGTACCTGGACCGCGGGATGGACGCGGTGGTGGCGACGATCAGCACCGACACTCCCTACCGCGGCGGTTACGTGCTGCGCGACGGCACCCGGATCGAGGGCGGGAACCGCCGCCCGGACCCCGCGGAGCCCTGGGAGTACACCCTCGACCGCTTCGAACGCCTGACCCGCACCGTCGCCGAAGGCAACGCGGTCTTCGTGCGGACGCCGGCGGAAGCGAGAAGGGCCCGGGCCGACGGGGCGCTCGCGATCCTTCCGGCGGTCGAAGGCGCCGATTCGCTCGAGGGCAGGATCGAGCGGCTCCACGAACTGCACCGGATGGGCCTCGCGGTGGCGCAGCTCGTCCACTTCCGTCCCAACGGGATCGGCCACATCCAGACGTGGCCCTACACGCCCGGCGGGCTGACCGAGTTCGGACGCGAGGTGGTACGCGAGTGCAACCGGCTCGGCATCGTCATCGATCTCGCGCACGCCAATCCCGAGACCATCCGGGACACCCTGGAACTCTCGACCGCTCCCGTCATCTTCAGCCACACCGGCGCCTTCGCCCTCGGCGAGGCCGACCGCAACCTCCGCGATCCGGAGATCCGCGCGATCGCCGAGGACGGCGGCGTGATCGGAATCTGGCCGAACGGCAGTCAGGTTCCCACCGTCTCCGACATGGCCCGGCACATCCGCCACGTCACCGATCTCGGCGGGCTGGGCGCGGCGGGAATCGGGAGCGACCTGAGGGGGATGTCTTCCTACAGCGAGGGGTTCGGCGACGAGGCCAATTTCGAAGCGATCGCGGAGGCCCTCGCCGAAGCCGGCTTCAACTCCGACGACGTCGAGGCGATCCTCGGCGGCAACTTCGAGCGGGTGTGGGAGGCCGTCACCGCCCACCTTCCCGCCAGCGATCCATAGGGGACAGATCATGAACCGCCTGGCTTTCACGAGAGTTGACCCGCGGCTGCCGGCCGCCCTCGCCGTCCTCGCGCTGTTCGGGGGGTGCGGCGGGTCCGAACCCGAACCGACGCTCGACGAGACCTTCGCGGCGATCGTCGCGGAGGCGCGCGACGCCGCCGGCAGTCCCGGCCTCTCCGCCGCCGTCGCCGTGAACGGGGAGATGATCTGGAGCGGCGCTTCGGGTCTGGCCGACGTCGAGAACGGGGTCCCGGCGACCGCGGACAGCGTCTACCGGATCGCTTCCATCTCGAAACCGGTTGCCGGGATCGCGGTCATGCAGCTCGTGGAACAGGGCGCCATCGACCTCGACGCCGAGGTGCAGACCTACTTCCCGGCCTTCCCCGAGAAGGAACAGCCGGTCACCGTCCGGCACCTGATGACGCACACCTCGGGAATCCGCCACTACAACCCCGGCGAGATGGACATGAAGGACCACTTCGACACCATCGAAGACGCCATCGAGATCTTCAAGGACGACCCGCTGCTCTTCGAGCCGGGCACCCAGTACAGCTACTCCTCCTACGCCTGGAACATCGTGGCCGGGATCGTCGAGAACGTCTCCGGGCAGAGTTTCGACGACTACATGCACGAAAACGTCTGGGGACCGGCCGGGATGGACGCCACCTACCTGGAACACCAGGGCGAGATCGTCCCGAACCGGGTCCGGCAGTACGTGAAACGCGAGGACGGGGCCGGGGTCCTCAACGCCCCGTTCGCGGACCTCTCGATCAAGTGGGCCGGGGGGGGGATGATCGCGCAGGCCCCGGATCTCGTCCGTTTCGCGCTCGCGATCGACGCGGGAACGATCCTCTCCGCGGACGCCCACGACCGGATGACCACGCCGTATCAGCTCGCCGACGGAACCATGAGCGAATACGCGCTGGGCTGGCGGATCTCGACCGACGAGATGGGCACCTGGGTGGCGCACTCGGGAGGAGCCACCGGCGGCTCCACCCGGCTGCTCCGCCTTCCGGAACGGGGAGTCGCGGTGGCCGTCTTCTCCAACGTCCAGAGCGCGGGGGGTCTTCCCGAGACGGCCCGGCGCCTCGCCGAGGCCGCGATGGAGCACACCCCGGCGCCCTGAAGAGGGCACAACGGCCTGGAACGCCGGTCTCCAGACCGGCACGCGCGGACCTCCGGGCCGCGCACGGCACAACCCCACCCGGAAAACACGGCTCCCATCTCGGCGTGGCGCTGAAGAGCAGAGGTGGCAGCGGTCTGGCTAAGTGGCCGTACGCAGTTGCCAGCGCGGGGTCAGCCGAACAGACTGGGCGGGGAACGACCCGCGGCTTCCCGATCTTCTCCTCCGGCCAGGGGCTCCACGCAGCGCGGGTCGTCGTTCCTCGGGCTGTTCACGACCGGGCTGACCCGAAAGGCGGTCATCGCCTCCGGCGGATAGGGACCGAGCGGCACCTCCCCGCCGCCGAGCCACCGGTCGAAGGCATCCGGCGGCACGATGACCGGCATCCGGTCGTGGACCTCCGCGACCACCGGGTTGGCATCCGTCGTGAGGATGGTGAAGGTTTCGACGGCGGCTGACGACCCGTCTTCCGGCAGCCAGGGGGCGGAGACTCCGGGTGGCGGCCGCCACCGCTCGAAGAGGCCGGCGAGCGCGAACGGGCCGCCGTCCCGCATCCGGAAGAGCCACGGCTGCCGGCGCCGCCCAAGGCGCTCCCACTCGAAGAACCCGTCCACCGGGACGAGGCATCTCCGGGCGCGGAAGGCATCACGGAACGAGGGCCGGACGCTGGCCGTCTCGGCGCGGGCGTTGATGAGCCGGTTCCCGATCGACGGGTCCGGGGCCCCGCTCGGGATGAGGCCCCAGCGGAGCATCCGCAACCGGCGGACGTCTTCGTTCCGCACCACTGCCGCGGGCTGGGTCGGCGCGACGTTGTAGCGGGGCGGCAGGTCGTCGGGGATCTCCTCCAGTTCGAAGAGTTCGGCGGTCTCCTCCCAGGAGCAGGACTGGGTGAAGCGGCCGCACATGGGTCAGGTCAACGGGGCTGGACTGGCCACTGAGGGCCCGCGGTGGCGGGGACCGCTTGGAACGCCGGCGCGCCATCGGGATTCGTAGCGAGACGCCCTCGCGCGGTGCGGAGCACCGCGCGTGCCGGTCTGGAGACCGGCGTTCCAGGCCGTTGCGCCGTGCGGAATCACGGGTTTTGGCCGTCGGTGGTGGGGCGCTCTTGCTTGGCATCCTCGCCGGGGGGCGTCTCCCAGTTGTAGTCGATCCCGCGGACGTGGCGCTCGAACCAGTCGAGCTCCACGTTGGCCTTGAAGAGCTGGTGGCGGAGCTCCCGGAGGCCGTGCGGCTCCCGCGGCGCGATGTAGAGGTGGGTGTCCACGCCGTTCGTCCGCAGCGCCCGGTAAAGCTCGACGGACTGCGGCGGCGGCACCCTGACGTCGTTCTCGCCGACGATCACGATGGTGGGCGTCGTCACGCGGTAGATGTCCTTGAGCGGGGAGTTCCCCCAATAGACGTCGATCGGGGCGTCCTCCTCCCAGGGCGTCCCGCCGAACCAGGGTGTTCGCGGAAACCGCACGTCGCTTTGCCCGTACATCGAGATCCAGTTCACCGCGCCGGCCCCGGAGGACGCCGCCTTGAAGCGGCCGGTGTGGGTGATGATCTTGTTGGTCATGTGGCCGCCGGCGCTCCAGCCCATCTTGGCCATCCGGTCGCCGTCGGCGATCCCGCGTTCGATCAGGGAGTCCACGCCCGCCATCACGTCGAGGTGCGCCTGGTTGAAGTAGTGGCCGACCATGTCCCGCAGGAACTCGTCGCCGTAGCCGGTGCTGCCGCGGTAGTTGGGCTTGAAGACCGCGTAGCCCCGGGCCGCCAGCACCTGGACGTAGTTGCTCCAGCGGCCGAAGGAGAACTTGTCGGAGGACCGCGGCCCGCCGTGGGTCTGCACGACCAGCGGGTAGCGCTGCCCCTCCTGGTAGTCGATGGGGTAGAAGAGCAGGCCCTCGACCTCGACTCCGTCTTCGCCGTGCCAGCGCACGGCTTCCTGTACCGGCAGCTCGAAGGTCTCGTCGAGGTAGTCGAAGACGCTCGTGACCTTCACCGGATCGCCGCCGTCCGCGGCCATCAGGTGGATGTCGCCGTTGTTCTCCCGGTTGCTGATCCCGAAGACATGCTGTCCCGCCCCGGCGGCGAAGTTCCATCCCGTGATGGTGTGGTCGCCGGCCGTCAGCGGCGTCGGTTCGGCCGCATCCACGCTTCCGCGGAAGACCTGGCTGCGGACGCCGGTGTTGCCGATGAAGTAGATCGAACCGTCCGGCGCCCAGGTCGCCCCGTTCGCCTCGTGGGGCCAGTCCTCCCAGAGCACCCGGTGCGGCCCGCCGGTGGCGGGCACGAGGAACACGTTCCGGTTGTGGTACGTCTCGAACGCGGCGCTGGCCCCCGAAACGAACAGGACCTCGGAGCCGTCCGGGGAGAGTTGCGCACCGCTCTCCACCACCGTGTTGTCCGTCAGTTGCACGGCATTCCCGCCGTCCGCGTCCATGAGCCAGACTTCGCCCTCGTCGCGGTTGTCGAGCAGCGGACTCGGCGCCCGGGAATGGGCGACGCGCGTCCCGTCGTGCGAGAGCCGGAACTCCAGGATCGAGAAGTCCCCCCGGGTGATCCGTTCAGCATCGCGAGGCCCCGTGCCGGCGGTCGAGACCCGGAAGAGATGGCGGTGCTTGTAGTCCTCGTCGAAGGCGAAGAAGTCGTCCCGGAGGTCGTCCTTGCGCTTCTCCTCGGCGGTCTTGGGGTCCGGCGCCAGGAAGTAGATGTGTTCGCCGTCCGGAGAGAACGCGAACGACTGCACCGAACTCTCGTGCTGCGTCAGTGGAGACGCCTCCCCGCCCTGGTTCGACAGCCTGTGAATCTGCTGGAAGGGGCCCTCACCTCGGCGCGCCAGAAACGCTACCCAGGCACCGTCCGGCGACCAACGCGGGCTGGACTCCCCGTTTTCGCCGTTCGTCAGCTGGATGTCGCCACTGCCATCCGTCCCGATCCGGTGGATGTGCGTCGTGCGGCCGTTGTCGTCCCAATCGGTGTCGGACCGGGTGTAGAGAAGCTGTGTCCCGTCGGGAGACAGCCGGGGGCTGCCGATCTGCGGAACGTCGATCAGCTCCACGATCGTCATGGGCCGCTTGTCCTGCGCGGACGCGACGGAGACGGCAAGCGCCACCAGGGCGCCGGCGGCAACGGAACGGGGTATCACGGAATGGCGCATGACGCACCTCCTCAGGAATCTGTCTCCAGGCCGTGCGCGCCACCACGCGGGGGGAGCCTTCGGCCCCGGGGGCCGCGTGGTGGTCGCGCGGGCCGCTACGGGCTTTCTTCGTCGGTGGTGGCCGCCATGTCCTCTTCGTCGTCGCCGGGAGCGGTCTCCCACTCGTACTCGATGCCCCGGGCGTGGCGCTCGAACCAGTCGATCTCGACGTTCACCTTGAAGAGTTCGTGGCGGAGTTCCCGCCAGCCGTGGGGCTCCCGCGGCGCGATGTAGAGATGGGTGTCCACGCCGTTCGACTTGAGCGCCCGGTAGAGCTCCACCGACTGCTCCGGCGGGACCCGGACGTCGTTCTCCCCGACGAGCACGATCGTCGGCGTGGTCACCTTGTAGATGTCCTTGAGCGGTGAGTGCCCCCAGTAGACGTCGATCGGCGCGTCCTCCTGCCAGGGCGTTCCCCCGAACCATGGGGTCCGGTAGATCCGCACGTCGCTCGTCCCGTACATCGAGATCCAGTTCACCGCGCCGGCGCCCGACGCCGCCGCCTTGAAGCGGTCGGTGTGGGTGATGATCTTGTTCGTCATGTGGCCGCCGCCGCTCCAGCCCATCTTGGCCATCCGGTCGCCGTCCACGATCCCGAGTTCGATCAGGTGGTCCACGCCGGTCATCACGTCGAGGTGCGACTGGCGGTAGTAGTGGCCCACCATGTCGCGGAGGACCTCGTCGCCGTAACCGGTACTCCCCCGGTAGTTGGGCTTGAACACCGCCCAGCCGCGCGCGGTCAGCACCTGCACGTAGCTGCTCCAGCGTCCGAAACCGAACTTGTCGGAGGCCGCCGGCCCGCCGTGGGTCTGGACGACGAGCGGATAGCGCTGCCCCTCCTGGTAGTCGAGCGGGTAGTAGAGGAGCCCCTCCACCTCCGCGCCGTCGTCACCCTTCCAGCGGATCGCCTCCTGGACCGGCAGCTCGAAGGTCTCAGCGAGATAGTCGAAGACGCTGGTGACCTTCATCGGATCCCCGCCTTCCGCGGGCAGCAGGTGCAGGTCGCCGTTGTTCTCGCGGTTGCTGATCCCGAACACGTGCTTCCCCGCGGCTGCGGAGAAGTTCCACCCGGTGAGCGAGTGGTCGCCGGCGGTGAGCGCCGTCGGCGCGTCGTCGTCCAGCCTGCCGTGGAAGAGCTCGGTGCGGACCCCGGTGTTCGCGGTGAAGTAGATGGAGCCGTCGGGGGCCCAGCGCGCGCCGTTCACTTCGTGCGGCATGTCCTCGTAAAGCACCCGATGCGCGCCCCCGGCGGCCGGCAGCACGAAGATGTTGTCGTTGAAGTAGGTCTCGAAGTCGGCGCTGGAATCCGACAGGAACATCACCTGCGTCCCGTCCGGCGAGAGCTGGGCCCCGCGTTCGGCCACGGTGTTGTCCGTCAACTGCATCGCGTTCCCGCCGTCCGCGTCCATGAGCCAGACCTCGCCCTCGTCCCGGTTGTCCACCAGCGGGCTGACGGACCGGTGGTGCGCGATGCGCATGCCGTCATCCGAAAGCCGGAACCCGATCACCGAGTAGTCGCCCTCGGTGAGCCGCTCCCCCTTCTGCGGCCCGTCACCGTCCGCGGCCACCCGGAAGAGGTGGCGCTGCTTGTAGTCCTCGTCGAAGGCGAAGACGTCGTCCTGGAGCTTGTCCTTCTTCTTCTCCTCGGCGCTCTTCGGATCGGGCGCCACGAAGAAGATGTGCTTGCCGTCGGGCGAGAACTGGAACGACCCCACCGAGCTGTCGTGCGCGGTGAGCGGGGAGGCTTCCCCGCCCCGGTTCCGCATCACGTAGATCTGGGTGTGCTCGTCCTCGCCGCGCTTGGCGAGAAAGGCGACGCGGGTGCCGTCGGGGGACCAGCGGGGGCTGGATTCCCCGTCCTCCCCGTTCGTGAGCTGGACCGCGCCGCTGCCGTCGGCGTCGATCCGATGGATGTGCGTCGTGCGGCCGTTCTTCTTCCAGTCCGTGTCGGTCCGGGTGAAGAGGATCTGGGTTCCGTCGGGAGAGAGGCGCGGGCTCCCCAGCGACGGAACGTCGATCAGTTCGACGATCGTCATGGGACGTTTGTCCTGTCCCCAAGCGAGAGCCGCGGCCAGCAGACCGAAGGAAAGAGCGAAAAGAAGACGAAAACGGAGCATCACAGGCCTCCCGAACCAGACATTGTCCCATTGTCTGGCCGCTGGCGGCTCGCTTCAACCGCCGTCCGGCCCAGAATCCCCCCCGGCTAGAATCCGGTGGCGAAGCACTTCTTCGGATGCGCATTGGAATCACCGGAGCGACCGGCCTGATCGGCGGGGCCCTCGCTTCGGAACTGGCCGGCCGCGGCCACGACGTCGTGGCGCTGACCCGGCGCGCCGGCGCGCCGGGCGGTTTGCCGGCGGGAGTCGGCTCGGCGCAGTGGAACCCCGATGGTGACGGCGCCGACGCCGGCCTGGTGGGGGTGCTGGAGGAACTCGACGCCCTGGTGCACCTCGCCGGCGAGCCCGTCGGGAAACGCTGGACCGCGGCCCGGAAGCGCGCCATTCGCACGAGCCGGATCGGAGGGACCAAGACCCTCGTGAAGGCCCTCGGCGCCGCCCGGACCCCGCCCACGCGGCTGCTCGCAGCGTCCGCCGTGGGCTACTACGGACCGTGCGGCGACGAGGAACTCGACGAGGAGGCTCCTCCGGGGACGGATTTCCTCGGCGCGGTGTGCACCGAGTGGGAAGACGCCGCCGCCGGCGCCCGCCAGGCGGGGATCGAGACCGTTGCGATGCGGATCGGCGTGGTGCTCTCCCCGCGGGGCGGCGCGCTCGCCACCATGCTGCCCCCGTTCCGCATGGGCGTGGGCGGCCGGGTCGGGAGCGGACGCCAGTGGATGCCCTGGATCCATCTTGCCGACGTCGCGGCGGCGATGGTCCACCTGCTGGACGTTCCCGCCGGGTCCCTCGACCCGGTCTACAACCTCACCGCCCCGAACCCGGTCACCAACGCGGACTTCACGAGCGCCCTGGGCAAGGCGCTCCGGCGGCCCACGATCTTTCCGGTGCCCGGATTCGGCATGCGCCTCGCGTTCGGCGAGATGGCCGGCGCGCTGCTGCTCTCGGGACAGCGGGTCGTTCCCCGGCGGCTGCTCGCCTCCGGCTTCGAGTTCCGGCACCCCGACATCGGGCCGGCGCTGATGGACCTGGTGGGGAACTGAGTGCCCGCTTCCCGAGGGACGCCACGCCGGGCGGCGGCGGGCCGCCGGTTCGCCCGGATCCTGATCGTCGCCTTCACCTTCGGCGCCACGGCGGTCGCGGGCGCCATGCTGGGACTGCTCGCCGCCTACCAGAGCGACATCCCGCTGATCGAGGAGCTCGAAGCCTACGAGGGCACGGCCACGACCATCGTCTACGACCGGGACGGCGCCGAGATCGGGCAGTTCGCCGTCGAGCGCCGGATCGAGGTGGAGTACGAGGACCTGCCGCAGCACGTCCGCGATGCCTTCGTCGCCTTCGAGGACCAGCGTTTCTGGCAGCACTTCGGCTTCGATCCCCTGGGAATCGCGCGGGCGATCTTTGACAACTTCCGGGCGGGCCGGATCGTGTCCGGCGCCAGCACGATCACCCAACAGGTCGCCCGTCAGCTGTTCCTGAACCGCGAGGAGACGCTGGAGCGGAAGATCAAGGAAGCCATCACCGCGTTCCGCATCGAGCGCGCCTACCGCAAGGAAGAGATCCTCACCTTCCACGCGAACCAGGTCTTCCTGGGGTACAACAACTTCGGCATCGAGGCGGCGGCGCAGTTCTATCTGGACAAGGGCGCGTCCGAGCTGTCGGTGGGAGAGGCGGCGATGCTGACCGGCCTCGCTCCCAACCCCGGCCGGTTCAACCCGTACCGCAATCGCGAGGTGGCGGAACGCCGGCGGGACATGGTGATCGGGCGGATGGTCGCCGAGGGCTACCTCGACGCCGATGCCGCGGCGGCTGCCCGCGCCGAGCCGATCCGGCTGCGGCCACGCGGCGCCGATGCCTTCGCGCCGCATTTCATGGAAATGGTGCGGGCCTACCTGCGCGACCACTACGGAGACTCGAGGACCTACCGCGGCGGCCTCCGCGTCTACACGACGCTCGACAGCCGCATGCAGCGAACCGCCTCCGAGGCGGTGGAGATGGCGCTCCGCGCCCACGACAAGCGGATGGGATTCCGGGGGTTCGCGAAGAACGTCCTCGACGAGGGAGTCGAACCGGCGGAGTACGAGGACGATTCCTGGAGCGCTCCCCTCGCGCTCGGCTCGGTGGTCCGCGGGGTGGTCACCGCCGCGGGAGAGGAGCCGGAGATCCGGATCGCGGACTACCACGGCGGGGTGGACCACGAGGCGCTCGCCTGGACCTTCCGGACCGCGGACGAGCTCTTCCGGGTCGGCGACGTCGGGTGGTTCCGCATTCTGGCCAACGACCCCGAACCGGGGACGGAAACGGGAGACGCCGAAGAGGAGCGGCTCGATCTGGAACGGCCGCTCTTCGTACGGCTTGAACAGGAGCCGCTGGCCGAGGGCGCATTCCTGGCGCTCGACATCGACACCGGGGCCATCCAGGCCGTGGTCGGGGGGTTCGACTTCGAGCGCAGCGAGTTCAACCGGGCCATCCAGGCGCGCCGGCAGCCGGGCTCGTCGTTCAAGCCCTTCGCCTACGGAGCCGCCCTCGCGACCGGGCGGCTGGCGCCCACCTCGCTCCTGCTGGACGAGCCGTTCACCTGGATCGATCCGGTCAGCGACAAGCCCTACGAACCCCAGAACTACGATGATGAGCACCGCGGCTGGATCACCATGCGGAAGGCCTTCGAGGGCTCCCGCAACGTGCCGGCGGTCCGGATGGTCCACGACATCGGCCCGGAGAACGTCGTGGCGTTGGCGCGCCGGCTGGGGATCCGCGGGGAAATGCTCCCCGTCCTCTCGATCACGCTCGGCTCGAGCGACGTCACCCTGCTGGAGATGATCTCCGCCTACAGCGCGTTTCCCAACCAGGGCGTCCGCATGGAGCCCTTCTTCGTTTCCCGGATCACCGACCGCGACGGGCGCGAACTGGAACGTTTCTATCCGGAAACCGCTTCGGTCATTCCCGCGGACCTCGCCTACGTCATCACGCACCTGCTCGAGGGAGTCGTGGCGCGCGGCACGGCGGTGGGAGCGCGGCGGCTCGGCCGGCCGGTCGCCGGCAAGACCGGCACGACCAACGAGTTCACCGACGCCTGGTTCATCGGCTTCGACCCCGAGATCGCCGCCGGCGTCTGGGTGGGCAACGACGACAACGAGACGCTGGGAGAGCGGGAGAGCGGCGCCCGGGTGGCGTTGCCGGCCTGGGTGCACTTCATGCAGAACGGGCGCGCCGATCCGCCGCGGCAGGGTTTTCCGGCGCCGCCCACCGTGGCGCTCGTCCAGGTGGACCTCGAGAGCGGACAGCCTTCGGGCGGCGGACCCAACTCGATTCTCGAAGCCTTCCTTCCCGGCACCGAACCGGTGACCGGCTACGACCGCTAGAAGCGCGTCCCCGGCACCGACGGGACGCTCTCCGCTTTCGATCACTCCATGAACAAGAAACTCGTCCTTCTCGGCTGCGGGCTCGCGCTCGCCGCGATCCTCGTGGTAGCCGTCATCCTGTTCTTCTACGTGTCTTCGGCCTACAACAGCCTGGTGACCCTGGACGAAGCGGTGGCCGCCGGCTGGTCCCAGGTGGAAAACGTCTACCAGCGCCGCGCCGACCTGGTGCCGAACCTGGTGGCGACGGTCCAGGGCGCCGCCGATTTCGAACGGGAGACCCTCGAAGCGGTGGTCTCGGCGCGGTCCCGCGCGACCGGCGTGCAGCTCTCCGCGAGCGACCTGCAGAACCCGCAGGCGCTGGCGCAGTTCGAAGCGGCCCAGGGAGCGCTGTCGAGCGCGCTCTCCCGCCTCATGGTGGTGGTCGAGCGCTACCCCGACATCAAGGCCAACCAGAACTTCCTGAGCCTCCAGGACGAACTGGCGGGCACCGAGAACCGGATCGCGGTCGAACGCCGGCGCTTCAACGAGGCGGCCCAGGCGTACAACACGCGGCGGCGCGGGTTCCCCACCCGCATCGTGGCCGGCTTCTTCGACTTCGGCGAGGCGGCCTACTTCGAGGCCGAGGAGGGCGCCGAGGCGGCGCCCGAGGTGGACTTCAGCCGTTGACACTGCGGCTTGTGCGGCGTCCGCTGGGCGCCGTCGTCCTCAGCCTCGCCGTCCAGGGCGCCGCCTTCGGCCAGGAGACGCCGCTGCCGGAACTGACCGGCCGGGTCGTGGACCAGGCGGACCTCCTCTCTCCGGAGGAAGAGAACCAGTTGGAGGCGTTCCTCGCCCGTCTCGAAGCCGAGACCTCGGTCCAGCTCGTCGTGGTCAGCGTTCCGCGGATCGAAGGCGCGATCGAGGACTACAGCCTGCGCCTCGCGGAGGCGTGGCAGATCGGCCAGTCCGAGACCGACAATGGCGCGCTCGTGGTGGTCTCGCAGGAGGACCGCCGCGTCCGGATCGAGGTCGGGTACGGCCTCGAGGCGGTGATTCCCGACGGTCTCGCGGGGCGCATCATCCGTGACGAACTGGCGCCGCGGTTCGCGGCCGGAGATTTCGCAGGCGGATTCGGCGCCACCGCGGCCGCCGTCGCCCAGGCGGCGCGGGGCGAATACCAGGGAGCCGGCGCCGGAACGAACCCGGCCGGACGAGGCCGGCCGGCGCGGCGCGGGGTTTCGACCCTGGTTCTGGTCGGCGCCCTCCTGCTGCTCCAGTTGCTGGGCTACATCGGAAACGCCTTTCATCCGGCCGGCGCCGCGGCCGCCGGGGGCGGCATCGCGGCGCTGCTCGGCTTCTTGATGATCGGCGTCGGCTCGCTCTTCTGGCTGGTGCCGCTCGGCCTCCTTTCCGGCTTCGGCGCCACGGCCTTCACCAGGGCGACGGCCGGCAGCCGCAGCGGCTGGGGCTACGCGGGAATCCCCGGCGGCGGCGGCATGCTCTGGGGTTCTCCGGGGTTCCGCGGCGGTGGTTTCGGGGGTGGTCTCGGCGGCTTCGTCGGCGGCGGCGGCGGTTTCGGCGGGGGCGGCGCCAGCGGGAGCTGGTGATGCGGGAAGGACTCCCTCCGGCGTGACCATGCGCGTTCCGAAGCCCCTCCGTTCCCACCTGTCCGAGGAGGATCTCGACCGGATCGCGAACGCGATCTCCGAAGCTGAACGGGAGACCTCCGGGGAACTGCGGGTCCACGTGGTGGCGCGCCTCCTGCCGCTCGAGAACGCCCGCAAGCGGGCGGTGCGCGAGTTCTTCCGGCTGGGGGTGGACCGGACGAAGGACGGGTCCGGCGTCCTGTTGTTCCTGGCGGTCCGGTCCCACCGGTTCGAGATCGTGGCGGACCAGGCGATCAACGAAATGGTCGGCGAGGAAGCCTGGAACGGGATCGCGCTTGAAATCACGAACCACATCCGCGAAAACGGCATCGGAGACGGGCTCGAGCACGGGGTTCGCCGCATCGGAGGCTTCCTTTCCGAGCACTTTCCCATCCAGCCCGACGACGTGAACGAGCTTCCGGACGAAGTCACATTTGGCTGACTCGAATATAACAAGAAGCGACTAATATTTTTGTGCTCCGTCCGTCGTATTTAATGAGCCTTATGTCAATGACTTGTGAGGATGTTGACAACGTGCCACGCAGTAATTCGCCCGGCGTGCTAGGCTCATGGCGCGTTCCGGCGCCTGCCGGGACGTACTCTCCGGGTTCCGGCTCCGGTCGGCTCCCGACTGCATTCGAGGGAGAAGAGCTCCGATGTCCGATCCGGTGAAAGGCGCCCCAACCGAATCAGGCTCGCCCCAGGGCCAGGTGCACCGCATGGTGCCCGTGTTGCCCCTCCGGGACATCGTGGTGTTCCCGCACTCCTTCCTGCCGCTCTCCGTCGGCCGCAAGAGCACCATCCAGATGCTCCGCGACGCGACGCGCGAGGCCGCCGAGGCCGATCCGTCGGGCACCGGCAAGGTGATGCTCGCGGTCCTCACCCAGAAGGACGACGCGGTGGACCATCCCGGCGAGGACGACCTCTATCGGGTCGGCACGGCCGCCCGGCTCGAGAAGCAGGTCCGGATGCGCGAGGGGACCGTCCGGATCGTGATCCGGGGCAGCTTCCGGTTCCGGGTCGAGCGGATCGTGCAGACGGAGCCCTACGTCCGCGCCGACATCCGCGTCCTGGACGGGACGGTAGGCGCCAACAAGACCGTGGAGTTCGAAGCGTTGACCCGGAAGATCCGCGAAGAGCTCCAGGAGATGATCAAGACGGACCTCTTCCCCCGCGCCCGGGAGGTCATGAAGACCCAGCTCGCCCGCGTGGGAAGCGCCGGCCAGCTGGCCGACTTCGTCGCGGAGCAGTTGCCGAGCCTGAACACCGAGATGCGTCAGGAAATCCTCCAGACGCTGTCCATCGAGGACCGGCTGGGGCTCGCCTACGCGGCGATCCTGCGGGAGAAGCAGGTGCGCGATCTCGGGCGGAGCATCGAGTCCAAGGTCAAGAGCGAGGTCGGCCGCACCCAGCGCGAGTTCTTTCTGCGCGAGCAGATGAAGGCGATCCAGAAGGAGCTGGGCGAGGGCGACGACTCCACCAAGGAGATGGACGAGCTCCGGGAGAAGATCGAGAAGGCCGGGATGCCCGAGGAGGCCGAGAAGGAAGCCCTGCGGGAGTTCCGGCGGCTCGGCCGCATCCCTCCCGCCTCCGCGGAATACACCGTGGGGCGGACCTACCTCGACTGGCTGGTCCGGGTCCCCTGGGACAAGCGGACCGAGGACAAGTACGACATTCCGCGCGCCAAGGACATCCTCGAAGCGGACCACTACGACCTCGAAAAGGTCAAGGACCGCATTCTCGAGTTCCTGGCGGTCCGGGAGAGGAAGCCGGACCAGAAGGGACCCATCCTCTGTTTCGCGGGACCGCCGGGAGTGGGCAAGACCAGCCTCGGCCGGTCGATCGCCAAGGCCGTCGGCCGCGAGTTCGTCCGCCTGAGCCTCGGGGGTATCCGCGACGAAGCGGAGATCCGGGGCCATCGCCGCACCTACATCGGAGCGCTCCCCGGCCAGATCATCCAGGGCCTCGTGCGGGCGGGCACCCGGAATCCCGTCTTCATGCTGGACGAGGTGGACAAGCTCGGGATGGACTTCCGGGGCGATCCCAGTTCGGCGCTCCTCGAGGTCCTCGATCCCGAACAGAACGACACCTTCCGGGACCACTACCTGGACCTGGCGTTCGACCTGTCGGACGTCCTGTTCATCGCGACCGCGAACATGATGGATCCGGTGCCGCCCGCGCTCAAGGACCGGATGGAGATCCTCCACCTGCAGGGGTACACCGAGGAGGAGAAGATCCAGATCGCGACGCGCCACCTCATTCCGCGCCAGCTCGAGAACCACGGGCTCGACGACGAAACCGACCAGCCGGTCTTCGACCGCGAATCGCTCGCGCTCATCATCCGGGACTACACCCGGGAGGCCGGACTCCGCAACATGGAGCGGTCCATCGCGAAGATCTGCCGCAAGGCGGTCCGCAAGCTCGCCGAAGGCGAAGAGGGACCGCTCCAGGTCACTCCGGAAGTCGTGAGCGACCTGCTGGGCGCGCCGACCTCACTGTCCAGAGAGCTGGTGGAACGCGTCAGCGTACCGGGGGTGGCCGTGGGACTCGCCTGGACGCCCATCGGAGGAGATCTCCTCTTCGCGGAAGCCTCCCGCATGAAGGGAAACACCCGGCTGACCCTGACCGGCCAGCTCGGCGACGTGATGAAGGAGTCGGCGACCGCCGCCCTCTCCTGGGTCCGGGAGCACGGCGCCGCCTACGGAATCCAGACGGGCTTCTACCGGAAATCGGACATCCACTTCCACGTGCCGGAAGGCTCCACGCCGAAGGACGGCCCCTCGGCGGGCATCACGCTGGTGGCGGCGCTGATCTCGGTCCTGACCGAAACCACGTGCCGGCCCGAACTGGCGATGACCGGGGAAATCACCCTGACCGGCCACGTGCTTCCCGTCGGCGGGATCAAGGAGAAGCTGCTCGCGGCGCATCGTTACGGGATCAAGGAAGTGATCCTGCCCCGGCTGAACGAGGGCACGCTGCTCGAGGACGTGCCGGACGAGATCCGGGACGCCCTGCAGATTCACCTCGTCTCCAGCCTCGAGGAAACCATCCCGATCATCTTCCCGGACCTCGGCCCCGCCCCGACCATCGGCGCGGGTCCCGAACCCGACCGCCTGCCGATGCACTAGCAGCCTGTGGTGGAACTGGCGTGAGCACCAAGAACGGCGAGGCGCCCGGCTGACAAGGCGCGTGAGGGAGGAATACCGAGTGTATTTCGACCGAAACGCAACGCAGAGCGCCTCGCAGAGGCGCGGTTCAGCCGGGATGCGTCGCCGTTCGACTGCCGCGCGAGTTCCACCACAGGCTGCTAGCGTCGCCCCGGTGGCGAGCCCGGAATCCGGGGCTTTCGCCTCTTGAAGTACCGCGACTACTACGCCGTCCTGGGAGTCGGGAAGCAGGCCGATGCGCAGGCGATCAAGCAGGCCTACCGGCGCCTCGCGCGCAAACACCACCCCGACCTGAATCCGGGCGACCAGCAGGCCGCGGAGCGCTTCAAGGAGATCGGGGAGGCCTACGAGGTCCTCTCCGACCCGGACCGGCGCCGCCGGTACGACCAGCTGGGGCCGGATTGGGCCCGGCAGGTCCGGAGCGCCCGCCCCGGGACGGCGGGCGGGGCACAGCCCGACCCGCGCGCCTTCGGCGACTTTTCCAGTTTCTTCCTCCACCTGTTCGGGCCGGACTCCCCGTTCGGCCCCCTCGAGGGGAGAACGCGGCGCGCGCCGGGATGGCCGCCTTCCGGCCGCTATCGGCCGCCGGGCCCGCCGGCAGACGCGCCCGCGCGGACCGGCGTCGTGGAGATCAGCCTCGAGGAGGCGTACTGCGGCGCGATCCGGCAACTCCACACCAGCCGGACCGATTCCTACCGGGTGCGGATTCCCCCCGGGGTCCGGGACGGCGCCCGGCTGAAGGTGCGGACGCCGGACGGCGACGCGATGCTCGCCGTCCGGATCGCCAGCCACCCGCGGTTCCGGCGCGAGGGGGACAACCTCGAGGTCGAAGTCCCGGTCCGCTTCGCCGAAGCGGCGCTCGGCGGGGAGATCGAGGTCCCGACGCTCGGGGATCCCGTCCGGATCCGCATTCCGGCGGGAATCTCCGGCGGCGCCGCGCTCCGCGTTCCCGGGCGGGGCATGCCCCGTCCCGGCGGGGGTCAAGGCGATCTGGTGGTTCGGGTCCGGATCACGGTGCCCAGGGACCTCACGCCGGAACAGCAGGACTTCGTCCGCCGCTTCGAAGCCAGCGACAGTTCCTCAGAGGAGTAGGCCAGGGTCAAGCGTCCCCCGCAGAACCCGCGGCGACCCGCCCGTCACGTCCACGATCACCGAGGGTTCCCCTCCCGGCGTCCGGCCCCCGTCCAGGATTCGCAGGCGCTTGGCGCCCCGCCCGGCGAAGGCATCGCGCACTTCGGCGGCGGTGGTGAGCGGGGGAGCGCCGGTCGGATTCGCGCTGGTCGAGATCACCGGATGGCCGAGGGCCGCGGCGAGCGCCCGGGCCAGCGGATGGGAACTCACCCGAACCGCCACGTTGCCCCCGCCCGCGCCGCGGAGGGGCAGCACCAGAGTCACCGGACCCGGCCAACACTGGTCCGCGAGGGCCGCCGCCGGTTCGGGAAGGAGGCAGAACGCCTCGACCTGGGCCCGGCTGACGGCGATCCAGGGAAGCCGGCGGTCTCCCGGACGACCCTTGAGCCGGAACACCTCGGCCACCGCCTCGGGCGAGCGCGGGTCCGCCCCCAGGGCGTAGAAGGTCTCGGTCGGAAAGGCCACCACGGCTCCGGACCGCAGTTCCGCGGCCATCCGGCGCACTCCGGCCCCTTGCTCTTCGGACAGGGAGTCGAGGAAGCGCAATTCCCCACCGCCGCTGCCCGAAGCCATCCCGCGGCTCAGGAACCGCCCCGCCGGGCGCGCGGGTGGTGCTGGTCGTACACCCGGCGCAGCCGCTCCTCGGTAACGTGGGTATAGATCTGGGTGGTCGAGATCGAGGCGTGGCCGAGCATCTGCTGCAGGCTTCGGAGGTCCGCGCCGCGCTCGAGCAGGTGCGTCGCGAACGAATGCCGCAGGACGTGGGGCGAGAAGCGGCGGGGGATCCCCGCCTGCTCTCCGCGGGTCCGGACGATCTGCCAGAACCGCTGACGGGTCATGGCGCCTCCCCGAATGGTGACGAACAGCCACGACGAACCGGCCCTCGGTCCGCCCTCTCCCACAATCCGCGGGCGGCCTTCCGCCATCCACACCTCCAGGGTCGCCGCCGCGGCGTCGCCGTAGGGGACGATGCGCTCCTTGTCCCCCTTGCCGATCACGGTGACGTAGCCCGGCGTATCGTCGCGGGCCGCCACCACGTCCGTGGTCCTGAGACCCACGAGTTCGGACACCCGGAGGCCGGTGGCGTAGAGCATCTCGAGCATCGCCCGGTCGCGGAGTCCGAGCGGCGAGTCGTCGGGCGCGGCGAGCAGCCGCTCGACCTCGTCCGGTGACAGGTAGCGGGGGAGCCCCGGGAGGGCTCGCGCCACCGTGATCCCCTCGGTGGGGTCCCGCTCGATGAGCCCTTCCGCCTGCCAGAAGGCGAAGGCGCCGCGGATCGCGGAGGTGATCCGCTGGATCGAGCGGAACGCGAGGCCGCGGCGGTGGAGGTGCGTCAGGAAGCGCTGCAGGTCTCCGGTGTCGAGGTCGGCGAGCGGCCGCTTCCCGCTGAACTCGTCCAGCTTGCCGAGATCGCGGCGGTAGGCGTCGAGCGTGTTCGCCGAGAGGCGGCGCTCCACCCGGAGATGGTCCAGGAACTCTTCCGCCCGCGGGTCCGGATCCCGGCGGAGCGTCCGTCCCGGTCTCGCGGCGGCGCCGCTCATCCGCGCGGGCCTCCGGGCCGCCCGCCCCCGAAGCCGAACCGCTGTCCCAGCGCGACCAGCGCATCCCGGATCGCGTCCCACTCGCGCGGCGCCAACAACCTCGCGGCGAACCCGAAGACCAGTCCTCCCGCAGCGGTGGCGAGCAGGGTGGTCGCCGCACCCGCCGAGGCGCCCGGACCGAGGCGCTCACCGGCGAACTGCACGAGCAGCCACGCCGAACCGCCGGTGGCGGCCGCCACCGGCAGCGCGCGGAGGCCGGCTCCGGCAACTTCTCCGAAGAGCGCTCGCGCGTGCGATCGTCCGGATGCGTCCGATCCCAGTCTCCCGGCCAGCAGCGACGCGAGCAGCCCGGCGGAGAACCACGCCACGCAGACGGTCGCGAGCGGCAGTCCCAGATGGCCGAACCCCGCGACAACCACGAAACTCCGGGTCGCGATCCAGGTCACCACCGTACCGATGGCCGCGACCAGGAGCGGCGGGCGGGTGCTTCCGAGCGCGAAGAAGGCGTCGGAGAGGAGCTTGGTCGCCCCGAAGGCGGGAAGCCCCAGCGCGAAGATGGAGAGGACGACGGACACCTGCCGGGCGTCTTCGGAGCTGAAGGCGCCCCGCTGGTAGATGAGCGCGACGAACGGCGCGGCGATCCCGATCAGACCCGCCGCGGCGGCCAGCGTCAGCAGCAGCATGAGCCGGCCGGACTGCCCGAGCACCCGGCCGAATCCCTCCCGGTCGTCCCGGCCGGCGGCCCGGGTGAGCGCCGGAAGCGTCGCGCTCGACAGGGCGACTCCGATCAGCCCCGACGGAAGCTGCACGAGCCGGTAGGCCATCGTGAACCAGGCGAGCCACGAGGTTCCCGCGGAGGCGAAGTGCCTCGAGATGATGACGTTGATCTGCAGCGTCCCGGCAGCCGCGGCCGCCGGCGCGAAGAGGCGGCACACCCGGCGAAAGGCCGGATCGGAGACCGTCTCCCGCATCCCTCCGGGGGGAACCGGGCGGTAGCCGTCCCGGCGGAACCAGCGCCACTGCACGAGCAGTTGGACGAGTCCCCCGAGCGGCACCCCGAACGCGAGTCCCGCCATCGGATGGAGCCCCAGCCGGGGAGCGGCGAGGAATCCCAGCGCCGCGAAGACAATCGTGGTGACGTTGAAGAACGACGACGCCACCGCCGGCAGGAAGAAGGAGTTCCGGGCCTGCAGGCCGCCCATGAAGAGCGACGCGAGCGACGCGCAGGCAATGAACGGGAACATGATCCGGGTCAGCCAGACGGCCAGTTCCCGCGGCGTCTCGACACCGAAGCGGAGGGGCTCGGGAAGCGGCGTGTCGAAGGCGCCCCGCGAGAACACGAGATCCACCAGTTGCGGCGCGAACACCACGCCGGCGACGGTGACGAGGAGGCTCACCGGGAGCAGGACCCGGAGGACCCGCCCCAGGAGCCGGTGGGCGGCTTCCTTTCCGTCACCCTGATCCACGGCCGCGAAGGTCGCGACGAACGCCTTGGAGAGCGCGCCCTCGGCGAGCATCTCCCGGAGCGTGTTGGGGAAGGTATAGGCCGCGTAGAAGGCGTCGAGCAGCGGTGTCGGGAACAGGAAGGCGAGCGTCTGCTCCCGCACCAGGCCGGTCAGACGGGAGAACACGACCCCGAGACTCACGGAGCCCGCGCGGCGCGCCAGGTAGCGCTCGTCGCCGGAGCCGGACGGAGGCGGGTTGCCGTCAGGTGGCACGGGAACAGAGTAGCGGAGGGGGATTGGAACGCCGGTCTCCAGACCGGCACGCGCGGCGCTCCGCGCCGCGCACGGCGCGACCCCACCCAGCTCACGGCGTTTACGGCCGGAACCGCTCCCGGACCGCTCGCGTGGAGTAGCATTCGTCGCGATTTGAACGCGCCGGCAGACCTTCCCCCGCCGGTCGCGAGGACCGGCCGGTTCGCGGCGCTGCTCCTCGCGGCCTTCGCCTTCGTACCGCTCACGGCGACCCCGGCGGCGGCGCAGGACCACAAGTTCCGGCTCTTCGCCGGGGCCGGGCTCCAGTTCTTCGCGCGTCCCGAGTTGAGTCCCGGGCGAGGCGCGGGACTCGGAGGCGCGGCGTCGTTTCGCGCCACGGAGAACATCTCCATCGCCACCGGGCTCTTTTTCGGGCGCTCCAACCGGCGCTACACGGCCACCAACGAGGCGGTGGAAGACGTCATTGCGGAGCCGGCCTACCAGTTCCGAACGAACCGGTACCACCTGGACGGGTCGGTCGTGTACCACCTCGGACGGCGCCAGCCCTTCCAGATGTACTTCGCCGCCGGCGGCGGGATCGTGCGGCGGGACGAGCTGCGCGAAGACTTCATCTACGAGACGACCGATCCCGGAGACGATCAGTCGGGGTCCTTCGGGATCCGGGTTCCGGTCGGAAACGAAGTCACGCTCGAACACACCACCTACGTGCCCACCGCCCACCTTGCGGTCGGCTTCGAGGTCTATGTCTTTTCCTACCTGTCAGCGCGCGCGGAATACCGCATCTGGTCCTCGAAGGACTTCTCATTCCGCACGCAACAGGCGATGATCGGGGTCAACTACTACAAGTAGCCGCACTCGGATAGCGGACACCTCACTTGGCCGGAAAGTCGGATCAGCGCCGGCCGGTCCTTCCGGTGGCCGTGCCGGCCGGCCTGCTCTTCGGTTTCTGGGTGGCGCTTTCGGGAAAACTGGACGCATTCCATCTCTCGCTCGGCCTGATCACCGCGGTCGCGGTCACGCTTGCGACCCGCAGGCTCTACCGGGCGCCGCCGCAGCCAATGCCGGAGAACGAGTTCGCACGCGCCCCGCTCCGGTGGCGCCACTTCCTCATCTACTCGGTCTGGCTGGTCTGGCAGATCTTCCGGTCGGCGATCCAGGTCGCGAAACTGGTCCTGCATCCCCGGCTCCCCATCGCTCCCCGAATGGTGCGGATCGCCGATGATCTGCCCCACCCCATCGCCCGTCTGACCCTCGCCCACTCCATAACCCTGACCCCCGGCACCGTGACGGTCGACTGCGACGACGAAGGGATGGTGGTTCACGCCATCGACCCGGAGGCCGCCGCGGCCCTCGGCGGCGACGGCGGACCGATGGCCGGCCGGGTGCGGGCGGTCTTCGGCGCCCGGACACGCTGATGTCCACGCTGCTGACCGCGGTCGCGGCCGTCCTCTTCATCGCGATCGGAGGTTCCCTCTTCCGCGTCATTCGCGGCCCGACGCTCTGGGACCGGCTCTCGGGGGTCGCACTGATCGGGACGAAGACCCTGATCCTTCTCGTCGTCGCCGGCGAACTCTCGGGACAGCCCGAGATGTTCACCGACATCGCCCTCGCCTACGCCACCATCGGGTTCCTGGGCGCCCTCGTCATCGCCAAGTACTTCGAGGGCTCGACTTCGTAGTGGTTGCCGCCACCCTGACCGAGGGGATCGCGGTCCTCCTGCTCGCCGCCGGGCTCTTCTTCATCCTGGCCGCCGTGATCGGGATCCTCCGCCTTCCGGACTTCTTCACCCGTCTCCACGCCATGGGAAAGTGCGACACCGCCGGGCTGTCACTCAGCCTGCTCGGGCTCGCGCTGCTCGCCGACGACCCGGCGGTGACGGTCAAGCTGGTTCTGGTCCTGGCCCTGGTCGCGCTCGCCAACCCGACGGCAACGCACGCCCTGGCCCGGGCGGCGTCGAGGGCCGGGGTGAAGGTCTGGCGGCCCGGCGAGCCGGCGGGAGAACGATGATGGCCGAGGGCCACCTCATCAGCATCGGCCTGCTCGCCGCGATGGTGGTCACGGCGGCGTGCGCGCTCGCCGTGAAGGACCTGTTGACCGCCGCGGCGCTCTTCGGCGCGTTCAGTTTCCTGACGGCCACCTGGTTCGCCCTGCTGGGGGCCGTTGACGTCGCCTTCACCGAAGCCTGCGTCGGCGGCGCGCTGACCACGATCCTGTTCGTCTCCACCGCATTCCGAACCGGCCGGAGCTTCGACTGATGGGCTCGTCACCCCCACCGGGACGCGAGGCCACCCGCGTGCGGCGGCTGCTCGGCGCCGCCGCGTTTCCGGCGCTCTTCCTCGGGCTGGTGCTGGGAATGGCCGAGCTCCCCGAGTTCGGCGATCCGGCATCCCCCGCGTCCACCCACGTCTCGCCCCGGTTCATCGAGGACGCCGCTGCCGAGACCGGCGCCGCCAACATGGTGACCGCGGTGCTGGCGGACTATCGCGGCTACGACACGCTCGGCGAAACGGCGGTCATCTTCGCGGCGGGGCTCGGCTGCCTGGTCATCCTCGCCGCCGCGGGAGGCCGGCCCAACCTGCCGGCCGCCGGCATGTCCCACCCGTTCGGGAGCGTCATCCTCGACGCCGCCACCCGCATCCTCGTCCCGGTGGTGCTGCTGTTCGCGGTGTACGTCCTGATCCACGGACACATCAGTCCCGGAGGCGGTTTCCAGGGCGGCGTCCTGTTCGGGTCCGGCCTCATCATGATGCGGCTCGTCTGGGGCCCGGCCCGCGAAGGCGGGGGGCGCCATCCGGACGTCCCCGCCTTCGGCCCGAGTCTCCGCGGCTCGCTGATCCTGGCCTGCGCCGGCATTCTCGGCTACGCCGGCATCGGTCTGGCCGCCATGGCGTTCGGGGGCGAGTTCCTGAACTACGGGACGCTGCCGCTCGGGAGCGATCCGGCCCACGTGCGCGAACTCGCCACCCTCGGCATCGAGGCCGCGGTGTTCCTCACCGTCGCCGGCACGGTCGGCGTCCTCTTCGACACGATCAGCATCGGGATGCGGGAGAACGGGGTGCCGATCGGGAGCGGGCGAGGCCCTGGGGAATGACCACCTACGCCTTCGCCGCCGCGCTCTTCACCATCGGCCTCGCCGGCATGGCGCTGCTCCCGAACCTTCTCCGCAAGCTGCTCGCGATGAACGTGATGCAGGTCGCCGTCATCGTCTTCTTCGTCTCGCTGGCGTTCAAGGACGGAGCCACCGTCCCGATCCTCGGTGAGGGCGGGGCGCCCGTGGCGGCGGAGTTCATGAACCCCCTGCCGCACACCCTGATGCTCACCGCCATCGTGGTTTCGGTCTCGACCACCGGACTCGCGCTCGGGCTCCTCGTGCGGATCCGGAGCCGGTTCGAAACGCTCAACGAGCGCCGGCTGCTCGACAAGCTCCGTTAGTCGCCGGGAGCGATCGGGACCAGTGCGAGACGTCCTCCCCGGCCTGCTGGTCGCGCTGCCGCTCCTGGGGGCGGCGCTCATCCCCCTGCTCGCGGCCCTGTCCCGCCGCCCCACCCGCGCCGCCGCCCTCGCGCTCCACGCCGCCATCCTTGCCGCGGCGCTCGGCCTCTTCGGGTCGGCGGCGGCTGACGGACCGATTCGCTACGCGGTGGGAGGCTGGCCCGGGCCCTGGGGCATCGAGCTCTGGTTCGACGGGCTGAGCACGCTCATCGCGGTGCTGGTGGCCGGAATGGCCTGTTTCGCGTCGTTCGCGCAGACCTTCGGCGCGGACCGGAACGGGGCGGCGCCGGCTTCGACCCCGCTCCGGGAAGGCCTGCTGCGGGGCGCCCTCCTGCTCCTGGTCGGAGGGCTGCTCGGCATCGTCGCCACCCGGGACGTCTTCAACCTCTTCGTCTTTCTCGAGATCTCGTCGCTCGCCGCCTACACGCTGGTCGCCTCGGGAGAGGGCCGGGGCGCGGTGGCGGCCTTCCGCTACCTGCTGGCCGGCACCGCCGCCGGCTCGCTCTATCTCTTCGGGGTCGGTTTCCTCTACGCGCTCACCGGCACGCTGAACATGGACGACCTCGCGGCCCGGCTGCCTTCCGTCGAAGCGGACGCGGCGCTCACCGTCGCGGTCGTCCTGATCGCGGTGGGGCTCTCCATCAAGGCGGCGCTGTTCCCCCTGCACGGCTGGCTCCCCGACACCTACGTCTACACGCCGACCCCCGCGGCGGGATTCATCGCCGCCGTCATGGCCAAGGTCAGCGCCTACGCGCTCCTCCGGCTGCTCGGCGAAGTGCTGGCCGGGACCGAGGCGGGGGCGGTGGTGCTCGAAGTCATGATCTGGCTCGGGGTGGCGGGAGTCGTGGCCGGCGGGGCCCTGGCGGTGGCCCAGCGGGCGGTGACCCGCATGCTGGCCTGGTCCAGCATCTCCGCGATGGGAATGATCCTCATCGGAGTGGGGATGGGATCCGCGCTCGCCATCACCGGCGCCCTCTTCCACATGGCGGCGCACGCCCTCGCCAAGGGATGTCTCTTCTTCGGCGCCGGCGGGATTCGCAGCTTCGAGGACGGGGACGAGGTGGGGCGCTGGGCCGGTCTCGGCTCCCGGGCGCCCTGGACCCTGGCGGCCCTGACGGTGGCCGCGCTCTCCATGATCGGCATCCCGCCGACCGCCGGGTTCTTCTCGAAGTACTACCTGCTCTCCGCTTCGGTCGAGGCCGGAGGGCCGGCGGGAATCGCGGCCTTCGCGGCGATCATCCTCTCCAGCCTGCTCGCCACGGTCTATTTCCTCCGCGTCCTCGAGGCCGCCTGGTTCCGGGCGCCGGCGGAAGCGCCCGACCGAGCCGCTTCCGCAGAGCCGCCCGGCCCGGTCCTCCCGCTGCCACTCGCGGCGCCGGTCGTCGGGCTCGCCGTCCTGGTGCTGCTGACCGGAATCTTCGCGCATCCGTTCGAACGCCACGTCCTCCCTGACTGGGAGTCCGGCGCCGCGCGCATCGCCGCCGAGGCCCCGTGACCGAGATCGTTTCCCTCCGCCCGCTGCTCGCCGTCGGGGCGGGACTGGCCGTGGTGCTGCCGATCCTCCTCAGCGGCCGGCGTCCCGCGCTCCGCGAGGCGTGGACCTTCGCGGCGGGGGCCGTCCAGCTCGGCGCCGCGGTGTCCATGCTCCCCGCCGCCTTCGCGGGCGCCGCCCACATCAGTCCGGCCCTGCCCCTGCTTCCGGGAATGCCCCTCCAGTTCCGGGCCGACCCGCTGGGTCTCCTCTTCCTGACGCTCTCCTCGATCCTCTGGCTCGCCACCTCGAGCTATTCGGTGGGATACCTCCGCAGCCTGGGGCTCAAGCACCAGACCGGTTACTTCGCGGCGTTCGCGGCCGCGGTGGCCGCCGCCGCGGGCGTCGCGCTCGCCGCCAACCTGGTGACCTTCCTGATCTGCTACGAGGTGCTCACGCTCGCGACGTGGCCGCTGGTGGTGCACAAGCGGACCTCCGGAGTGCTCGGTTCCGGGCGGTCCTACCTGGCCTACACGCTGATCGCGGGTCAGTTGCTCCTGGGCGCCGTCGTCTGGGCGGGGATGCTGGCGCCCGGCGCGCAGTTCACGCCGGGGGGCTTCCTCGCCGGCGCCGCCTCCGACGGCATCCTGCGCGTCCTCTTCGTGCTCCTTCTGGTGGGGGTCGGCTCGAAGGCCGCGGTATTCCCGCTGCACGGCTGGCTGCCCGCAGCCATGGTGGCGCCCACCCCGGTGAGCGCTCTGCTCCACGCGGTCGCGGTGGTGAAGGCGGGGGCGTTCGGCGTGCTGCGGCTGACCGGCTGGGTCTTCGGTCCCGACCTGATGCACGACCTGGGACTCTCGCTCCCGCTCGCCCTGCTCGCCGCGGGCACCATCCTGATGGCCTCGCTGCGCGCGCTCGGCGAGGACCACTTCAAGCGCCGGCTCGCCTACTCGACCATCAGCCAGCTCAGTTACATCGTGCTCGGAGGCGCCATCGGCACCCCGCTGGCACTCGCCGGCGCGGCGTTCCACATCGTCGCCCACGGGTTCCTGAAGATCACCCTCTTCTTCTGCGCCGGCTCGGTCTATGCCGCCACCGGCAGGGAACACATCTCGCAATTGTCCGGGCTCGGCCGGGCGATGCCGTTCACCTTCGCCGCCTTCGCGGTCGGCGCGCTCGGGATGGCGGGCATTCCCCTCCTCCCGGGGTTCATCAGCAAGTGGAACCTGGCGCTCGGCGCGCTCGACGATCACCAGGTCTGGGTAGTGGCGCTCCTCGTGGTCAGCGGGCTGCTGAACCTGGCCTACTACCTGCCGATCCTGCGGATCGCGGTCTTCGAAGCGGGCGACGGCCGCCGCGTCCGGGAGCCGTCGGCCTGGCTGGTGGCGCCGCCGGTCTTCGCCGCGCTGGCGGCCATCGTGCTGGGGATGGCCCCCGACGCGGCCGCCCGCTTCTGGTTCCTCGCGGAGTCGGCGGCGCGGAGCGTCGCCGCGCACGCTCCCCAGTTCCTCACCCGGGGTCTGCCGTGAGCCGGCGGACGGCGGCCGGACTGGGCATCGTCATCGCGGCGCTCGCCGCGCTGGACGTGTTGGGATTCCTTTCGGGATCCGAACACCACGGCGGGTTCTGGAACAGCGTGCCGCTGGGCGACCTCGCCCTCGGGGTGCTCGGGGCGGGCGTTCTCGTGTGGTTCGCGAAACGGATCCTGAAGCGGCTGCTCTCCCGCCCGGAGAGCTACTACGACGGAGCGAACTAGCCCGCCATGAGCGCCCTCTTCCTGCATCCCGCCTTCTGGCTCTTCGCCGGCGTGCTGGTCGTATTCGCGAACCGGCGGCGGATGCCCGGGGTGCCGGTCGGCGTGATCGTGGCGCTGGGGGCGCTGCTCGCGCTGGTGCGGGGGGTCGAAGGCACCCTCGAGACGACCGTCGCCGGTTTCCGGCTCGTCTGGTTCCACGCGGACCGGCTGAGCCTGCTCTTTGCGCTCGTCTTCGCCATCGTGGCGCTTCTCGGCTTCCTCTACGGGTCGCACCGGATGCGCGCCGGCGAAACGGTGGCGGCGCTGCTCTACGCCGGTTCCGCGATCGCCACCGCGCTGGCGGGCGACTGGATCACCTTCTTCGTCTTCTGGGAGGCGATGGCGCTGTCCTCCCTCGCCCTGATCTGGCAGGGAGGCACCGCCGGAGCCCGGCGGGCGGGAATGCGCTACCTCCTCGTCCACGCCACCGGCGGAGCCCTGCTCTTCGCCGGCATCGCCCTCCACCTGGCCGGCGGGGGCGAAACCTCGCTGGGCGCGCTGGCTTCGGACGCGCCCCCGTTCTGGCTGATCCTGGGCGCGGTGGCCATCAACGCCGCCATCCCGCCGCTCCACGCCTGGCTGACCGACGCCTATCCGGAGGCTTCGACGTCGGGCTCCGTCTTCCTTTCCGCCTTCACCACCAAGACCGCGGTCTACGCGCTCCTGCGGCTCTTCCCGGGAACCGAGATCCTGGTGCCGCTCGGGGCCGCGATGGCGCTCTACGGCGTCGTCTTCGCGGTCATCGAGAACGACATCCGGCGGCTGCTCGGGTACCACATCGTGAGCCAGGTCGGCTACATGGTGGCGGCGGTGGGCATCGGCACCCCGCTGGCGCTGAACGGCGCCGCGTCGCACGCGTTCTCCCACATTCTCTACAAGGCGCTCCTCTTCATGGGGGCGGGGGCCGCCATCGAAGCCACCGGTCTCCGCCGTCTCTCCGACCTGGGAGGCATCTCCCGGCAGATGCGCTTCGCGGTCGCCATGTACGCGGTCGGGGCCCTCTCGATCTCCGGCGCCCCGCTCTTCAACGGCTTCATCAGCAAGTCCATGATCGTCAGCGCCGCCGGCGAGGAACACCTCCTCTGGACCGAGCTGCTGCTCGTGCTCGCGGCCGTCGGGACGTTCCTTTCCGTCGGCCTGAAGCTGCCCTGGTTCGCGTTCTTCGGGGAACGGCGCGGGGTCGCCGTCCGGCCGCTGCCGACGAACCTGCTCGCGGCCATGGGGATCGGCGGCGGCCTCTGCCTCCTCTACGGGCTCTTCCCGCACCTCCTCTACAGCCGGCTGCCGTACCTCGCGACCTACGCGCCCTACACCCTGGACCACGTCGTCTCGACGGCCCAACTGCTCCTCGCCACCGGGTTCGTGTTCTACCTCGCCCGGAAGACGCTCACGCCGTCGCCGGGCCTGGCGCTCGATACCGACTGGCTCTACCGGATCCCCCTCGCCCGGGCGGTCGCCGCCGTCACCGGGGCGCTCGGGACCGTCGGCCCCGTGGTGAGCACCCTGCGCGGTGAGGCGGTGACGCGGCTCGACACCGCGGCGCGCCGGCTGGCGGCGTCGGGAGCCCTCCCACGGCGGCGGGAGAGCTTCGCCTTCCGGGCCTCCATCGGCTGGACGGTGCTGTTCGCGGCGGTGGCCGTGGTGATCACCTGGATCGTGGTGTGGCTGCGGAACCTCGGATAGGAGTCCGGCGTAGACAGGGGAGAGTGTTCCGACGACCCTCGCCCCGGGGGAGGGCCATGCCGCGGGCGGCAGTCGTGCGGCGCTAAGGTTCAGGGGCGTCATGCGGCCGGCACGGTGGCTCTGGCCAGCCCTCCTGGGGATCGCGGCAGTCCTGCTGATCCTGCGGCCGTGGGCCGGGGAAGCGCCCGCTCCACCGGAGGCGGCCGATCCGCTCATTGAGGCCGAAGCGCTCTACGAAGAGGCGATCGGGGATCTGGAATCGGCGCTCCGCTCCGCGGACTCCGAGGGGTTCGGGGACCTGCACGCGGCGATGGAGCAGGAGCGGCAGGCGCTCGACGCCGCGATCGCCGACAGCCGGCGGCGCGCCGCCGCCGCCCCCGATGACGAAGAAGCCCAGGAAACCCTGTTTGAAAGCCTGCGCCGAAAGCTGGACCTGTTCCACAACACCCTGATGCTCATGCGGGACATGGAACGCGGCGACAGCGAAACGGCCCAGGATCGGATTGACGCCATTTCGGGGCGTGGACGCCCCGACACCGATTGACCATGCAGCGACCGAGTTTGCGGAACGATCCGCCCGATCCTCATGCGGTGGCGCGCCGCCAGGCGATGGGTCCGCCAAGGAGCAACCTGTGATGATGACTACTCCCAATCCCGGGCAAGGATCTTGCCGCCGCGCCGTACCAGCGGCGGCGCTGTTCCTGGCCGGCTCCCAACTGGCGCTCGCGCAGCCCCTGACGGAGCGGGTGGAACACGCGGTGGAGATCCCCAGGAACGCCCGGATCTCGATCATGAACTTCGCCGGGCACGTGGAAGTGCACGGCACCGACCCCGGCGAGGACTCGACGCTCCGCGTGATCGGCGTCAAGCGGCTCGAGGCGGAACTCCCGGCCGAGGAGGCAGAACGCATCTTCGAACAGGTGAACCTGGACCTGCGGCGGCGCGGCAGGCGCATCCACATCGGTCCCAATCGGCCGCGAGGTGACCGGGGCCGGCCTTCCGGGGACCGGCGAGAGTCCCCGCCCATCACCGAGGTCCGGCCACCCCGGCGCATTCCCCCCGTGTCGGTGGATCTGGAGGTCTGGCTCCCCGACGGCGCCTCCCTGGAGGTGCGGACGTTCACCGCGCCGATCACGATCGCCGGAATCGGCGCTCCGGACGGCGACTTCCTCCTCCGCAGCGTGAGCGGCCCCATCGAGATCCGGGACCTGGAGGTGGACGACCTGCGGGCGGAGACGGTCAGCGGCAACGTGACCCTCGCCGACGTCCGGGCCCATCGAGGGAGCTTCATGACCCTCACGGCGCCGATCCGGGTGACCGGCGCCCTGCAGCTCGACGGCTGGTACGAGTTCCAGACGCACTCGGGGGCGGTCCTGCTCGGACTCGGGTCGCTGGCCGGATTCACGGTCGCGGCCACCACCTATTCGGGTGAGATCCGGAGCGACCTGGAGTTCGAGGCGGAGCGGGACAGCCGCAGCCTGGAGGGCCGCCACGGCTCAGGCGGACCGCAGATCAGCGTCAGCACCTTCGGCGGCTCCATCCACCTCGCCCCCGAGGCCGCCGCGATCCGCGACGTGGAGAGGTAGCTACTCGAGCAGGAACAGGAGGACGAACAGCCCGGCGAGGGCGTGGGTGACCGGCGAGACCTCCCTGCCCTTCCCGGTGAGCAGGTGGAGCGCCGACCAGGCGATGAAGCCGGCGCCGATCCCGTTCGTGATGCTGGTGGTCAGCGGCATGCCGACGACCACGAAGAATGCCGGGATGGCGGCGGCCGGCCGGTCCCAGGGCACCTTCGCGATCTCCGGCATCATGAAGATCCCGATCAGGATCAGGATCGGCGCCGCGACGGGATAGAGGGTGACCCCTTCCCCGAACGGCACCCCGCCGATGACCGACAGCAGCGGATGGAAGAACATCGAGGCGAGGAGCAGGCCGGCGGTGGTCAGCGCCGTGAGTCCGGTCCTGCCGCCCGCGGCGATGCCCGCGGCGCTCTCGATGTAGGTGGTGATGGTGGAGGTCCCGAGGAGACTGCCGACCATCGTGCCGCCGGCGTCGGAGGCGAAGGCCGCTTCCGCCCGGGGGAGCCGGCCGTCCTTCATCAGCCCGGCGCGGCTCGTGACCCCGAGCAGCGTCCCGATGGTGTCGAACATGTCCACGATCAGCAGTACGACCACCGCGAAGATCCACGTCGGCGCCGCGAAGAGGCCGCCGAAATCCACCGCGAAGAGGGTGGGAAGGACCGAGGGGGGCGCCGAGACCACTCCGGTGAACTCGGTGAGGCCGAAGGCCAGGCTGAGGACTCCTGACGCCCCGGCGCCGATCAGCAGGGCTCCCGGGACGCGCCGGACCACCAGGATGGCGGTGACCGCCAGGCCGACGAGCGCCACCTGGGCGGGGCGGGCCGCGATGTCGCCCGGCCCGATGTAGGTGCTCGGGGCGGCTACGAGGAGGCCGCCCCAGCGGAGTCCGATCACCGCGATCATCAGCCCGATGCCGGCCACGATCCCGTGCCGGAGCGGCTCCGGAACCATGTCCATGAGCTTCGAGCGGACCCGGAACAGCGCGCTCGCCAGGAAGAGGACGCCGGCGATGAAGGTGGCGGCGAGCGCCTGCTGCCAGGTCAGTCCGAAGCCCCCCGCCGCGGCGGCCCCGCAGAGGGTGAAGGCGAAGAAGAAGTTGAGCCCCATCCCCGGCGCCAGAGCGACCGGCAGCCGCGCGAAGACGCCCGCGGAGGCGGTGGCGAGCGCCGCGCCGATGCAGGTGGCCACCATGACCGCCCCGCTGTCCATCCCCGCCGCCCCGAGCACGATGGGGTTGACCAGCACGATGTAGGCGAGCGTCAGCCAGGTGGTGGCCCCGGCCAGCACCTCGCGCCGGGGCGTGCTCCCCCGCGCCTCGATCTCGAAATAACGGTCCAGCCAACCGAGCACCGCGCGTCCTCCTTCCACCCCGGCCCCGACCGGGCGCGCGATGGTACAATGCCCTGTCCCACCGCGAGTTACGGGAATGCCGGTCTTCAGGCCGGCTGGGAGCGCCGGTCTTCAGACCGGCACCGCGACCGAGGGTCGCGAAATCACTCACTGGACATCCCAGGTTCGGAGAACCCATGGCCCACAGCAAGTCCGCGAAGAAGCGCGTCCGCCAGAACGAGGAACAGCGCCTTCGCAACCGGCACCACCGGAGCCGTCTGCGCACGGCGATCAAGCAACTCCGCGCCGCGGTCGCGGCCGGCGACCAGGACGCGAGCCAGGCGCAGCTCCCGCGCGCCATCGCCCTCCTCGACCGAATGGCCGGCCGCCGCGTCATCCACCGTAACGCCGCCGCCCGCACCAAGTCCCGCCTCTCCCGCCTGGTAGCCAAGTAGGCGCGACGGCTTGGAACGCCGGTCTCCGACCGGCACGCGGCCCGCAGGACCGCCGCAGACCCCTCGTAAGTCGTTGTTATTGCGGGCGAGTATACACGATCCCGGAAAACGGAGGTCACATCTGGGGCCACTTCCTCAACGGCCCGGCAGTCCCGAGTCAGAGAGGGCAACGGCGGGAACTTCGGTAAGCGTTCGGTCGTGGGTGTATGAGAGTGGGTTGGGACTGGTAACAGGTCGCGGTTTTGGCTATGGTCGAGGCCCATGGCGGAAGGCGGGCCGGGAGTCGCCGCGGTTCGGGCAGTTGCCGGGGCGGCGTGGGTGTCG
>JAJDVI010000017.1 GCA_022826195.1 Acidobacteriota bacterium
CAGCCGTCGCATCTCCAACACATCCTCCGGTGTCCGCATCTCTTCCCTCCCGACGCCGCGCTCCGGCGCCGAAACGGAAGTACAAGCCTCCCGGGTCATCTCTCCTCCTCTCCCTCAACCCGGGGGGGTGGCCCAGTTTTAAATGTCGCCAAGCGGCCCAGTTTTAGATGTCGCTTGACACAGTACACAGGTGAACCCGGCGGTCCTCCGGTTCCGTCCTACGATGGCGTAGGTGGGCGTCGCATGCCGGGCTCGGGCTTCCCGCCCGGCGCCGATTGGCGCCGCATGGCGGGAGGCGCGTCCCACCCGGCAGTGGTGACTCCCGTTCGGTTCCATAGCCGGAAGCGTGGACCGCTCGGGTTCACTTTGCATTGTAAACGCGCCCGCGCACCGTCCGGCACACTAGAGTTGGCCCCGTCCCGATGGAGAACGACCGGAGCGCGCACCGTCCGGATTGGGGCGACCGCGTCCGCGGGGTCGCGCGCCCCCGCTGGCTGCCCGGCGCAGAAGCCGTCCTCCTGCTCGCCGCTGCCGGATGCGGTGGGCCATCGCCCGTTCCGATCCCCCGGCTTCCCCCGATCCCCGGCGTTCCGCCCACCGACCCGGCACCCGCCCCGGAACTCCCACGCGTCCTGAGCGCAACGGAGGTCGAGGTCATCGGCGCCGGCAACCGGTTCGCCTTCGACCTGCTTCGAGCGGCCAGCCGTCCCGGGGAGAACCTCTTCCTCTCCCCGCTCTCCGCTTCCGTGGCGCTCGGGATGACGATGAACGGGGCGGCGGGCGAGACCTGGAACCAGATGCGCGACGCATTGGGCTTCGCCGGGCTCACCGAGGAGGAGATCAACGGCGGCTACGCGTCGCTGATCCAGGTCCTCACCGAACTCGATCCCGCCGTCGAGACCGCGATCGGGAACTCGGTGTGGACCCGGCTGGGCTTCCCGCTGCGTGCGGACTTCGTCGAGGTGCTGCGCGAGTTCTTCCGTGCCGAAGCGATGGAACTCGATTTCACAAGCCCGTCAGCGTCCGGACGCATCAACGAGTGGGTCCGGTCCGCGACCGGCGGTCACATCGAAGAGATCGTGCCCGCCGCGATTCCCCCCGGGGTCCTCGTGTATCTGATCAACGCGGTCTACTTCAACGCCCCCTGGCCCTTCGAGTTCGACCCGGACGACACCCGGACCGAGCCGTTCTACCCCGAAGACCGATCCCCGCAGACGGTCCCGCTGATGACGATTCTGAGGGACTTCCCCTACCTGGAGACCAGCCGGTTCCAGGCCGTGGACCTACCCTACGGCGGCGGCGCGTTTGCGATGACGGTGCTCGTTCCGCGCGATGGCGTAGGAGTTGACGACATCGTTGTGTCGCTCGACGCGGCGGCGTGGAGGGACCTCGCCGGGAGCTTCGAGGAGACCGAGGTGGAGCTCTTCCTGCCGCGTTTCCGGATGGAGTACGAACGCGAGCTGAAGGACGACCTCGCCGCGCTCGGGATGGTGGACGCATTCACGGGAAAGGCGGACCTCACGAGACTCTCGCCGGTCGACGGGCTGTGGATCTCGAGCGTCCTGCAGAAGGCGCTGGTCGAGGTGACCGAGGAGGGCACCGAAGCGGCGGCGGCAACGGTGGTCGTCGGAGTCACCTCGGCCCCTCCGCCCCCCATCACCGTACGGGCCGACCGTCCCTTCCTCTTCTTCATCCGGGAACGCCTCACGGGCGCGATCCTGTTCGTCGGCAAACTCGCGTACCCACCGGACGCCTAGACGCGGCGACCCGGCGGAGAGTCCACCACCGCGCGAGGGAGCCCGGCTGCGAACTCCGTCCCGCGAGGACAGGGCGGGCTGAACCATCCGCGGCCCGGCGGGCCGCGGTGCCGACCGGAGGTCGGCGTTCCAAGCCGTACCGGGAGCGGGGCTCGAACCCGCACGTCCCATCAGGGACAGGAGATTTTAAGTCTCCCGCGTCTACCGATTTCGCCATCCCGGCAAGCTCGCCCCGCGGCGAATTCCGATCACCGCAAGACCCGGAAACACACACCGAACGCGCCGCCCCGGCGCATCCGGTCAGGCTAAGCGGCGGAGGCGGCGGGCGGATTCGAACCGCCGAATAGAGGTTTTGCAGACCTCCGCCTTGGCCACTTGGCTACGCCGCCTTGACCCACGTACGGCTGGAGCGGGACACGGGATTCGAACCCGCGACTTCAACCTTGGCAAGGTTGCACTCTACCACTGAGTTAGTCCCGCTCGCCGGGCGGCGAGTATAGCCGTGCGGGCGAGGGACTCTTGGCCAAACCGGGTGATGGGCTTGGGATTTCGGCTCCCTTCGGGCGGCGGTGGCGGTCCGGCCTCCGCGGGCGGATGGCCTTGCGACATGCGCGGCGCGGAGCGCCGCGGTGCCGGTCCGGAGACCGGCGTTCCAAGCCGGCGGCGCCCTTCCGGCGGTCCCTGGCTCAGAAGGCGCCGCGGCGGATCCGCACGACCGGGGGGCGCAGCGCGGCCCGCAGCCGGGCCAGGAAGCGGCGCGAGCGAACCGGCGGGAACCAGACCTCCACCACGTCCATCCGCAGCCGGGACCCCGGCGGGATGCGCTTCCGGGACGACTCCCGCCGCCACATGCGGGCGGCGGAGCGTCGGATCCGGCGGCGCTTCTCGCGGTCCACCCGCTCCGCCGGATCGCCGAAGCCGCCGCGCCGGGTCTTCACCTCGACGACGGCGAGCGTCTGCCCCTCCCAGGCGACGATGTCGAGTTCCGCATCGCTGCGTTGCCGGCCCGGCCGATAGTTCCGGGCCACCACCCGGTAGCCCGAACGGCGCAGCACCCGGGCGGCGATCCGTTCGCCGCGCGCTCCGAGCCTCAGGTGGGGGGCGCGTCTCCGGAATGGCCAGCGGGCCCTGCCCCGCCCGGCCATGGCTCGCTAGTCCTCGCGCCGCCGCCAGATGGTGCCGGAGGGGGAATCCTCGAGGAGGATCCCGCGGGCCGCCAACCCGTCGCGGATTTCGTCGGCGCGGGCGAAGTCCCGGCGTTGGCGGGCTTCCTGACGCTCCCGGATCAGCGCCTCCAGCTCGGGTGGCTCTTCCGCCTCTCCGGCGTCTTCCGGCGCGGAACCCATCTCGAAACTGCCGAAGACCGCGTTCATCCGCCGGATGGCGGCCGCCCACCCCGCCGCCTCGGCGGCTCCTCCGGACGAATGAAGCGCCCGGTTGCCCTCCTTGAGGGCGATGAACACCTCGGCGAGCGCCTTCGAGGTGTTCAGGTCGTCGTCCAGCGCCTCCTCGAAACGGACGAGCGCCGCGGCGGCCTCCGCCGGTGGTGCGGCGTCGTTCCCGGAGGCGGCCTCGTCCGAGCGCCGCAGGAAGTCGTCCACCCTGCCGATCGCCACCTCGGCCTGCCGGAGGCCGGCCTTCGTGAAGTTGAGCTGCTGGCGGTAGTGCACGCTGGCCAGCAGGTGGCGGATGGCGGCGGGCGCGAACCCTTCGTCCAGCAGTTCCCGGACGGTGAACTGGTTCCCGAGCGACTTCGACATCTTCCGGCCGTCCACCAAGAGGTGCTCGCAGTGGAACCAGTGACGCACGAAGGTCTCGCCGGTGGCGGCCTCGCTCTGGGCGATCTCGTTCTCATGGTGCGGGAACACGAGATCCACGCCGCCGCAGTGGAGGTCGAAACCGGAACCGAGCAGTTCCAGTCCCATCGCCGAACACTCCAGATGCCAGCCGGGACGGCCCGGCCCGAACGGCGCCTCCCAGACCGGCTCGCCGGGTCTCGGGCCTTTCCAGAGAACGAAGTCCTGGGCGTCCTCCTTGTCGTACTCGTCCGAGTCCACCCGCGCGCCGGCCAGCCGGTCGGACGCCGCCGCCCCCGAGAGCTGTCCGTAGCCGGGAAAGTCCGTGACCCGGAAGTAGATGGAACCGCCGGCTTCGTAGGCGATCCCGTTCGCGAGCAGACGCTCGACGAGCCGGATCATCGCCTCGACGTACTCCGGATCGGTGGCTCTCGGGTAGTGCTCGGCGCGCTCGATCCCGAGGGCGTCGGCATCGTCGAAGAACTCCTCGATGTAGCGGGTCGTGTAGTCGCGGAGCGGCTGCCCGGCCTCGTTGGCGCCCCGGATGGTCTTGTCGTCCACGTCCGTGAAGTTCATGGCCTGCAGGACGCGGTAACCCTTGAACCCGAGGTAGCGCCGCAGGATGTCCTGGGCCACGAAGGTCCGGAAGTTCCCGATGTGGCCCCGGGCGTACACGGTGAGTCCGCAGGTGTACATGCGCACTTCGTCGGCGCGCTTCGGCTGGAACGGCTCGACCCGGCCCCCGAGCGTGTTGCGGAGCCGGAAGGTGCTCTTGTCGGGCATCGAAACGTACTAGACGACGATCTGCCGGCCGCGGCGCTTGAGGACGACGAGCGTGAGGTCGTCGCGCAGCGGACTGGGCCCGGAGAAGGCCCGGGCCCGCGAAAGCAGGTCGCCGCAGATGTCGCGGGCGCTCATCGAGCGGGCGGCGATCAGGGCGTCCACGATGCGGGCGTCGTCGAAGAGGCTGCCCGCCGGATCTTCGGCCTCGCTCAGGCCGTCGGTGTAGAGCGCCACCAGGTCGCCGGGACCGAGTTCGCAGGTGCCCACCTCGGTCTCGATCTCCGGGAAGAGACCCAGCACCGTGGAACCCCGGTCCAGGCGCTCGACCGAGCCGTCGCCCCGGACCAGCACCGGATGCACGTGCCCGGCGTTCAGGTAGTCGAGCCGGCCGCTCGCGGGTTCGAGCCGGGCCAGGATGGCGGTCATGTAGCGGCTGTCCTCGGTGTTCTGGTGGAGGTGGTGATTCAGGTCCTGCGCGGCGCTGGCGATCCCGGGCCGGCCGTGCCGGAAGAAACTGCGCAGGGACGCCTGGACCGAAGCCATGATGAGCGCCGGCCCGGCTCCCTTGCCGGAGACGTCGGCGATCGTGACGAAGACCGCCTCGTCCAGGGTGAGGTAATCGTAGTAGTCCCCCCCGACGGAGAGACAGGGAATGTTGATCCCCCAGAGGTCCCACCCGGGATACTCCGGAGCCTCCGACGGCAGAAAGCGGGCCTGGATCCGGCGCGCCACCTCGAGTTCCTTCTCCTTCTGGATGGAGGCGCGGGTGAGGCGCAGGCTTTCGACCGCGGCCGAGGCCTGTCCGGTGAGCGAGGTCAGAAAGGCCCGGTCCGCCGACGACAGCTCCCGGCCGAACCCGGCGGTACCGAGGAAGAGCGTTCCCTGGACCGCACCGGAAGCAAAGGG
This sequence comes from Acidobacteriota bacterium, assembly GCA_022826195.1. Lineage (GTDB taxonomy): Bacteria > Acidobacteriota > Vicinamibacteria > Marinacidobacterales > Marinacidobacteraceae > Marinacidobacterium. The sequence goes on from JAJDVI010000017.1 coordinate 5,243, forward strand.
CACGACCCAGCCGATCTCCAGCCTCGCGAGGTCGCAGGAGGTGGCCCAGTGCGAGAGATCGGCCGCCGGACGAATGTTGTGGTCGCCCGCCATGATCTCGGCGGCGCGCACGAAGATCGCCCCATCGTCTTCCGGGCGCTTCGGTCCCTTGGCGGCGACCACCCTTCCCCCGGCCACCACGGCGGCCCGGCTCGCCAGCACGTGCCCCATGGCCCCGTGGAGCAACAGGTCCCAGACCGCCGCTTCGTCGCGGGCCCGGTGCAGGCCGGCGGTGAGGTCCATGAGCGAGCGGAGCTGGTAGACGTGGAGCGACAGCCGCCGGTTCGCCACCCGCAACTCCTCGTCGCGCCGGCACTTCTCGAGCGCCGCCGCCGCGGAAACCGAGAGCGCCTCCAGAAAGTCGGTCCGTGACCCGGCGAGGTCCGGATGCGGTTCCCCCAGCAGGAGCACGCCGCGGAGTCCGTCCCGGGTGCGCAGGAGGGTCGCCGACGACGCTTCGGAATCGCGCATGAGCTGGCGAAATGGCTCCGCCGCCGCGTCTTCTTGCGGATGTTCGCCACCGGACCGCAGGACGAGCGCGCCGGGTAGCCGTTCGGGCGCTTCCAGTTGAAGCTCCTCCCAGCCGGGATTCCCGGCCCCCCGCCGGCTGGCCGGGTGCAGGACCCCCTCCTCGTCGGGGAGCAGCAAGCCCGCCCAGCGGGCGCCGGACTCGCCAAGCGCCACCAGGACGATGAGGGACGCCACCTCCGCCGCATTCAGCCGCTCGAACGCCGCCGCGCTGAAGTCGGTCAGGGCCAGGAGTTCGGACACCCGCCGTTCCAGCCCGGGGTTCATGCCTCCGATGTGCTCCGCGAGCAACTGCTGGTAACGCGTGCCGGGAGAGGCCGGCGGCTCCGGCACGGGCGTGCGCACCGTGCGCGTGGTCATGTCAGGCCGGCGCTCCGAGGCGGCCCCGCGGCGCGGCGCTCCTGCTCCTCGCCCGGCGGATTTCGCTCCGATCCTGCGCGCACGGGATCAGGACTCCGGCTCGCGGCCCGGCGAGCCGGAACCCGCGCGGTTGCGCTCGAGCACCCAGCAGCCGACACCCGCCGCCGATTCCTCATGGACGACGTGATCCATGAGCCGGCGCATGAGATGCACCCCCAGGCCGCCCCGCCGCCGCTCGCGCGCGAGGCGACCGAGGTCCACCCCGGCCGGAAGGCTCGTGGGCGCGGCGCCGCGGTGCTCCAGTTCGATCCGTAGCGCCTCGGGCCCGGGCAGGAAACGCAGCCGGACGGCGTGACCCCGCTCGCCCCGATAGGCGTGTTCGACCACGTTCGTCATCGCCTCTCCCACCGCCACCGCGATCTCGTCCGCGGCGGCGGGATCGAAGCCCTCGGCGATCGCCGCTCTCCGGGTCGCCTCGTGGACGAGGCTCAGGCACTCGCAGGTCGCCGGCACGTCAAGCTCGAACGGCGCCCGGTCCGTCGCCAATGGCTCAACCCCCTCCAAAGCTGAGGACCGCTTCCTCCTCGGTCTCGAAGGTGCGGCACAGCCGGTCGAAACCCAGGACGCGGAAGATATGGGCGACGGTCCCGGTAAGCGCCGCAACCCGGATGTCCCCGCCGCCCGCGCGGGCCTCTTCGATCAGTCCCATGATCGCGCCGAAGCCGGCGCTCGCCACGTAGGAGAGGTGGGCGCCGCTGATCACGATCCGCACGTCGCCGGCCTCGACGAGCGCGTTCAGCACTCCCTCGAACTCGGCCACGGTGTGCGCGTTGATGAACCCCTTCGGTTCCACGACGACCACTTCGGCGGCGCGGCGGGTAGCGACTTGAAGATCAGGCATGGGTGAGCGTCTCGGGTTTGGCGGCCTCGGCAGAGCGGGACCAGACCTCGGGCGCCGGGAACGCGACCAGGTCGCGGGCCTTCGCCACGTCGCGGCCAAGCTGCTCCCTGAGGGACTGCGGGCCGGGAAAGGCCCGAACCTCCCGCAGGCGGGAGAGGAAGCGCACCCGGAGGCGCGACACCTCACCGGAGAAACCCGTCAGGTGCACCTCCAGGGAAGGCGAATCGTCGAAAGTGGGCCGCGGTCCGTAGTGAAGCACGGCCCGGAAAAGCCCTTCTCCCGGGGAGGTCAGGACCGCATCCACCGCATAGACCCCATGCGGAACCAGCACGTCCCCGGCGGGCGCCAGGTTGGCGGTGGGAAACCCGAGCCCCCGGCCCCGGCCCCGTCCCGGGACCACCTCGCCATCGATCTCGTAGAAGGCGCCGAGGAGCGCGGCGCCCTCTTCGATGTTCCCCTCGGCCAGTGCCCGCCGGATCCGGGTGGAAGAGACGATCGCCCCCTTCCACGACACGGACGGCGCCTCGATGACCCCGAACCCGAGACGGTCACCGAGGGCGCGGAGGGTCTCGAGGTCGCCCGCGCGGCCGCGGCCGAACCGGAAATTCGCACCCTGCACCACGGTAACGGCCCCGAGCCGCTCCACGAGCAGCCGGGACGCGAAGTCGGCGGGAGAGGTCCGGGCCATCGCGTCGCCGAACTCGAGCACGACGAGGCGCTCCACGCCGGCGGCGGCGAGCCGCTCCGCCTTGAGCGCGAAGCTGGTGATGCTCTTCGGAGCGCGGCCGGGGCGAAGCAGGCGGGCGGGGTGGGGATCGAAGGTCACGGCGACGCACTCGGCGCCGCGCTCCCGCGCCTCCTCCCCGGCGAGCTGCAACCCCATCCGGTGGCCCCGGTGGACTCCGTCAAAGTTGCCGACCGCGACGACGGCCGGCCGGGGCGGCCCGCCGGGACCCGCCCCGCCCGCCGCGGGGGGCAGCTCGCGGAGGCGCTCGATCTTCATCCGTCGGGCCCGTGAGAGCGCTCCATGTACGCCATCCGCAGTTGGTAGAGCGCCTGGGAGACCAGCCGGGCGTCGCCCGGAGCGAGCCGGCCCCGGGTCTTCTCCTCGACGACCTCCAGAAGGCCGATCACCGCCTGGAGTCCCTGGAGCGCTTCGGCCCGCTGCGCACCGCTGGCCGATCCCGGCTTCTCCGCACCCTCGGCGGTCTGCTCGAGCAGCATCGCGGCCTGCGAAAAGAGCAGGGAAACGAGCTGTTTGAAGCGGGGGTCCTCCTCGGGCGCCGGTCCCGGGGCCGGAGCGGATTCGGCGGGGACTGCGGCTGCGGGTTTCGTTTCCGTTCGGACCGGGGGGACGTCGGGGGACGGCTCGCTCCGGGGTGGGGCGTCCGGGCGGCGGGAACCGTCGGACGCGAAGGCGCGCCGGTCCCTGACGACAATGCGCGGGGCTTGCTCCTCTTCACTCATCCGTTGTCCGGGCCGCGCCGGGTGGCGGCCCGCTTCCCGGAATCCTATTGTCCCGCCACCCGCTCCGCGAGCCGCCGGCGCCTTGAAACGGGACCGGACCGCGGGGACAATGCCGGCCGAACATTCCATCCGGCCCATGAAGAATCCCGAAGAGACCCGCGCCGCCCTCGAACGCGCGGCGGCCGGCGGCGCCGAGGTCGCCGGTCTGGTGGAGATCATGGCGAAGCTGCGGTCCGAGAACGGCTGCCCCTGGGACCGGGAGCAGACCTGGGACTCACTCCGGCGCTACGTGATCGAGGAGGCGTACGAACTGGTGGACGCGGTCGACCGGAAGGACCCGGCCGCGGTGCTCGAGGAGTGCGGGGACCTGCTGCTGGAAGTGGTGTTCATGGCGCAGATCGCCGAGGAGGAGGGCCGGTTCGGGATGGCGGAGGTCGCCCGCGGCATCACCCGCAAGCTGATCCGCCGGCACCCCCACGTGTTCGGGGACCAGGAGCGGGCCTCGGACGCCGGCGAGGCGTTCGCCAGTTGGGAGGCGATCAAGGCCGCGGAGAAGGCGGAGCGCCCGGCGTCCGGGGACCGGCTGCCGCAGGGTCTGCCGGCGTTGCTGGTCGCGATGAAGGCCATCGAGCGGAGGGGTGCGGCCGAGGACGGGGAGGAGGCGGAGCGGGACGGCATCCTCCCCGCCGTCGAGCGGATGCAGGCGGCACGGCGGGGCGAAGACGCGGAGCAGCTCGAGACGGCGCTTGGCGACCTGCTGCTGGCGGTCGCGCGGGAGGCCCGGCGGGACGGACTGGATCCGGAGTCGGCGCTCCGCAACGCGGTCCGGCGGCTCGGCGGGTGAGTCTCGCGGCCTACGGCCGCGGTGCCGGTCTGAAGAGCGGCGTTCCCGGGTTCCGGAATGTGCTGACGGACATCCGGCCGTCCGGTCCGATGGCCACCGTCACCGCGCCGGTCTCGTCGGTGCGGTACACCGCGGCGCCGCTCCGCCGCAGCCGCTCCAGGACCCCATCGTCGGGAAGGCCCCGTCTGGGATCGGCGCGCACCGGGACCAGCGCCACGTCGGGCGCTACCGCGGCCAGGAACTCCGGGGTGGTCGAGAACCGGCTGCCGTGGTGGCCGACCTTGAGCACGTCGGAGCGCAGCGCGCCTCCATACCGGCGGAGCAGCACCCGCTCGGTCGCCTCCCCGGCGTCGCCGGTCAGCAGCAGCCGTCTCCCGGCGTAGTCCACCGCCAGCACGAGCGAGCGCTCGTTGGGACGTTCTTCCCGGCCGGTCCCGTGGTCGCCGGCGAGCAGCACCGAGAAGCGGGCGCCGCCCAGTTCGAACCGCTCGCCGGCGCGGAGACGGCGGAGGGGGATTCCCCGCCGGACACGCTCGCGGTGCATCACCCGGACTGCGCGCCGGGAATCCTCGGCGGTCCCGCCGCCCTCCCGGACCTCGTCCACGCGGAAGTCGCGGAACGCCGCCGGGAACCCCCCGACGTGGTCCAGATCGCCGTGCGTGGGAACGGCGGCACGCAGCCGCCGGTAGCCCGCGTGCGCCAGGAACGGAGTGACGACGGCCTCGCCGGCGCTCCAGCCGCCGAAGGCAGGACCCGCGTCGAGGAGCACCGCCCCGCCCGCCGGAAGCGAAAGGACCAGGGCGTCACCCATCCCCACGTCGAGGGCCGTGAGCCGGAGCGTCCCATCCGCCGGCTCCGCGAGGGGCAGCGTGAACAGCGCCAGCAGCGCCAGGGGGATGGCCGGACCGATCCTGCGTCTGCCCCGAAGCTTCAGCAGGGTGATCGCGAGCCCCAGCCAGGCGGCCAGCCACCAGAGCCCCGGCCGGGCCACGGGGAAGGCGCCGAACGGGAGTCCGGCGCCCCACTCGCTGAGCCGGATGAGCGTCTGGGTGGAGGCCGTCAGCAACCAGCCCGCCGCCTCCCCGGGAAACCCGGTCCCGGCGAGCGCCAGCCAGGCGAACCCGAGGCCGAGCACCGGCCCCGCCAGGAGACCCGCCGGAACCGCGACCAGCAGGCCCCCGAACACCACCCGGCCGAAGTGCCAGGCGACGATGGGGAAGGTCGCGAGCTGGGACGCCAGCGTCACCCCGAGCGGGGCCAGGATCCAGGTCCGCCAGCGCGGCGAAGGGTCCCAGACGGCATCGGCGGGATCCTCCGGGCGGAAGGCGGCGATGATCGCGAGGGTGGCGGCGAAACTGAGTTGGAACCCCACGTCGACGGCGTTCCACGGGGAATAGGCGAGCAGCGCCAGCGCCGCGTAGAGCGGAAGCAGGAAGAGCAGGACGCTGAGCGCGGTGCGCCGCGGCAGGCCCGCCAGGACGAGAGTCCCGTAGATCAGCAGGCTCAACAGCCCGACGTGGAGCCCGCTCACCGCCATCAGGTGGAGCGTGCCGGCGTCGCGGAAAGCCCGCTCCGTCGCCGGCCCCGTCCGCGTGCGGTCGCCGATGAGCATGGCGGTGACGACCCCGAGCACGTCCTCCGGGAAACCGCCGCCCGAGAGGCGGTCCCGGATCCGGGATCGGACCCGGTGCACGAGTTGCCAGGGGACGGGACCCGGCGCGGTCTCCCGGACCAGCAGGGCGCTCTTGGTGGAGCCGAAGAGGGCGACGGGACCCCGAATCTCCCGGGCGCCGGGGTTTCCCGGCGGGCGCGGTTCGGAAACCCGGGACCAGACCGCAACCCGCGCCCCCCGGGCAAGGCTCCGGAGGCGGTCCCGGCGATCGCCGTCCACGCGGATCGAGACCTCGCCGTCGACCTCCCGCTCTTCGCGGCTCGCGCCCAGCCGGTCCACCCGCAGCGCGAGCGAGGTGCGCCGGCCGGAGTCCTCGGGCTCCGCCCGGAGCACTCCCTCGAGGCGGACGGGACGGCTCAGGCGCTCGACTCCCAGGCCTCGGATCGCCTGCGACAGCGAGGACTCCGAACCGGGCACGGGGCGGGAAAGGACGCCCGCGATGAAGGCCGCGAGCAGGAGCAACCCGGTCCTCGCGCCCGGACCCGGGCCGAACCGTCCGCGCAACCGGCGCCCCGCGGCGAGGCTCGGGAGGAGAGCCGCGGCCCCGAGGAGCGCGAGCACCGGCGGCGGGGGGCCCGATTCCGGGAGCGAACCGGGCATCGATGCCGAAGCGGCAATGCCTCCCCAGAAGGCGGCGGCCAGCAGGAGGAGCGGCGCGGGCGCCGTTCCGCCGGAGGCGGTCTCCGGCGCCGGACGGGGCCGCGGCCCGCTCCGGGCGCCGGAAGGGAGGGGGCCGGTGACCACCACCGGTGGCCCCGCTCAGTCGGAGAGTGGCCCCAGCCCGAAGAACTCGCCCACCCGGCGCCGGACCGCCCGGTCGAACGTCGCTCGCCAGGTGGATTCCGGCATGCGCGTCCGGTACGGTGCGAGTTTGTTGCGCACCTCGGTCTCGATCTCCTCGCGGGCGGCGTCGGGAAGGGCCGCCTGAAGCCGAATCACAAGGTCGTTCTCGATCGCCTGGACCGTTTCCCCGGCGCTCGCCGAGGCGTTTTCTGGCTTGCCGAGCCTTTCGATCTGCGCGGCCGCAGCGTGGGCCGCGGCAACCAGGTCACCCGCCGTCTCCGGGTTCGCGAGACGCGCCCGGTCGGGCGACCAGTTCCTCAGCTGCCCCGGGAGCCGTTCGAGGCCGGTCTCGGCGTCCGGCCCCGTCTCGCGCGGGGCGCCGGCGCCCGCCTGCCGGAGCCGCTTCGCGTCGAACGAGGCCTCGACCGCCCGGGAACACTCGCCGAGCGGCATCCGGGGAGAGACGCGGACCTTTTCCGAGAACGTCGCGCGGATGCCGGAAAGGACGACGTCCAGCGGTATCCCGCGCGCCTCCCACCGGCAGACCTGGTCCCAGTCGGCCGGACTGAGCACCAGACCGCCCCCGCGGAGATCGAGGAACGCGCGTTCCACCGCCCGGTAGTAGTCGTCGGGGGCCGGCGCCCGGCTCATCCGGGAACCACCCCGTCCGGGCGCCCCGAACCCGGGTCGGCGTGGAGGATCCGGACCGCGTCACTCTCGGTCACCACCCGGGTCCCGCCGCCGTCGACCCGGACCCGCAGGCCTCCTCCGGCGTCCAGTCCGTCGGTCATCCCGCGCACCGGCGCGGAGGCGCGCAGCCGCACCTCGGCGCGGCAGCCGCGTGCGGTGGGGCTGATCGCTTCCCAGCGGGCCCGCAGCGACGCGGGGTCCTTCCGGAGCAGAGCGAGGGCCGCGTCCAGGGACATCACCAGCGCCCGGGCAAGTCCGGCCCGGTCCACGCCTTCCGGGAGCCAGCCCGGCAGCCGCGGGATGGGCGCGGGCAGCGACCCCGAGGTGTCCGCCGAAGCGGCCGCCGGCAGCGAGACCGGCGTCAGGTTGACCCCGAACCCCACCACCGCCAGCCGGGGAGACTCTCTGCGGAATCCGACCTCGGCCAGCACGCCGGCAACCTTCCTGCCGTTCCAGTCGAGGTCATTGGGCCACCGAAGTTCCGCCGGAATCCCGGCGGCCCGCCGCACTGCCTGCGCCACGGCGACTCCGGCCGCAAGCGGCAACAGGGTCAGCGGGTCCGCCGCCGGCGCGCCGGGCCCCGCCGGAGGCTCGACGAGGACGCTCAGGTAGAGCCCGCCCGGCGGCGAGACCCAGGTCCGGCCGAAGCGCCCCTTCCCCTCCGTCTGCGTTTCGGCGATCAGCACGCTTCCCGCCAGGCGCGCCGCCCCCGCGTCGAGCGCGATCGCCTTCGCGACTTCGTTCGTGGACGCGACACGGCCCCAGACGCCAATGAACGGCGCCGGCCGCGCGCGGGTCGCGTCGAGGACGGCCATCCGCAACGACTCCGTCCCTCCGGAACGGGAAGGCGCGGCGGCGCCCGGCTTCACGGCGGCTGCCGCGGGCTCGAGGCCTCCGGTCGGCAAGGCGTCTACTGGACGGCGCGCCGGCGGCGGCGCTCGGCGAGCCGCGACCCCAGGATCCGGGCGGCCTCGGAGGTCGGGGTGTCCGGCCCGAACACCTGGGCGACGCCCATCTCGCGGAGATCTCCGACGTCCCGATCGGGGATCAGGCCGCCGACGAAGACCGGAACATCCGCGAGCCCCCGCTCGGAGAGCCCTTCCAGGATCCGGCGGACCAGCGGACGGTGGGCGCCGGAAAGAATGGAGACGCCGACCGCCTCCACGTCTTCCTGCAGCGCCGCCTCGACAATTTCTTCCGGAGTTCTCCTGAGCCCCGTATAGATCACCTCGAAACCCGCGTCGCGGAGCGCCTTCGCCACCACCAGCGCCCCCCGGTCGTGCCCGTCGAGCCCCGGTTTCGCGACCAGGATGCGGTACGGCGGACTCGCCGCCGTTCCGCTCCGGGCGCCCTCGGCAGTCCCGCTCACATCGCCCGGCGGTAGCGGCCGCCGACCTCGTAGAGCGCCCCGGTGATCTGCCCGAGACTCGCAACCTTCACCGTCTCCATCAGCTCGGCGAAGACATTGCCGCCCGAACGGGCCACCTCCTGCAGCCTCCGAAGCGCCTCCGGGGCCTCCTTCGCGTGGCGCCGCCGGAACGCCTCCACGCGCAGGACCTGCGCCTCTTTTTCGTCGTCGGTGGCGCGCGCGAGCGGCACCGCTTCCGGCGCCCCGTCCTCGGGTTCCGCGAGGAAGGTGTTCACCCCGATGATCGGGATTTCGCCGGAGTCCTTCCGGGTCTCGTAGAGGAGCGACTCTTCCTGGATCCGGTTGCGCTGGTACTGGCGCTCCATGGCGGCCAGCACGCCGCCGCGGGCGCTCAGGCGATCGAATTCGGCGAGCACCGCTTCCTCGACGAGATCGGTCAGCCGGGACACGATGAACGAACCCGAGAGCGGGTTCTCGTTCCAGGCCATGCCGAACTCGGAGCGGATGATCTTCTGGATGGCCACCGCCCGCCGCACCGATTCCGGCGTGGGGGTGGTGATGGCCTCGTCGTAGGCGTTCGTGTGGAGCGAGTTGCAGTTGTCGTTGGTCGCGATGAGCGCCTGGAGCGTCGTGCGGATGTCGTTGAACTGCACTTCCTGGGCATGGAGCGAACGGCCGGAGGTCTGGATGTGGACCTTGAACTTCTGGCTCCGCTCCCCGGCGCCGTAGCGGAGCTTCATGGCGCGCGCCCAGATGCGCCGGGCCACCCGCGCCATGACCGCGTACTCGGGATCGAGGCCGTTGCTGAAGAAGAAGGAGAGATTCGGGGCGAAGGCGTCCACCGGAAGGCCCCGGGCCAGGTAGTACTCGACGTAGGTGAAGCCGTTCGCGAGGGTGAAGGCGAGTTGGGTGATGGGGTTCGCCCCGGCTTCGGCGATGTGGTAGCCGGAAATGGAGACGGAGTAGAAGTTCCGGACCCCCCGCTCGATGAAGTGCTCCTGGACGTCCCCCATCAGCCGGAGCGCGAAGCCGGTGGAGAAGATGCAGGTGTTCTGGGCCTGGTCCTCCTTGAGGATGTCCGCCTGCACCGTCCCGCGCACCGCCGAGAGCGTCCGGGCCTTCAGTTCCTCGTGCTCGGCGGCCGAGGGCGGTCGCCCGTGCTCATCCTCAAAGATCCTCTCCTCCTGGCGCACCGCGGCGTTCAGGAACATCGCGAGGATCACCGGCGCGGGGCCGTTGATCGTCATCGAGACGCTGGTCGCCGGGTCGGTAAGCCGGAACCCCTCGAACATGTCGCACATGTCGTCGAGCGTCGCGATGGATACCCCGCCCTCCCCGATCTTGCCGAAGATGTCCGGCCGCCGGGCCGGATCGTCTCCGTAGAGGGTCACGCTGTCGAAGGCCACCGAAAGCCGGGTGGCCTCCTCGGATTCCGCGAGCAGGTGGAACCTCCGGTTGGTGCGGGCGGGGCCGCCCTCTCCCGCGAACTGCCGCCGCGGGCTCTCCTCCTCCCGCCGGAACGGAAAGACCCCCGCGGTGAACGGGTAGTGCCCGGGCAGGTTCTCGTCGAGCAGGAACCGGAGCGTCTCGCGGCCGCTTCCGAAACGCGGCAGCGCGACGCGCGGAAGCCGGGTGCCGGACAGCGTTTCCCGATGGGTCCCGTACTCGCGCACCCGGTCCCGGACCCGAGCCCGGTATCGCGGCGCCTCGTACCGGGCCGCCAGCTCGGGCCAGCCCGCGAGCAGTTCCCGGCTCCCGGGGTCGAGTGCATCGCGGGCCTCGGCGAGCCGCGCCTCGACGGCCTCGGCGGCCGCCTCGGCGCCTCCGGCGGCGCGCAGGTCCGCGGCTGCCGCCTCGAGGTGCTCGACCCTTCCGGCCCGCTCGGCCTCGGCGGCAACCCGGGCCTTCTCGCTCCGGAGCGTGTCGGCGATCTCGGCCAGGTAGCCGGCGCGCGCCGGGGGAATGAGGCGTACTCCGGCGAGCTGGTCATCGGGACGCTCGCCGGGCGGCGCCGGGAGCGCGGTCTCCCTCCCGGCCAGCCCGTCCCGGACCACGGCGTAGAGCCGGTCGAGCCCCGGGTCCGCGAACCGGCTCGCCACCGTCGGGAGGACCGGCGCCGGGGCGTGGCGCGGCAGCGAACGCGCCCGCTGGAAGGCCCGGCGCACCGCGAAGAGCGCGTCCTCGGCGCCCGGGTGGTCGGCCTTGTTGAGCGCCACGGCGTCCGCCAGGTCCAGCATGTCGATCTTTTCGAGCTGGCTCTCGGCGCCGTAGTCGGACGTCATCACGTAGAGCGAGAAGTCGCTGATGTCCACGATCCGCGAGTCGCCCTGCCCGATGCCGCCCGTCTCCACCACGAGGAGCTGGCAGCCGGCGGCCCGCAGGACGAGGAGCGCGTCATCCACCACCGTCGCGAGCTCGGTGCCCGAGCGGCGGGTGGCCACGCTGCGGACGAAGACGTCCGTACCCGCGATCGCGTTCAGCCGGATGCGGTCCCCGAGCAGCGCGCCCCCGGTGCGCCGCTTCGAGGGGTCCACGGCGAGCACGCCGATCCGGCCCACCGGCCCGGAACCCAGGTCCGGCTTCCCGGCGCGGAACCTGAGGAGCAGCTCGTCGAGCACCGAACTCTTGCCGGCGCCGCCCGTGCCGGTAATCCCCAGCACGGGTGCGGGCGACCCGACGAGTTCGGAGAGCGCCGCCCGGTCGGCGGCCTCCAGCCCTTCGTTCTCGGCAAAGCTGATCAGCCGCGCCGCCGCGCCGGTGCGCCGCAGCGGGTCGCCGCCGGCGAGATCCGCGAGCAACTCGTCGAAGGGCGTCTGGGACCGGGCCCCGCGCGCCTCGGCGGCGTCGCGCAGCATGTCGTCCACCACCCCTTCGATGCCGGTCACCCGGTCGTCCCCCGGGGAGTAGATCCGCGCCACCCCGTACGCCTCGAGGTCGGCAGCCTCGTGAGGCCGGATCACGCCCCCACCGCCTCCGAATATCCGGATCTCGCCGCGCCCGGCCTCCCGGAGGAGGTCCACCAGGTAGCGGAAGAACTCGTTGTGCCCCCCCTGGTAGGAGGAGACGGCGATGGCGTCCGCGTCCTCCTCGAGGGCGGCGGCGGCGATCTCGCCGGCGCCGCGGTTGTGGCCGAGGTGAATGACCTCGGCGCCCCCCCGCTGCAGGAGGCGGCGGAAGACGTGGATCGAGGCGTCGTGACCATCGAAGAGCGCGGTCCCCGTGACGAAGCGGAGCGGAAGCTCCGCCAGCGGATCGAACAGGGCCCGCGAGGGCTCGGATCCGGCCGGGGAAAGACTGACGCGTGGGCTCAACGGGACGGCCTGTTCGGGACGGAAGACACCTCTTCGGAAACCGTAGCACTCCTCGAGGGGACGCGGGAGTCGCGGATCGGGACCGCCGGCCGCCGCCCGTCAGGGCCAACCGGACGTTCCGGCCTGGGGCCGGCGTTCCCGGGAAGCTGGCGCCGAATTCCGCGACGCCGGTTCCTAGGACGCCCCCAGCGCCTCTTCGCCCGGCTTCCGGTTGAGGCGGTCGCGCAGCGCCTTCCCGGCCCGGAAGAACGGCACCCGTTTGGGGGGCACCATGATCTGTTCACCGGTTCGCGGGTTCCGCGTGAGGCGCGCCTTCCGGCTCCGCAGACGGAAACTGCCGAATCCGCGAATCTCCACCTCGTCTCCGGAACGGAGCGCGCCGGCGATCGCGTCGAAAACCGTCTCCACGATGAGATCGGCCTCGCGGCGCGTAATCCCCGTGGACTCCGATACCTCGGCGGCCAGGCGGGCGCGGGTGATCGCTGTGTCGCTCACCGCTTCCAGACGTCTCCGATCTTGACGGACACCTCACCCGCCTCGTCGGGCCGGGAATAGCCCTCCTCGGCGGCCTTGAGCGAGAGTCCCACCTTGCGATCGTCACGGCTGAGCCGCACGATCCGCAGTTTGAGCGGCTGCCCCAGGTGCAGCCGGTCCTCCGCCTTGGCGGGCGGAGGCTCGTCAATGTCGTTCAGGCGCAGCAGGCCCTCGATTCCCTCCTCGATCTGAACGAACGCGCCGAAGTCCGCGAAACGGATCACGGTGCCATCCACCAGATCGCCTTCCTGATGCCGGGTGAAGAAACCCTCCCACGCGTCATCCGAGAGCTGCTTGAGTCCGAGCGAGAGCCGGCGGTTCTCCGGATCGATGCTGAGCACCACGGTCTCCACCGAGTCGCCGACCCGCAGGACTTCGGAGGGGTGGTTGATCCGCTTGTTCCAGCTCAGATCGGAGATGTGGATCAGCCCGTCGATCGAGTTGTCCACTTCGATGAACGCGCCGAAATCGGTGAACTTCCGCACCGTTCCGGTGAGCCTCGAGCCGATCGGGTACTGCTCCGCGAGCCGCGGCCACGGGTTCGGTTCCACCTGCTTCAGACCGAGGCTGATCCGGCGGGCCTTGAAGTCCACGCGAAGCACCATCGCTTCCACGAAATCGCCCTTGGAGAGCAGCTTCGAGGGGTGCTTGGTGCGGCTGCTCCAGCTCATCTCGCTGACGTGGATCAGGCCCTCGACCCCGGGCTCCATCTCGATGAAGGCGCCGTAGTCGGTGATGCTGACCACCTTTCCGCGGACCCGGGTTCCCACCGAGTAACGCTCGTGAGCCGTGGTCCACGGATCCACGTTGAGCTGCTTGTAGCCGAGCGAGACCCGCTCCGCCTCGGCGTCGAAGCGGAGGATGACGACCTCGATCTGGTCGCCCACCTTCATGAGCTCCGAGGGATGCTCCAGCCGGCGGAAGGACATTTCCCGGATGTGGAGCAGGCCGCAGATCCCGCCGATGTCCACGAAGGCGCCGTATTCGGTGAGGTCGCGGACCTCGCCCCGGAACACGCGCCCGACCTCGAGCGCCGCGAGGGTCTTGGTCTTCTCTTCCTCAAGGACCACCCGGCGCGACAGCACGATGTTGCCCCGCCGCTTGTTCAGCTTGATGACCCGCAGCTCGAGCTCGCGGCCCTTGTAGCTGCCGAGGTTCCTTACGGGACGGAGATCCACCTGGGAGCCCGGCAGGAAACCGCGCACCCCGATCTCCCCGATGTCCACCTCGAGTCCGCCGCGGATCCGGTCCACCACCCGGCCGCGGACCGGCGTCTGCTTCTCGAACGCGTCCTCGATCTGGTTCCAGACCTTCATCTTCTCGGCTTTGCGATGTGAAAGCACGAGGTGGCCGCGGCGGTTGTCCGCACGCTGGACGAGGACGTCGATTTCGTCCCCTTCCCGCACCCGGACGTTCCCGTCCACGTCCCTGAACTCGTCGAGCGGGATGATGCCCTCGGACTTGTAACCGACATCCACGATCACGTCGGAGTCCGTCATGTGGAGGACGGTCCCGGTGACGATGTCCCCCTCCACGAGGTGGGTCTCGTACTGATCAAGGAAGGCCTCGAACTCGGCGGCTTCCTCCTCGGAAACCTGCGACGGCGCGCCGTCGCGGGGCGCCGCGGCTCCGTTCCCCGCGGAACTTGCCGCCTCGAGGGGGGCTTCGCTGGCGCCGTCTCCCTCGCCGGCGGCCGCTTCGGCCGCCTCGGCCGGAGCTTCGGTCGTTTCCCCGGCGATCACCGCGGTCGCCTGCTCCGCGGCTACCTCACTTGCGACCGCGACTGCGGCCGTTCCCTCGTCCGTTTCGGGCATACCCTCTCTCATTAGGCAGAAAAGACTCCTGGTTGAGCGGGGGACTCCGGAGGCACGGGAAAACCACCCGCTCCGAAGACCCCTCTTCCCCGCTCGACACTCTCCATGAACCCTCAGGCCCGGCGGTGGTTGCCGTAGTGACGCGGGGAGCCGCCCATACTAGGCGCGCGCACGACCGATTGTCAACGGAGCGTGCGGCGCCGGCCGGCGGCCCGCACCCCGGGTTCTTCGTCTGGAGGGCAGCGCCCCCCGGGTGATACAATTTTTCGGCTTACTTCGCGTCGCCCGCTCGCTTTTGGGAAGAACCGGACACCGGAAGAACCGGAACTGTTGGTCCGGGCGCGTCCGGTAAGAACTCACTCAAGGTTCAACAGCATCAAGCTCAACCGACCAAAGGTCCCGCACTCGCACATGTCACAAGGTTTCGACTTTTCCATCGCCATCGGGGGTGCCGCCGGGCAGGGAATTGCCACGCCCGGCAACATCCTTGCCCGGATGTTCGTCCGCCGGGGACTCCATCTCAACGCCTACAACGCCTATCAGTCCATCATTCGGGGCGGACACATCCTGCTGACGATGCGGGTTCGCGAGCAGGAAGCCCTTTCGCATGGCGACCACATCAACCTGCTCCTCTGCCTGAACCAGGACACCATGACGCGCCACCTGCGTCATCTGGGCCCCGGCGCCTACGCGGTCTACAACGCCGACAACATCACCCCCGGGGAACACCAGGACGGCGTCCACCTCTGCGGCATGCCGGTGACCGAACTCACTGGCGACGCCAAGAACAAGCTGGCGCAGAACACCGCCGCGCTGGGGGTCATCGCCCACGTGCTGGGGCTCGACTTCGAGGTCCTGGAGTCGGCGCTCACGCTCCAGTTCCAGCGAAAGGGCGAGGCGGTGGTCTCTTCCAACGTCGCCGTCGCCCGCGCCGGCTACGAATACTCGAGCGCCAACTTCACGCCGCTCGCGAATCACCTCCCCCAAAACCCCGACCCGCTCGCCGTCTGGACCGGGAACGATGCCCTGGCGATGGGCGGGGCGGCCGCGGGCGTCAAGTTCTACTGCGCCTATCCCATGAGCCCCTCGACGGGAGTGCTCCACTGGATGGCCAAGAACGCCCGCGAACTCGGCATCATGGTGCGCCAGGTCGAGGACGAGATCGGGGTCGCCAACATGGCGGTGGGCGCGGCCCACACGGGCGCCCGCACCATGTGCGCCACCTCGGGCGGCGGCTTCGCGCTCATGACCGAGGCCATCGGATCGGCGGCGATGATGGAGATCCCTGTGGTCTTCATCAACGTGATGCGCGCCGGGCCCTCGACCGGAGTACCCACCAAGACCGAGCAGGGTGACCTGTGGCAGGCGCTCGGCGCCAGCCAGGGCGATTTCGAACGCATCGTGGTTGCCCCGCAGGACGCCCATGACGCTTTCAGCACCATCGGCGAAGTGTTCAACCTGGTCGACCGCTACCAGTGTCCGGCCATCGTTCTCTCGGACCTGCTCATCTCCGAGGGCACCTTCAGCGTGCCCCCCGACGACATCGACATGTTCCCGCCCATCGAGCGCGGCAAGCTGATCCGCGAATCGAACGGCGATGCGGGACCCTACAACCGGTATCTCGATACCGCCGACGGCATCTCTCCCCGCGCCGTGCCGGGGGTTCCCGGCCACGTCCACGTGGTCGCCACCGACGAGCACGACGAGGAGGGCATCCTCATCTCCGACGAGTTCACGAACCCGATCAAGCGCCGCCAGATGGTCGAAAAGCGCGCCCGCAAGCTGGACGACTACTTCACGCGCGTGGCCGCTCCCGAGGTGGAAGGGGACGAGGACGCGGAGGTCACGCTGGTGGGCTGGGGTTCCACGGCCGGCGTGATCGAGGAAGCGATGGAGCAGCTCCGGGCGGACGGCGTGAAGGTCAACCGGATCGCGGTCAAGTGGATCCTGCCGTTCCACGCCGAAGCCGTCACCGAGGCGCTTTCCGGGGCGCGGAAGACCCTCATCATCGAAAACAACCACTCGGGACAGTTCCACCGCTACCTGCGGAGCGAGACCGGCATCACCGCCGACGGTCACATCCGCAAGTACGACGGCGAGCCGTTCATGCCGCACCACATCGCGGACGGCGTACGGGCCCACCTCGCGGGCAGCGTCTCCGGCGGCGTGTTCGTGCCGGACCAGGAAATCCTCGTATAGCGCCCGCCGCCGCGAAGACCACACACAGGAGACCAAAGTGACTATCGAGCTCAGGGAAAAGCCGCTGACCGCAAAAGATTTCAAGGGGAAGGTCGATCCCGATTGGTGTCCGGGCTGCGGCGACTTCGCCCTGCTGCGGGCCACCCAGATGTCGGTGGCCGAGCTGGGTCTGTCCCCGCACCAGATCGTGTGCGTGAGCGGCATCGGCTGTTCTTCGAACTTTCCCGGATACTTCAACTCCTACGGCATGCACACCCTGCACGGGCGGGCGCTGGCGGTGGCGACCGGGGTGAAGATGGCCAACCAGACGCTCACCGTGCTCGTCACCGGCGGCGACGGCGACGGCTACGGCATCGGCGGAAACCACTTCACGCACACCGCGCGCCGCAACGTGGATCTCACCTACCTGGTGATGAACAACCAGATCTACGGGCTCACCACCGGACAGGTCTCCCCGAGCAGCAGCCTGGGCATGAAGACCAAGAGCACCCCGTTCGGGAACATCGAGCGGCCGGTGAACCCGATCACTTCGGCCATCATGAACGGCGCCACCTACGTGGGGCGCGGCTTCTCGGGCAACATCAAGCAGTTGGTCCGGCTCATCAAGGGCGCCATCGAGCACCCGGGTTTCGCGGTGATCGACGTCTTCAGTCCGTGCGTCACCTTCAACCGCGACAACACCTACGACTTTTTCCGGCAGCGGGTCGCCCCGCTGGAGGACGAGGGGCACGACCCCTCCGACTGGAAGTCCGCGTGCGAACGGGCCATGGAGTGGGACGAGCGGATCTACACCGGGCTCTTCTACCAGGACCAGGCCGTCCAGTCGCTGCACGCGCGCGAGCCGATCCTGGACGGCGGGGCGCCCCCGGTGTCCCACGTTCCCGAGGCGATCACCCAGGAACAGCGCGACCGCATCGTCCGCCGGATGATGTAGGCGTCAGCGGCCTGTTCCGGCGCCGGCCCCCTGAGACGGGAGCGCGATCGGATGCGAGCCGTTCGCAAGGGCGGGGCTCCCGCACCGGCCGGCTTCGGCCGGGCCGAAGCAGCGCTCGGGATCGTCGTCCTCGCCTGGGCCTCCAGCCTCAGCATCGTCAAGTACGGCGTCGGGCTGGGTGATCCCTACGCCTTCAACCTGGCGCGGCTCATCCCGGCCTCCCTCGTCCTCCTCCTCGCGGTGAGCAGGACGCCGGCGCTCAGGAAGTTCGAGTGGCGGGACGGCGGCCGGGTGTTCCTGCTGGGCGTGGCCGGCCACGTGGTCTTCCAGGTCGGGTTCATCCACGGAACGGACGCCTCCTCCGCCACCAGCTCGGCGCTCATCCTCGGCCTCACTCCGGTCGCGATCGCCGTGCTGGCCTGGGTGACGCGCGTCGAGCCGTTCTGCCAGCACACCGCGCTCGGCCTGGTGCTCACCATGGCCGGGATCGCCTTCGTTTCCGGGGCGGAGCCGAACCTGGGCGCCCACCTCGGCAACCTCATGCTCCTTGGCGCCATGATCGGCTGGGCCGTCTACACGGTTCGGGGAGCGGCGCTCGTCCGCAAGTACGGCGCCCTCCGGGTGACCGCCTGGAGTTCGGCGGTCGCCTCGGTCCTGCTCCTTCTTCCGAGTCCGTTCCTGCTGACCCTGGCGGACTTCCGGCAGGCGCCGGCGGAGTGGTGGTACGCGGCGCTCGTCTCCGGCCTCGCCGCCATCGGCCTCGGGAACATGCTGTGGGTATACGCGACCGGCCGGGTAGGTCCGACGCTCACCGGCATCTATTCCAACGTCCTCCCCATCCCTTCGGTGCTGATCTCCTGGCTCTGGCTGGGAGAGACGCTCCAGGCGCCCAAGCTCATCGGGGCGGTCCTGATCATCGCGGGCATCGCCCTCGCCCGCATCCACCACACGTGGGGAAGTAAAATTACTGACCGGGTAACCGCCTGACCGGCCGCTGACGAGCAGCCCCCCACAACCATTTCGACGGACACCAGGTCCGTTCAGGAGACTGGAATGAGCACGGAATTCCGACTGAAGACGGGTCTCGCCGACATGCTGAAGGGCGGCGCGATCATGGACGTCACCAATGCCGAGCAGGCGCGGATCGCCGAAGACGCCGGCGCGGTGAGCGTGATGGCCCTGGAGCGGGTGCCGGCCGACATCCGGCGGGACGGCGGCGTGGCCCGCATGTCGTCTCCGGAGAAGATCCGGGAGATCATCGAGTCGGTGAGCATCCCGGTCATGGCCAAGGTGCGGATCGGCCACTTCGTGGAGGCGCAGATCCTTCAGCAGATGGGCGTGGACTTCGTTGACGAGAGCGAAGTGCTGACCCCGGCGGACGAGGAGAACCACATCGACAAGCACTCGTTCGAAGTGCCGTTCGTGTGCGGTTGCCGCAACCTCGGCGAGGCCCTGCGCCGGATCGGCGAGGGCGCGGCCCTCATCCGCACCAAGGGCGAGGCGGGCTCCGGGAACATCGTGGAGGCCGTGCGGCACCTGCGCCAGATCGGCAACGAACTCCGCCGCCTCACGATCCTGACCGACGACGAGCTCATGTCCGCCGCCAAGGAACTCCGCGCTCCCTACGAGATCGTGCGGATGGTGGCGCGCGACGGACGCCTCCCGGTGCCGAACTTCGCGGCGGGAGGGGTGGCGACACCGGCCGACGCCGCGCTCTGCATGCAGCTTGGGGCGGAGTCCGTGTTCGTGGGGTCCGGGATCTTCAAGTCGACGGATCCGGAGCAGCGGGCCAAGGCCATCGTGAAGGCGGTGACCCACTACCGCGACCCGGCCATGCTGGTCGAGGTCTCGATGGGTCTCGGCGAGCCGATGCGCGGCCTCGACATCGCTACCATGCCGGAGGAAGAGTTGCTGCAGACACGCGGCAACTAGGTACTGACCCTTCCCGGGTTCGGTGGATCCCGGGCCCGGCGGCACGCTCAGGCAGCGTGCGTCAGGGTGGTCTGTCTTGAGCGACCGAGGTGACCATGGGAGCGATTCCCGAAGCGACGACCGTTGATCCCCGGCCGGGGTCCGCCCCGTCGCCTGCCCCGCCGCGCATCGGCGTGCTGGCGCTCCAGGGGAGCTTTGCGCTCCACGCCGCCGCCCTCCGCCGGCTCGGCATCGAAGCGGTGGAAGTCCGCCGGGCGGCGGCTCTCGCGGGACTCGACGGGCTGATCATTCCGGGCGGGGAAAGCTCGACCATGCTCAAGTTCCTCCTCGAGGAGGATCTCTTCGATCCGCTGCTCGCGTTCCACCGGGCAGGAGGAGCGCTGTACGGGACCTGCGCCGGGGCCATCCTGCTGGCCCGCACCGTCGAGAACCCCGCGCAGGAGTCGCTCGGGGTGCTCGACATCGAGATTCAGCGCAATGGGTACGGCCGGCAGCTCGAGAGCCACGTGGGCGCCTGTTCCTGCTCCGAGCTGGGTGAGCCGGACCTGCCCCTGGTCATGATCCGTGGCCCGGTGATCAGCGAGACCGGTCCGCGCGTGGAGGTGCTCGCCGAATGGCGCGGACAGCCGGCCTTCGTGCGCGAAGGGAGGGTGCTCGCCACCACTTTCCACCCGGAACTGACGGACGACACGCGCATCCACGCGTACTTCGTGGAGATCGCGGCCGAGGCCCGCTGAACCACGCGAGGGAAAACGAGCGGAACCAATTCCGCCTGAGAGCGTTCTCTAGGTTGGGAAGCCTTTCCGGGCTTCGGGCCTCCGGTGGACGAGGGAACGGTGAAGGAGGGGGGCCCGGGCTCGCCCGCGTCTCCATGCCCCTCGCCGCGCCCGCCCTCGTCCCGAAAACACCGTCCGCCGAACGCGACCGATTCGCCGTCGTGGTCGGCGCGGGCGAGCCGGCCCGCCAGGCGGCCCGGGTCCTGACCGACGCATCGTGGCGCGTCGAGCGGCTGTCCACTGTCCGGGAGGAGGCAGCGGAGCAACTCCTCCGGGACGCCTCGGCGGTGATCGTGGACGCGACCGCCGCCCCGGAACCGGTGCAGACGACGATCGAGCATCTGCAAGCGGTCTGTCCCGAGGCGGCAACGATCCTGCTCCCCACCGCCGAGACACCCAGGCCGCACTCCCCCGGGCTCGGCTCCGGACGCCCGCGGATCGTGCCCGTTCCGATCCAGCGGGAGTCACTGCTCACTTCACTCGAGGCGGAGATCGGATATCGCGGACTTCTGCGTGAGAACCGCATTCTGCGGCACCAGCTCCGCGCGGCGACCCGCCTCGAGGACTGGGTCGGATGCTCGGACGAGGCCGCCGGGGTCCGCAGCGCGATCGTCACGACCGCCTTCTCCGATGGCCCGGTTCTGGTGGTGGGGGAGCCGGGAAGCGGCCGGCGCCTGGCCGCCGAGCTCATCCACCGGCTGGGACGGCAGTCGTCGCTTCCGTTCCTCGCGCTCCAGGCCGCGAGTCTGGCAACGGAACTGGGCCCCATCCTCGCCAGACTGCGGCGTGGCGGGCGGGAGTTCGCGGCCGACGCACCCGGCTCCCAGCCGGGGAGTCTCTATCTGAGCGGCGCGGAGCACCTGCGCCCGGGAGACCAGGCGGCGCTCGAGGACGCCGTTCGGCGGCCGCCCCCGTTCCGGCTCATCGTTTCCGCCACCCCCGACCTCCGCGCGAGGGTGCGGGCCGGCACCTTCTCGAGCGCGCTCTTCAACCGGCTGGAGGCTTCCAGCATCCGTATCCCGCCCCTGCGGGAGCGCCGGGAAGACATCCCCGCCCTCCTTCTGCATTTCCTGCAGCTGGCGTCGGAGACCTCGGGCGAAGCGCCGTTCGGGATCTCCGGAAAGGCCGTCGATGAGTGCGGCGGCTACGACTGGCCGGGCAACACGGCGGAACTCCGCATGTGGGTGGAGCGCGCGGTGGCCACCGCCCGGGTCTCGCGGTTTTCCGGCCCCGTCTTGCCGGAGACGCTCTGCGCCCCGCCCGACGGCGGCCCCACGACCAGCCAGGGCGCCGGTTCCCGACCCCTGAAGGAAGTGATCGCGGGCATCGAGAAGAGGCTGATCGAGCGGGCGCTCAAACGGACCGGCGGGAACCAGAAGCGGGCAGCCCGTTTTCTCCAGATGAACCCCACGACGCTCCACGAAAAGATGAAGCGGCACGGACTCCTGCGCCGCGCCGGCGGAGATCCCGGATCCCGGAGATCCGGCGGCCGCGAGGCCGGAACCGGCTAGTCGCGGCTCGCCGGAAACAAGAAAAGCGCCCCTGGACCCTGCAGCGGCAGGATCCGGGGCGCTCTGCGAAGCGAGGGTGTTACTTCGCGGTGATCTTGAAGTGGGCGCGGCGGTTCCGCTGCCAGCAGTCCTCGTCGCTCTCGGTGCACTGCGGGCGTTCCTTCCCGTAGCTGATCATCTCGAGCCGGCTGTCCGGAACCCCGAGCGAAACGAGGTAGTCGTAGGCGGCGCGAGCCCGGCGCTCACCGAGCGCCTGGTTGTACTCCACGGTGCCGCGCTCGTCGCAGTGTCCTTCGATCTGGATCGTCGCGGAGACGTAGGGCCGCTGCAGCCAGGCTGAGTTGGCCTGGAGCGCGCTCCGGGAGGCATCCGTCAACTCGGACTCGTCATACGCGAAGTAGACGTCCGCGAGGTTCTGCTGCAACTCCATCATGTCCGTGTCCAGATAGATGTCCCGCTCCGTCGGCGGCGGCGGTGGCGGCGGCGGTGGCGGTGGCGGCGGCGGTGGCGGTGGAGGAGGCGGTGGAGGCGGCTCCTCGGGCGGCGGCGGCGGCGGTGGCGGCGGCTTGGAGCACGCCGCAACAGCGAACCCGAGAGCAACCGTCGCGAGAGACAGCAACAGCAGGGTGGCGATGGCTTTTCTCACAAGGAAACCTCCGGGGGCAGCGAATGAAGAGCCAGTCAGAGGCTATCGGATCGCTCTCACCGAAGTCAACGACAGACCGGAGGGTTCCGGCGCGTTTGCCGCGTCTTCCGGATGCCGGGAAAACCCGGCTCAGCCCGCGGTTTCCTCGAGGATCCGAAGCGTCGCCGAGCGGGGATCCGGGTGCCTCGTGATGGCCCGGCCGACGACGAGGTAGTTCGCTCCCCGACGCGCCGCTTCCGCGGGGGTGGCGACCCGCTTCTGATCGTGCGTGTCCGCCGCCCAGTGGGGCCGGACCCCCGGAACGAGCAGCACGAAGTCATCACCGAAAGCGTCTCGAAGCGCCCCGGCTTCGGCGGCGGAGGCGACCACGCCGCCCAACCCGCCGGCCCGGGCGAGCCGCGCGAGGTTCAGGACCTGGTCCCGGATGGACACCCCGGGAAACACGTCGGCGGCGCTCGCCGGGTCGAGATGGGTCAGGACCGTGACCCCGAGGAGGAGCGGCGGCGCCGGAGCGGACGAGGCGGCCCGGGCCGCCGCCTCCAGCATCGGCCGTCCTCCGGAGGCGTGGACGTCCAGAATGCTCGCCCCCAGGGTCGCCGAGGCCCGTACCGCACCAGCCACGGTGGCCGGGATGTCATGGAACTTCAGGTCCAGGAAGACGCGCCCCACCGAGGAAAACTCGGAAACGGCGCGCGGGCCCGCCGCGGTGAAGAGCTCCTTGCCCACCTTGTAGAAGGACGCCGCGCCCGCCAGGACATCCCGCAGGCGGAGCGCCTCGTCGAGCGAGCCGGTATCCACGGCGACCACCAGCTCACCGGCCCCGGGTTCCGCCACCCAGCCGGGGAGCGGTGGAGGCGCGGGGCCGGAGCCGGCCGGGGACGTCGTCACCCGGCAGTTCCCGGCCGCATCGCCCCGGTCAGGTCGCGCAGTGCGGCGACCTCGTGCCGGCGGCAGTAGGCGGCCAGCCCGTCGTAGGTACGCCGCCAGACCCCGGGGTCCACGAAGTTCATGGTGCCGATCTGCACCGCGGCGGCCCCCACCAGCAGGAACTCGAGGGCGTCCCCGGCGTTCGCGATCCCACCCATGCCGATGACCGGAAGCCGGCCTCCCCGCGCGACCTCCCACACCATCCGCACCGCGATGGGACGGACCGCCGGACCCGACAGCCCCCCGACGACGTTCGCGAGGCGGGGACGCCGCGTCTCGACGTCCACCGCCATGGCGGGGATGGTGTTGATGAGGGACACCGCATCGGCGCCTGCCTCCGCGACCCGCCGCGCCACGGCGGCCATGTCGCTCGCGCTGGGGCTGAGCTTCGGGATCACCGGAAGCCGCGTGCCCCGGCGCACCACCTCGGTGGCCCGCGCGGCCATGTCGGGGTCGCAGCCGAACTCGATCCCGCCCTCCGCGACGTTCGGGCAGGAGATGTTCACCTCGATGGCGGACACCCCTTCCGCCTGGTCGAGGATTCTCGACAGCTCCCCGTACTCCTCCAGCGAGCTCCCGCAGATGTTCGCGATGACGATCTTCCCGAGCGCCCGGACGGCCGGGAGCTTGTCGGCGAGGAAGCGCCGGATTCCGACCTCCTGAAGGCCGATGGCGTTCAGCATGCCGGACGGGGTCTCCCAGATTCGCGGCGGCGGACACCCCTCCCGGGGCTCGAGGTAGAGGCCCTTGACCGAGATCGCTCCGATGCAGTCGTAGTCCGCCACCTCCCGGTACTCGTCGCCGTAGCCGAAGGTGCCGCTGGCGGCGATCAGGGGGGTGGGCAGCCGCAGCCCGGCGACCTCCACTCCCATGTCCACCGTCGCGGCGCCTGGCTCGGACATCAGAGCGGATGGGGGTCCCGGTCCCAGGCGATCGTTTCGGCCTCGAAGACCGGCCCCTCGGTACAACTCCGCAGGTATTCCTCCGGACCACCCGACGGGGGCCGCGCCCAGACGACGCAGCCGAGGCAGCAGCCCATGCCACAGCCCATCCGGCGCTCGATCGAGACCTGGTGGGGAACGCCGGCGGCGGTCGCGAGCTCCGCCACTTTCAGCAGCATTCCCGTCGGCCCGCACGAGTAGAGAGCCGGCTGGCCCGCGTCCGCCAGCGCGGCGTCGAGCAGCGCGGTAACGAACCCGTGGTGGCCGGCGCTCCCGTCCTCGGTGGCCACCCGGACATCCATCCCGAAGCGCTCGAACGCGTCCCGGAGGTAGAGGTCGGGACGGCGCCTCCCGCCGAGCAGGACGATGCCCCGGCGCCCGGTCTCCGCCAGCCGGCGGCAGAAGAGCACGAAGGGCGCGATCCCCACTCCGCCGGCAACGATCACCGGCGTCCGGTCCGGAGGCGGCAGCTCGAACGTGGTCCCCAGCGGGCCCAGGCTGGACACCTCCGCTCCCACGGGCAGGCTCATGATGGCCCGGGTTCCCACTCCGACCTCCTTGACCAGCAGGGTGAACGCACCGTCGTCCAGCAGGTCGCAGTAGGAGTACGGCCGCCGCAGCAGCCCGCCTCCGCCGACCCGGACCATGGCGAACTGGCCCGGCAGAACCCGAAGGGGCGCCTCGCTCTCGAAGCGGAGCAACTGGGCGTCCGGCGAGAGCTGGTCCCGGGCCACGAGCGTCGCGGCCAGGTCCGCCCGGGGCAACAGGTCCGCCCGGGAGGGAGCGGGCCGGCCCGCGGCTTCGGTACTAGACGTCACGGGCGGTCACCCGATCGACCTCGGAGAGGGTGGTCACCCCGCGCGCCACGAGTTCGAGCGCGTTCCGGCGCAGCGGGACCATCCCCTCGGACTCCGCCTGCGCGCGGATCGCGCCCACCCCCCCGCGCGCCAGAATGAGTTCCCGAACGGACGCGCTGAGCGGCAGGACCTCGGCCACCACGGTCCGTCCCCGGTACCCCGCTCCGTCGCACTTCCGGCAGCCGCGCGGACGGAAGACACGGTCCGCGGGAGAGGGAAGCGCCGCCAGGACCCTCTGTTCCGCCGCACCGGGCGGGCCCGGCTCGCGGCACTCGCGGCAGAGCACCCGGACCAGGCGCTGGGCGACGATGCAGTTCAGGGCGGAGACGAAGTTGTGGGGGTCGGCCCCCATGTGCAGGAAGCGTCCGACCACGTCGAGCGCGTGGTTGGCGTGCACCGTGGTGAGGACGAGATGGCCGGTCAGGGCCGCCTGCACCGCGATGGAAGCGGTCTCCGGATCCCGGACCTCGCCCACCATGATGGTGTCCGGGTCGTGCCGCAGGATGGAGCGCAGACCGCGGGCGAACGTCAGGCCCTTCTTCTCGTTCACCGGAACCTGGGTGACCCCCGCGATCTCGTATTCGACGGGATCCTCGACGGTCACGATCTTCTCCTCCGGAGTCGCGATCTCGGACAGGGCCGCGTAGAGCGTCGTCGTCTTGCCGCTTCCGGTCGGACCGGTGGCGAGCAGCATCCCGAAGGGCCGGCGCGCGTGTTCGCGGAGCAGCCTCAGCTCCCGGCCCGAGAAACCGAGCGCCTCGAGGGAAAGCGCCTCGAAGCGGGTGCCGAGGCTGCGTTTGTCGAGCACCCGGATCACCACGTCCTCGCCGTGCACGCTCGGCATCACGGAAACCCGGAAATCCACGGTCCGCGGGGTGCGCTCGCCCCCTCCGGGAAGCACCGCCCGGAACCGTCCGTCCTGCGGGACGCGCCGCTCCGCGACGTCGAGCTCCGCCATCACCTTGAGCCGCGCCACAATGGTCTGGTGGTGGGCGCGGTCCACCGGCTCCATCGCCGGGTAGAGAACGCCGTCCACCCGGTACTTCAGGACGACTTCCCCGGACTTGGTCTCGATGTGGATGTCGGTGGCCCGCCGCTCGATGGCATTCAGGAGCAGCGAGTCCACGAGCCGGACAACGGGGCTCCCGGCCGGCGCGTCTTCGAGCGCGTCGAGCGAGATGACGGGCGGGCCGGAGTCTCCGTCGCCGCGCCCGAGCCGCTCGATTCGCAGATCCTCGGAGGCGCGGTCCAGCAGGAAACTGGAGTCGGTGTTCCGCTCGATGATCGCGTCGATCTCCGCCGGATCGCCCACCTGGACGACCAAGGGGCGGCGGAGCAGCAACTCCAGCCGGTCCACCTCGGACTCGACGACCGGGGGCGCCACGACGATGGAGAGACGCTCGCCGTCTTCCGCCAGCGGAACGAAACGGTGGCGCCGCACCAACTCCATGGGGACGCTGCGCCAGAGCGCGGGATCGTCCCGATACCCCGACAGGTCAGCCGCCGGGTAGAGTGAGGGCGAGGCTCCGGACGCTCGCTCGTTCCGGCCGGTACTCATTCGATCCCTCGCATTGGCAGTCCGCCCTCAGGGCAGGCGACGAAGGCATACCGGGTCGGGATGAGCCGGCGCAACCGGAACCCCTGGAGATCTCCGCGCGGAGATCCCGGGTCCACTACGGGTGCGGACCCTCGCGAGGGAAGCCTAGTCGCAGCAGTCGGACTGGAAAGGACGAGAGACCTTGCAGCGGACCACGTTGCGGGCCGGGATCTCGATGGCCTCTCCCGTACGGACGTTGCGGCCCATCCTCGCTTCCCGGTGGGCAATGGAGAACTTGGCGATGCCCGGAAGCACGAAATCGTTGCCGGTCCGTAGCTCCTCAATCGCCAGGTCACGCAGTCCGTCAAGCACCATACCGGCCTCGCGACGACTGATCTCGGCATGATCGGACAGGGCCGTTACGAGTTCCACCTTGGTCATTGTTGATCTGGTCCTTTCTTTGCCCAAGCGGGGTTGGTGCGCTCCACCGCCCGATGGTGAGCGGCCAGGAGCGCGCGACGCGCCGCAGAGTATCACAGGCGCGCGTGCGGATCGCCCAGGAAAATACGCTTCTGTCGCGCCCTTTTTCGGCCCTGTCTCAGAAGCCGAGAAGCTGGTCGAGCGTCGCGAGGCGCCCGTTCGCGAGCACCGCGCGCACCCGCCGCAGGTTCGTGATGTCGTCCAGTGGGTTGCCGTCGAGCAGCACCAGATCGGCAAGGGCGCCCGGCGCGACGATGCCGAGTTCCCCGGCCAGCCCCAACGCTTCCGCGGCCGTCACGGTGGCGGCCCGGAGCGCTCCGGCGGGCCCGAGGCCGGCCTCCGACAACTGCTCGATCTCGACGATGAACCCGAGTCCGTAGGGAACGATGGGCGTGTCCGTCCCGGCGACGATGCGGCCGCCGGCGTCGGCGATGGAGGTGACCGTTTCCCACATGGGACGCATCAGGGAAAGGCCGCGCTCGATCTGCGCCTCGCGGTCGTCCGCGGACTCCCGCGCCACGGTGAGCGAAGAGGCCAACCACGCGGGAAACGCCCGGATCCGGCGGTCGGAGGAGACCAGATCGGGTTCGCGGACCAGCGCCAGGTCCCAGCCGCCGTAGATGAGCATGGTGGGGGTGAAGAACACTCCCGACTCGGCGATCAGCGTGCGGACATCCCCGTAGGAGCGGCCGAGGTCGGTCATCTTCGGCGAAAAGCCGCGGCGCGAGGTGCCCTTGACGTGTTCGAGGCCGTTCACCCCGTAGCGGACCGCCGGATACAGCTCGTGGGAGGTCACGAAGGCGCCGAAACGCTGGGCGCTGCGGATGGCGTCCCGCTGCGCCTCGTCGTCGAGCCGGACGTAGGTCTTGACGACGTCGAAATCGAGCTCCCGCGCGAGCCGCAGCAGCACGTCGCGTTCCTGCGGGCTCCCGAGCGCCGCGGCGCCGGGGTAGTAGATGCGGGTCCCGTCAAGCGTGCCGCCCGTCAGAAAGATCCGCGGACCCACGCGAAGACCGGCCAGCACGGACTCCCGTTCCGCGAGCGTCCGGTAGGTCGGCCCTGCGGGGATCCGGACCGACGTCACCCCGTAGGCAAGATGCGCGCGCCCGAAGCGGTTCCCGAAGGCGGGCGCCATCGGATGGGTGTGCATCTCGATCAGCCCCGGGATCAGCGTGGCCCCCTCGCCGTTCACGACCCGCAGTTCCTCGGGGAGCGGGTCGCCGGCCGGGATCACCGAGACGATCCGGCCGGCCTCGATCAGGACGTCCTGACCGGGGACGACCTCGCCCTGCTCCACGTCCAGGACCCCGACGTCGTGAATCAGCAGCGTGCCCGAGGGCGGCGCGAGCGGGAACTCGTGACGCAGCCGGATGGTCTCGGAGCCGCTGCCATCGGCCCGGATACGCACGACCTCCGTGCCCGAAACAGCCACGATCGCGGCCCCGTCCGGCGTCCAGGAGGGGAAGTCCACCGGCCCCTCGAAAACGATCTCGGGAGGCCCCGCGGGCGCGCCGGCCGCGTCGAGCGGCATCACGGCCAGGCCCCCGCCCACGGCGAAGGCGAGCCGGTTCCCGCCGGGGGAGAACACCGGTCCGTCGGAGTCGCGCGTGCCGAAGCTGGCCGCGGGCTCATCGAGGAACCGGGCCTCGCCGCTGCTCGCGGCAACGAGCGCGATCCGGTTCCGCCCCTCCCGGTAGCGGGAGGAATAGGGGACCAGGCTGGCGAGGGCAATGGTCTCGCCGTCGGCCGACCAGCTGGGCATGCCCGCGCCGCGCCGCGCGGTATAGATCGCCCGTTCCTCCTCCTCAGCGACCGGACCCGTGTCCAGGTCGCGGCTCGTCACGCGGAGGTTCCCCCGTTCGTCGAGCCAGGCGATCCGGGTTCCGTCGCGGGTTACCGCCGGACTCACCTCGGCTCCGAGCCGGGCCGTGAGCTGGGTGAGCCCCGCGCCGGGTCCCGAACCGAGCCGTTTCTCCCAGATGTCCATCGTCCCGCCGCGATCGCTCGCGAAGAGCACGCTCGCTCCGTCGGGCAACCACACCGGGTCGGTGTCGAGCCAGGTGTCGCGGGTCAGCGGCAGCGGAGCCTCCGAACCGTCGAGCGGGGCGGTCCAGATGTCCCCGAGGGCGGCATAGAGGAGCCGGGTCCCGTCCGGACTGACGCTCGGCCGGATGATGCCCCGGACCGGAAGCGCCTCGTCCGACTCGGTGCGGATCCTGCCGCGCCGCTCCGGAGGACGGCGGACGCCCAGCTCGGCGGACATCGGCACGGGTTGGGCGACCGCGGCGGCGCTCGCTCCCGCCTCGGCGCCCTCCGCGGGAATCCCCACGCCGAGCCGGCGGATTCCGCCGTCCCCGGTGTAGAGCAGGGTCTCGTCATCCAGCCACTGGGGCCGGAAGGGGAACAGGTCCTCGCCCGCCCCGGCGAGGACCCGCGGCGCGGCGCGCTCCTCTTCTCCGGCCGGGTCGGATCCCTCGGTCGCCGCCGCGAGGGGCGCGAGCACCCACTCGCTCGCGGTGCCGATGTCGAAGCGGCTTCCCATCAGGGTGAGGCCTTCGTACTGGAGGCGCCGGAACACCACCTGCGATCCGTCCGGACTCACCGCCGGAGCGGCGACGTTCCCTTCGCTTCCGGGCACGGCGGCGGAGGCGGCGCCGGCCTCCAGCGAGAGCCGCTGCACCGCGCCGTCCGCCTCCCCCTCGGGAGTCGCCACGAAGACGACGGCCTCACCGTCCGGGGTCCAGGCCGGTTGGGACTCGTTGCCGAGGCTGCTCGTCGCCGGCGTCACCTCTCCGGTCGCCACGTCCAGAATCCAGATGTCGTAGCTCCCCCCACGGTCCGAGGAGAAGGCGATCCGGGTCCCGTCGGGAGACCAGGCCGGCTCGCGGTCGTCGAACCCGGTACTGGTGAGCTGCTCGGGCTCCCCCCCGAGGGCCAGTTGCCAGATGTCCCAGGTGCCAGCCCGGTACGACTGGTACGCCACCCGGCCGCCCTCGGGATGAAAGTCGGGCAGCCGGTCGTCGCCGAGTCCGTCGGTGAGCGCCTCGGCGGAGCCGCCGGTCGCCGGCAGCATCCACAGGGTCCCCTGCAGGTCCATCACCAGTTGCTCGCCGTCCGGAGACGCCGCAACGGCGAAGTTCGTCCCCTCCGTCACCCGGACCATCCGCTCGGCGGTTTCCTGAGCCCCGGCGGCAAGGGCACCGGCGCCGATCAGCAGGGCGGCGAGTGAGAGGCCCCTCATCGGTGGCGATCCTAGCAGCGTGCCGGCGCCGTCCCTCCGCCCGAACCCGTGCCGCCGGGAGCCTTCAACCAGGCGAGGTCCGCTGCAGCACTCCCTCCCTGACCAGTCGCCGAGCGAGAGTCAGCTTGCCGTCGGCATCGAGGCAGTCGGGGAGATCCCGAACGGCGAACTCTCGGTCGGCCGTCACCGCGAAATGAAGCGCCGGCCACCCGCCGGCCGGGAGCCGGAGTTCCCGGCCGGCGAATCGCAGAAGGCAGACCTCGCCCTCGATCGCAGCGTCGGTCCGCAACCCCACTCGCCGCCGCAGTCGCGAACCGAGACTCAGCGGCTCCGGGTCCAACCGCTGGCTGAAGAGGTCGGTGAAGAGCGGTACGTCGCTCGCCAGAACCTCGTCCGTGAAGCGGCGCCACACGATCTCCGGGTCGAACCGCGACCGTACCGAATCCAGCTTCTCCCCGAAGCGACGGTCTCGCTCCTCCGCGGAGAATCCCTCCCGAGCGAAGTCGCGAGGGAGATTCCGGCGCAGCGACTCGTCTTCAAGCGCCGCCGCGGAAACGCTCTCGACGAGGAACTCGGCCCAGGTGAACGCGGTGAGCCCGAGCGTGACGTGCAGCGACGGCTCGCCCGTCGAGCGGGCGGCGTGCATCAGACCGCGCGGAAGATAGACGGCGCTGCCCGGGCCGAGTTCGAACTCGTCGCCGCGTTCGCCGGGCGATGTGCCGCGCCGGAAGCGCTGGCCGCGGAGCGGCAGTTTCACCCTGGTGTCGAAGATGGACCAGCGCTTCGTACCGCTGATCTGCAGGACGAACACGTCGTGGGTGTCCCAGTGCGGGTTGAAGCCCTGCCCGTCCGGGGGCGTGAGATACACGTTCGTCTGGACCCGGGACG
Source organism: Acidobacteriota bacterium (assembly GCA_022826195.1). Taxonomy (GTDB): domain Bacteria; phylum Acidobacteriota; class Vicinamibacteria; order Marinacidobacterales; family Marinacidobacteraceae; genus Marinacidobacterium. The sequence continues at coordinate 36,424 of JAJDVI010000017.1, forward strand.
AGAAAGCGCGCCCCAGTCCGGCGCACAACCGGGCGAGCGTGGGGACGCGCCTTTGAAGCTGGTTGAAGATGACGGTCGCGCCGCCGTCGAAGAGCCTCGCGACCTCCAGCGGCTGGACCCTGCCGTTCTGCGTGTACTCGCGGCTGGCGACATCGCCGTCACTCCGCACCAATTGAATGTCCCCCTGGCCGGCGGAGTGGGTCCCGAGCACGAGGTCGAGGTCCCCGAACGAGACGAGTTCTTCGTAGTAGGGCGACGGCTCGCGCCGGATGTGACAGAGCCGCCGCTCGTAGTAGTCGCGCTCGAACTCCGCGCTCGACAAGGGATCGATCAACCAGGCGTACCAATCCCGGCCGCCTGCGGTCCGTCGCGGGGAGTGGTCCGTCATCAGGTGAGCGCCGCGCGGCGCGTGGAGGCCTCCCCTGCCGGGTTGACGAGTCTGGCAGGCATGACTACGATGATGACACTCGATTTCATCTTACTCCCTGGGAGAGCCGCCATGCGTAACCCGGAAACCCGGGAATCCGCCCCGCACGTCCTGGAACCGCCGTTGCCGCTCACCGACGCCGACATCACCTCGGCCCCGGTCGATCGCCGTTCCTATCTGCGCCGGGCGGTCGGGAGCGGCCCGCCGGTGGCGGGCTCCGCTTCGACCGATTCCGACGGCAGCGACGCCGCTCCGGCCGATTCCGACGGCGGTGACGCCATTCCGGCGGACTCCGACGGACCCGACTCCGATTCCGACGGTACCGACCCGAGCGGCTACCGGTAGCGGCGCCTCCGGAGGGTCGCCCGCTCCTCCGAAACGAGCCCCCCGTCCGCGGGCGAGCTGGCGCCGGCCTCCGCGCATCGGAGGCTGGCTCGATGCCTGAAGGCCGCATGAGCTCGCCGGGTATCGTTGCCGGCGGCATGATGTTCTTCCGCTGTCTCCTCCCCGGGACCAACGGTTGCCGTGCGGTCCTGCTCCTGCTCGCGGTCGGGTTCGCCGGTTGTGCGGCCACCCCGGATCCCGAGCCTCCTCCAACCATGGCGGAGGCGGCTGCCGCGGCCGCCGGCGAGATTCGCCGCGTCATCGAGGAGGACGGGCGCGGCGGCGCGGCGTTCGGCATCGTGGTGGCCGGGGAAACGGTCGTGGCCGAGGGATTCGGGTTCGCCGATACCGAGGGGCGGACGCCCGCCCGGCCCGACCACCTGTACCGGATCGGCTCCATCACCAAGCCGGTCACCGCGATGGCCATGCTGCGGCTCGTCCACCTGGAAAAGGCCCGGTTCGGCGACCCGGTGACCGCACTCGTCCCGGAGCTCGCGGAGGTCGAAAACCCCTACTCCTGGACGCCCGGCCCCAGCATCTTCCAGCTCGCGACCATGACCGCCGGGCTGGCGAGGGAGCCCCGGAACCTGCCCCGCTACCTGGTGGGCGCTCCCGAGGACTGGCTCGACACCGCGCTCGGGGCGCTCGACGAGGTCTCGTTCGAATACGAACCCGGTACCCGCTACCAGTACTCCAACATCGGCTACGCGATGCTCGGCGCCGCCGTGGAGCGGGCCGCCGGCGAGCCCTTCATGGACCACGTCAGGGACAACCTCCTGGCTCCGCTCGGGATGGACTCGAGCACCTTCTTCCCCATCCCGCAGCTCGAAGCGCGGATCGCCGAGGGGGTCACCGTGAGGGACGACGGCAGCCTCGACGCGGAGACGCCCGCGCGCGAACACGCGGGGCGCGGCTACAAGGTGCCGAACGGCGCGATGTATTCGACGGTCGAGGACCTGGGCGTGTTCCTGCGGTTCCTGACCGGGACGGAGGGAGAGCCGTTCGACGGGGTGATCCCCCGGGGTGTCCGGCAGGAGAACCTCACGAAGGCGTTCGCCACCGGGGACCTGGCAAGCGGCTACGGGTTCGGGTTCATGGCCCGGCGCCTCGAAGATGCCGACGGCGCTTCGTTCACCGCCTACGGCCACGGGGGAAGCGTGGCCGGGTACCGGGCGGCGGCCTGGATCGAACCGGAGACCGAGGCCGCGGTGATCCTGCTCCGGAACGTGGGAGGCGACGGGCTGAACCTGTCGGAGCTGTCGCTCGCGGCGCTCGCGGAGGTGGTGGCGGCGCTCCGCTGAGTACCGCGTCCGGGCTTCGCGGCCGTGCCCCGCCTCCCCCGAATCTCGCTGGCCTGGTGGATCCTCATCGGGATGGCCGGGGGCGTCGCCCTCGGCCTCGCGGCGCCGGACTGGGCCGGGCGCATCGAGTTCCTGAGCACCCTGTTCCTCCGGCTCATCCGCTCGATCATCGCGCCGGTGCTGGTGGGAGTGCTCATCCGGGCGATCGCGGGCGCCGGTTCGATGGGCGCGCTGGGGCGGCTGGGCTGGAAGTCCGTCGTCTGTTTCGAGATCGCCACCACCCTCGCCCTGCTGCTCGGCTGGTTCAGCGTGGCGGCGACCCGGCCCGGCGACGGACTGTCCCTCGGCGGGGCGTCCGGGGTGGAGCTTCCGGAGCCGGCCGGGTTCGTGGAAGCGCTCCAAAACGCCGTCCCGACGAGCATCGTGGACGCCCTCGCGCGGGGCGACGTGCTGCAGATCGTGGTGTTCTGCTTTGTCTTCGGGATCGCGTGCCTCTCGGTGGGCAAGCGGGCCCGGCCGGTGGTGGACTTCGCGGACGCGCTCGCGGAAGTCGCGTTCCGCTACACCGACTACGTGATGTACCTGGCGCCCCTGGCGGTGTTCGCAGCGGCAGCGAATGCGATCGCGGGGGGCGGGTCCGCCGGGCTCGAGGGCCTCGCCGAGTTCACGGCCGTCGCCTGGCTGGCGCAGGGGTTCTTCCTCCTGGTCGTGCTGGCGGGAGGCCTGCTCGCGTTCGGCATTCCGCTGCGGCGGTTCGCGCACCACATGCGCGAGCCGTTCCTGGTGGGCTTCGCAACGACCTCGAGCGCCGCCGCCCTGCCCCAGACGCTCGAGAACCTGCAGCGGTTCGGGGTGCCGCGGCGGATCCTCGGAGTAGTGACTCCGCTCAGCCTGAGCCTCAACATGAACGGCAGCACGATCCACCTGGGGATGGCGACCCTGTTCATCGCACAGGCCGCCGGGGTCGACCTCTCGTGGGAGCAGGCAGCGGTCATCCTGCTGACGCTGAAGGTGACGAGCAAGGGGGTGGCCGGGATCCCGCGCGCCAACTTCGTGATCCTCGCCGCGGTGTTCGAGGGGCACGGCCTGCCGATGGAGGGGCTCGGCATCCTGCTCGGGATCGACGCGCTGATCGATCCCATCCGCACGAGCACGAACGTCGCGAGCCACTGCGCCGCCCCGGCGGTGGTGGCGCGCTGGGAAGACCCCGGGTTCGCAAGGTCCAAGCGATCGGACGCGGCCGGCTGACCCGTCCGCCCTCCCCGGGCGGTTACCGGGCGAGGAGGCGCCGGGCCTGGCGGAGGTGCAACTCTTCCAGCAGTTCGCCGTCGAGCTCGGCGACCGCGACCTCTCGGGCGGCGGCGTCTTCCATGACCCGGACCACGCGTTCCGCCCAGGCGCGCTCTTCCGCGGTCGGGGCGAAGGCCTCGTGGATGACCGGTACCTGGGCCGGGTGAACGGCGGACTTGCCGTCGAAACCCAGCGCGGCGGCGGCGCGGGCGCTCCGGCGCAGCCCTTCCAGGTCGCGGAAGGCGAACCACGGCGCGTCCCAGGCGCGGATTCCGGCGGCGCGCGACGCGAGCAGGATCCGCTGGCGAACGAAATCCAGATCGGATTCGTCGTCACCGGGCCGTGAACCCACGCTGAGCCGATAGTCGGCGGAGCCGAATACCAGCCCTTCGACTCCCGGCAACCGGGCGAGATCGAAGACGTTGGCAGCGCCGGGCGCCGTCTCGACCATCAGCCAGAGGGGCGTCGCCCGGCCAAGGACGTCTCGGGCTACGCGGACCGTCTCACCGGACTCGGCCTTGGGCAGGAGGACCGCGTCGAATCCAGCGGTTGCCGCGGCTTCCAGATCGGCCTGTCCGCCGGGGTCTTCCGGAGGGTTGGTCCTGAGCGCGACGGCCGCACCGGCGCGGGCCATGGTGGCCCGGGACTCGTGAAGGCGTTCGCGGGCAGCGTCCTTGTGCGACCGATGGACGCCGTCCTCGAGGTCGAGCACCAGCACGTCGGCGCCCCGGGTCGCGGCCTTCGCGACCATCCGCTCGCTGGACGCGGGGACGTAGAGGAGGGAGCGGCGCGGGTGGGACACCTGGCCGAGTATCCCATCCGGCCCTTCGATCCACGGGAACCGGTGCGTCGTGGCGTTCGTTGGGATAGGCATGACGAAAGTTCTGCGCATCGCAACCCTGGCAACCGTCGCCCTCGCCCTGGTGGCCTTCCCCGCGCTTGGACAGGAAACGCCCTGGCTTCACGTCCAGGTCGAAGGCGACGACGACAACACCAAGGTCGAGGTGAACCTGCCGCTCGCCGCGGTGGAAGCCCTCGGCGACTCGCTTGGCGAGAAGATCCTCGACGAGATGGAGAAAGAGTGGGAACACGGGACCGACGTGGACGTGGACTCGGAGGACGCCCGCGCCTTCTGGCGTTCGCTCCGGGAGAACCCGGGGGCCTGGGTGACCATCGACGAGGAAGACGGCGGCAACCTCCGCGCGCGGATGGACGGCAACCTGGTCCGGATCGAGGGCAGCGGTGACGACGGCGCCCTCGACATCCGGTTCCCGGTCGCCTTCGGGGACGCGCTCTTCGGCGAAGAAGGCGACGAGTTCGACCTCGGCGCGGCCATCGGCGCGCTCGCGGACCACGACGACGTCCTGGTCTCGGTGGGCGGGGAAGACGGCCGGGTCCGGGTCTGGATCGGGCCCCGCTAGGCCGTCATGCTCCGTCTGCTCGGACTCCTGTTCGCCGCGGCGCTGATCTCGGCGCTGCTGTTCGGCGCCTGCGTAGCGGCCTGCGGCGTCGCCATGGTGTCGGTGGTCGCCGACGGCGCACCGCACATCGTGGCGCCGGTCCCCTTGATGCTGCCCCTGGCCGCGCTCCATCTCGTCCCGGACCACCTGGTGCACGACGAGATGCATGAGGAAATGGATGCGCTGGGCGGAGCCGCGGTCCTGGCGCTCGGGCCGTTCGCGAGAGCCCTCGAGGCGGCGGGCGACGCCGAACTCGTCCGGGTCACCGACGGAGAGGATCAGGTCCTCATCGCGACCGAGGACGGCGATCTCGTCATCCGGGTTCGGGAGGGCGGCGATGCGGGAAATCGCGTCTTCCTGCGAACGCCGCTCGAGGTGCTCGAGGACATCGGGGACGCCTGCGAGGCGTCGGGCGACTCCGAAGTCCGCTGCCATCCCCTGGGGATGGCCCGGTCGCTTCTGACGGCCGCCCGCGGCACGGAGATCGAGGTCCGGGACGGCGACACCCGGGTGGACATCACGGTCTGGTAGCGGTCTGGGAACGAGCGGCCGGTGCCATGCCGTATCTCACGGCGTGGCCTGTGAGACAGTGAAACTGTGATCCCGTTATACTGTGATGATGAAGAACATCACGGTATCCGTCGACGAGGAGACCTATCGGGCGGCGCGCATCGCCGCAGCGGAACGGGGCACCTCAGTCTCCGCTCTGGTGCGCGGCGCACTTGAGGAGATCGCCTCGAACCACGCAGGGGAGAGCCCGAACGAGGAGTTGCTGCGCACCCTGGACGAGATCCGCGAGTCCATGATCGCCCGGGGCTCGAAGTTCTCGGCGGCCGACAACCTCCCGCGTGAAGAACTCTACGATCGGGAGGCCCGCCGCCGGGAAGACGAAGCACAACTGAAGCGCCATGCGGTTCGTTGATACCAACGTACTGATCTACGCAGCCTGCCCGCCTCCGAACGACGTGGCCAAAGCCGAGCGGGCCGCGGAACTGTTGAGGACCGCGGACATCGCGCTCTCGGCCCAGGTACTCCAGGAGTTCTACGTTCAGGCGACGCGCGCCACTCGCCCCGGCGCCCTGACCCACGACGACGCCCGGCGGATGGTCAGGAGTCTCCAACGCTTTCCAGTACAGCCAGTGACCGCGCAAGTCGTGAACGACGCGTTGGCGCTTCGGGAGCGATTCCAGATCAACTACTGGGACGCCGCAATTCTGGCAGCAGCACGTGTCGCTGGCTGCGACACCGTGTACACGGAAGACCTCAACGACGGACAGGACTACGACGGTGTGCGCGTGGTGAATCCCTTCGCCTAGAACCGGAAGAGGCGGGTGAACTTGACGATGAACGACTGGGTGTTCAGTTCGGGGTATCCCGGGACCAGGGTGTCCCGGAGCGAGTTGTAGACCACGTAGAAGTCGCTGCCCGGCTCGTACTCCCAGCGGAAGCGGACGTTCGTGGAGAGGCTGCCGGCGGCGCTGTTGTACTGGAGGAACGCCGCCAGGAAGCTGCGCGGCGAGACGGTGTAGTTGATGCGGGTGGCCAGCAGGTTGGTGTCGTAGTCGCCCTCGGGCAGCGCGATCCAGTTCGCGGAGACCATCGGCTCGACGGTCAGACGGGTCATGAGTTCGATCCGGCCGCGCCAGGCGAGTTCCCGGCGGGTGCCGGAGAAGAACCCGCCCTGCTGGTAGGCGAAGTTGCCCGAGACCGGGCGCTGGGGACCGGCCTGGTAGCTGAGCCGCACGTAGTCGAAGTCGTAGCTGCCGGGCGCCACCCCGAGTTCGTCGCTCAGCGAGAACGATTCGCTCAGCACCTCGCGGTTCCGGGCGGCGTTCACGTTGACGCTGTCCCCGTTCTCGAACTCCATGTCGTAGCGGAAGCCGAAGATCCGGGTCTCGAGTTCGCCCTCGTTGTCGGTGGTGTAGTCCACGCTGCCGGTCCAGCCGACCTTGCGGAGCCAGGAGATCGAATGGGGCCGCGGGCTGAAACGGGCCTCCGCGTAGTTCCGCTGGAAGTCCCGCCGGCGGAGGAACCCGATCCCCGGGTCGAACTCGTCCCCGACCACCAGCCGTTCCGCCTGTACGCCGTAGCGGTCGCCGTTGTAGTCGAGCTGACCCAGATAGCTGAGCCCGGTCGCGTCCTCGAGTTCGTTCTGGGTCCAGGCGGCGTAGCTCCGGATGTCCAGGTTCTCGAAGAAGCCGAAGCGGGCGTCCATCCCGTAGGCGAAGTTCCGGCCGAGGCCGCTCGCGGTGTGGGAACGGTAGGTCCCCATGACGCCCACGGTGCTGCGGTTCAGGACGTCGCGCTTCAGCCGGAAGACGGAGAAGTCCGTCTCCGGGGCGCCGGCGTCCGCGCTCTGGCCGCTGCGGATGGCGAGGGCGCCCACGTTGTAGTCGCCCAGCTTTCCGGTGACCCGGGCACCGCCCGCGATCGGAACCGCCTGGCCGTCCTCGATGCCGATGCGGCGGCTGAAGAAGAGCACGGGGGTGCTGCTCGGTGGGCCGAAGCTGCGGGTGGATCCCGGCGGCGCGCCGCGGCCCCCCGAGGCGCCGAAGTCGAAGATCCCCTGCCCCTCGAGGAAGAACTCGCGCTTTTCGGGGAAGAACAGGCTGAAGCGGGTGAGGTTGATCTGCTGCGTGTCGGCCTCGACCTGGGCGAAGTCGGTGTTCCAGGTGAGGTCGGCGGTGAGTCCGCTGGTGATGCCCACCTTGGCGTCCACCCCGAAATCGCCTCCGTAGTCGCGGTCGAGCGACCCGCTCTCGATTCGGGCCCCGGCCGAGTCGCCGATGAGGTACGGCTTCACCTCGACGGTCCGGGAACTCGCCGGCGCCTCGAGGCCCACCAGGGTGCCCGCCGAACTGACCTTGGTGATCGCCCGCGGCCCGAGCGCCGCCGGGACCTGGGTGAAGTACGACATCTCGTTCTTCCACCGGACCACCCGGCGGAAGTTGATGCCCCAGACCTGCGGGCCGCCCCGGTCGTAGCGGAGCGTCTTGAACGGGATCCGCATCTCCACGGTCCAGCCGTTCTCGAAGCGCGCCGCCTTCGAATCCCAGACCGCGGTCCAGTCCCGGTTCACCCCCCGCTCGTCCACGATCAGTCCGTCGAAGAAGCCGCCGATCGGGTTCAGGTAGAAGAAGAAGGCGTTCCGGCGGTCGTAGAAGGTGTCCAGGATGACCGCGAGGTTCGCGTTGTTGAAGATGCCGAAGTTGTCCCGCCGCATTTCGGTGGCGACGATCCGGTCCGGCTGGCTGTCCCAGCACCGCCCGGCGACGTAGACGGCGTCGTCGTCGTAGAAGACCCAGACCTCGGTCTCCTCGGTGGCCGGCTCGCCTTCGAGCGGGAGCGCCTGGATGAAGCCGCCCACCCCCGGAACGCGGTCGTAGATCCCGTCGTCGAGCCGTCCGTCGAGTTCGATGGGCTCGTCGATGCGGGTGGCGCGCATGGTGGCCCCGCCGAGATCGTCGCGGCGGACCATCTCGGGGAGTTCGGGGGGTGCGGGGCCGCGCACGGTGAAGGCGGGTTCGGGCGCCGAGCCCTGGTTGTCCTGGGCCTCCGGGAGTGCCGCGGACTGCGCCCACAGCGAGGGCGGCGCCAGCAGCGCGGCAGCGAGAACGAAGCGAACCAAGGGGCGGGAGAAGGGTGCGAAACCCGGTAGGCGGAACTCTACGTCGGGACCCGCGAGCGGTCGGGGAGCCCTCGGACACAATCCGGGGGCGCCACCCCCGCTCTTGAGCCCCACGCCGAGGCGGGAGCCACCTTTCCGGATGTGGTTGGAGCGTGCGCGGCGCGGAGCGCCGCGGTGCCGGTCTGGAGACCGGCGTTCCAAGCCGGCGCGCTGTTCAGAAACGGAAGAGGCGGGTGAACTTGACGATGAAGGACTGGGTGTTGAGTTCGGGGTAGCCGGGGGCGAGGGTGTCGCGGAGCGAGTTGTAGACCACGTAGAGGTCGCTGCCCGGTTCGTATTCCCAGCGGAAGCGGACGTTCGTGGAGAGGCTGTTCGCGGCGGTGTTGTACTGGAGGAACGCCGCGAAGAAGCTGCGCGGCGAGAGCGTGTAGTTGATCCGGGAGGCGATCAGGTTGGTGTCGTACTCGCCGGTCGGGAGGTCGATCCAGTTCAGCGAGACGGTGGGCTCGAGCGAGAAGCGCGTCGTCACCTCGACCCGGCCGCGCCACGCCGCCTCGCGGCGGGTCCCGGAGAAGAAGCCTCCCTGCTGGAAGGCGAAGTTGCCCGAGACGGGACGCTGCGGCCCCGCCTGGTAGGCGACCCGGACATGGTCGAAGTCGTAGGGACCCACCCCCACGCCGATCCCCGCGTCCTCGTCCAGAAAGAACTCCTCGCTCAGCACCTCCCGGTTGCGGGCGGTGTCCACGTTCAGCCGGTCCCCGTTCTCGAGTTCGACCTCCGTCTGCAGCTGGAGGATCCGGGTCTCCAGGACCGCCTCGTTGTCGGTGGTGTAGTCGATGCTGCCGGTCCAGCCGATCTGGCGCAGCCAGGAGATCGAATGCGGCCGGGGGCTGAAGCGCGCCTCGGCGTAGTTGCGCTGGAAGTCCCGCCGGCGCAGGAACCCGATGCCGGGATCGAAACCGTCCCCGACCACGAGCCGTTCCGTCTTCAGCCCGTAGCGGTCGCCGTTGTACTCGAGCTGGCCGAGATAGCTCATCCCGGTCGCGTCCTCGAGCTCGTTCTGGGTCCAGGCCGCGTAGGACTGGATGGTGAGGTTCTCGAAGAAGCCGAAGCGGGCGTCCATCCCGTAGGCGAAGTTCCGTCCGAGGCCGCTGGCGGTGTGGGAGCGGTAGGTGCCCATGACGCCCACCGTGCTGCGGTTCAGGATGTCGCGCTTCAGCCGCAGGACCGAGAAGTCGGTCTCCGGCGCGCCGGCGGCGCTGTTGGCGCCGGTGCGGATCGCAAGCGCCCCGACGCCGAAGTCGCCGAGCTTGCCGGTCACCCGGCCGCCGCCGAGGATCGGCACCACCTGGCCGCCGGCGATCCCGATCTGGCGGCTGAAGAAGAGCACCGGAGTGCTGCTCGGCGGGCCGAAGCTGCGCGTGGACCCCGCGGGCGGGGCGCGGCTCGAAGTGCCGAAGCTGAAGGTCCCCTGCCCTTCGAGGAAGAACTCGCGCTTTTCGGGAAAGAACAGGCTGAAGCGGGTGAGATTGATCTGCTGGGCATCCGCCTCCACCTGGGCGAAGTCGGTGTTCCAGGTGAGATCGGCGATCAGGCCGCTGGTGATGCCGACCTTGGCGTCCACCCCGAAGTCGCCGCCGTAGTCCCGTTCCAGCCCGGCGGCGTCGGCGCGGATCCCCGCGGAGTCGCCGATCAGGTAGGGCTTGATCTCCACGGTCCGGGAACTCGCCGGCGCTTCGAGGCCCACCAGCGTCCCCGCCGAGCTGATCTTGGTGATGGCGCGGGGCCCGAGCGCCGTGGGGACCCGCGTGAGGTAGGACAGCTCGTTCTTCCAGCGCACGGTGCGGCGGAAGTTGATTCCCCACACCTGCGGGCCGCCGCTCGCGTAGCGGAGCGTCTTGAACGGGATCCGCATCTCCATGGTCCAGCCGTTCTCGAAGCGGGCCGCCCGCGAGTCCCAGACCCCGGTCCAGTCGCGGTTCGGGGGGTTCTCGTCCGCGATGAGGCCGTCGAAGAACCCGCCCAGCGGGTTCATGTAGAAGAAGAAGGCGTTCCTTCGGTCGTAGAAGGTGTCGAGGACGACCGCGAGGTTCTCGTTGTTGAAGATGCCGAAGTTGTCCCGCCGCATCTCGGTCGCCACCATGCGGTGGGGCTGGCTGTCCCAGTTCCGGCCGGCGATGTACACCGCCTCGTCGTCATAGAAGACCCAGACCTCGGTCGGCTCGGTGGCCGGTTCGCCCTCCAGCGGGAGCGCCTGGATGAAGCCGCCGACCCCGGGCACCCGGTCGTAGATGGCGTCGTCGAGGCGGCCGTCGAAATCGAGCGGTTCGGTGAGGCGGGTGGCCCGCATGGTCGCTCCCCCGGCCTCGTCGCGCCGGACCATCTCGGGAAGCTCGGGAGGCGCGGGACCGCGTACGGCGGAGGCCGGGGCCGAGCCTTGACCGTCCTGATGCTCGGCGAGCTCGGCGGGCTGCGCCCCCAGCGGGGCCGGGCCGATCAGGGTGGCCGCGGCCAGGAGCAAACGGAACGCGGAGCGGGACAAGGCGGAAACTCTATGGCGGAACGTCAGAAACGGAAGAGGCGCGTGAACTTGACGATGAACGACTGGGTATCGAGTTCGGGATACCCCGGGATGAGGGTGTCCCGGAGCGAGTTGTAGACGAGATAGAAGTCGCTGCCCGGCTGGTACTCCCAGCGGAACCGGACGTTCGTGGAAAGGCTGTTCGCGGCGCTGTTGTACTGGAGGAACGCGGCGAGAAAGCTCCGGGGAGAGAGGTTGTAGTTGAGCCGCGCGGCGACCAGCCGGGTGTCGTAAACCCCGCCCGGGAGGGTGATCCAGTTGAGGGAGACGGTCGGTTCCACGATGAAGTGGGGAATGACTTCGAGCCGGCCGCGCCAGGCGAGTTCGCGCCTCGTTCCCGAGAAGAACCCGCCCTGCTGGTAGGCGAAGTTTCCCGAGACCGGCCGCTGGGGCCCGGCCCGGTAGCTGAGGCGGGCGGTGTCGAAGTCATGGGGGCCGACGGCCACCGCCAGTTCGTCCGCCAGCCGGAACTCCTCGTGGAGCACCTCGCGGTTCCGCGCCAACTGGAACTGGAAGCTGTCTCCGTTCTCCAGCTCGGCGTCGGACCGGAGAGCCAGGATCCGGGTTTCGAGATTCCCCTCGGTGTCGGTTGTGTAGTCGAGGCTGCCGGTGCCGCCGATCTTCCGCAGCCAGGCGATCGAGCGCGGCCGGGGGCTGAAGCGCGCCTCCGCGTAGTTGCGCTCGAAGTCCCGGCGCCGCAGGAAGCCGATCCCGGGATCGAAGCCCTCGCCGACCACCAGCCGCTCGAGCTGGAGCCCGTAGCGGTCGGCCTGGTAGTCGAACTGGCCGCGGTAACTCATGCCGGTCCGCTCTTCGTGCTCGTTCTTCGTCCAGGCCGCGTAGCTCCGGATGTCGAGGTTCTCGTAGAACCCGAAGCGCGCGTCCATCCCGTAGGCGGCGTTGCTCCCCAGACCGGCTCCCGTGTCGGAGCGGTAGGTGCCCATCATCCCGACCGTGCTGCGGCCGAGGATGTCCCGCTTCAGCCGGATCACCGAGAAGTCGGTTTCCCGGGCGCCCGCAGCGGCGCTCTCGCCGGACCGCATGGCGAGCGCGCCGACGCCGAAGTCACCGAGCTTCCCCGTCACCCGGGCGCCGCCGTGGATGGGCACCAACTGGTTCCCGGCGATCCCGATGCGGCGGCTGAAGAAGAGGAGCGGGACGCTGCTCGGCGCTCCGAACCTGCGGGCCGAGGCGCGCGGCGTCCGCTCCGAGGTCCCGAAGGCGAAGAGTCCCTGTCCTTCCAGGAAGAACTCCCGCTTTTCGGGAAAGAAGAGGCTGAACCGGGTCAGGTTGATCTGCTGGGCGTCCGCCTCGACCTGCGCGAAGTCGGTGTTCCAGGTCAGGTCGGCGGTGAGCCCGCTGGTGATCCCGACCTTGGCGTCGACCCCGAAGTCGGAACCGAACTCCCGCTCGAATTGGATGTCCCCGGTCCGCGTCCCGGCGGCATCGCCGGTGAGGTACGGCTTCACCTCGACGGTCCGGGAGCTGGGCGGCGCCTCGAGGCCGACCAGGGTGGCGTAGGAACTCACCTTGGTGATCGACCAGATGCCGAGGGCGGCCGGGAGTTGGGTCAGGTAGGAGATCTCGTTCTTCCAGCGGACGACGCGGCGGAAGTTGATGCCCCAGACCTGCGGGCCTCCGCCGGGATAGCGGAGGGTCTTGAACGGAAACCGCAGTTCGGTCGTCCAGCCGTCCTCGAACCAGGCGGTCCGGGAGTCCCACACCGCGGTCCAGTCCCGGTTGAAGTTGCGTTCGTCGGTGATGAGGCCGTCGAAGAACCCGCCGAGGGGGTTCAGGTAGAAGATGAAGGCGTTCCGGCGGTCGTAGAAGGTGTCGAAGGTGACGGCGAGGTGCTGGTTGAGCCAGATGCTCCCGTGGTCGCGCCGGAGTTCGTTGGCCACGATCCGGTGGGGCTGGGTGTCCCAGCAGCGTCCGGCGATGTAGATCGCCTCGTCGTCGAAAAAGACCCAGACCTCGGTCTTTTCGGTGGCCGGCGCTCCTTCGAGCGGCTCGGTCTGGATGAAATCACTGATGCCGGGAACCTGGTCGTAGATCGCCTCGTCGAGGCGTCCGTCGAAGTCGAGCGGCTCTTCGAGGCGAACGGCCCGGATGGTGGCGCCACCGAGGTTGTCGCGCCGGATCATGGCCGGGGGTTCGGGGGGCGCGGGGCCGTGGATCACGCGAGCGGGCGCCGGCTGCTCCTCCGGCTGGCCGCCGGCCAGCGGCGGCGCCGAGACCAGTCCGGCGGCGAGGGCGCCAAGCAGCCCGGGAACGCGACTCAGAATCGGAAGAGACGCGTGAACTTGACGACCAGCGCCCGGTCGGTCAGCCCGCTGAGCCCGTCATCCCCGTCCCGGTTCGTGCTGAAGACGACGAACAGATCGCTTCCCGGCGAGTACTCCCAGCGGAAACGCACGTTGGCGGACATCAGCTGCGCCGCCGAGTTGTACTGGACCAGCGCCCCGACGAAGCTGCGGGGCGAGACGGTATAGGTGGCGCGCAGGCGGCTGACCTGCGCCTGCACTTCGCCGCCGGGTACGTCGATCCAGTTGAGACTGATGTTCGGCTCCATGGAGAAACGCCGGTTCACCTCGGCGCGTCCCCAGTAGCTCACCTCGCGCCGGGTGCCCCCGAAGAAGTCGCCGAACTCGTAGCGGACGTAACCCGACACGGCACGGTGGGTGCCGAGCCAGAAGCGGAGTCCGCTGCGCGCGAACCGGTAGCTGCCGGCCGGCACCCCGACCTCGCTCGAGAGGTCGAAGCCGTCGAGGAGGTGCTCCTCGGTGACGGTGTGGGTCACTACCAGGCGGTCGCTGCTCTCGAAGATGGCCCGCCCTTCGAAGTTGTACTCGCGCGTCTCCATTTCGCCGTCGGGCCGGTCGTACTGGTTCGCGTCCAGCTTGAACTCGAACTGGCGGATGCGGTCGATGCCGCGGGGACGCGGGGCGAACGTAAGGGAGCCCCCGTTCTTGGTGAAGTCTCGCCGGCGGACGAATCCCATCCCCGGGTTGAAGTCCTCGCCGAGGTAGAGCCGCTCGGCCGACACGTCGATCAGGTCGGTGTCGTAGCGGAACTGGCCCATGTAGCTCGCCGCCTGGTGTCCGGTCTCCACGCCGGCCTCGCTCGTCGCCATGTAGAAGGTGTTCACGCGGATGTTGTCCGTGGGAGCGAAGTTGCCGTCCACGCCGTAGAGGGAGTTGGACCCCGAGCCGTCGGCGCTGATGTTGCGATGGGTCGCGATGACGCCGATGTTGGAGCGCGCGAAGAGGTCGCGCTTCACCCGGAAGGCGCTGAAGTTGGTGCTTTCCACATCGAGGCCCGCCACCGTCCCGGTCTGGATGTTCATGAGCCCCATCGTGTAGGCGCCGGACCGGCCGTGGAGGCGGGCGCCCCCGAGAATCGGGACCGCGCTGCCGCCGGAGATCCCGATGGACCGGCTGAAGAACGGGATGGGCGCGTCGGACGGGCCCTGGCCGCCGAAGGCGCGGGTCTGCCGGCCGCCGAAGTCGAAGACCCCCTGTCCCTCGAGGAAGAACTCGCGCTTTTCCGGATAGAACAGGCTGAAGCGGCTGAGGTTGACCTGGGTCTCGTCGTCCTCCACCTGCGCGAAGTCGGTGTTCCAGGTCACGTCGGCGGTGAGCCCTTCGGTGACGCCGAACTTGAAGTCGGCGCCGACGTCGCCCGACCACTCGTCGTTGATGTCGCGCAGGGGCGCATTCGCCTGGGAGCCGATGGCGTAGGGCTTGAGCTCCATCCGCCGGGACCCGGGAGGCGCCTCCAAACCGACGAGGGTCGCCGCGTTGGAAAGACGGATCAGCGCCTCCCGGTTGTAGGCCTGTGGGGTCGCGGTGAAGAACACCTTCTCGTTCTTGTGCTTGATGTTCCGCTGGAAGTTGATTCCCCAGAGCTGGGGCCCGCCGGCCGCGTAGCGGAGGGAACGGAAGGGAATCCGTACCTCCATCGTCCATCCATCGTCCACGATCCGCGTCTTCACCCACCAGACGGTGTTCCAGTCGCTGTTGGTGTTCCGCTCGTCGGTCACCTGGGCGTCGTAGAGGGCGCCGAGGGCGTTGGTGTGGAACAGGAAGCCGTTCCGCCGGTCGTAGAAGGTGTCGAGGACGATCTGGAAGCTGTCGTTCCAGCCGATGCTCATGTGGTCCCGCCGCATCTCGCGCGCCATCAACTGCTCGGGGTGTTCCTCTTCCATCTCCGCGGCGATGTAGAGGTTTTCCGCATCGTAGAGCACCCAGACGCGGGTGTCCTCGGAAGCGGGAGCGCCCTCGTTCGGCTCCTGCTGCAGGAAGCCGTCTGCCGCCGGGATCTGGTCGTAGACCGGGTCGTCGAGCACGCCGTCCACGGTGAGGGGCTCCGCGAGGCGGAACGCCCGTAGCGTCACCCGGCCGTCGGCGTCCCGGCTGACGGCCTCGCCGGCGTTGGGGGCCGGCGGACCCAGGATGCGGCTCGCCATCGACGAGCTGACACTCTGCTGATCGGCGGCGAGCCGGCCGCCGCCGCGTAGCGGGATCGCCAGTTCGTCCGAATCGTCCTGAAGCTGGCGGTCCGAGGGTGGAGGGATGGGTCCGTCGGGGCCCGGCGGTGTCCCCGCAACACCCAGCGAAACGCCGGTCAAGAGGATGGAAAACGCAAGGGCGGCAACGCCCGAAGAACTCTGGAAAGTCAGAAAAGGGCGGTACACGGCGACCGGCTCTCGGCGCGAGAAATCTCGAAAACCAATGCGAATTCTAGCGGAACGGCGCGATGCGCCGCCCTGCCGTTTGGGGCGGGGACGCGGTCCCGTCAGAACCGGAACAGACGGGTGAATTTGACGACCAGCGCGCGGTCGCTGAGCCCGGAGAGGCCGTCGTCGCCGTCGCGGTTCGTGCTGAACACCACGAACAGGTCGCTGCCCGGCGAGTACTCCCAGCGGTAGCGGATGTTCGCCGAGAAGAGCTGCGCCGCGGAGTTGTACTGGACGAGCGCCCCCAGGAAGCTGCGCGGCGACACGGTGTAGGTCGCGCGCAGCCGGCTGACCTGCGCCCGCACGCTGCCCTCGGGCACCTCGATCCAGTTGAGACTGACGTTCGGCTCCAGGGAGAAGCGGGTGTTGAACTCCGCCCGTCCCCGGTAGCTCACCTGGCGCCGGGTGCCGCCGAAGAAGTCTCCGAACTCGTAGCGCAGGAACCCGGAGAACGGGCGGTGCGATCCCATCCGGACGCGGACGCCGGTGCGGGAGAAGCGGTAGTCGCCCGCGGGAACGTCGACCTCGCTGGAGAGGCTGAACCCTTCCAGGAGGTGCTCCTCGGTCACCGTGTGATCCACGAAGAGACGGTCGCTGCTCTCGAAGATGGTCTGGATCTG
This sequence comes from Acidobacteriota bacterium, assembly GCA_022826195.1. Lineage (GTDB taxonomy): Bacteria > Acidobacteriota > Vicinamibacteria > Marinacidobacterales > Marinacidobacteraceae > Marinacidobacterium. The sequence goes on from JAJDVI010000017.1 coordinate 52,853, forward strand.
GAACATGTACTCGCGCGTCTCGGTCTCGCCGTCGGGACGGTCGTAGTTGTCCGCCTGCACCTGGAACTCGACCTGCCGGATCGACTCGATGCCGCGGGGACGCGGCGCGAACGTGACGCTTCCCCCGTCCTTCGTGAAGTCCCGGCGGCGGACGAAGCCCATTCCCGGATTGAAGTCCTCGCCGAGATACAGGCGCTCGGCGGAGATGTCGAGCAGATCGGTGTCGTAGCGGAACTGGCCCAGGTAGCTCGCCGCCTGGTGCCCGGTCTCGACGCCCGGCTCGCTCGTCGCCATGTAGAAGGTGTTGATGCGGATGTGGTCGGTCGGGTTGAAGTTCCCGTCCACCCCGTAGAGGGAGTTCGATCCGCTACCGTCGGCGGTCACGTTCCGGTGGGTCGCGATCACCCCGACGTTCGACCGCGAGAAGATGTCGCGCTTCATCCGGAAGGCGCTGAAGTTGGTGCTCTCGGCGTCCACTCCCTGCGCTTCGCCGGTCTGGATGTTCAAGAGCCCCATCTGGTAGGCGCCGGCCCGGCCGTGGAGGCGCGCGCCTCCCAGGATGGGTACCGCGCTCCCTCCCGAGATCCCGATCGAGCGGCTGAAGAACGGGATGGGGATGTCGCTTCCACCCCCGCCGCCGAACCCCCGGGCCTGCCGGCCGCCGAAGCCGAAGACCCCCTGCCCTTCGAGGAAGAACTCCCGCTTTTCCGGGTAGAACAGGCTGAAACGGCTCAGGTTGACCTGCGTCTCGTCGTCCTCCACCTGCGCGAAGTCGGTGTTCCAGGTGACGTCGGCGGTGAGCCCGTCGGTGACGCCGAACTTGAAGTCGGCGCCGACGTCGCCGGACCACTCGTTCAGCCGGTCGTTCAGCGGGACGTGCGTCTGGGAGCCGATGGCGTACGGCTTCAGCTCCATCCGCCGCGAACCGGCGGGCGCCTCGAGACCCACGAGGGTCGCCGCGTTCGAGAGCCGTTCCAGTCCGTTCCGGCTGTACGCCTGGGGCGTCGGGGTCAGGAACGCCTGCTCGTTCCGGTGCTTGATGCGGCGCCGGAAGTTGATTCCCCAGAGCTGGGGCCCCCCGGCCGCGTAACGGAGCGAGCGGAAGGGAATCCGGATCTCCAGGGTGTAGCCGTCTTCGACGAGCCGGCTCTTCACCCACCAGACGGTGTTCCAGTCGCTGTTCGTGTTCCGCTCGTCGGTCACCTGGGCGTCGAAGAGCGCGCCCAGGGCGTTCGTGTGGAACAGGAAGCCGTTCCGCCGGTCGTAGAACGTGTCGATGATCACCGAGAAGCTGTCGCCCCAGTCGATGTTCCGCTGGTCGCGGCGCATCTCGTTGGCCATCAGCAGTTCCGGGTGGTCTTCTTCCAGCTCGGCGGCGATGTAGAGGCTGTCGGCGTCGTAGAGCACCCACACGCGGGTGGACTCCGAAACCGGGGCGCCCTCGTCGGGCTCCTGCTGCACGAATCCTTCCGCCGCCGGCACCTGGTCGTACACCGGGTCGTCGAGCACTCCGTCCACGGTGATCGGCTCGGAGAGGCGGAAGGCGCGGAGGGTGACCCGGCCGTCGGCGCCGCGGCTGACCGCCTCCCCTGCCGTCGGGGCCGGCGGACCGAGGATGGGGCTCTCCATCGCCGAACTGAGGTCCTGCTGCCCGTCGGCGAGCCGGCCGGCGCCGCGGCCCGGGATTCCCAGGTCGTCCTGACTGTCCTGAAGCCGGCGGTCCGCAGGCGGCCGAACGGGTCCATCGGGTGCGGCGAACGACGGGCCGGCGGCCAGCATCAGCAGGCTGGCGGCAGCAACGCCCGTCAAGAAAGAGGCAGTTTGCAAGCGGCGGGGCACGGGGAGTTTCGTCCGAACCGGGGGTAAAAACCGGCGCGGACTATAGCCGCCCGGCCGCCGGGTTGCGAACGCGTCTCGGGGGGCCCGGCAGAGCGGTGCCCGAGGGGATCCGGAACCCCGTCAGAACCGGAAGAGACGGGTGAATTTCACGACGACCGCGCGGTCGCTGAGCCCGGAGAGCCCGTCGTCCCCGTCGCGGTTCGTACTGAAGACCACGAACAGGTCGCTGCCGGGGGAGTACTCCCAGCGGTAGCGGACATTGGCCGAGATCAGTTGCGCCGCCGAGTTGTACTGGACGAGCGCGCCCACGAAACTGCGCGGCGAAACCGTGTAGCTGGCGCGGAGGCGGGTCACCTGCGCCTGGACGTCGCCCGCGGGCACCGTGATCCAGTTCAGGCTGATGTTGGGCTCCAGCGAGAAGCGCTGGTTCAGCTCGACGCGTCCCCAGTACATGACCTCCTGCCGGGTGCCGCCGAAGAAGTCCCCGAACTCGTAGCGGAACATCCCCGAGAACCGGCGATGGGATCCCATCCGGATCCGCACCCCGCTGCGGGAGAACCGGTAGTCGCCGGCGGGAACCGCGACCTCGTCCGAGAGGTCGAAACCGGCGAGAAGACGCTCTTCGGTGATCGTGTGATCGAACATGAGGCGGTCGCTGCTCTCGAAGATGGCGCGCGCGTCGAACCGGTACTCGCGGGTTTCCATGGCGCCGTCCGGGCGGTCGTAGTTGTTCGCCTCCGCCTTGAACTCGAGCTGGCGGATCGCCTCGATCCCGCGGGGACGCGGCGCCACCTGGAAGGAAGCGCCGTTCTTCGTGAAGTCCCGGCGGCGGACGAAGCCCATGCCCGGGTTGAAGTCCTCACCCAGGTAGAGCCGTTCCGCGGTGATGTCGATCAGGTCGGTGTCGTAGAGGAACTGGCCCATGTAGCTGGCGGCGGCGTGCCCCGTGTCCACGTCCGGCTCGCTGGTCGCCATGTAGAAGGTGTTGAAGCGGATGTAGTCCGTCGGGGCGAAGTTCCCGTCCACGCCGTAGAGGGAGTTGCCTCCGGAGCCGTCCGCGCTGACGTTCCGGTGGGTGGCGATGACCCCGATGTTCGACCTCGAGAAGAGGTCGCGCTTCACGCGGAAGGCGCTGAAGTTGGTGCTCTCCACGTCGAGTCCGCCGACCTCGCCGGTCTGGATGTTCATGAGGCCCATCTGGTAGGAGCCGGCGCGGCCGTGCATGCGGGCGCCGCCGAGAATCGGCACCGCGCTGCCCCCCGAGATCCCGATGGAACGGCTGAAGAACGGGATGGGAATGTCGGTCGGGCCGCCGAAGAAGCGGGTCTCCCGGCCGCCGAAGTCGAAGACCCCCTGTCCTTCGAGGAAGAACTCGCGCTTTTCCGGGTAGAAGAGGCTGAAACGGCTCAGGTTGACCTGGGTCTCGTCGTCTTCCACCTGCGCGAAGTCGGTGTTCCAGGTGACGTCGGCGGTGAGGCCGTCGGTAACGCCGAACTTGAAGTCGGCGCCGAGGTCGCCGGACCAGTCGTTGTGGATGTCGTTCAGGGGAACGTGGCTCTGGGAGCCGATCGCGTAGGGCTTGAACTCCATCCGCCGCGATCCGGCGGGCGCCTCGAGACCGACGAGCGTCGCCGCGTTGGAGAGCCGCAGCAGGGCGAACCGGTCGAACGCCTGGGGCGTCGGGGTGAAGAACACCTGTTCGTTGTTGTGCTTGATGCGGCGGCGGAAGTTGATCCCCCAGACCTGGGCTCCCCCCGCCGCGTAGCGGAGCGAGCGGAAGGGGATCCGGATCTCCACGGTGTAACGGTGGTCGAGACGCTGGGTGTTGACCCACCAGACCGTGTTCCAGTCGCTGTTGGTGTTCCGCTCGTCGGTCACCTGCGCGTCGAAGAGCGCGCCCTGCGCGTTCGTGTGGAACAGGAAGCCGTTTCGCCGGTCGTAGAAGGTGTCGAGGATGACCGAGAAGCTGTCGCCCCAGTCGATGTTCCGCTGGTCGCGCCGCATCTCGTTGGCCATCAGCAGCTCGGGATGCTCCTCTTCGAGGTCGGCGGCGACGTAGAGGCTGTCCGCGTCGTAGAAGACCCAGACGCGGGTGGACTCCGACGGCGGGGCGCCCTCGTCGGGCTCCTGCTGCGTGAATCCCTCCGCCGCCGGGACCTGGTCGTATACCGGGTCGTCGAGCACGCCGTCCACGGTGAGGGGCTCGGAGAGACGGAAGGCGCGGAGCGTCACCCGGCCGTCCGCGCCGCGGCTGACCGCCTCGTCGGCGGCGGGAGCCGGCGGCCCGAGGATGCGGTCCGCCATCGCCGAGTCGAGCGCCTGCTGGTTCGCGGCGAGCCTGCCGGAGCCGCGGGAGGAGGCGAGGCCGAGATCGTCCTGATCGTCCTGGCGCCGCTCCTCCGCCGGGGAACCCGGTCCGTCCTGCGCGGCCGCGCCGCCGGCGGCCAGCACGGAGCCGGCCAGCAGTACGCCGAGAGCGGCGGCGACGCCGCCCGGCAACGCTCGGAAAGACATGGGACGCGTGGGGTCGGAATCGAGGAAACCGGGACCAGTTTACGGAAAGCGGCCCTTCGGTCCCAACGCGTTCCGGCTGCCCCCGGGAACGGTGGGATTCGGGGCGGGAGGTTCCCTCAGAACCGCATCAGGCGGGTGAACTTGACGACCAGCGCCCGGTCGGTGAGCCCGGAGAGGCCGTCGTCGCCGTCCCGGTTCGAACTGAAGACCACGAACAGGTCGCTGCCGGGGGAGTACTCCCAGCGGTAGCGGATGTTGGCCGAAAACAGTTGCGCTGCCGAGTTGTACTGGACGAGCGCCCCCAGGAAGCTGCGCGGCGAGACGGTGTAGGTGGCGCGGAGGCGGCTCACCTGCGCCCGCACGTCCCCCGCGGGCAGCGTGATCCAGTTCAGGCTGACGTTCGGCTCGAAGGAGAACCGCTGGTTGACCTCGGCGCGTCCCCAGTACCCGACTTCCCGCCGGGTGCCCCCGAAGAAATCCCCGAACTCGTAGTTGAGCATTCCCGAGACCTTGCGGTGGGAACCCATCCGGACCCGCACCCCCGCCCGGGCGAACCGGTAGCTCCCGGCGGGCACCGCGACCTCGTCCGAGAGGTCGAACCCCTCGAGGAGATGTTCCTCGGTCACGTTGTAGTCGAGCATGAGGCGATCGCTGCTCTCGAAGATGGCGTTGGCCTCGAACTGGTACTCCCGGGTCTCGAGCTCGCCGCCGGGACGCTCGTAGTTGTTCGCCCGCGCCTGGAACTCGAGCTGGCGCACCGCCTCGATGCCGCGGGGGCGGGGCGAGAACTGGACGGACCCGCTGTTCTTGGTGAAGTTCCGCCGGCGGAGGAAGCCCATCCCGGGGGTGAAGTCCTCGCCCAGGTAGAGCCGCTCCCCGGTCACGTCGATCAGGTCGGTGTCGTAGCGGAACTGGCCCATGTAGCTGGCGGCTTCATGCCCGGTCTCGATCCCGGGCTCGCTGGTCGCCATGTAGAAGGCGGTGATCCGGAGATGCTGGGTGGGGTTGAAGTTCCCGTCCACCCCGTAGAGGGAGTTGGCTCCCGTCCCGTCGGCGTTGATGTTCCGGTGGGTCGCGATGACGCCGATGTTGGACCGCGAGAAGAGGTCCCGCTTGACCCGGAAGGCGCTGAAGTTCGTGCCCTCGTAGTCGAGCCCCGGCGCCGTGCCGGTCTGGATGTTCATGAGCCCCATCTGGTAGGCGCCGGCCCGGCCGTGGAGCCGGGCGCCGCCGAGGATCGGCACCGCGCTGCCCCCCGAGATCCCGATGGAGCGGCTGAAGAACGGAATGGGAGCGTCGGCGGAGCCCCCGCCCCCCCAGGCCCGGGTCTGCCGGCCCCCGAAGTCGAACACCCCCTGCCCCTCGAGGAAGAACTCGCGCTTTTCCGGATAGAAGAGGCTGAAACGGCTCAGGTTGACCTGGGTCTCGTCGTCCTCCACCTGCGCGAAATCGGTGTTCCAGGTGACGTCGGCGGTGAGCCCTTCGGTGACGCCGAACTTGAAATCGGCGCCGACGTCGCCGGACCACTCGTTCAGGGTGTCCCGCAGGGGAGCGTGCGTCTGCGAACCGATGGCGTAGGGCTTCAGTTCCATCCGCCGCGAACCGGCGGGCGCCTCGAGCCCGACGAGCGTCGCCGCGTTCGAGAGCCGGTTCAGCCCGTTCATGTTGTAGGCCTGGGGCGTCGGGGTGAGGAAGGCCCGCTCGTTCGTGTGCTTGATGAGGCGGCGGAAGTTGATCCCCCAGAGCTGCGGCCCGCCCGCCGCGTAGCGGAGCGACCGGAACGGGATTCGCATCTCCATGGTCCAGCCGTGTTCGAGGCGCTCGGTCCGCACCCACCAGACGGTGTTCCAGTCGGAGTTCGTGTTCCGCTCGTCGGAGACCTGGGCGTCGTAGAGCGCGCCCACCGCGTTCGTGTGGAAGAGGAAGCCGTTCCGGCGGTCGTAGAAGGTGTCGAGGATGACCGAGAAGCTGTCTCCCCAGCCGATGTTCCGGTGGTCGCGCCGCATCTCGCCCGCCCGGAGCAGCTCCGGGTGGTGTTCGTCGAGATCCGCCGCGATGTAGAGGTGTTCCGCGTCGTAGAGCACCCAGACGCGGGTGGACTCGGAGACCGGAGCGCCCTCGACGGGTTCCTGCTGCACGAAGCCCCCGGCGGCCGGGATCTGGTCATAGACGGGGTCGTCGAGCACGCCGTCCACGGTGAGCGGTTCGGACAGCCGGAAGGCGCGGAGCGTCACCCCGCCGTCGGCGTCCCGGCTGACCGCTTCGTCCGCCGCCGGAGCGGGCGGTCCCAGGATGCGCTCGGCGATGGAAGAACTGAGGTCCTGCTGGCTCGCGGCGAGCCGGCCCGAGCCGCGGGAGGAGGAGAGGCCCAGATCGCCCTGGCCGCCCTGCGCCCCGGCTTCGGCGGCCGGCGCCGCCGGCTCGTCCTGCGCGGGGGCCGCTCCGGCGGCCAGGAGCGCGCCCACCAGGAGCACGGCCCCGCCGGCGCGCCTCCGCCCCTCCGGACGGATCAGGGAACGATCAGCCAATGCACCCAGCCTCCAGCAACTCCGAATCACGAAACAACGAGGAGTGTACCGGGAATGTTCCGTGCTGCGGGACCCCGGATCGCCCCGCCCGCGGTAGATTGGTCACCGATGCGGGCCGGTGGGGCGGTGACCGGAGCCTTGGTCCATTACGGGCGGGCCGAGCTGGTCACGGTCGCGGTGGAAGACGGCGCTCCCCGGCTCCTCGATCGGCGGCGCGTCGAGCTGATCGGCGAAGGGCTTCCGGGCGCGCCCTACCACCACGAGGCCCTGAAGTTGGACATCGGGGCGGCAACCGCCCTGGTGGATCGGGTGCGGCGGTCGGTGGCGGAACGCGCGGGCGCGGCGATCTCCACCATGTTGGCGGCGCATCGCGCCCGGGTGCTCATCCTGCCGGCGAGTCCGTACGACCGCCTGCCCGACTCGCTGGCGGAGGTGCTGAGCTCGCGTCCCCTGACCCGTGCCGCCGACGGCATGCTGTATCGCGAGTCTCTGGCTCAGGCCGCGTCCGCCCTCGGAATGGACGTCCGGAGGTACCCGCGCAACGCCGATCCGGCGCTGCTCGCGGCCGAAGCGATGGAAGTGGACCTCGCGGGGGTCCGCGCGCTGGTCGCCCGGTTCGGCCGGGAGGCGGGAACGCCGTGGCGGAAGGACCACAAGCGGGCGGCCGCGGCCGCCCTCAGCGTCCTCGGGCGCCAGATACGTCCGTAGCGCCGGGCGGCGCCGCGGCCCCGCGATCGGAGGCTCCTCACCAGGCCGCGCCGCGCGCGTAGCGGCGCCCGTTCAACTGCTTCCCGATGAACGTCGGCCGCACCAGGTGCCGGTACGCCACCAGCAGCAGGGCGATGGCGGTCACCACCACGAGAGCGAGCTTCACGATTCCCGGCAGGGGCGCGTCCCTGAGAAGAAGGGGCAGCAGCATGACCACCGGCACGTGGACGATGTAGATCCAGTAGGAGGCGTCCGCCAGGTACCGCCAGCGGCGGCTCGGCCGGTCCAGGTAGCGGAGGAACAGCCCGAACAGGGCATAGGCCAGCAGCCCCATGGCCAGCGCGAGAAAGACGACCGTCCCCAGGTGGTGGACCACCGAAGTCCCGGTGCAGATGCGGTCCGGGCCGGCGTGGCAGCCGGTGTCGGCGAAGTGGCGGTACGCGAAGAAGCACGCGATTCCCGCGGCCAGGTGCGTCCAGGCGGGCTGCCTGAACCCCCCGAGCGTTTCGCGGCGGTGGAACAGCAGCCACCCGAACCCGAAGAACAGACCCCACAGCGCCAGCAGGCGCAGGGGCGGGAACGGGCCGGCGTAGTAGTCGATTTCCCACGACTGCATCCGGTACAGGATCGCCGCCGCGCCCAGGACCAGCGCCGCGATGCCTCCCCGGTGCACCAGGCGCGCGAAGAGATCCAGCGCCCGGACCCGCAGGCGCTCCGGGATGCGAACGGCAAGGAGCCACGCCCCGGCGGCGATCACGCAGAGGATCATCAGGTGATAGAGGAACCACAGGTGCATGAACAGGTAGCGGCTGCCCTGCGCCCACGTCTGTTCGGCCAGGCCGTAGCTGAACCCCTGCGGAACCGGGCTGAACCGGGAGAGGAAGGGCAGGATGAAGTACATCGTGACCCCCACGAGGGGCCAGGCCACCAGGAACGGCACGCCGATCCGGCTCCAGCGCTGGCGCAGGAACCCCCGGACGCCGTGCCGGTGAACCAGGTACGCCCCGAAGAACCCGGCGATCGCGAAGAAGACCGGGAGCTGGAAGACGCGGATGAAGACGATCACCCAGCGAACGAGGACGTCGGCCGCGGCATCCTGGTACGGCCATCCCGCGAACACGGTGGGTTCGTAGCTCATCGCGGCGTGCCGAACCACCCCGAGCGTCATCATGGCCGCGCGCAGCCGGTCCAGCGCGTGGTACCGGGGAACGGAGACCCGGCCGCCGGTCAAGAGGACGAGTTTCCGGCGCCGTTCGTTGCCGCGGCCGCGTGCGTTCGGCGGCCGAGGACCCGGATGTTGAAGCCGACGGGCCGCATGGTCGGGAACGACCGCACCCGGAGCGCATGGTCGGGACGGAGCGGTTCCAGAGCGAGTTCCCGCAGGATCGTCGCCATGGTGAGGCCGAGCTGGACCGGGACGAGACCGGCGCCGAGACACCGGTGGTTGCCAGTCCCGAAGGGGGCGTAGGCGCCGCGCTGCCGGTGTTCGGCGCGGACGTCGGTGTAGCGCTCGATGTCGAAGCGCTCCGGCTCGGGAAAGTACTCCTCGAGTGCGTGTCCCACCGACGTCCCGACCATGACCAGGGTCCCGGCAGGTATCCGGTATCCCGCGAACTCGAAGGAGTTGGCCGTCGTCCGCAGGACGGCCGGTGACACCGGATGGAGCCGCAGGGTCTCCATCGCCACGCGCCGCGAGACGTCCAGCCGCCGCAGCCCCTCGCCGGGCGTCAGGCCCTGCTCGAAGAGGGCGTCGGCTTCGGCGGTCATGCTTTCCATGAGCTCCGGGCGCTTCAGGACGTTTTCGAGCATGAACGCGCAGGTGCTCGCCGTGGTGTCCAGCCCGACCAGGTAGGGCGCCAGCACGGTCAGGTTCAGGTTGGTCTCGGGAAGGAGCTGGGGATCGGCCTCCCGCAGATCCAGCATGAGGTCGATGAAGTCCGGGCCCGCCCGCCGGGGGCCGACCTTCCGCTTGTGCTCGAGGACCGCGCCGGCCAGCTCCTCGGCCCGCGCGCGGGCGCGCCGCATTCGCGGGAGTTTCATGACGCGCGGGAACACCGACGCACTGATGAGCAGCCCGCCCAGGAGCGTGCTCAGGTCGTTCGTGTAACCGCCGGGTGAGTAGCCCGCCATCACGTAGCCCATCTGCTCGGCGATGACGTGCCGGATTCTCGGCAACACCTCGAACCGCTTCCCGACCGGCCACTTCGCGATCTCGTCGCGGGTGATCTCGACGACCTCCACCCCCCGCTCCTCCACGACGCGGGCCGCGTATCCCCGGGCCTAGGCCCTCCGGGTGGTGACGTGGTCCACGCCGTCCATGGTCACGATGGAGCGGGACGCGTCCATCGCGTTATGGAAGTTCGCCATCGGCTCGAGCGACCGGAAGACCCTCTTCCCGTGCGAAGCCAGGAAGTTGGCCGCCTCCGGCCCCGCGAGGCACACGAACCGGCGTCCGGGAGCGCGGATCCGGAAGACCGGGCCCAGGTCGCGGTACTGGCGGACCAGGAATGCCGAGAGTCCCCGGCTCATGGCCAGGCCGTTGCCCAGGAGCGGCAGGCCCGGAGCGACCGGGATCTCTTTCTGGGGCCCCGGCGCCGCGGCCGCTGCCGCGGGCGCCTCGCGTCCCTCGATCGCCTGGCTCATCGTCCGGCCGATCAGGTCGAGCTTCGTGAGCAGGTCGATGCGGTCCTGGACCTGCGCCCGCTCCTCCGCCGACAGGATGGTGCGGAACACCCCGCAGGCGCCCGCCAGCGCGATCATCGCGATGTCGCGCGGATCCGGGATGTCGTCGCTGAACAGCACCCGCATGATGCGCAGCCGCGCTTCCTCGATCTGCTGCCCGTCCGCGGTCGGGTAACGCCGCGACCGGGACACCGAGGGGGCGAGCGACAGGAGCCCGTGCGCCTCGGATCGCAGGATGCCGCGCTCGATCAGGCGACCCAGCGCGTCGCTGCGGATCCGGTCGCCCCGCCCCGCGGTCCGGTCGAGCCAGTAGCGCGTGTCGCGCCACTGGCTCTCGCCGGCGATCTCGGCCAGCGTCGGATCGAGAATGTCGTCGCCGAGCGGCGTGGGGTCCACGAGCATGAGCCGCTCGAGATCCGTTTCGATGCGCTTTTGGAGCGCGAGATCCATCAGCACCGCTCCGGCGAGGGCCAGGTTGAGCGAGTCCGGCGGCAGGCTTCCCAGGTCCCCCTGTCCCTCGTCCAGGACGAGCAGCAGAATCTCCTCGGCGAACGTCAGCATTGGCCGCTCCCTCCTCCGGTCGAGGCGTGATCCACCGCCGGCGCCACGTACGGCAACTCGCGCGCCGCCAACATCACGGAGCCCGCGCGCGCCCACCCCCTGCGCGACCGGCGCCGGGGCAGCGCCGTCAACGTGCTAGTCGGCATTGGCGGCTGGCAGCGATTGTCCGCGGACAATGGCACTCTTGGGAACGGAAGGAGTCCGGAAAGCGCCGTTACGGCGATCTGTGACGGCATGGTGTCCCGTCTAACTTACAGAAAGGTGACAACAGGCAGAAGTTGTTGTCAAGCAACACCCGGAACCGGGCCGCCGGGCCTCTGCCGCCGACGGCGTGCGCGAACCTCTGGCTCAGGCCGCGTCCGCACCCGGAGGCCGGACCGCTCACCGCCGGTCGGCCGGGAGGCGGGAACGCCCTGGCGCAAGGGCCGCGAGCTGGCGGCCGCGGCCCTGAGCGTCCTCGGGCGTCAGGTTCGCCGGTAGGGCCTGCGGAACCTCACGGCATCTCGTCTTCCGGTACGGGAGGCTGCCCGCCGTCGCGCCGGAGGAGTCGGCGCGCCAGGTCGATGTCGGCGCCGGCCGCCCGGCCGGTGAAGAACTCGGCGGTCTTCAACGCGGAGAGCTTCTCCGCCACCGCGGTCGTCACGAACTGGTTGATGCTCGTCCCGTCAGCCCGGCTGACCTCGGCAACGGCCGCTTTGAGCGACGCCGGCAGGCGCAGGGGATAGGTACTGAGTTGCTTCTTCATGACGGGAGCCTCCTCAAGGCATCCTGTGGCGAGAGCAGGGCGATGCTGAAGTCTTCGGGAACCTGACCGAAGTCGCGACGATTGAAAGTGACCAGCGCGTCGGCCCGGCCGTTGATTGCGGTCTCCAACACCATCTCGTCCGCGGGATCGCGCAGCTGGGGTCGCCACAGAAACCGGGTTTCCACCGGCTCCGCAACCGCGCACAGCGCGTTCACGATGGCTTCCACTTCGGTCCCACTCAGTCCCGACACAATCCGTTGTGCCGGGTCGCGGCAAACAGCCTCGTATTCCAACACGAGCGGTACGGACGCCAGCAACACGAACGCCCCGCTCAGGGCTCGGTCCAACAAGCTGGCCGATGCACCGTGTGGACTCCGCAGGGCGGCGACGATGACGTTGGTGTCCAGCACGTAGCGCATCACATATGATGTCATATTGTATCAGATATTAATCCAACTCCAGACATAGCTGGAATGTGCCGAGGAGCAGGGAGTTCCAAACCTTGCGGGCCATCAAGGAGAGCTTTCCGGTTCCGCGGCGCTCTCGCGCCGCGGGTGCCGGCTGAAGCCGGCGCTCCAAGCCGTTTCGCTGCCTTGTAGGGGGCGGCGTTCCCGAACCGTCCCCCGGGGGGGAAAGTGTGAAAGGGGGGGCTCGCCCCCCCTTTCACAAAAAGACAGCGCAAAATCGGAACTCGCCGAAGCGCGCCCAGCGCGCGAGGGAGTTTCGATTTCCGGCACGAAGTGCCGGGCGGTTCGGCAGGGGGCTGGCTTCCGCAACCGGCCTCGCAACTGTCCCGTTCGCGGAAGCCAGCCCCCTGTCGGACCGCATGGTGCGCGGTGCGGGATTCGAACCTGCGACCCCCTGCGTGTAAGGCAGGTGCTCTTCCGCTGAGCTAACCGCGCAATCTCGGCCGGGATTCTCGCAGCAACCCGGGACGCGGGCGGTCCCCATGCCTTGGGAATTGCGATACATTGCAGTGCAATGCATACTGACACTAGGTATGAAATGTCATGGGATCCGGCCCGCGGTCACCGATGAAGAGTCCGGCGTCCCACTGCGTAGTTCTCAGGCAGATTCACCGGAACTCCGGAGGATGCACATCCGTTAGGAGAGAGCATGAAGCGAAAGTCCCTGCTCCTGTTGCTGGCCGCCGCGACCCTCGGCATCGCCGCGGCCGGCCTGTTCGTCGTCCCGAACCTGACCGGGGTCAGCGAAGCTCGCGAGATCACCGACGAGCCCGGAGAGGCGGCGCCGACCCCGGTGAGCGTCGCGGAAGCGCGGCTCGGCCCGGTGGCCCTCCACCTCACCACCACCTCCGCGGTGGAGGCCGAGCGCACCGCCCAGGTGCTCTCCGAGACCTCGGGCGTCCTGACCGAGATCGGCGTCCGCGAAGGCGATTCGGTGGCCGCGGGTGAGGTCCTCGCGCGGGTGGACGCCCGCGAGCGGCGGCTCGCCTTCGAGCAGGCGGAACTGCGGCTCTCGCGCGCCGAGTCGGAACTCTCGCGCCAGCAGCGGGCGTTCGAGCAGGACCTGGTGGCCGAGTACGAATACGAAAAGGCGCGCTTCGACCGGGACCTGGCCGCCTCCGAACTGGAGACGGCCCGGCTGGAGCTGGAACGGACCGAGATCCGGGCGCCCTTCGCGGGCAAGGTGACGGAAGTGATGCTGGTCGAGGGCGGCCGGCTCGAGCCCGCCCAGCACCTGCTGACGCTCGCCGACTTCAACACCCTGGTCGCCCGGCTCTACGTGCCGGAACGGGACGTGGCGGGACTCGCGCCCGGCCAGCCCGCCGTGGTCCGTCCGGAATCCGACGCGACCGGAACCGGAATCACCGGGCGCATCCGGGAAGTCAGCCCGATCGTGGATCCGGGCACCGGCACCGTGAAGGTGACGGTGGCGCTGCCGGCGCCGGCGGGCACGGTCGTCCGGCCCGGTTCCTTCGCCCGGGTCGTCATCGAGACCGGCCGGCGCGAGAACGCCGTGCTGGCGCCCAAGCGGGCCATCGTCCAGGGCGAGACCGGCTCCCATGTCTTCGTGGTCGAGGGCGGCAAGGCCGTCCGCCGCGAGGTGACCGTGGGGGTGGAGATAGAGAGCCCCGAGGGCGCGCTGATCGAGCTCGCCGACGGGCTGGAGCCCGGGGCGCGGATCGTGGTCGCCGGCCACGGAGCGCTCAATCCGGGGGCCGCGGTCGAGATCCTGAACAACTGATCGATCGGCTCCCCGTCCGGAGAAGCGCCCCGTGAAGTCCCTGATCGCCGGCTGCATCCGGCGGCCGGTGAGCGTCGGCATGTTCACCGTGGCCGCGTGCGTCTTCGGGTTCGTGGCCCTCGGCCGGCTGCCGGTCAACCTGCTCCCGGAGATCTCGTATCCCACCCTGACCGTCGAGACCCGGATGCCGGGCGCCGCTCCCATCGAGGTGGAGACGCTGGTGACCCGGCCCATCGAGGAGGCCGCCTCGGTCGTTCCGGGGCTGCGGCGGGTCACCTCCCGGTCCCGCGCCGGCACCTCCGAGGTGACGCTGGAGTTCGTCTGGGACACCAACATGGACTTCGCCGGACTGGATGTCCGGGAGAAGCTCGACAGCGTCCAGCTCCCCGAGGACGCCGAACGGCCCCGGCTGCTCCGCTTCGATCCGGCCTCGGACGCGATCTTCCGGATCGGCGTCTCCGGCGAACGCGGGCTCTCGACGATCCGGCAGTGGACCGAAGAGGACCTCAAGAAGGACCTCGACGCGGTGGACGGCGTCGCCGCGGTCCGCATCGAGGGCGGGCTGGTCCGGGAGATCCAGGTGGACGTGGACGAGGGCCGCCTCGCCGCCTACGGCATCACCGTCGCGGAGGTCCGGGACGCGCTCGCGGCCAACAACGTGAACCTCGCCGGCGGCAGCGTCTACGAGGACGAGGCCCGCTACCTGGTGCGCACCCTGAACGAGCTGGACACCCTCGACCGCATCCGCGCGGTGATCGTGAAGGACACGGAGGGGCGGCTGGTGCGGCTCCGCGACGTGGCCGAGGTCCGCTCCGGTTTCAAGGACCAGGAAGTGATCCTGCGCCAGGGCGGCGCCGAGGGCGTCGAGGTCCGTATCTTCAAGGAGGGCGACGCGAACACCGTCCAGGTCGCCGAGGGCATTCGCGCCCGGCTGGAGGCGGTGGAGGACTCGGTTCCCGAGGGCCTCGCGCTGGCCACCCTCTTCGACCAGTCCCAGTTCATCGAGGGGGCCATCTCGGAGGTGGTGCGGAACGCCTGGGAGGGCGGCCTGCTCGCCATCCTGGTGATCGCGCTTTTCCTCCGGAACCGCCGGTCGACCGCGGTGGTCGCGATGGCCATCCCGGTCTCGGTGATCGCGACCTTCTTCGTGATGCAGCAGATGGGGCTCTCGCTGAACATCATGTCGCTCGGCGGGCTGGCGCTCGGGGTGGGCATGCTGCTCGACGACTCGATCGTGGTGCTCGAGGCGATCCACCGCCGGCATGCCGGCGGCGAGGGAGCGCGCGAAGCCGCGGTCGGCGGCACCGTCGAGGTCGCCGGGCCGGTGATCGCCTCCACCCTGACCACCGTCGCCGTCTTCCTGCCGATCGTCTTCGTGGAAGGGGTCGCCGGGCAACTCTTCCGCGACCAGGCGCTCACCGTCTCCATCTCCATCCTCGCCTCGCTCGGCTTCTCGCTGGCGCTGATCCCGGTGCTCTCGAGCCGCGGGGTGACCGCGTCCGCGAGCGCCGGCGAGCAGCGGGCGACCGCCGCGGTGCGCGCGCTCCGCGGGCTGCGCGCCGTGCTGCGCAAGGCCGGACGGGGGCTGATGTTCCCGTTCCGCCCGGTGGCGTCGGGGTTCACCGCGGCGGAGGGCGCCGTGGCGCGGGCCTACCCGCCGGTCCTGCGCGCCGCCCTGCGCCACCCGGCCATCGTCTTCGTGCTGGCGGCCGGGCTCTTCGCCGGTTCCCTCGCCGTGGGCCGGGCCGCCATCGGGGTGGAGCTCATCCCGGCGCTCTCCCAGGGAGAGTTCCACTTCGACGTCCACCTTCCCGAGGGGTCCGCGGTCACCGCGACCGATACGGTGGTGGACGACGTCGGCGAGTCGGTCCTCGAGGACCCCGCCGTGCTCCGGGTAACCACCGAGGCGGGCGCGGCCGCGGGAGGCGGCTTCGGCGGCGGCTCCGGACGCGCCGAGCACCAGGGACGGGTCCAGGTCGTCATGGCGGATCCGGGCGACAAGGCGGCCGAGGCGGCCGCCATCGAACGGGTCCGGGCGGACCTCGCGGCGCGTCCCGGGGTCCGCTACGAGTTCGGGCGGCCGTCCTACTTCAGCTTCCGCCAGCCGGTCGAGGTCGAGGTCTACTCGGAGGACCGGTCGCTGCTCGTCCCGAGCGCCCGCCGGGTGCAGGCGGCGGTCACCGACGTCCCGGGGCTCGCCGACGTGCGCTCCACCGCCGAGGCGGGCAGCCCCGAGATCCGGGTGCGGTTCGCCGCCGACCGGCTCGCGAGCCTGGGCCTGACCGTGGACCAGGCCTCGGAGGGGCTCCGCTCCAAGCTGCGCGGCGAGGTCGCCACCCGGCTCGACGAGGGGGACCGGCGCATCGACGTGGTGGTACGCGGGGGCGAGGGCCTCCGGTCCCGCACGGCCGCGGTGCCGGAGCTGATCGTCCACGCCGAGGAGGCGCGGCCGGTCCCGCTGCGGGCGCTCGGCGAGGCCGAGGTCGGCGAGGGACCTGCCGAACTGCGCCGGGTCGGGCAGCGGCCGGCGGTGGTGATCTCCGGGAACCTCGACGGCGCCGACCTCGAGGGGGCCACCGAGGCCATCGATTCCCGGATCGCCGGGCTCGGGCTCGGTCCCGGCGTCTCCACCCGGTTCGGCGGGCAGCGCGAGGAGATGGAGCGGTCCTTCGCCAGCCTGGCGCTGGCGATCGGCCTCGCCATCTTCCTCGTCTACTTCGTGATGGCGAGCCAGTTCGAGTCGCTCCTCCACCCGTTCCTGATCCTCTTCACGATCCCGCTGGCGGCGATCGGGGTGGTCTGGGCGCTCCTGCTCTCCGGGTCCACGCTGAGCGTCATCGTGCTCATCGGGGTGGTGATGCTCGCCGGGATCGTGGTGAAGAACGCCATCGTGCTGGTGGACTGCATCAACCGGCTGCGCCGCGAGGGCATGGAGAAGGCCGAGGCGATCGTGGCGGCCGGGCAGATCCGCCTCCGGCCGATCCTGATGACCACGCTGACCACCATCCTGGGGCTCACCCCGATGGCGCTCGGGCTCGGCGAGGGCGCCGAGATCCGCGGCCCGATGGCCATCACCGTCATCGGCGGGCTGCTGGTCTCCACGGCGCTCACCCTGGTGGTGATCCCGACGGCGTACTCGGTGTTCGACCGCAAGAGGTTCGCGGAATGAGGACATGGGGCGTCTCGCGTTTCGCCTCGCTGCGCTCGGCGATGCCGACCGGAGGTCGGCGTTCCCTGGACCGCAAGAGGTTCGCGGCATGAGTCTTCCGAAGCTGGCGGTGACCCGCCCGGTCACCACCGCGATGGTGCTGCTCAGCCTGCTGGTGCTGGGCGGCATCTCGTTCACGCGGATACCGCTGGCGTTCCTGCCCGACGTGGACTTTCCGGGCGTCTTCGTGACGGTCCCCTACCCGAACGCGAGCCCCCGCCAGATCGAGCGCGAGATCGTCCAGCCGCTCGAGGAAGCGCTCGCGACGATCCCCGGCGCCCGCCGGATCCGGTCGAACGCCACCGCCGACAGCGCCGACCTCCAGCTCGAGTTCACCTGGGGCGAGACCGTGGACGTGGCGCGGGCCAAGGTGTTCGAGGCCGTGGAGGACGCCCGCGGCGACCTTCCCTCCGACGTGAGGGAGATCTACGTCAACACCTTCTCGACGACGCAGATCCCCATCGTCGAGGCGCGGATCTCGGCCCCCGGGATGGATCTGTCGGCGGGCTACGACCGGCTCGAACGGCGGATCGCCGACCCCATCCGGCGCGTCCCGGGGGTCGCGCGGGTGGACCTCAACGGAGTGGAGCCCCGCGAGGTGCGGATCAACCTGCGCCTCGACCGGCTCGCGGCGCACCGCATGGACCTCGGCGAGATCTCGGACCGCGTCACCAACATGAACCGCAACGTTTCGCTCGGGCGCATCCGGGCGGACGGCGCGGTGACCCCGGTGCGCGGGTTCGGAGCCCTCGCCGCGATCGACGAGATCGGCAGCCTGCCGCTGAACGACCGGGGGATCCGGGTCGAGGACGTGGCCGACGTGACCTACCGGGAGCCGCCGATCCCCTTCGGGCGGCACCTGAACGACGAAACGGCGATCGCGCTGACGGTCTACAAGAGCGCCGAAGCGAACACCGTCGAGGTGGCGACCGCGGTCACCGAACTCATCGAGACGGAGATCGCCGCCGACCCGGCGCTCGCCGGGATCAACCTGTTCGTGTGGGACGACCAGGCGGCCCAGATCACCTCGGGCCTCGCCGGCATCCGCACCGAAGGCCTGCTCGGGGCCCTCTTCGCGGTCATCCTGCTGTTCCTGTTCCTGCGGCGGGTGGACACCACCTCGATCGTCAGCCTGACGATCCCCATGTCCATCATCGCGACCGGGATCGTCCTCTACTTCGCCGGGCGTTCGCTCAACGTCCTGTCGATGATGGGGATGATGCTCGGCATCGGTCTGCTGGTGGACGACGCCATCGTGGTGCTCGAGTCCATCGTCAAGGACCACGGCCGGGGGATCCCGGCGAAGACGGCGGCCGTTTCCGGCGCCCGCGCCGTCTCGGGCGCGGTGATCGCTTCCACGGTCACCACCGCGGTGGTGTTCCTGCCGACGGTGCTCGGCGCGAAGAACGAGATGTCCATCTGGCTCGGGGAGATCGGCCTCGCCATCTCCCTGACCATCTTCTGTTCGCTCTTCATTTCGCTGACCCTGATCCCGCTGGTGAGTTCGCGCATCCTCGCCCGGAAGCCGTCGGTCGCGCCGCGCTGGACCGAGCGCCTCGGCGCGATCTACCAGGGAGCGCTGCGGTTCACCCTGCGCCGCCGCTGGGTCACGGCGGGCATTGCGGCCGCCTTCCTGGTCACGGCGATCCTCCCCTTCTTCCTCGGGCTCTCGACCGCCGTCTTCGCCGGGCTCAACCGGAACATGGTCTTCCTCGCGTACGAGTTCTCGGACTTCCACTACAAGGAGGACGCGCGGGTCGCGGTGCTGGCGGTCGAGCGCCGGCTCGCCGGCCTCCGCGAGGACCTCGGGTTCGAGTCGGTGTACAGCTACTTCGCCGAGAACGAAGCGCAGACGGTGATCTCGTTCGGCGAGCAGCACATCTCCGACGCCGAAGGCAGGGAGATGCGCGAGCGGATCCGGGAGGTGCTGCCGGTGCTCCCCGGCGCCCGGATCGTCTTCGGAGACGACGACCAGGACACCGGCGGCGACAGCATGTTCTTCCGGGTCCGGCTCTACGGCGAGGACTCCGAACGGCTTGCCGCGTTCGCCCGCGAGGCCGAAAGCCGCCTCGCCGAGGTCGAGGGGGTTGCCGAACTCCGCAGCGCCGGGGACAACCCGCGCCGGGAAGTGCTGGTGCGGCCGCGAACCGAGGAGGCCGCGCGGCTCGGAATCACGCCGCGGGACCTCGCGGAGATCTTCGGCTTCTCGCTCGGCGGGCGGCCGCTCCGCCGCTTCCAGACCGAGGACCGGGAAGCCGAGGTGCTGCTCATGATGTCCCAGCAGGACATCTCGCGGGTCGAGGACCTCCGGAACTTCACGCTGATCGCGGACGGCGGCGTCCCGGTCTCGCTGGGAGACCTCGCCGACTTCGAGATCGTTGAACGCAGCCGCACGATCCAGCGGTCGGACCGGAAGGCGGTCGCCACGCTCCGCGCCGCCTACGAGGGCGAAACCTGGGACGAGACCCGCGGCGCGATCGAGGAGGAGCTGGACGCGATGGCGATGCCCGCCGGGTATTCGTGGTCCTTCGGGGACCGGATCAGCCGGCAGGACACCGACCTCCAGAACATGGCGATCAACTACCTGCTGGCGCTGCTGCTGATCTACATCGTGATGGCCGCCCAGTTCGAATCGCTCATCCACCCCCTCGCCATCCTGATCTCGATCCCCTACGCGCTCTGGGGCGCGAGCTGGACCCTGCTGCTCACCGACAGCCCCTTCAACCTCATGGCCCAGATCGGGATGCTCATTCTGATGGGCATCGTGGTGAAGAACGGGATCGTGCTGATCGACCACGTGAACAAGCTGCGCCGGGCGGGGATGGAACGTACGGAGGCACTGCTGGAAGGCGGACGGGACCGGCTGCGGCCGATCCTGATGACCGCCGGCGCCACCATGCTGGCGCTCCTGCCGATGGCGATCGGGCGGACCGGGCTCGACGGGCTCTACTACTTCCCGCTGGCCCGCACCGTGATCGGCGGCCTCGCCGCCTCGACGGTCCTGACGCTGGTCATCCTGCCGTTCTTCTACACGCTGCTGGACGACCTGGCGATGAAGGCGCGGCGGGTCTGGCGCGCGAGCGCTCCGGCGCCGGTCCCGGCGGCGGAACCAGTCCGAGCCTCCTGATCCTCAGGAACTGTCGCTCGGGAACATCGCGCACCCGGCTCGGAACGCCGGCCTCGGCCGGCAGCGCCCACCGCCGGCGGGCGATGCGACCCGGCACTCCCACAAGGCGCGAGGGATCGCTGGTGACCGTTTATAACGATCTTAGTCAGTTTATCGAAATCGGATAAACTCCCTAATATCGTTATAACTCCCCTCGGATAGCCGGTCGAACTCATGGATCCTCTGACCAATCCCTTCGCGCCGGGCGCTGGGACCCCGCCCCCCGAGCTGGCCGGACGCGACGAACTCCGGAACGGCGTGCGAATCGCCCTCGGAAGGATCCGAATCGCGCGTCCGGCCAAGAGCGTGCTCATGGTCGGACTCCGCGGGGTCGGCAAGACCGTGCTACTCGTGCGGATGCGGAAAGAAGCCGACGAATTCGGACACCAGACCGTGTACATCGAAGCACCGGAGGGCCGGTCCTTGCCCGCCATGCTGGCGCCTCAACTCCGTGCGACGTTGTTGAAGCTCTCATGGAACGACAAGGCAAGGGACCTCGCTGATCGCGCGCTCCGGGGTCTGGCCGGTTTCACGAGTACGCTGAAGGTGCAATACCAGGACATTCAGGTAGGTCTCGACTTCGATCCCGAACCGGGGCTTGCGGATAACGGCGACCTCGAGCAGGACCTGACCGCACTGTTGCTCGCTGCCGGCGCAGCCGCGAAGAAAGCCGAAACAGCGCTCGTCCTGTTCGTGGACGAGTTGCAGTACGTCCAGGAAGACGAACTGGCGGCCCTCATCACCGCGCTTCACCGCGCCACCCAAGAAGAAATGCCCGTCACCCTGGTTGGCGCTGGACCACCTCAACTGCGGGCTCGCACCGGGCGGGCGAAGTCCTACGCGGAACGTCTGTTCGATTTTCCCTTCATTGGACCGCTGGGGGAGGAGGCGGCGCGAACCGCCATCGCGAAGCCCGCTCTGGATCAGGGAGTTGGAGTCACGGACGAAGCCTTGCGCACGATCTTCGAAGAGACCCGCGGCTACCCGTACTTTCTGCAGGAATGGGGCAAGCACGCCTGGGACGTCGCCGACGAATCGCCCATTGCTCTCCGCGATGTGGAACGAGCTGCCTCGGGGGCCAAGACCGCGCTGGACGAGGGCTTCTTCCGGGTCAGGGTGGACCGGCTCACGCCATCCGAGCGAAGGTACCTGAGGGCTATGGCCTCTTTGGGCGCCGGACCGCATCGGTCAGGCGACATCGCGAAGGTCCTCGGCAAGCAGGTCACTGCTCTTGGACCCGTGCGGAACAACCTGATCGCGAAAGGAATGGTGTGGAGTCCCGGTCACGGCGACACGGCCTTCACCGTCCCGCTCTTCGAGGAGTTCATGACCCGGTTCATGCCCGGCGAGGACTGGCGAAACTAGGCCGTTCCTCACGCCCTCCGATGACGGGTGCGGGCCGCGTGCGTCTGGAGCCGCCGGGCATCGGCGCCGGCCTCAATGTCCGCGAAGCCATCGTCCACGGACTCGAAACGCTTGAGGTAACGTCGGACCGGTCCGGAAAAGGCATTGCAACGTCCTTCTACCCTGAAATCTCGATATGTCATGTCGGATTTTCCGGGTTGAATGGGGCGCGACGACTCCGCTCCTGAGTTCCACGCCGAGGCGGGAGCCGCCTGGTGCGGGTGGGGTTGCGACGTGCGCGGTGCGGAGCGCAGCCACACATTCTTCGTAAGTCGTTGTTATAGCGACCAGTTATACGCGACTCCCGAAAACGGATGGCACCTGGGGCGGCACATCCTGAACCGGCCGGCAGCCCCGAGTCTGATCGGGAAACGGCAGGAATCCGGCCCGCCTTCGAGCGACGTGGGCCGCAGTGTACGGCACCGCGATCCGCAGCGGGGGGAGCAGCGGCAGGAACGTACAACACCTCGGGACCGCTGCCCGGCGCACCGCGTCCTGGCCGACCACCGCCGTGACGCGGACGGGCTGGCCGGCCTCGACGATCACCGCCCGTCAGCCGAGCGCCGCCGACCAGGATCGCCGTACCGCCGGGAGTCCCGGGCCAAGCGCGACACCGGCC
>JAJDVI010000049.1 GCA_022826195.1 Acidobacteriota bacterium
CGCGCGCCGCGCCGTTCCTCGGCGTCCGCAGCCGCCCGCTGCATGACTTCGGCCGGGTCGTCGCTCGCCTCCGGGTCGAGTTCCCAGAGTCCGGCGAGGTCGGCGGGACTCTGGGCGGACGCGGCCGGCGGCGCCGCCACCACAGCGAAGCAAGAGGCGCCCGCCAGCACGGACGCCAGAGCTCGGGCAAACGCTCGCGGAGAGAACCCGCGGGGGGTCGCCGGAATCGTCATCGGGGTCAGTCTATCGAGGGGTTCGCGCATGACGCATCCCGGTTCGCAAGACCCGCGCCACCGCGGTGCCGGGGGCCGGTTGCCTGCCCTCGGGAGCCCCCATAGAATGGCCTATTCGGAGACGTAACCCGCGTATGCCCAGCCCGTTTCGCGTGACCCTCCCGGCAATTCTCGCCGCCGGAGTCGGGATCGCCGCGTTCGGCCAACCGCCCCCGGCCCAACCTGCGCCAGACCAGCAGGAAAGCCAGCAGGAGATCCAGGATCGGCTGGCCGATCGCGCGCACCGCATCGCCGCCGAGGGCGAGACCGCGGGTGAGAAGGCGCGACGCGCCATCGCCGCCGCCGGCCGGCTGCCGCGGGACGACGCGGCGGTCCCCGCCGGCCGGCTCGTCCGCCGCACCCTGGTGGACGAAGTGCTCGGCGCGCAGCAGGAAGCGCTCGGGATTCCCCACGCGCCGCCGTCCTCGGATGCCGCGTTCCTGCGACGGGCCACGCTCGACGCCACCGGCCTCATCCCCTCCCCGGAACAGGTGCGCGCCTTCCTCGCCGACGACTCACCGGACAAGCGCGCCCGCCTCGTGGACGAGCTGGTGGGCAGCCAGGAGTTCGCCGAGCAGTGGGCCTGGTTCTTCGGCGACCTGTTCCGGCTCGCCCACCAGGTGGGTCCGGTCCGGAACCCGTTCCAGAGCTGGATCAAGGAGTGGCTGACGACCGACCGGCCCTACGACGACGTGGTGCGCGACCTGCTCACCGGCGTCGCCAAGGCGCACGGCAGCGTCCCCTCGCTGGCCTTCCTGGCTCGCTCGCATCAGGCCAAGAGCCGGATCGTGATGGGCCCGGACGACTACTCCATCCACAACCGGCTGGACGCGATCGACCAGTTCAACGTGGACGTCTCCCGGGTCTTCCTGGGAATCAACACCTCCTGCATTTCCTGCCACGACGGGGCGGCGCACCTCGAGCCCCTGAACGAGTGGCTCTCGAAGCGGACCCGCGAGGAGTTCTACCGGCACTCGGCGTTCATGGGGAACGCCCGCCAGATCACCACCTGGGACGACCGTTCCAAGAACGTGGTGGTGGACCTCCTGGTCGATGACCTCGCCAAGGGCTACGACACCGGCGACGACGCCCCGTACCACACCCTCTCGGAGGGCCGCTTCCCCCGGCTCGAGGGGCTGGCCTACGAACCCGCCTTCCTCCTGACCGGCGAGACGCCGGAGCCGGGGGAAAACCCGCGGGACGCGCTGGGGCGC
This sequence comes from Acidobacteriota bacterium, assembly GCA_022826195.1. Taxonomy (GTDB): domain Bacteria; phylum Acidobacteriota; class Vicinamibacteria; order Marinacidobacterales; family Marinacidobacteraceae; genus Marinacidobacterium. The sequence continues at coordinate 1,487 of JAJDVI010000049.1, forward strand.
CTGCTGACCGGGCACCCGCAGTTCGCGCGCGCCACCGTGAACCTGGTCTGGGGCAAGCTCATGACGGTTGCCTTCGTGGAGCCGTACAACTCGTTCGACCTGGACCGGATGGGACGGCTGGCGGCCGGCGAAGAGGACCCCCTCCCCTCCCGGCCGCTCAATCCCGAGCTGATGGAGGCGCTGGCCGAGGACTTCCGGGACAGCGGATTCAGTTTCTGGCACCTGGTCAAGACCATCATGAAGTCCGAGACCTACGGGCTTTCCCCGCACTTCGACGGAGACTGGGACGATGCCTGGACCGGCTACTACCCGCGCCGCTACGTCCGGGTGCTCACCGGGCCGGAACTCGTGGATTCGCTGGCCCGCGCCACCGAAGTGCCCACGGAGTTCGCCTTTGCCGGCACGACCGTCGAGCGGGTCAAGCAACTGACCACTCCCTCCGACCTCGGCGGGCGGCGCGGACGCGGAGAGGGCGCGGAAGTGGACGCGCTCATGCAGAGCTTCTTCCAGAGCAACCGGATGACACCGGCGCCGGTGGGGAACCGGGGCTCCATCCTGCAGGCTCTGCTCATGATGCAGTCCGGGGTCGTGAACCGGCGCGTTTCGAGCGAGTCCGGAGGACGGGTGGCCGACCTCCTCGCCTCGGAAAAGGGCGAGAGCGACCTGGTCGACGAGCTGTTCCTGGGAACGCTCGGACGCCTGCCCACGCCGGCCGAAGCGGAACTCGGCGCCGAGCGGATCGCCGCCGACCGCCGGCAGGGCACCCAGGACCTGCAGTGGGCGCTTCTCAACTCCCCCGAGTTCCTCCTGAACCACTGAGGGGCCGAACATGTGCAGCTGTGAACCCCGGGTCGCCGATCTCCTGCCGGCCCGCCGCGAGATCCTCAAGATGGGAGGGCTGGCGCTCGCCGGGTCCTTCGTGAACCAGGTCGTCTGGCCCCTCCAGGCGCACGCCACCGGCAAGGCGGACCCGCGGCGCACCGCCCGCTACTGCATCTTCATCGAGATGGGCGGCGCCATCAGCCCGATGGACACCTGGGACTTCAAGCAGACCCGCTGGACCCCCTCGGATCTGGACATGGTCCAGATCAATGACGAGGTCTCGCTGTCCCGCACCCTCTTTCCGACGCTCGTGGACCGGGTCGACGAGGTCGCCTTCGTCCGCTCGATGCGGGCGCCGGAGCTGATCCACTTCAACGGCCAGTACCACACCCAGACCGGGCGGGTGCTGAACGTGGCGCTCGCCCGCGAGGTCCCCGCGTTCGGCAGCATCATCGCCGCCGAGCTCGACAAGGAGCGGCGGGAGACGGACAGCTTCCCCACCTACGTCAGCACCTACCTCACCCGCGCACGCGCCGGGTCCATCGGCGCCGGCTTCCTGCCGACCCGGTTCTCCGGCCTCGACCTCGATCCGACCACGGTGTTCGACGCCTTCGGGGGCAACGTGGAGGGCAGCCGGCGGGTGCTCGAGGAGCGCTTCCGCCTGCTGAACCGGCTCGCGGAAGTCTCCATCCCGGAACGCGCCTCGCTCGGGGACAAGGAAAACGACTACCGCGACTACTACAAGTCGGCCTACGGGCTCCTCACCGATGAGCGCTGGCCGAAGCTCTTCGTCGCCAGCGACGAGGACAAGGCCCGCTACGGCGAGGACGAGTTCGGGCTGGGCTGCATCCTGGCGCGGAACCTGATCGAGGCCGACGCCGGGACCCGCTTCATCTACATCTACGACGGGGACAAGTGGGACCACCACTCCGGCATCTTCGACCGTTCGCGCACCTGGAACCACTACACGACCTGCCCGCGGCTGGACAAGGGATTCACGTCCCTGCTCACCGATCTGGGCGCCCGCCCGGGCAGCGAACCCGGAACGACGCTGCTGGACGAAACGCTGATCGTCGTCACCAGCGAGTTCGGCCGCACGCCGGAGATGAACCCGGTGGCCGGCCGCGACCACTACCGCTTCGCCTACACCTCCATGTATGCGGGCGGCGGCGTCCAGGGCGGCCGGGTGGTCGGCAGGACCAACGAGGACGGATCGGAGGTCATCGATCCCGGCTGGAAGCACGACGGGCAGCCGTTCATGGACAACACGGTCGCCACCATCTATTCGGCGCTCGGCATCGACTGGAGGAAGGTGGTCCACAACACCCCTTCGGGCCGCGAGTACGTCTACGTCGATTCGGTCTCGCTCGGAGGGTCGGAGATGATGTTCGACGACGAGATCGCCGAGATCTTCGCCTGAGCTGACAACAACACGGACCGGCGATGGTTGAGCGGCGCCGGTTCCCCGTGCTCCGGGGACTGCTGGCCGCCGCGTGCGCTTTCCTGCTCGTGCCGGGGCTGGCGGCCGGCGATGCCCCCGAGCCGCACTGCAGCGACGACCGCGCCGAGAACATCTGCTGGGTGCCCCCCGGTGATTTCTGGATGGGCCGGACCCGGCTCTGGCTGATCGACGAGATCCACTGGCAGACGCGCGACCGCGTGGACGCGCGGCCCGTCCACCGGGTGACGCTCCCCGGCTTCTGGATCGACCAGAAGGAAGTCACCCAGGAGGCCTACCGGGAGTTCACCCGCTCCACCGGACGGCCGGAGCCGTTCCATTGGCGGCAGGGGTTCCCGGAGGAGAAGGGACGGTTCCCGGTCTACAACGTCAACTGGACCGATGCGAGCGAGTACTGCGCGTTCCGGGGAAAGCGGCTGCCGACCGAGGCCGAATGGGAGAAGGCCGCCCGGGGCGGGCTCACGGGAGCGCCGTGGCCGTGGGGCGGTCAGTACCGGCCCGACCCGGAGGAAGGCGCCCCCGAGGGAACCCGGGTCCCCCCGCCGGCCCGCGTCGCCCATCCTGCGTCGCCGACGGACGTGGCGTCCTTCCCGCCGAACGGCTACGGCCTCTACGACATGGTCGGGAACATCGCCGAGTGGGTGGCGGACGGCTACGACCTCGGGTACTACGCGGTGAGCCCCCCGGTGAACCCGCGCGGACCGGAGAACGCGCCCTACCGGATCTTCCGGGGCGGAAGCTGGGCGGACACCGACGAACGGATCGCGAGCGTGCACTATCGAAACTTCACGAGACCCGACACGCGGATTCACAGCATCGGCTTCCGGTGCGCGCTCGACCACCCACACCAAGGAGACACCGAATGACGACAGCCCCGAAGAACACAGTGGGCCGGCGCGAGGCGCTGCGGCGCATCTCGGCGGGAACGGGCGGAGCGGCGCTCGGCGCCGCCGGCGGAGCGGCCTTCGGCGCCGGAGCGGCGGGCTCGGCCTGCGCGCCGGCGGGTTCCGACGCGCCTGCAGACCCGGGCCACCAGTTCCGCTCAATGCTCGCGGGAGGCGAGCCGGTGATCTGCCCGGGAGCCTTCGACGTGATCTCGGCGCGCCTCATCGTGGACATGGGGTTCCAGACGTTGCTCCTCGGCGGGAGCGCCGGTTCGGCCGCGAACCATGGGGTCCCCGACTACGGGCTCGCTTCCATCACCGAGCTGATCGAAATGGCCGCCCGGATCGCCGACAGCGTTCCCGTTCCCGTGTTCGCCGACGCCGACGACGGGGGCGGCAGCCCGCTCGCGGTGGCCCGGGCCGTCCGGGGCTACGAGCGCGCGAGGCTCGCGGCGGTGATGATCGAGGACCACGTACAGGCGAAGCATCTCGGCGAAGGGGGTGTCCTGGTCGAGACCTCCACCATGCAGGACAAGCTGCGGGCGGCAGTGGATGCGCGGCAGGGCGGGATGATGATCGTCGCCCGCTGCGATTCGGTTTCCATCGGGCAGAGCGAGGCGGAAGCGACGGAGCGGGGCGCCGCCTACGTCGAAGCTGGCGCCGACCTTCTCTTCTTTGCGGGGCTGCCTCCGGAGAGTATGGGCCGGGTCGCGGAGGCGTGCGGCCGGCCGGTGATCGCGAGCGTCCACGACACTCCCATGGCGACGCTGCGGGAGAACAACGTGCCGCTCGTCCTCTACGCGGGACAGATGCTCCGGCTCGCCCTCGGCGCGATGCGGCAGGGGCTCCAGGACATCCACGACGGCGCCACCTGGCCGGGATACGCGGAACGCGCCCTGCCGGGCGACGCCTATCAGAAGCTGATCCAGGTGGACCGGTGGCGCGCCGACGCCCGCCGCTACAACCTGGTGGACGAGAACGGCCGCCAGGTCCGCGGTTAGGAATCGGCGCCGGGGGAAAGCGCCGTGAGCCGCTCCCCCAACCTCCCCGGTCCGTACCTGACCCCCCGCAACCAGCGCGCCTGGCGCCGCTGGCTCGAGGCCAACCACGCGGCCGTCCCCGAAACCTGGGTCGTCTTCTACAAGAAACCCGCCCGGCGTCCCGGCCGTCCCACCCTCACTTACGGAGAGGCAGTCGAGGCGGCGATCTGCTTCGGCTGGATCGACGGGCTCAAGCGGCGGATCGACGACGAGCGCTACACCCACCGGTTCACGCCCCGCAAGCCGGACAGCCGGTGGTCGGAGAGCAACCGCGAGCGGCTCGCCAGGATGAGATCAGCGGGCCTCATGGCGCCCCCCGGCGAGGCGGCGGTCGAGGCTTCGATCCGCTCGGGCGCCTGGGACAGGCCGGCGAGGGCCGCGCCCGTGGAGGCGCCCGCGGAGCTGCTCGCGGCCCTGGAGACCGACGCGGAGGCCGGCGCCGGATGGGCCGGCCTGACCCGCGCGCAGCAGCGCCGCTACGAGGTCTGGGTGGGAATGGCGAAACGCGAGGAAACCCGCGTCCGCCGTCTCGAGGAAAGCCTCACGCTGCTCCGCCGCGGCGAGAAGCTGGGAATGCGGTAGGCCCGGTGCCGGCGCGCTTTTCGCCCGTCCCGATCGCCACGACTCCGGAGTAGCGAAAACGAGCGGCTCGGCGGTTGGCCCGCGGTTCGGGTTCTGGGTCCGGGTCTTCGTTCCGTTCGCCTTCGGGTACTTCATCTCCTGGGTCCTTCGCTCGGTCACCGCGATCATCGCTCCGGACCTGGTCCGGGACCTCGGGCTCTCCGCGTTCGGGGTCGGCCTGCTGGGCAGCACCTACCTGCTCGCCTTCGCCCTCTCCCAATTGCCGATCGGCGGCGCGCTGGACCATTTCGGACCCCGGCGAACCAACGGAGTGCTGCTGCTGGTCGCCACGGTGGGCTGCCTCCTGTTCGCGCTCGCGGACTCGTTCCCGATCCTGCTCCTGGCCCGCTTCCTCGCGGGCCTGGGCGTGGCCGCATGCCTGATGGCTTCGTTCAAGGCGTTCGTGCTCTGGGCCCCACCGGCCCGCCTCCCGTTCCTGAACGGGTTCGTCATGGCGGTCGGGTCCACCGGAGCGCTGGCTGCCACTACCCCCACTGAGTGGATGCTCGGCGTGGTGACCTGGCGCGAGCTGTTCCTCCTGCTCGCTATCTCGCTGCTCCTGGGCGCCATGGTCCTGTTCCTGCTGGTCCCCCGCGACCCGAGGGCGGCCGGTGAGGGCGCGTCCTCGGGCCTCCTCGCGTCCACCGTGGGCGTCCGCGAGGTCCTGCGGCGGCGGGTGTTCTGGAGCATCGCCCCGTTGGGGTTGGTCCACCAGGGCACCTTCCTGGGGATCCAGAGCCTGTGGGCGGGCCCGTGGCTGGCCGAGATTGCGGCGATGGACCGCGGCGCGGTCGCCAACCATTTGCTGGTGCTCGCCGTCGCCATGGTGCTCGGGTTCCTGATCACCGGCGCAATAGCGGGAGTCCTCGCGCACTGGGGCATTTCCTCGCTCTCGCTGCTGGGCGGCGTCAACCTGGCGTTCACCGCGACGCTGCTGCTGCTGGCCTCGGGTTTCACCGGAGCGCCGGCGGCCGTGTGGGCCGCCTTCGGATTCTTCGGAGCGTCCGGGATGCTGAGCTTCGCGATTCTGGTCGCCCACTATCCGCCCGGACTCGCGGGAAGGGTGACCTCGGCGCTGAACCTGCTCGTCTTCGCGGCCGCGTTCTCCGTGCAGACCGGCTTCGGCGCGGTGATCGACCGGTTCCGCGGGGACGGCCCCGAGGCCACCTTCGCCGGTTCCGGCTTCGCGGCGGCGTTCCTGATCGCCGCCGCCTTCCAGGGACTCAGTCTGGCATGGCTGCGGCTCACCCGGTCCTGGCGGGACTCCGGATCAGCCTGAGCTTCTGCCCGAGCCGGGAGTGCTGCCAGGGTGGGCGAGCTTGACCGGCGTTTGCTCCCCTACCGGGACGACAGGCTGCGGTGGACGAGGCGGACGAAGCGCTCGGCGTTCACGAACCCGGCCGCGTCGGGCGCCCAGCCGATGTCCGTGCCGATCCCGGTGACGAGGGCGACGTAGTCGGCTGCGGCATCGTCCTCGCTCTGTCCGGCAGTGACGCGCTCGCTGATCCGCTCGCGGGCCATCTTGAGCGCCTCCGCGTACTGCATCAGAGTGGCGCGGTCGGTGACCGGACCGTGGCCGGGAATGATCCTCGTCTGGCCGTCGGTCGCCGCGGCGACCTTCTCGGCGGCCGCGATGAGGCCGTCGATGTGCCCCCCGGAATCCACGTCGATGAACGGGAAGGCGCCGTTGAAGAACAGGTCACCCATGTGGACGACGTTCGCGCCCCGGAAGAAGATGATGGAGTCGCCGTCGGTATGCGCGGTGGGAGCGTGGACCGCCTCGATGGCCAAGCCGTTCCAGTGCAGGGTGACGCCGTGGTCGAACGTCACCACCGGAAGGGCTTCGGGGGCCGCCTGGTCGCTGCGGCCGACCAGGTCCGCGAAGTCGGCCGGGTTCATCCGCCGGCGGACGTTCTCGTGGGCGACGATCAGGCTCCCGGCCTTGCCGAGGTTCTCGTTGCCGCCGGTGTGATCCCCGTGCCAGTGGGTGTTGACCACAAAGCGCACCGGCTCGCCGGTGATCGAGCGCACCGCGGCGAGGATCTTGTCGGTGAGCGGGGCGTACTGGTCGTCCACCAGGAGGGCCCCGTCGTCACCGGTCGACAGGCCGATGTTGCCGCCGCGTCCGAAGAGAACGTGGATCCCACCGCCCAGGTCCTCGCTGGTGATGGAGACGGCGTCCCAGTCCACGTCCTGGGCCAGCGCCGGGAACGCGACGAGCGAGAGGCACACCGCGGTGAGGACGAGCCGCCGGGAGCGGCGAGCGGATGAATCAGTCAGGAACATGGCGGTACGAACTCCGGAACGGAAAGATGGCGGCCGCACGAACCCCTGCGGCCTGAAGTAGGGCCCGGCGACGGTGGTCAGCAGCCGACGCAGGCGTTGTTGTTCCTCGCGCCGTAGCTGGCGAGGAGCGCGATCGTCTCCGGGAACGGGTTGATGCGCTGCACCGGCCCGTTCGCCAGGTCGATGGTCGTCTGGCCGGTCCGGGCCACGGCGAGCGGATCGGCGCCGTGGTCGATCAGGTACTGGACGAGCCAGGTGTCGCCGCGCGACGCCGCGTGGTGGATCGTGGAGTAGCCGTTGTGGTCGCGCACGCTCGCGTCCGCGCCGCACTCCTCAACGAGGTAGCGCACCGCGTCATGCCAGGCGTCGGGCGCGTGCCGGTGGGAGTTGGCCGCGAGTCCCAGCCCGTAGCCCACGCCGGACGCGGCGTGGATCGGATAGACGGCCGGATCTCCGTACTCCGCGGGTGGCAGGCCGGAAGGATCCGGATCTCCCTCTTCGATGAGCATGGGGAGACGCCGCCGCTCCGGCACCTTGATCGTCGGGATGTGCGGGTCCGCTCCGTTCTCCACCAGCAGCTTCATCGCCGGAATGTCCAGCGAGTAGGCGGCGCGCCAGAACGCTGTCGCTCCGCTGCGGTCCACTCCGAGCTGGTCCACGTTGTAGACGGTGTACCAGAGCGAGCTGTCGATCCGCGCGTTCACGTCGGCGCCCGCGTCGATCAGCGCCTGCATGAGTTCGAGGTGCGAGGTCTCCTGCTGCAGGTAGTCGGCGGGCTGCGGGTGCCGGGCCTTCGGGATCCACTGGGTGTTGACCGCCCCGTAGAGCGGGGTGGCGTTCTGCGAATCCGCCATCGTGGGGTCGGCGCCGCGCTCGAGCAGTCGCATCGCGAGGTCGAAGTGACCGTTGATGGTCGCCATCAGCAGCGGCGTCGTCCCGCTGCCGTCGGCGCGCTGGTTGATCTCGGCGCCGGCGTCGAGCAACTCCATCGAGGTTTCGATCTGGCCTTCGCGGGCCGCGAGCAGGAGGGCGGTCAGACCGCCGTGGGTCCCGACCCGGTCCTCGTAGGTCTTCGGCCGGGGCTCGTTGGGATCGAGGTCGCTGTAGGGATCGAGCGGGTCGGGCGGCGGAGCCCCGCCCCCGGTACCACCGGTCCCGGCTCCCGGACGGCGGTCCACGCCGTTGGCGGGAAGCGGCCGTTCGGCCTGGAGCACGCCGCTGCCGCCCCGCATCTCGGCGAGACGCGCCTCACGTTCACGGCGTTCCTGCATGTCGAGCCGTGCCCGTTCGACCACGTCCAGCACGTTCGCGGTCCTGGACGCGTCCGCGCCAACTTCCATGAGCGCCTTGACGGCCGCCACGCGGCCGCGCACGGCGGCGAACATGAGCGGCGTAAGGCCCCACTCGGTCTCGCGGGCATCCACGGAGGCTCCGTGAGCGACGAGCGTGTGCAGTACTTCGGGCACTCCGGCCGCCGCCGCGAAGTGGATCGGCTCGGCTCCGGTGGAGGTCAGCGCGTCGGCAGGGGCGCCGGCCTCGAGGAGGGCCTCGGCGACTCCGGCCTGACCGGCCGCCGCCGCCACGTGGAGCGGCGTGTGGCTGCCGAGACGCGTCGTCGCCTCGATGTCCGCACCCGCGGCGATCAACACCGCGGCGACCTCGCGGCTCCCCGTCTTCGCCGCCCAGTGGAGCGCCGTGAACCCGTCACCCTGCGCCGCGTTCACATCGGCGCCGGAGCGCAGCTCCGCCTTCAGCGACTCGACGTCCCCGCGCTTCGCCGCGTCCAGCACCGGCGACAGCAGCGCCGCGCTTCCGGCTCCCGCCAGGACTCCCAGCACCGTGAGCAACGCCGCCAGGCCAATCCATCGCTTCCCGATCTTCATGCCCTGTCCCTCACTCCCGGTCCGAGGCCTCGCTGTGGATCCCGCGTGCCGGCTACACCGCCTGCGACAGGGAGAACCCGCCCGTACTGTTCCCGAAGCTCTCGACGTCATCCATTCCCAGCTTGTGAAGCAGCGTCAGCATCACGTTCGCCAGCGGGGTTCCCGGCTCGGCCCGCAGGTGCAGGTTGTGCTCCAGCGCGCCGTTCGCGCCGCCCGCCACGAAGAACGGGACCCGCTTGTGGTTGTGGATGTTCGGATCGCCCATCGGGGACCCATACAGGATCATGGTCTTGTCGAGCAGC
>JAJDVI010000102.1 GCA_022826195.1 Acidobacteriota bacterium
CACCGCGCACCGCCCGACGTTCCAACGCGCAGGCCGCACCCACGGCCTGGAACGCCGGTCTCCAGACCGGCACGCGCGGTGCTCCGCACCGCGCACCGCCCGACGCCGCGCTCCGGCGCCGAAACGGAAGTACAAGCCTCCCGGGTCATCTCTCCTCCTCTCCCTCAACCCGGGGGGGTGGCCCAGTTTTAGATGTCGCCAAGCGGCCCAGTTTTAGATGTCGCTTGACACGCCGGAGGCGGGCGGCGGGACGACATCATGCGCCGGGGTGGCGCGGCTGCGCGTCCACCCGGGGTAGCAGCGAACCGCCCGCGGCCCTGCGGGCCGCTGTGCCGGTCTGAAGGCCCCCACCGGGAGAACTGGCCGGCGGCCCCTCCCCCCCGGTCGCCCCCACCCCCCCTACGCGAGAATGCCCGGCGTGACGTTCTTTCCGACGCGGGCGCGGGGCCAGAACTTCCTCCACGACCGGTCGGTGGCCGAGCGCTTCGTGGCCGCGGCGATCAGCTCCGGAGAGCCGGAGGCGATCGTGGAGATCGGGCCCGGCAAGGGCGCCCTGACCTTCCCGCTGCTGGCCGCCGGGGTCCGGGTTCTCGCGATCGAAGTGGACCCGCGGCTCGCCGGACGCGTCGAGGAGCACGCGCGGGAGCGCGGCCTGTCCCAAAACCTCCGGGTGGTGGTCGGGGACGCGCTCGAGCTGGACCTCGCCGCGGCCATCGCCGATTTCGGGGCCGCTCCGCCGCTGCCGATCTGCGGGAACCTGCCGTTCTCGGTGGCCTCGCCCCTCCTCCTCCGCCTCATCGAAGGCCATGCGGCCCCCGGCGACCCGCCCCTCTTCGATGCCCTCACCCTGACCCTCCAGCAGGAGGTGGCGGACCGGGTGGTGGCCCGGCGCGGCGAGCGCGACTACAGCGCGCTCAGCGTGGTGGTCCAGCAGGCGCTCCGCGCCGAACTCGCCTTCCGGATCCACCCGGGCGCCTTCCGGCCGCGGCCGCGGGTGGTGTCCGCGGTGATCCGCCTCACGCCGCGTCCGGACCCGCCCGCGGTCGGGCGGGAGAGCCACTTCCGGGCGCTCGTGCGCGGCCTCTTCGCGCATCGCCGGAAGACCCTGCGGAACTGCGTCAGCCGGCTCCCGGACAAGGAGCTGGCCGCCCGCGTGGAAGCGGCGCTCGGCGAGCTGGACATCGATCCGGGGGTCCGCCCGGAGGAGGTCGCGGTCGAGGAGTTCGCGGCGCTTTCGCGGCTGACCAGCCGATAGGGGCGGCTCCCGCCTGCGTGCTAGTCTGGCCCCTGCCGCGAACCACGCCAGAACGAAGAAACGAGAGAAGGGAAGGGAATGACCGCTGAACCCCGCCGCCTTGTCATCATCGGCAGCGGCCCCGCCGGCTACACCGCGGCGCTCTACGCCGCCCGCGCCGAACTCCAGCCGCTCCTGCTGGCCGGCTCGGGCATGGATCCCGACATCGGCCTGCCGGGCGGGCAGCTCATGCTCACCACCGACGTGGAGAACTACCCCGGCTTTCCCGACGGCGTCACCGGCTACGAAATGATGGACCTCTTCCGCCGCCAGGCGGAGCGGTTCGGCACCGAGGTCCTCCAGGTGGACGCGACCGCCGTGGACCTGTCGTCGCGGCCGTTCGCGGTGACCGCCGCCGGAACCACCTACACCGCGGACTCGGTGATCGTCGCCACCGGCGCCCGCGCCCGCTGGCTCGGCCTCCCCTCGGAGAAGGAGTTCATGAACCGCGGCGTCTCGGCGTGCGCGACCTGCGACGGGGCGCTCTACCGCGGCAAGGAGATGGCCGTGGTGGGCGGGGGCGACACCGCCATGGAGGAGGCTCTCTTCCTCACCCGTTTCGCGACCACCGTCCACGTGATCCACCGCCGGGACGCGCTCCGGGCCTCGAAGATCATGGCCCAGCGGGCGCTGGACAACCCGAAGATCCGGTTCGTCTGGGACTCGGTCGTCGAGGAGGTGCTCGGGAACCAGGAAGGGGTCACGGACCTCCGGCTCCGGAACCTGAAGACCGGCGCCGGGTCCCGGCTCCCTGTGGGAGCGCTCTTCATCGCCATCGGTCACGTTCCGAACACCGAGATCCTCACCGGCGCGCTCGAGCTCGACGGCAACGGCTACGTGGTCGTCACCCCGGGCGCCACGACCACCTCGGTGGAAGGGGTCTTCGCCTGCGGAGACGTCATGGATCCCACCTACCGGCAGGCGGTGACCGCCGCCGGGACCGGCTGCATGGCGGCGATCGCCTGCGAGCGTTGGCTCGCGGAGCAGGAGTCCCCCGCCCAGGAATCCGAAACTCCCGCCGAAGCGGCGCAGGAGGTTTCCGCATGAAGCACATTTCCTTCGCCCTCGTTCTGCCTCTTGCCCTCATCCTCCCGGCGGCGGCCCCCGCCGAGGCGCCTCCGCAGTCCGAGCGCCGCGGCGTGATCGACGAGCCGGCGCCCGACCTCGAGCTCCCCGACCTCGAGGGCAACCTGGTCTCCCTGCGGTCGTTCCCGGGGAAGATCGTGGTGTACGACTTCTGGGCGGTCTGGTGCGGCCCCTGCGTGGATTCGCTGCCGTTCTTCCAGGAACTCGAGGACCGCTACCGCGACGAGGGGCTCGTGGTCGTGGGGCTGCACGTGGACGACAACGTCCCCTCCGTCGAGGAAGTGCAGGCTTTCCTCGACGAGCACGGGGCGAAGTACGTGAACCTGCTCTCGACGGTCGAGGCCGACGAGGCGTTCCGTATCTTCGCGATGCCGACCACCTACATCACCGACCGGGACGGCGTCGTCCGCCTGCGCCACATCGGATTCAACCCGAGCCGCACGCCCGAGCGGCTCGAGCAGGAAGTCCGGGACCTCCTCGGCCTCGAATAGGGCCCGCTCCGGGTCTCATCCTTATATATAGGACTCCGCAGCACTGTGCCCGGACTGGCGGTCGTCGGGACCCAGTGGGGTGACGAGGGGAAGGGCAAGTTCGTCGACATCCTCGCCCCGCGCTTCCACACGGTGGTGCGGTTCGGGGGCGGCCACAACGCGGGACACACGGTCGTCGCCGGAGGCCGGGAGTTCATCCTGCACCTGCTTCCCTCCGCGGTGCTCCACCCGGGCGTCCGCTCCATCGTCGGCAACGGCTGCGTCGTGGACCCGCTCGCCTTCTTCGAGGAAGTGGAGATGCTGGAGGCGGCCGGGCGCGATCCCTCGCCCGACCTGCTGCTCTCGGACCGGGCCCAGATCATCCTCCCGGTGCACCGGGCGATCGAGGCGCGGGAGGAGGAACGGCTCGGGAAGCACCGGATCGGCACCACCCGCCGGGGCATCGGCCCGGCGTACGCCGACAAGGCGGCCCGCCGGGGCCTCCGGCTCGGGGATCTGCGCCATCCGGACTACCGCGACGAGCGGCTCGCCCACCTGATCGCCGGGCACGGCGAGCTGCTCGGCTGGAGCGCGGAGCGGATCGCGGCGGACGTTGCCGGCACGCGGGAACTGCTCGACCGCTTCGCGGCCCGGGTCCTGCCGCTGATCGCGGACACCTCGCTGGTGATCCACGAGACGCTCGAGGCCGGGCACGGCGTCCTGTTCGAGGGCGCGCAGGCCACCCTTCTCGACCTCGATCACGGGACCTATCCCTTCGTCACCTCCTCGACGGCGGTGGCGGCGGGCGCCGCGGTGGGGGCCGGCGTCGGCCCCGGCGCCGTGGGGAGGGTGCTCGGGGTATCGAAGGCCTACATGACCCGGGTGGGCGAGGGGCCGTTCCCCACCGAGATGGACCCGGAGCGGAACCGCACGATCCAGGAGAAGGGCAACGAGTTCGGCGCCACCACCCGCCGGCCGCGGCGCTGCGGCTGGTTCGACAGCGTGGTCCTGCGCTACGCGCGCCGGGTGAACGGGCTGGACGAGCTCGCGATCACCAAGCTGGACGTCCTCGACGGGCTGGACGAGGTCCGGATCGGGGTTCGCTACCGGCTGGACGGGGACCCCGTCGAGGAGTTCCCCGGCGAGTTCGGGGCGCTCGCGCGCTGCGAGGTCGAGTACCGCACCATGCCCGGCTGGGACCGGCCGACGGCGGGGACCACCCGGCTGGAGGATCTCCCGCCGGAGGCGCGGCGCTACCTCGACACGCTGGAGGAGCTCTCCGGGGTGCCGGTCACGCTCGTCTCGACCGGGCCGGACCGGGAAGCGTTCGTGCGCCGCCGCAAGACGGGAGTCTTCGGGGAATAGGGGGGCGCCGGCCGGAGGATCGGCGTTCCCCAACTGCTAATATTCGCCACCCTTCTCGCGGTCGGGCCGTTAGCTCAGTTGGCAGAGCGCTCGCCTTTTAAGCGAGATGTCGCAGGTTCGAAACCTGCACGGCCTACCCCTCGGGTCCCCATCGTCTAGAGGCCCAGGACGTCGCCCTTTCACGGCGAAAACACGGGTTCGACTCCCGTTGGGGACGCGGGCTCTTCCGGAACGAACGCCGGAAGAGTCGTTCCGGGAGCGCTGCCGCGACAGACTCCCCGCCAGGCGGTTTCCCCGTACCCTTGCGACACTTCCCGAAAGCCCCGTGACCCTCTTCCGGCCCGCCCGCTCCGTCGCCGAGATCGCCGCCGTCGAGGACGAGACCCGCGCCTTCTGGCAGGAGCGGGACATCTTCGGGAAGAGCGTTCGCCGGCGCGCCGGCGGCGAGCCCTGGGTCTGGCACGACGGCCCGCCGACCGCGAACGGGCGTCCCCACAACGGGCACGTCCTCACCCGCGTCTTCAAGGACGTCTTTCCCCGCTTCCACACCATGCGGGGCCGCTACGCCGAACGGATCGCGGGCTGGGACACCCACGGCCTGCCGGTGGAGGTCGAGGTCGAGAAGGAACTCGGCATCCACGGCCGCGCCGGCATCGAGGAATACGGCGTGGGGCCCTTCGTCGAGAAGTGCATGGCGAGCGTCTTCCGTTACATCCGCGACTGGGAGGAGATGACCTCCCGCATCGGGCACTGGGTGGACCTCGACCACGCCTACGTCACCTACCGGCGCTCCTACGTGGAGAGCGTCTGGTGGGCGCTCGCCGAGCTCCACCGCAAGGGACTCCTCTACCGCGGGGAGAAGGTCGTCTGGTGGTGGGCGCAGGGCGGCACCGCCCTCTCCTCCGCCGAGGTCGGACTCGGCTACCGCGAGGTGGACGACCCGGCGGTGTACGTGACCCTGCCGCTCGTGGACGACCCGGGCCTCTCGCTCGTCGTCTGGACCACCACCCCCTGGACCCTCCCCTCGAACCTCTACTCCGCGGTCCGGCCCGGCACCGACTACGTGGAGGTCGAGGACACGTCCGAAGGCGGCGGGACGCACCGGCTGGTGGTCGCCGCGGCGCTCCGGGAGGACCTCGCCGGGCGCCTCGGCCGTCCCCTCCCGGTGCGCCGCACGTTCCCCGGCGAGGAACTCGTCGGCCGCCGCTACCGGCCGCCCTTCGACGACTTCTGGAACCGGCACCACGCCCTCGAGGGCCGCCTGCCGGGCGGGGGTTCGGTCCCCGCCTTCTGGCGGGTCCTGGCCGCCGACTTCGTGGAGCTCGACCAGGGCACCGGCCTCGTGCACGAAGCCCCCGCCTTCGGCGAGGTGGACCACGACCTCCACCGGAAGACGGTCTCCGCCTACGAGAACGCCGGCGAGGTCCCGCTGCCCTGCGCGGTGGGGGCCGACGGACGGTTCACCGCCGAGGTCCCGTGGCTCGAGGGCCAGTGGGTCAAGGACGCGGACAAGGCGATCGTCCGCCGCCTCCGCGAGGAGGGCCGCCTCCTCCACCACGAGACCATCCGCCACGAGTACCCCTTCTGCTGGCGTTCGGACGAGGACCCGCTCATCCAGTACGCCCGTCCCGCCTGGTTCATCCGCACCACCGCCAGGAAGGACAACGCGCTGGCCAACAGCGGCGCGGTGAACTGGCTGCCCGAGCACATCAAGGAGGGCCGCTTCGGCGACTTCCTCCGGAACAACGTGGACTGGGCGCTCTCCCGGGAGCGGTTCTGGGGCACCCCGCTGAACATCTGGATCAACGACGAGACCGGCCGGCTGGAGGCGCCCGCCTCGGTGGCCGAGATCGAGGCGAAGAACCGGGACGCCTTCGCCGCCTTCCGGAAGGCGCGGGAGGAACGGCCCGAACTCGACCCCGACCTGCTGGTCCACAAGCCCTGGGTGGACGAGGTGACCTGGACGAACCCGGGCGAGCCCGGGGTGTACCGCCGGGTCCCCGAGGTCATCGACTGCTGGTTCGACTCGGGGGCGATGCCCTTCGCGCAGTGGGGGTTCCCGCACGAAAACCGCGACCGGTTCGAGAAGGCCTTTCCCGCCGACTACATCGTCGAAGCGGTGGACCAGACCCGCGGCTGGTTCTACTCGCTGCTGATGATCTCGACGCTGCTCTTCGACGAGGACACCTGCGGCCGCCTCGGCCTCCCGGCCCCGGACCGATCCCACCCCTACCGGTCGTGCCTGGTGCTGGGCCACGTCACCGACCCCGAGGGCCGGAAGGAGTCCAAGTCGCGCGGCAACTACACCCCGCCGGAGGAGACGCTCGCCGAGGCCGGGGCCGACGCCTTCCGCTGGTTCTTCCTCGCCGGCGCCGCGCCGTGGGCCAACAAGCGCCATTCGCTGCAGAACGTCCGCGCCGCCGCCCGCGAGTTCCCGCTGAAACTCCGGAACGTCTATTCCTTCTTCACCATCTACGCGGAGATCGACGGTTTCGACCCCCGGACCGACCGGGGCCGCCCGGTCCCGGAGCGCCCCGCGCTCGACCGCTGGATCCTCTCCCACCTCGAGGAGACGACCGCCGCGGTGACCGCGGGTCTCGAGGAGATCCGCGCCTACGACGCCGCCCGCTCGCTCGCCGCCTTCGCCGAGTCGCTCTCCAACTGGTGGCTCCGCCGCAGCCGGCGCCGCTTCTGGGACGCGGGGCGCGGCGCGGACAAGATCGACGCCTACCGGACGCTCTACGACGCGCTGGTCCGCCTCTCGCAGCTCGCCGCCCCCTTTGTGCCCTTCCTCGCCGAGGAGATCCACCGCAACCTGGTGGCCGGCCCGTACGGGGACGAAGCGCCCGAGAGCGTCCACCTCACCGACTGGCCGGAGCCGGAGTTCGCGCTCGACGCCGGGCTGAACGAGGAGATGGCGGCGGTCCGCGAGATCGCCTCGCTCGGCCTCCGGGTGCGGAAGGAGCACGAGATCCGGGTGCGGCAGCCGCTCGCGGGCGCCAGCGTCGCGGTGGCCGAGGAGGGGCTGCGCGCCCGGCTCGACCGCCACCGCGACCTGATCGCCGACGAGCTGAACGTCCGCGAGGTCCGCTTCCGGGAAGATCCGGAAGCCGATCTGGAGTTCGTGGTGAAGCCCAACTTCCGGCGCCTGGGTCCCCGGCTCGGCCGCCGGATGCAGGCGGCCCGGCAGGCGATCTTCGCGCTCGACGGCCGCGCGGCCCGGGACGCGCTCGCCGCCGGACCGCTGGCGCTCGAGCTGCCGGGCGGCGAGACCGTGGCCCTCGACGGGGAGGACCTTGCGATCGAGTCGCGCCCCCGGGAAGGACGCGCCATTGCCGGGAGCCCGCTGGCGACCGTGGCCCTCGACACCGTGCTGACTCCCGGACTCCTCGCCGAAGGCCGCTACCGGGAGCTGCTCAACCGCGTGCAGAACTTCAGGAAGGACCTCGACCTGCCCTACGTGGCGCGGATCCGCGTCGCGCTCGCCGGGGCGGAGGGCGACGGCTCGCTGCTCGCGGTGGTGCGGGAACGCGAGGCGCATTTCCTGAACGAGACCCTCGCGGTGGAGCTCGTGGCCGGGGAACTTCCCGGCGGCGAGCGGCGTGAGATCGAGGTGGAGGGCGAAACGGCTACCTTGTGCCTGGAGGTCATCGCTGGATGAAATGGGCCGGATGAACTGGAGCACCCGCTTCTCGGACGCCGCCTCCCGGGTCGCCGACGCCGATGCGGTCATCGGGATCCTGAAGCTGGCCGAGCAGCCGGGGATCATCTCGCTCGCCGGCGGGCTTCCCGATCCGCGGGTGTTCCGGATGGAGGAGACCCAGGAGGCGATGGCCCGGGTCCTCACGGATCACGGCCCCGAGGCGCTCAACTACTCGCCGAACCCCGGGATCACGGAGCTGCGCGAGTTCCTCGCGACGCGGATGGCCCGCATCGAGCGCATCCGCTGCACGCCCGAGGAGATCCTCGTCTGCAGCGGGGGTCTCGAGGGGATCCGGCACGCCTTCAACGCGCTCACCAACCCGGGCGACCCGGTGCTCGTCGAGGACCCGACCTACATGGTCGCGCTCCAGGTCTGCCGGGAGCTCGCCGGGATCCCGGTCGGGGTCGCCAGCGACGACGCCGGGATGATCCCGGAGGCGCTCGACGACACGGTGCGGCGGCTGGCCCGCGAGGGCCGTTCCCCCCGGGTCCTCTACGTGGGACCGAGCTTCCAGAACCCGACCGGCCGCACCTGGAGCCTCGGGCGGCGCCGCGAGGTGCTGGAGGTCGCGGAGCGCCACGACCTCGCGGTCGTCGAGGACCACGCCTACGGCGAACTCCGCTACGAGGGGGAGTGGCTGCCGTCGCTCAAGTCGCTCGCGCCCGAGCGGGTGATCTTCGTCCACACGTTCTCGAAGATCTTCGGGCCCGGCCTGCGCCTCGGCTGGGTCGCGGCCGACCGGGACTTCATCAAGCGCCTCGGCCTGCTCAAACTGGGCACCGACCAGTGCTCCGGCGCCCTCGCCCAGCGGCTCGCGCTCGCCTACGGCAAGGCCGGCGGGCTGGACGCCCAGGTGGAGCGGGCGCAGGACCTCTACCGGAGGAAACGCGACGCCATGATCGACGCGCTCGCGGACTTCCCGTGCCGCACGCCCTGGCTGCGGCCGGACGGCGGGTTCTTCCTGTGGAGCGAGGTGGGCTGCGATACGGAGAAGCTGCTGCTCCGCTCCATCGAGCGGCACGGCGTCGCCTTCGTGGCCGGGAACTGCTTCTTTGCTGACCCGGCTTCGGCGGTGGCGCGCGTCTCGATCCGTCTCTCCTACAGCTACGTTGCCGAGGACCTCATTCCCGAAGCCATCCGCCGGCTGGGACAGGCGCTCCGGGAGACCGTCGGTTCCTGACCTTGCCCCGTCTCTTTGTCGTCTCCGGCCCCTCGGGAGTCGGCAAGTCCACGATCCTGCGGAGGCTGGTGCCGCGGATTCCGGGGTTGTCGTTCGCGGTGTCCCACACGACGCGCCCGAAGCGCGCCGGGGAAGAGGACGGGCGGGACTACCACTTCGTCACCGACGAGGAGTTCGACCGGCTGGTGGAAGCGGGCGCGTTCGTGGAATGGGCGTGGGTGCACCTCTATCGCTACGGCACCAGCAAGGCGGCCCTTCGCGCCGGCGGGGACGGGGATCTCCTGATCGAAGTGGATGTGCAGGGCGCCGACGCGCTCCGCGAGCAGGTGCCCGAAGCGGTGACCATCTTCATCGAGCCGCCGGCCTTCGAGGATCTCGAGGCGCGGCTCAGCGGCCGCGGCCGCGAGTCGGGCCCCGAGGTGGAAAAGCGCCTCCAGACCGCGACGGACGAGATGCGCCGCGCGCCGTCCTACGACCACCGCATCACGAACGACCGGATCGAGGACACGGTGGAGCGCCTGGCGGCGCTGGTGAAGCAGGTTCGCGGGACGTGACGGCTTGGAACGCCGGTCTCCAGACCGGCACCGCGGCGCTCCGCGCCGCGCCCGTCGCAACCCCGCCCGCACTGGCGCTGCTTGGTGCTACTCAGTAGTATTGCCTGCGTGGCGCCGCTGATGACCGTCAAGGCTTCAATCTCACTCACCGACGCCCAGGACGCCTACGCACGCTCGCTCGTGAAGGGCGGCCGCTATCCGAGCCTCAGCGCAGTGCTGCAACGGGGGCTTGACCTTTTGCGCGAAGACACCGAAGCGCGGGATACCGAACTCGCGGCTCTGCGGGCGATTCTGGAGGAGCGACGCGCCGGTCGCTTTATCAGCCTCGCCGAGGGCCGCGCGCGGACCACGCGCATGATCGCCGCAAAGAAGGCAGCCCTTGGCGTACCGGATTGAGCTGTCGGAAGGCGCCAGTCGCGACCTCGAGACGGTCTTCGACTTTCTGATCGAGAGTTACCTGTCGCTCGGAGACACGGCCGAAGACGCCCTGGACCGGGCGGCTGCGAGGCTTCACCGCATCGAGGACGCCGCCCTGTCCCTGCGAGAGTTTCCCCATCGCGGGACCACGAATCCTGATCTGCCTGCGGCTGTCCGCAGCCTCATCCGGCAGGGAGCGATCCTCTACTTCGAGATTGACGAAGCCGCTCAACTGATACGGGTTCTTGCCATCTTTCTCGCTGGCCAGGACCATCGGCGGAAAATGTTGCTGCGGGCCGTCCGACCGGCGAACCGGCCGTCCACGTAGGTGTCAAGCGACATCCAGTTTGGCCCAGATAAACGACACGAACTTTGTCACCCTGGGGAGCCTGTTTCGGCGGGTCAGGAGGGCCGTTGGGGAGCGCGGCGGGAGCCCGGAGGGCGACCGGGGCGCGCACCGACGTCCCACCTGACCCGCCGGCGCC
>JAJDVI010000016.1 GCA_022826195.1 Acidobacteriota bacterium
TGGCCTCTTCAAGGGCTTCACCAGCGTCCCCGGCTCCCTCGCTACCAACACCACCGAGGCCACCACATGACCCTGCTCAACCCGGGGGGGTGGCCCAGTTTTAGATGTCGCCAGCGGCCCAGTTCTAGATGTCGCTTGACATACTGGGCGGGTCGCCGGCGGTTGCGCGTTCCGGGGTGCGCATCACGTGAGGCAGGGTGGCTGCGACCCTCCGCGGCCCTGGGGGCCGCTGTGCCGGCTAAAGCCGGCGTTCCAAGCCGGCGGCGCGATCACGCGGGCGCGATCTGCTTGTCGAGACAGGATGGGAAGCGGGACCGGCCTAAACTGCGGACCAGCGGATACGAACCATGACTTCGGAGATCGCCGTCGCCAGCCAGGAGCCGGTGCTGGCGGAACTCCGGCAGATGCGCGAGAGTCTGGCGGGTCTTGCTACCAAGGCGGAACTCCAGGCGGAACTCCGGCAGTTACGGGAGACCATGGCGGGCTTGGCCACCAAAGCAGATCTGAAGACGTTGGAGACCAACCTGCGGCGTGAGATGGCGGAGCGCGACGTGCGGCGGATCAAGTGGATTCTCGGGGCGCTGTTGGCGCAGGCGGCGCTTGTCGTCGGATTGGTGACCCTCCTGCCGTAGTCCCCTCCGCCCGTCCGCGGCGTGCGGCCCCGGAGTCGGTTGGTCCGTGTCGGAGGCGCCATCCAGGGGAGCAGCGGTACGCGGTTCCGCTGCGCCGCGCAGCGGGTGCCGGTCTCAAGACCGGCGGTCCCAGACGGGGAGCTATCCCAGCACCTGGTCGAGGTCCGCGATGAGGTCGTCGGGGTGCTCGAGGCCGACGGACACGCGGATGAGGTCGCGCGGGGTTTCGGAGTCCGGCCCCTCGACGAGTGCGCGGTGCTCGATCAGGCTCTCCACGCCGCCGAGGCTCGTGGCCCGCAGGAAGAGCTCGACGCGCGAGAGCACGCTCCGGGCATGGTCCTCGCCTCCGTCCACCCGGAACGAGAGCATCGCCCCGTAGCCGTCGGCCTGGCGGGTCTGGACTTCGTGTCCGGGATCGCCGGGGAGCCCCGGATAGAACGTCTCCGCGACCCGGGGATCACCGTTCAGGAACTCCGCGAGTCTTCCGGCGGTGTCCGACTGGGCCCGGATCCGGAGGGGCAGGGTCTTCATTCCCCGGCGCAGCAGCCAGGCGTCGAACGGCGACGGCACCGGTCCGGTGTCGGTCTGCACGAACCGGAGGCGCGGGGCCAGTTCGAGGCCGTCCCGCACGACGACGGCGCCCCCGGTCACGTCGCTGTGACCCCCGAAGTACTTCGTCGTGGCGTGGATCACGATGTCCGCGCCGAGCTCCAGCGGGCGCTGGAGGACCGGGGTCATCCAGGTGTTGTCCACCGCGACCAGCGTCCCCGAGCCATGACACCGTTCGGCCACCGCCGCGATATCGGTGACCCGCAGCGTCGGGTTGGACGGGGTCTCCAGGATCGCGAGCGCCGGACCCCCGGCCAACCCGGCGTCGACATCCGCCGCATCCAGGAAGTCCGTGAATCGGGTCCGGAGCCCCCAGCGCGCGAGCGACTCCTTCGCGAGCTTCACGGTGCCGTGGTACGCGTCCTTCGGGGCGAGGACGAGATCGCCGGGAGAAAGGGTCAGGAGAAGCGAATGGATGGCGGCGAGCCCCGAAGCGAAACACACGCACTCGGCGCCGCCCTCGAGGTCGGCGACCGCCGCCTCGAGCGCCGTCCGGTCCGGATTCCCGCTGCGGCTGTAGATGAAGTCCGAGGCGAGTTCGCCTTCGGCATCCCGCTCGAACGTCGTCGACAGGTGGATCGGGGGCGCCACCGCTCCCGTGGGATTGGCCGGGACGCCGGCGTGCACGCTGCGGGTCTCGATCCGGTAGGTCTTGGGCTGGTCCATGGGCGGATTATGGGTGCGCGCGGACCGGCGACCTGCCGCACTACACTGCCGGCCACTCGTGCCCGACGCGAACAAACCGGTAGGTCCGGCGCGTCTTGCTTCCGAAGAGCGAGACCATGCGCCGGTTCACCCAGTCCGAGACGAGAGGGCCCGGGAGGATGCGGAGGAGCGGCTGCTGCTTCGGAGGTTCCGCGATCAGGGGGACCTTCGGGCCTTCGACGAGCTCGTCCGCCGCACCGAGATCCGGGTGCGTTCCGTCGCCCTCGCGATCCTGCGGGACCGTTCCGAGGCCGAAGACGCCGCCCAGGAGGCCTACCTGCGCGCCTTCCGCCGGGCAGCCGGCTACCGCGGCGAGGGACCCGTGGGCGCGTGGCTCTGCCGGATCGCGGTGCGCGCGGCCCACGACGCGCTCCGCCGGGCGGGCCGGCAGCGGCGGCTCCTCGAAGTGGCGGGGCCGCCGGGAGACGCGGGGGAGCGGGCCGGAAGCGCCGAGCCCGAGGAAGACCTCCGCCGCCGCACCGAAGTGGAGTCGGCGCTCCGGCGGCTTCCCGACGAAGAGCGGGAAGCGCTCGTGCTGAAGGAGGTGGCCGGGATGACCTACCGGGAGATTTCGGAGTCGTGCGGGGTTCCGCTGGGGACGGTGCAGTCCCGGATCCACCGGGCGCGGCAGCGGCTGGCCGAGGCCCTGCGCCCGCGGAGGTAAGGAAGGAAGGAATGACCGACCAGGAACTCCTTTCCGCGTATCGGGACGGCGAACTCCCGCCGGACCGGGTGCGCGAGGTCGAGCAACGTCTCGCCGCCGATCCGCGGTTCCGCGAGGAGCACCGGTACCTGACCCAGGCAGCGGCGATCCTCCGGGTCGAGTGCGAGCCCGATCCCGGATTCCTCGTCCGCCACCGGGAGCGCCGCGACGACCTGTCACCCGTCCGGTTCTGGACCTGGCGTCAACTGGGATACCGGTTGTCCGCCGCGGCCGCCGTGCTGCTGGTGGCCGCCGGTCTCAGCGTCTGGCAGGCCGGACTGCCGGAGGCGCAGCCGCTGGCGGACATCGCTACGGCGGCGGAAGAGCTGGATCTGCTCGCCTTCGAGGGCGAGGTCCTGGCCGCCCCGGGTCCCGAGACCGGCTTCGAGGCCGAATTCCAGACCCTGGCGGCCAGCGATTCCGCGGCTGAACCGGTACTGGTGATTGCGCTGGGCGGGGGCTTCCTGCCCGCGGGAGAACGCTGATGCCCGAGCGAGACACGGCTCCCACGGCTGACACATCCAATCGCCGCTGGAAGCGGCTGATGCCGCTCTTGCTGCTCCTCGCCGGGTTCGGCGCCGGAGTGCTGGCGAGCGCGGTGCCCCGCCTGATGCACCGGGGCGGGGAGCACCGCGTGAGCCGCCGCGACGACGACGGCCGCCGGGCGACGCGGCGCGGCGGCGAGCGCGCCGATCGCGGCCGCTCCGGCGGACGCGACGCGCGGGACGGCGGAGACCGGGCCCGGAGGTTCCGCGAGCAGCTCGTGAACCGGCTCGAACTCGACGAGGCGCAGCAGGCGCAGATGGACGCTTTCATCGAGACCAACCGCGCCGAGGCGAGCGCCTTCTGGGACGACACCTACGCGCGTTACCGCGAACTGCGGCTGAGATTCCGCGAACAGATCAGCGAGATCCTCAACGACTCGCAGCGGGAGACCTTCGACGCCCTGATGCGCGAGCGGGGACGGAACGATCGGGACCGCGATTCCGTAGAGGGTGACTCCGAGCAGGGGTCCCCCGAAGGAGCGCCCCGGGGAGGGATGCGGCGATGAGCGGACTGGAAGGACACCGCCACTCACACGACCAGGAGCAGGTCCCGGAGCGGGGCAGCTTCCTGGCCCGCTTCGCGGTGGACCGGCGGGTGACGATCAGCATGATCGCGATCGGGCTCGTCGTGCTCGGCTACGTCTCGCTGACCCGGCTCCCCCTCGAGTTCCTCCCCTCGTTCGGCTCCAACAGCCTGTGGGTGAGCATCGATTACGAGTCCTCCTCGCCCGAGGAGACCGAGCGCCTCATCGTCCGCCCGCTGGAGGAGAGCCTGGGCACCATCCCGGGGATCACGGTGCTGACCGCCACCGCGAGGGCCGAGAGCGGCAACGTCAGC
Source organism: Acidobacteriota bacterium (assembly GCA_022826195.1). Taxonomy (GTDB): domain Bacteria; phylum Acidobacteriota; class Vicinamibacteria; order Marinacidobacterales; family Marinacidobacteraceae; genus Marinacidobacterium. The sequence continues at coordinate 4,033 of JAJDVI010000016.1, forward strand.
GTGGAGTTCGACGAGGGGGCGGACATGGACCTCATGGTCGTGGAGGCCCGCGACCGGGTGGACCGGATCCGTCACCTGCTGCCCGACGACATCGAGCGCATCAACATCCGGCGGTTCCAGAGCACCGACATCCCCATCCTCCAGTTCCATCTGGGGGCGCCCTGGGAGCGGGAACGCCTCTTCGACTTCGCCGAAGACATCGTGCAGCCGCGGCTCGAGCGCCTCGAGGGCGTGGCCAGCGTGGACGTCCGGGGCGTTCGCCGGCGGGAGCTGCGGGTCAGCATGGACCAGGCGCGGATGGCGGCGCTGAACGTGGATGTCCGCGACATTTCGACGGTGCTCTCCCAGAACAACGTCAACGTCTCCGGCGGCACCATCACCGACGGCTCGCGCAAACTGATCGTCCGCACCGTCGGGGAGTTCCAGCGGCCCGAGGACATCCGGGAAACGCCGATCGGCGACGCCGGTCTGCGGCTGAGCGACGTCGCCGACGTGACCTACGAGTTCCCGACCCAGACCTCCTTCGACTACCTCAACGGCGAGGAAGCGGTCACCTTCCGCATCTACAAGGCGTCCAACGCGAACGTGCTGGCGGTCGCCGACGGGGTCAAGGCGGAGATGGACGAGATCGCCGCGATCCCCCGCTACGACGGGATCGAGATGCGCTACATCCAGGACTCGTCGCTCGACGTGCGCGGCGGACTGTCCCAGTTGACCCTCGCCGGCCTCTTCGGCGGCGGCCTGGCCATGATCATCCTGCTGCTCTTCCTGCAGAAGGTGCGCACCACCCTGCTGGTGGCGGTGGCCATTCCGCTCTCGATCATCACGACCTTCGTGATCATGTACCTCGGGCGGCAGACGGGGGCGGTGGACACCACGCTGAACGTGATCAGCCTCTTCGGGCTGATGGTGGCCGTCGGCATGCTCGCCGATCCGGCGATCGTGGTCATCGACTCCATCTCGCGCCACTTCACCGAGTACAAGGAGGACTCGCGGACCGCCGCGATCCACGGCGCCTCCGCGGTGACCATGCCGATCATCGCCGGCGCGGCCACCACCATGTGCGTGTTCGTGCCGCTCGTCTTCCTCGGGGCGACGATGGGCGGCTTCTTCCGGATCTTCACCGACTTCGGGTTCACCCTGAGCGTGGTGATCGTGGCCTCGCTCCTCGTCGCGCTCACCGTGGTGCCGATGATGGCGGGCGTCGTGCTCCGGAACGAGCGGCGGGTCTATTCCCGGACCATGCGGCTCCTCGGCCGTCTCCACGGGAAGGTCATCCGCCGCACCCTCCACCACCGGTTCGTCTCGCTGGTGGTGGCGATCGGCCTGCTGGGAGTGGCCTGGTTCCTCTACCAGAACATCGAACGTTCCAGCTTCGACAGCACGGTGGAACGCGAGGTGACCATCAACGTGGACGTGCCCCGGGCCTATTCGCTCGACGAGACCCGGGAGGTGATGGAGTCGGTGGCGGCGCTCATCGACGAACGGCGGGAGGAACTCGAGATCGCCGACATGGTCTACGAGTTCCGCCGGGGTGGCGGCCGGTCCCGCGGCCGGGGCTACGGCGGCGGCGGCCGGCGCTTCGAGCTCTACCTGGTGGACGAGTCCGAGTCCGAACGGAGCGTCCAGGAGATCACCGACGAGATCCGGGGAATGCTGCCGACGATCGCCGGGGTGGACTTCCGGATCGCCGAGAGCCGGGGGCGCGGTCCCGGGCGCGGCAGCGGGATCCGGCTGGATCTCAAGGGCGACGACATGGACGTCCTCGAGCTGATCTCCGGCCGGGTGGTGGAGCGCCTTGGCGCGCTTCCCTGGATCCGGGACGTGGACACCTCCCTCGAGAGCGGGACGGAGGAGCTGCACGTCAGTCCGAACGCGGAACGGGCGCTCGCCTCCGGGGCCGGGACCTTCGCGGTGGCCCAGACCGTCCGCAGCGCGCTGACCACCCGGCCGGTGGGCACGATCGAGAGCGACCAGCGGGAAGTGGACATCGTGGTCCAGTACCCCGAGGAACAGCGCGAGCAACTCGACCACGTCCGCCGCATGCCGGTCTTCGTCGGCGGTACCCGGATCCCGGTCGGCGCCATGGCCGACTTCGAGATGGTGAGCGGCCCCCGGAGCATCGAACGGGAGGACCGGCGTCCCAAGCTCACCATCAGCGCGAACACCACCGTGCCGGGCGCTTCGTTCCGGCTCATGGGCCAGGTCCAGGAACAGCTCGCCGACATCGCCCTGCCCCCGGGCTACGAATGGAGCTTCGACCGCTGGTCCCGGATGGGACAGACGGACTTCGCCGCCGCGGGGTTCGCGTTCGCGTTCGCGCTGCTGCTGATCTACCTGATCATGGTGGCGCTCTTCGAGAGCTTCCTCCACCCGGCGGTGATCATGTTCTCGATCCCGTTCTCCTTCATCGGGGTGGCCATCACGCTGAAGCTCACGGGCCAGACCCTCGGCAATACCGCGATGCTCGGCCTGGTGCTGCTGGCGGGCATCGTGGTGAACAACGCCATCGTCCTCATCGCGCACGTCAATGCGCTGCGCAAGCAGGGGATGTCCCGGGACGAAGCGCTGATTCTCGGGAGCGAGCACCGGCTGCGGCCGGTCATGATGACCGCGCTCACCACCTTCTGCGGGCTGCTGCCGCTCGCCGCGCCCTACTTCCTGCCCGGACTCTTCGGGTCGGTGGACGGCCGCGCCGGGCAGTGGGCCCCCATCGGCCTGGTGCTGGCGGGGGGTCTGCCGACCTCGACGCTGCTGACGCTGCTCCTCGTGCCGACGATCTACGCGGTGACCGACGACCTGAAGCGCCTGCTGTGGCCCTACACCACGGCCCCCGAAACGCCCGCGGCCAGTGAGCCCGCAGCCTCCGCCGGTGCCCCGGCCCTGGCTCCAGTAACGCAATGAGGGAATCCGTGCCCCAGATCAAGACAACCTCTCCCGGGGGCCGGACGGTCACCGGGCGAGCGCTACTCCAGGTTCTCCTGCTCGCCGGGCTCGCTGCCGCCGTCGCGTGCGGTTCCGGGGAAGAGGCGGCCGGACCGGGCGGCGGCAGCGGCCGGGGCGGCCCGCCGGGCGGCGGCCCTCCCGGCGGATTCGGCGGCGGGAGCGCTCCCGTGACCGCGGTCCCCGTCGAGGTCGTGGAGATTCTCCCGGGGCCGATCTCGGCCTTCATCGAGACCAACGGAACGCTCGAAGCCGAGCGCGAGGTGGACATCGTGGCCCGCACCGGCGGGCCGCTGGTGGCCCTCAACACCGAGGAGGGAGTCCAGGTGCGGGCCGGCGAAGTGCTCGCGCAGATCGACGAGCTCGAGGCCCGCGCGCAGGTGGAGATCTCCCGGGTGGCGCTCCAGGATGCGGAAACCGCCTACGAGCGGGCGAAGGCCTCCCTCGAGAACGCGATCGTGAGTCAGGAGGTCTACGACCAGGCCTTCTCCGCCTTCGAATCAGCCAAGGCGCAGCTCGCCGGAAACGAGATCCAGCTCGGCTATACCCGCATCACCGCGCCCTTCGACGGCCTGATCATCCAGCGGGCGGTGAAGTTCGGGGAGACGGTGACCGCGGGCCAGCAGCTCTTCCGGATTTCCGACTTCGATCCGCTGCTCTGCGTGATCGGGGTGCCGGAAAGGGATCTCGCCCGGCTCTCCATCGGCCAGCCGGCGATCCTGCAGGTGGAGGCGTTTCCGGGCGAGCAGTTCCGGGGCCGCGTCCTGCGGATCAGCCCAGTCGTGGACGCCGCCACCGGAACGATCCGGGTCACGCTCGAGGTGAACCGGCAGGGACGGCTCAGCCCCGGGATGTTCGCCGGGGTGCGGCTCGTGACCGACGTGCGGGAGGAGGCCCTGATCATGCCGAAGCGGGCGCTCTCGCTGGAGAGCCTCGCCGATTCGGTCTTCGTCGTCGAGGACGGGGCCGCCTACCGGCGGAACGTGACCCTCGGCTACGAGGAGGACGACCGGGTCGAGGTCACGAGCGGCCTTGATCGGGGCGACCGGGTCATCGTGGTCGGCCAGGACGGTCTCACCGACGCCACTCCGGTCCAGATCCTCGTGGGGCCGGGCGCCGAGGAGCGTCCGGCGCGCACCGCGGGCGCCGGGTCCGGCGGCGGGTTCGAGATGACCGAGGAACGGCGCGCCGCGATGCGCGAGCGGATGCGGGCGCGTGGCATGACCGACGAGGCGATCGACGAACGGCTCGCGGCGATGGCCGCCGGCGGGGGACCGCCGGGAGGACGGGGCCGGCCGGG
>JAJDVI010000104.1 GCA_022826195.1 Acidobacteriota bacterium
GCACGATTGACGACGACGAGCTGCATCAGGTGGCGCTCAATGCCTGTCCTGGGGCGGGCGCCTGCGGCGCGCAATACACGGCCAACACGATGGCCACGACGCTCGAGTTCCTGGGCCTCTCGCCGATGGGATCGGCGACCGTCGGTGCGACCGATCCGCGCAAGCACAACGTCGGCGAGGAAGCGGGCCGACTGGTCATGGACGTGCTCCGCCGCGGCGTCAAACCGCGCGACATCCTGACTCGCGAGGCGTTCGAGAACGGCATCGCCTGCGCCGCCTCGACCGGTGGCTCGACTAATGTCGTCCTGCACCTGCTCGCACTTGCCCGCGAGGCAGGTGTTGAGCTGAGCATCGACGACTTCGATGACATCTCTGAACGTACTCCGCTGATCGGCGACCTGCGACCCGGCGGTCGCTATGTCGCGCTGGACATGGACCGCGCCGGCGGCACTCCGCTGCTGGCGCAGCGCCTGCTCGAGGGCGGCAAGCTCCACGGGAGCGCCATGACGGTCACGGGCCAGACCATCGCCGAGGCTGCTGATTCCGCCGTCGAGACGCCCGGCCAGGACGTGATCCTCCCCGTTGATCAGGCGCTCAAGGACACCGGTGGACTGGTCATCCTCAAGGGATCGCTGGCGCCAGACGGTTGCGTGGTCAAGGTGGCCGGCTACGAGCGGCAGTTGCAGAGCGGCCCTGCCCGCGTCTTCGAGCGCGAAGAGGATGCGATGGCCGCCGTCACCAACAACGAGATCGTCGCGGGCGACATCGTCGTGATCCGTTACGAGGGCCCCAAGGGCGGCCCGGGCATGCGCGAGATGCTCGGCGTCACCGCCGCGATCATCGGGCGCGGACTCGGTGACAGCGTCGCCCTCGTCACCGACGGCCGCTTCAGCGGCGCCACCTACGGCTTCATGATTTGCCACGTGGCTCCCGAGGCCGCCGCCGGCGGCCCCATCGGCCTCGTCCGCGACGGCGACCGGATCACCATCGACCTCGACTCGCGGAGGCTGGACGTGGAAATGCCGGACGCGGAGTCGCGCGCAGCGGCCCCGCCGGAGTCCGCGTTCCGGGTCGGTGCGCTCGCCAAGTACGCCCGTACGGTCTCCTCCGCGAGCCGGGGCGCGGTGACCACGGCCTGAGGGAGAGCGCCATGAAGACCATCGCAGTCGCGCTGTTGACACTCGTTCTCCTTGCCGGGTGTTCCGGCAGGCTCGACCCCAACGACCCGGCGGAGCAGGTCTTTCCCGACTGCGCCTCGCTGCTCGAGTACTGGCCGAACGGTGTGCGTTCCCGTTACGCCACGATGGGCGATCGCGCCGGCATGCCCGGAGGAGCGGGAGCGGGAGGCTATGGCGGAGACACGACCGGCGCCATCTCCGCCGGCAAGGTTTCCGGCGTCACCCGTTCCGAGGGCCGTGTCTATCGCGCCAACCGGCACCTCGACCTGAACGAGGACGGACTCGCCTGCGGCATGGGGGATGAGCCCGTGGAGGGTTGACGGGAGCGACATCGCGACGACCCCAAGGTCTTCCCAGCCTCGCGTCTCCTTGCTGCGCCATGCAGGAAACCCTTCCCCGAGACGTGGCGGCCTGCCCCGTCAGGGCCACGGCTAGAATGAGGCCATGACGGATCGAAGCGGGGTTTCCTGGCGATCCGGGCTTGCTGAGGCTCTGGATCGTCTGCGCTCCCGCGTCGAACGCCGCGTCGGCATCAAGGAGGGGGTCGTCACCCTGCCCCGGGTGCCACGGAACACACCGCCGCCACCATCGCCCGCGACACGGTCCAACCCGCCGTCCAGACCTTCACCACCGCGACAACCCACCACACCGCCTCCGAACTAGTCCGGGGTGTCTTCGGCGGCTTCGGGGAATGGGTATCTCGTCCCTCGACGTTTGGGGTTGATCTTGCGCAAGACCCGGTCGGCGTGGAACGCGGAGAACGGATAGACCGCGTCGCGCCGCGTTCCCGAAAGACGGCGGCCGCCGGTCGCTGTTCGGCCGCCCATAGAATCGGTGGGCTCGAAAGCCGTCGGAGGTAGTGCCCGTGCGATTTCGCCTGTTGTCCTTGCTGTTCGTCCTCGCGGGCCTCCTCCTGCTGGCGCCGGCCGGCGCCGCCCTGCAGGACGATGCGGACGCCGAGGAGAAGGAGGAGGGCCTGCCGCTGGCCGCCACCGACACCCTGTCCTTCACCGTCACCGAGGGCACCTGGATGTCCCTCGACGTCTCGCCGGACGGACAGACGATCGTCTTCGAGCTGCTCGGCGACCTCTACACGCTGCCGATCACGGGGGGCGCGGCGACCCGGATCATGGGAGGCATCTCGTTCGAGAGCCAGCCGGTCTTCTCCCCCGACGGGAGCGAGATCGCGTTCGTGAGCGACCGGAACGGGGTCGAAAACCTCTGGATCGCGAACGCCGACGGCAGCGAGCCGCGGGCGGTGACCAAGGACGGCCCGACCCGGGACCGGCCGCAGCTCATGGTGTCGCCGAGCTGGACCGCGGACGGGAACTACCTCCTCGTGTCCAAGTCGCGTCCGCCCGAGCGGACCGCCGCCGTGTTCCTGATCCACCGGGACGGCGGGACCGGGGTCCGGCTCGGCGACAAGCCCCCCGAACCGACCCCCGGCGTGCCCGGCTCGCAGCCGCCGAACCGTCTCGGCGCCGTCGCCTCGGCGGACGGCCGCCACGTCTACGTCTCCGAGCGGCGCGGGACCTTCAACTACAACGCGCAGTTCCCGATCTGGCAGGTGGTCCGCTTCGACCGCGAGACCGGCGAGGAGACAACCATCACCAGCGCCCCGGGAAGCGCGATGCGCCCGCTGCTGCATCCGGACGGCCGCCACCTGGTCTACGCCACCCGCCACCGCACCCGGACCGCCCTCCGCGTCCGGGACCTCGAAACCGGGGAGGAGCGCTGGCTGGCGAACGGGGTCACCCGCGACGACCAGGAATCCCGCGCCAGCCGCGACACGATGCCCGGCTACGCCTTCACCCCGGACGGCTCGGGGCTGATCGCCACCGTGGACGGCGGTTTCCGGCGGATCGACTTCGAGACGGGCGCCATGACCGCCATTCCGTTCGAGGCGCAGGTGGAGGCGGAAGTGGCGCCTCGCCTCTATTTCCCCCGCCGCGTGGACGACGGGCCGACCGTCACCGCCCGGATCATCCGCTGGCCGCGCGTCGCGCCGGACGGGAGCGCCGTCGTCTTCTCGGCGTTCAGCCGCCTCTACCGGATGGACCTGCCGGGCGGCACGCCGGCCCGGCTGACCGATTCCGACGAGGACGAGTTCATGCCCGCCTGGTCGCCGGACGGGAACTCGATCGCCTACGTCACCTGGTCGAGCACCGGCGGGCACCTCAAGACGGTGGCGGCAACCGGCGGCTCGGGCACGGCGCTGACCACCGACCCGGCGTTCTACGCCGAACCCGCCTGGCACCCCGCCGGCGACGCCATCGTGATCCGGCGGGCGCCGGTCAAGGAGCATCTCTACTCCTTCCTCCGGGAAGGCTCGGGGAAGACCGATCTCTACGCCGATGAGGACGAAATCGGGGGCATGCGGCCCGCGGAACTCAGCGAACTGTTGCTCGTGCCGGCGACGGGCGGCGACCTGACCGTGATCGGTCCGGCCGAGGGCGGCCGCTTCCCCCACTTCACGAACGACCCGGACCGGGTCTATCTGACCGGGTCGAGCGCAGGGCTCTACTCGCTGCAGCTCGACGGCAGCGACCGGAGGACGCACCTCAAGGTCAACGGCCGCGGCGCCGGGGCGAACCCGCCTCCCGCGAGCCAGATCATGCTCTCGCCGGCGGGCGACCGCGCCTTCTTCGAACTCCAGAACCGCCACTACCTGGTCGAGGTCCCGAGCTTCGGGAAGAACACCCTCGAGATCAAGGTCGGGGGCGGGGAGACCCCGGTGCCGGTGCGGGAAGTGGCCCCCGAGGGCGGCGACCACCTGGCCTGGTCGGCCTCCGGCGACGCGGTGGTCTGGTCGCTCGGGAACCGCATCTACCGGCAGGCCGCGGCCGCCATCGGCGGCGAGGACGACCTCGCGCCAGACACCTTCGACGCGGTGGTGACCGAGCCGCGGGCCCGCCCGAGCGGCCAGATCCTGCTGAAGGACGCGGCGCAGGTGCTCACCATGAACGGCGAGGAGATCATCCGCGGCGGCGACGTGCTCGTCGAGGACAACCGGATCGCCGCCGTCGGCGCGGACCTCGACGCCCCCGAGGGCGCCCGGGTGTTCGACGTCTCCGGAAAGACGGTGATGCCGGGCTACGTGGACGCCCACGCCCACATGTGGGCGCCGCGCGGCGTCCACCAGCGCCAGGTGTTCCAGCACCTCGCGAACCTGGCCTACGGGGTCACGACCACGCGCGATCCGCAGACCTCCACCGCCGACGTCTTCGCCTACCGGGACCTCCAGGAGATCGGGCGGATCCTGGCGCCGCGGATCTACGCCACCGGCCCCGGGATCTTCTCCCGCTCGGGCGTCTACGACGCGGACGCCGCCGACGACTTCCTGAAGCGTTACGCCGAGGCCTACGACGCGGTCACCATCAAGCAGTACATCGTCGGGGACCGCATCGTCCGGCAGTGGGTCGCGATGGCGTCCATGAAGCACAAGCTCATCCCGACCACCGAGGGCGCCCTCGATCTCAAGCTCAACCTGACCCAGATGGCGGACGGGTTCTCCGGCCACGAGCACAGCCTGCCGATCGTCCCGATCTACGACGACGTGGCGCAGTACGTGGCGCGGACCGACACCTACTACACACCGACGATCCTGGTCGCCTACGGCGGGCCCTGGAGCGAGAACTACTACTTCCAGAACACCGACGTGGTGGGAGACGAAAAGCTGGCCCGCTTCATCCCGGCCGCCATCCTCGACAACATGGTCCGCCGGCGCGGCCAGTGGTTCCTCCCCGAGGAATACGTCCACGAAGGGATCTCCGAGGGCTGCACGAAGGTGATGCGCGCCGGCGGGCGCTGCGCGCTGGGAAGCCACGGCCAGCTCCAGGGCCTCGGCGCCCACTGGGAGATCTGGGCCATGCAGTCGGGCGGGCTCACCGAGCACGAGACACTGATCGCCGCGACCTTCTTCGGGGCGGAGGCCATCGGGTTCCCCGAGGACCTCGGGACGCTCGAGGCCGGGAAGCTGGCCGACATCCAGATCCTCGACCTCGACCCGCTCGCGGACATCCGGAACACGAACTCGGTGCGCTTCGTGATGATCAATGGCGAACTCTTCGACGCGAACACCATGGCCCAGCTCTGGCCGGTGGAACGCCCGGCGCCGGACCGCTTCTGGGTAGACGACACGCCACCGTCGCGATAGCGCCCCTCGGCGCGCGAGCCGCCGGCTGCCTCAAAGGCAGCGCCGGCTCGGAGCGCCGGCCTCTGGCCGGCATCGAGCGATAGCGCGAAACCCGTGTTCATGGCGGGACGCCCCATGAATCTGGGGGCTGCGCCGGACCGCTCCGATCGAGGGGTCGCGTCGTAGTGCGTCAAATGGTCATGGCCTACCGCATAAACGCGGTAGGTCATACCCAATCGGCGCAACAACCCCGCCGCGAGTCCAACGGCGGTTCAGGAGACGCGCGAAGGGGCCTCCCAGGGATTCCAGACGTCGATCCCGAGGCCTACGAAGTCGTTGACACGTCCCGTGGCAAAGGGGTCATTCCTCCCCAATCCTGATCCGCGAAGGGAATCTCCCGGTCGCCGTCCTCGCGGCTCGGCAGCTCGACCTCGCACCCACGAGGGGCCTTCTCGACCAACCATCGCCCGAAGTTGGGTTCGGGCCGCTCGCGGGCGAGCCACTGATCGAGCGGCACGACGATGTGGGGCCGGTGCACGCCGATCTGCTGCGGCCCCAGCTCACTGGCTAGCTGCAGTACCTCCGAAAGCCGCGACCTCGCCTCGGCGACGGTCCAGACTCTCTCCGGAGCGGAGAAGTCGTGGGAATGGGACGTGTTGCCCCATCCGGGCTTGCGCGTGGTCATCCGGGCTAGCCTAGTCCATGGCTCCGCCGCGATCCCCGCGAAGGGGCGACGGCCGTCCCGCTACGGCGGAGCAACGCAAGACGGCCCCAAGACAAACCTCGGTTCCGGCGCTACCTCACACCCTCTCCGCCGGTTAGGCTTGCCCGCCAAGACAACGGGAGAGCGCCATGAACGATTCCAGACACCGCATCCCCGACAGACACGGCCGGTCCGGCGGCCGTGCCGCGCTCCTCGCGGCGATGCTCCCCGCCCTCGTCGCCTGCGGCGGCGGCTACGACTATCCGGAAACCCGCAAGGACGACGTCTCCGAGGAACTCCACGGCGTCACCGTCGAGGACCCCTATCGCTGGCTCGAAGACGACCAGGCCCCCGAGGTCCTCGAATGGGTGGACGCCCAGAACGAGGTCACCTTCGAACACCTGCACTCGCTTCCCGGACGGGAGGCGATCCGGACCCGCCTCCTCGAACTCCAGGACCACGCGCGGCAGAGCGCCCCCTTCCGCTTCGGCGAACAGTGGTTCGTGCGGGCGAACGACGGCCTGCAGGACCAGGACGTCCTCTACCGGATCGAGTCGCCGGGCGAGGACCCGACCGGCTGGGAAGTGCTGCTCGACCCCAACGAACTCTCCGAGGACGGCACCACGAGCGTCGGGATGACGGCGTTCACCGAGGACGGAGCGCTGCTCGCCTACGGGCTCGGCGAGGCCGGCTCCGACTGGCGGGAGTTCCACGTGATGGAGGTGGACAGCGGCAAGAAGCTCGACGACCACCTCCGCTGGATCAAGTTCTCCGGGGCCTCCTGGACCCACGACAACGGCGGTTTCTTCTACAGCCGCTATCCCGAACCGGACCCGGACGCCGCGCAGGGCGGCATCAACGTCAACCAGACGGTCTGGTACCACGCGGTCGGGACCGCCCAGGACAATGACACGCTGATCTACGCGAACCCCGAGTTCCCGAACCGCCAGGCCGGCGCCCAGGTCTCCGACGACGGCCGCTACGCGGTCTTCTCGATCGGCGAGGGCACCGACGAGCGGAACCGCATCCACGTCCTCGACCTGGGGCGGCCGGCGTCGCCGAGCTTCGACGGCGAGATCGTGCCGGTCCTCGACGAGTTCGACGCTTCCTACGACTTCCTGGGGAACGACGGCGAGCGCTTCTACTTCCTGACCGACAACGACGCGCCGCGCTACCGGGTGGTGGCGATCAACATCCGGCGGCCGGATCCCGGCAACTGGCTGGAGATCGTCCCGGAGACCGAGGACACGCTGCTCACCGCGCGCATCGTCGGGGACCGCTTCGTCCTCGGCTATCTCGACGACGCAAAGAGCCGCCTCGCCGTCCACACCATGGACGGCGCGTTCGAAAGGGACGTGCCGCTGCCCGGCATCGGCTCGGTCGGACAGTTGAGCGGGACGCGCAAGGACGAAGTCCTCCACTTCACCTTCTCCTCCTTCCTCTTCCCGCCGTCGGTCTACCGCTACGACCTCGCCTCGGGCGAGACCGAACCGCACTGGGCCCCCGAGGTCCCCTTCGACTTCGACCAGTACGAGACCAACCAGGTGTTCTTCGCCTCGGAGGACGGCACCGAGATCCCGATGTTCCTCACCCACCGGAAGGACATGTCGCGCGACGGGGACAACCCGACCCTGCTCTACGGCTACGGCGGGTTCAACATCAGCCTGCGGCCGAGCTTCAACCCGTCGAACCTCGTGTTCCTCGAACGCGGCGGGGTCTACGCGCAGGTGAACCTGCGGGGCGGCGGGGAGTACGGCGAGAGCTGGCACCGCGCCGGCATGCTCGAGAACAAGCAGAACGTCTTCGACGACTTCATCGGCGCCGCCGAGTTTCTGATCCACGACTCGGTCACCCAGCCGTCCCGGCTCGCCATCGCGGGCGGCTCGAACGGCGGCCTCCTCGTCGGGGCGGTGCTGAACCAGCGGCCCGAACTCTTCGGAGCGGCGCTCCCCGCGGTCGGGGTCATGGACATGCTCCGCTTCCACAAGTTCACGATCGGCTGGGCCTGGACCTCGGACTACGGGAGCCCCGACGATCCGGAGATGTTCGAGGTGCTGCGCGCCTACTCGCCGTACCACAACGTCGAGCCCAGCGAGGACTTCCCGCCCACGCTCGTGACCACCGCCGACCACGACGACCGGGTGGCCCCGGGCCACTCCTTCAAGTACGCGGCGCGCATCCAGGAGGTCCACGGCGACGGCCCGAACCCGGTCTTCATCCGCATCCAGAAGAGCGCCGGCCACGGCGGCGGCATGCCCGTCTCCATGCGCGTCGAACTCGAAGCCGACCGCTGGGCCTTCGTCCTCCACCACCTCGGGGTCGGCTGAGCGCCCATGGGCCAAACCACGCAGACGGCCCGGAACGCCGGTCTCCAGACCGGCACCGCGGCGCTCCGCGCCGCGCACGTCCTAACCCCAACGGTTCTCAAGGCGCCCGCTGCGCCGAGCGCAACGAAAACCCCGCATCACTGACCCGCGTGGATGGCGCACCGGCTCGGAGCGCCGGCCTCCGGCCGGCATCGCGCGGGAGCGCGAAACCCGCACCGATGACGCCCCGGTACCGCCCCGAACCCCCGAAGGGACCACCCCAATGATCCTCCGCCTCCAGCACATCGGCACCGCCCACAAGAGCCACGCCTCCGCCGCCGAGCGCCTCCGCCAGGTCGGCCTCGAACCCGCCGAACTCCGCACCGACCAGGGCCGCGGCTTCCAGCTCGACTCCCGCAAGCTCCTCGGCAACGAGTGCTGGCTCCACGTGGTCCACAACTGGAACCCGGAGGCGCGCGTCTGCCAGTACCTGCGGACCATCGGCGAGGGACTCGAACACATCGCCATCGAGACCGACGACATCGAAGGGTCGGTCGCCCGGGTCAGGGAATCGGCCCCGATCTTCGAGGACCGCATCTTCCACGCGGCGGACGGGTTCGAGGCGTTCGTCTATCCCGAGGACGCCTGCGGGTTCACCGTCGAACTGATCCAGCCGCACGCCTCGAGCTGGAACTGGCCGAATCCTCCACCAGCGCGCGTCAGCCCGCTGCTCTCGGTGACCCACCTCGCCGAGGTGGTCGCGGGCGCCGCGGATCCCGAGGCGGCGGGGCGGCGGTTCGAGGAACTCTTCGACGTGGGTTTCACGATGGACGGCGCCAGCGCCCGCGTCTCCTTCGGGAACGACTGCGTGCTCCGTTTTCAGCGAGATCAACCCGGACTCCGGAGCCTGGTGCTCGAAACCACGGACCTCGACGCGGACCGCCGGGCGCTCGAATCGGCGGGGACTCCGGTCGAGGCCGCGTCGACGAACGGCGGGCGGGAGCTCCGGATACCGGCCGGGGTGGCGGGCTTCGAGGTCGTCGTGCGGGGTCGGAATTCGGCCTGAGTCAGAATCAGAGTCGTTTCGACTCAACTTTATGTAGTAAGCCGTGGCTAACAAGTACTTGACAGGAATCGCACCCGCAAGTATCGTTCCCGCTGTCCGGCGCTCCTGACCGGCGCCGCCGGCCCGCCGCGCGGACCGGCGAGGACGGCCCGAGGCCCCGAAGCCCGGCCGACCGGACGCATCGCAACCCAGTCGTGGATGCTGTGTGGCATCCATACAGAAAGAGGAGACCCATACCGATGAAGTTCAAGCCTCTGAGGGAGAACGTTCTGCTTCGCCGTCTCGAGGCGGCCGAGGAGAAGATCGGCTCCATCATCGTCCCCGATACCGCCAAGGAAAAACCGATGACCGCCGAAGTGGTCGAGGTGGGCGCCGGCAAGGTCCTCAAGGACGGCGGCCGTCAGGCTCCCGAGGTCAAGCCGGGACAGACCGTGCTGATCGGGAAGTACTCCGGATCCGAGGTCAAGCTCGACGGCGAGGACTACATCATCGTCCGCGAGGACGAGATTCTGGGCATCGTCGAGTAGACGGCCCCCACTGAAAGCAAGGAGAAGCAACAGCAATGGCCAAGAACATCGTCTACGACGAGGAAGCCCGGCAGGCCGTCATGCGCGGCGTGAACAAACTTGCCGCCGCGGTCCGGGTCACCCTCGGCCCCAAGGGACGCAACGTCGTCCTCGAGAAGAAGTTCGGATCCCCGGTCGTCACCAAGGACGGCGTCACCGTCGCGAAGGAAGTCGACCTCGAGGATCCGGTGGAGAACCTCGGCGCCAAGATGGTGCGCGAAGTCGCCTCCAAGACCTCCGACGTGGCCGGCGACGGCACCACCACGGCCACCGTGCTGGCCCAGTCCATCTACCGGGAAGGCCTCCGGAACGTCACCGCCGGCTCCAACCCGATGGAACTGAAGCGCGGGATCGACAAGGCCGTAAGCACGATTGTGGACAGGATCCACGGCTCGTCCAAGACGGTGACCGGCGACATGATCGCCCAGGTCGGAACGATCTCGGCCAACGGTGACCAGGAGATCGGCGGGATCATCGCCAGCGCAATGGAGAAGGTCGGCAAGGACGGCGTGATCCAGGTCGAGGAGAGCCGCACGCTCGACACCGAACTCGACATCGTCGAGGGCATGCAGTTCGACCGCGGCTATCTCTCCCCCTACTTCGTGACCGACTCCGACCGGATGGAGGTCGTCCTCGAGGACTGCCTCGTGCTGGTCCACGAGAAGAAGATCTCGAGCATGAAGGACATGCTTCCGGTGCTCGAGAAGGTCGCCCAGGCGAGCAAGCCGGTCGTGGTGATCGCCGAGGACGTGGAGGGCGAGGCGCTCGCCACCCTGGTGGTCAACAAACTGCGCGGCACGCTGAAGGCCGCCGCGGTGAAGGCCCCGGGCTTCGGTGACCGGCGGAAGGCGATGATGGAAGACATCGCCATCCTGACCGGCGGGAAGGCCATCTTCGAGGATCTCGGGATCAAGCTCGAGAACATCGAGATGGGCGACCTGGGCCGGGCCAAGAAGGTCATCATCTCCAAGGAAGACACCACGATCGTCGAAGGCGCCGGAACCTCGGACGCCATCGAGGGACGGATCCAGCAGATCCGCGCCCAGATCGAGGACACCACCTCGGACTACGACCGCGAGAAGCTCCAGGAGCGGCTCGCGAAGCTGGTCGGCGGCGTGGCCCTGATCAAGGTCGGCGCGGCCACCGAGACCGAGATGAAGGAGAAGAAGGCCCGGGTCGAGGACGCCATGCACGCGACCAAGGCGGCCGCCGAAGAGGGCATCGTGCCCGGCGGCGGCATCGCCCTGATCCGCGCGGCCACGGCCCTCGATGACCTGGCGACCAGCAAGGACCTCACCCACGACGAGCAGGTCGGCGTGCGGATCATCTCCCGCGCCATCGAGGAGCCGCTGCGCTGGATCTCCCAGAACGCCGGCCACGAGGGCTCGATCGTGGTGAACAAGGTCAAGGAGACCGAGGGAGCCGAGGGCTTCAACGCGGCGACCGACGAGTACACCAACCTGGTCGAGGCCGGGGTCATCGACCCGACGAAGGTGGTCCGTTCCGCACTGCAGAACGCGGCTTCCATCGCGGGACTGCTGCTCACCACCGAGGCGCTCGTCTCCGAGATTCCGGAGAAGGAGGACAAGGCCGCCGCTGGAGGAGGACCTCCGGGCATGGGCGGCATGGACTACTAGTCCGACGGCGGCCCTTGCTAAGTGACTGATTATATATGGGTTACGGAGTGATGGCCGCATCCCGCTATCACTTCGGCTACCACGTTGTGAACCTGAGATAGACCACGAAAAGGAGAAACCACAGTGGCAAACGCGGTAAGCGTTCGGTCGTGGGTGTATGAGGGTCGACTCTATCGGTTGAGGATGGCCTTCCAGTTCCGTCGGAGGGGTCTGAGCCAGATGTCCTTTTTGGGCTTGTCGTAGAGGTTGTTGATGTCGTAGCGGCCGCGGCCCT
>JAJDVI010000047.1 GCA_022826195.1 Acidobacteriota bacterium
AACTCGCGACCCGGCCGTCGAGGGCGCCGGGAGGCGAGGTTTTGACAGACTCCGCGACCGGAATGTAGAGTCCCGTCTCCCAAATCCGGACGCGGGGTGGAGCAGTCTGGTCAGCTCGTCGGGCTCATAACCCGAAGGTCGCGGGTTCAAATCCCGCCCCCGCCACCGGATTGGGGTTCGGGCCGCGAAACAGCCGGCCCCGTCCTGGTGCGAACACGCCCCATCCGGCCCCAACCGGTTCCATGAACCTTCCGTTCCCCGGGCAAGCATGTCCCGGTGGTACGCCCGAGCGCCCCGGGGCGTCCCCGGCAAACCGTCCCGGCGGGAGCATTCCGTGAGCGTTTTCCGGCCCTGGCTGGGCGCCCGTT
Organism: Acidobacteriota bacterium; assembly: GCA_022826195.1. Taxonomy (GTDB): domain Bacteria; phylum Acidobacteriota; class Vicinamibacteria; order Marinacidobacterales; family Marinacidobacteraceae; genus Marinacidobacterium. Next base: position 369 of record JAJDVI010000047.1, read on the forward strand.
GGCACTTCGGCTTCGGCGCCGCCGCCACCGCGGCCGCGGGGGTGGTCGTCTCCGGCACGCTCGGGTTCATGTGGATCGAGTCGTGGGATCTGGCGGACGCGTTCTACATGACGATCATCACCGTCTCGACGGTGGGGTACGGGGAGGTACAGCCGCTCTCGCCGGCCGGCCGGCTCTTCGCCGTGCTGCTCATCGGGGGCGGAGTGGCCACCCTGGGGTACTCGTTCGGGGCGCTGGCCCAGTGGGTCACCGAGGCGCCGCTGCAGCGGCAGGAAAGGAGAGTTCGACGCATGAAGGATCACATCATCGTCTGCGGCTTCGGGAGGATGGGCCGGCGGGTGACGGCCGGGCTCCAGAAGCACGGGAACGAGGTGTGCGTGATCGAGGAGTCCCCGGACGTCGCCGAAGCGGCGATCCGGCAGGGAGTGACCGTGATCCGCGGGGATGCGTCTTCCGAAGAGACGCTGGAACGGGCCGGAGTACGGCGGGCTGCGACCATCGTCGCCCTCCTCCCGAACGACAGCGACAACCTGTCGATCACCATGACCGCCAGCGCCCTCCGTCCCGGGATCCGGGTCATCGCACGCTCCGAGGAAGACCGTTCCCGCGCAAACCTCGAGCGGGCGGGCGCCGCCACCCGGGACGTCATCTCGCCGCACCTCACGGCCAGCCGCGCCGTGCTCCGCAACCTCTGCGGTTCGGAAAGCCACCACCTGCTGCACGGCATCTCCGATATGGCCCATCCGGGTTTCGGGTCCGGCGAACTCGCCGTCACCTCCGGGTCCGGACTCGCGGGACGGACGATCGCCGATTCCGCCCTCGGCCGGGAAGCCAACATCCTCGTTCTGGCGATCCGGCGGGAAGGACAGGAACTGATGATCGCGCCCCGGGGGGATCGGCGGATCGAGCGGGGTGACAAGCTGATGCTCATCGGAGATTCGGAGGACCTGACGAAGCTGGGAGCGTCGCTCGAGGAATTCCACGTGGATGCGCACTGAGGGACCGGTCGCCGAAGGGGAAACCCGCCGGGTCCCTGCGGGTCCGGCGACGGATCCGGGATGACCGCTCCATCACGCAGCTATCGCGCCTGCTTCGCGTACGGGGCCGCCTACACCGCGGTCTTCGTGGTGATCGCCCTGGGACGCCTCCTGGTGATGGAAGGCGTGGGGCCGCTGTCCGCCGGGGACGCGGCCGCGCTGGGCGGGGGTCTCCTGTTCGCCTACGCCGCCGGATGCGTCTTCGCCCTGCCGCTGATCTGGACCCTGCGGCGTTTCCGGATGAGTCCGCGGATTCCCATCCTGTTCTGGTCGGCGGCGGTGCCGGTTTCCGCGCTCGGCAGCGTTCTCGGGGGCCTGCTCGGCCCGCCCGGCATCCTGCTGCTGGGCGGGGCGCCCATTGTGGCCGCGCTGGGGCTGGCCTTCGCGGTCCAGGCGATCTGGACGCGATGGACGTCCGCGGACGCGGACGGCTGAGCCGGCGAGTGGATTTGAACCACCGACCTGCTGATTACGAATCAGCTGCTCTACCCCTGAGCTACACCGGCTAGCCTTCCCAATTGTAGGCCGGTGCCGGCGTCCCGCGGAGCGCCCCCGGCGCGGCCGCTTCCCTGGGAGCTGCCCCGGCCGGGTGGCGCGGGGCGCGACCGCGAGACGCTGAAACCCCTTCCCCATGACGAGAGACCCTCCACACCGGCCGGCGGACGGAGATCTCGCCTACCAGCGGCGCATCCTGGAGGGGGTGGCGCGGACGTTCGCGCTCACCATCCGCCCCCTGCCCGGAAACCTCTACGACGCCACCGGGAACCTCTACCTCCTGTGCCGGATCGCCGACACGATCGAGGACGAGCCGGCCCTCTCGCCGGACGCGAAGGAAGCCTTCTCGAGCCGCCTCGTCGAACTCGTCTCGGGCCAGGGTGACCCGGATGCCTATTCCCGCGAGCTGGAAGCGCGGCTGACCGCCGCCACCGCCAGCGAGCGCGACCTGATCGCGAACGCCGGGCGGGTGCTGAGCGTCACCGCCCGCTGCAGCGACGCGCAGCGCGACGCGGCCCGGCGCTGCGTGCGCATCATGACGCGCGGGATGGTGGAGTTTCAGCGCGGCGCCACCATCCGCGGACTGCGGGACCTCGAAGCGTTGAACCGTTACTGCTATCACGTCGCCGGGGTGGTGGGAGAAACGCTCACGGCGTTTTTCTGCGAGTACTCCGCCGAGATGCGCAAGCGGCGCGAGGACCTGCTCGCGCTGTCGGTTTCCTTCGGCCAGGGGCTCCAGATGATCAACGTCCTCAAGGACATCTGGGAGGACCACCGAAGAGGCGCCTGCTGGCTGCCGCGGGACGTGTTCCGCGCCGCGGGTCTCGAGCTCGACTCGCTTCCCGCGGCAAGGACCGACCCGGCGTTCGCCGCGGGGCTGCTCGAACTCGTCGCCGTCACCCGGCAGCATCTCGAGGCGGCGCTCCACTACACGCTCACCATCCCGTCCCGGGAGACCGGCCTCCGGCGGTTCTGCCTGTGGCCCCTGGGACTGGCGATGCTCACCCTGCGGCGCATCCGGCGGACGCCGGCGTTCGCAGGCGCCGCGGAGATCAAGGTGTCCCGCCGCAGCGTCTGGGCGGTCGTCGTGATCACCAGTGCCTTCGCCCGCTCGGACCTGGCCCTCCGGCTCCTCTTCAGACTGTGCGCCCGCGGTCTCCCGCAACCGTCGGGAGCGTGATGACCGCGTCGCCCGGCAGCGGGAGGGACGGCGACCTCGCCTACCAGGCGAGGATCCTGCAGGGCGTCTCGCGCACCTACGCCCTCACGATCCCGGCCCTCCCCGATCGTCTCCGGCCGGTGGTCGGCAACGCCTATCTGCTGTGCCGCATCACCGACACGATCGAAGACGAACCCGGGTTCTCACCGGCGCAGAAAGCGGAGTTCTGGGAACGCCTGATCGAGGCCGTCGCCGGACGCGGGGACGCCGCGTCCTTCGGCCGCGAGCTGGCGGCCGCGCTGACCCCGGCGACGCCGGCGCCGGAGCGGGAACTCGCGGCGGGCGCGCACCGGGTCCTGCGCGTGACCGCGGAGCTTCGCGCCCCGCAGCGGGCCGCCGTCGAACGCTGTATCAGGGTGATGTCACGCGGCATGGCGGAGTTTCAACGGGAGCCGGACGCCGTCGGCGTGAAGGACCTCGATGAACTCGACCGCTATTGCTATTTCGTCGCCGGCGTCGTGGGCGAGACGCTCGTGGACCTGTTCTGCGACTACTCCGGCGAGATCGAGGGCCGCCGGAAGGAACTGGCGGCGCTCGCGGTCTCCCACGCCCAGGGGCTGCAGATGGCCAACATTCTCAAGGACGTCTGGGACGACTGGAAAAACGGCGCCTGCTGGCTTCCCCGGGACGTGTTCCGCGCCGCCGGTTTCGACCTCGGCTCCCTCTCCGCGGGCCGGGCCGCTCCGGGATTCGACGAGGGGCTCGCCCGACTGGTGGCGATCGCCCACGGCCACCTCTCGAACGCGCTCCGGTTCATCCTGCTGATTCCCGCGCACGAAGCCGGGATCCGGCGGCACCTCCTCTGGGCCGTCGGACTCGCCGTGCTCGTGCTGCGGCAGATCCACCGGACCCCGTCCTTCCGGCAGGGCCGGAACATCCGGCTGTCGCGGTTCAGCGTCGGCGCGGTGGTCGCGGTCACCAGCGTCGCGGCCCGCTCCGACGGGGCCCTGAGGTTCCTGTTCCGGGTGGCGACCCGCGGATTGCCGTCGGCTCGGCCGTCCGGGCCCTGATCGCCGCCAACTAACGATTCACGTTCAGGCGGACGACGATCCCCAGGGTCAACGCGGACACGGTGGGACTCCCCACCCCGCCTTCCGCGAGCCGCAGCGCGTCGGCTTCCTCGTCCCGGAACTCGATGCGGCGGTAGTCGAAGGCCAGCGAGAGCGGAGCACCCGGGAAGGGCACCTTGATCCCGAGACCGACAACGACCGCGCCGGATTCGAAGGGATCGGCTCCCTCGACCTCCGACGTTCTCCACGCGTAACCGACGACTCCATAGGGCGTGACGGCGGCGCGCGGCCACTGCAGCACCGCGGACACCGAGGCCTCCTGGCTCACCTGCTCAAGGGGCTCGGGGAAGACGGTGAACCCCGCCTCCTCGTCGGTCACCGCGAACTCGAAGTCGGTCGTGGTCCGGGTGAAACCGGCTTCCGCTCCCAGGTAGCGGTTCACGAAGAACGCCCCGCGGGCGCCCAGGTGCTGGCCGAACCCGACATCCTCGGCTTCCGCGCTCACCGTCTGGAAGATGTTCCGGGAAAACCCCAGGTCCTGATTCACCAGTTGGCTCCCGATGACGACGGCCGCTTCGGCATGCGTCCAGTCCCCCGGCTGCGAGAAGACGGGCCCCTGGCGGCGCGGCGCCGTCTGCGCGGCGCTGGACGCCTGCTCCGCCGCTTCGCGGAGACTCCGCAGGAGCTCGCCGAGCTTGCGGTCCTCCGGAGCCCGGGCGGCCGGCCCGCCGGGCTCCGGGTCCGGACCCGTCGGCGGGGGCTTCGCGGCGGCCGGGGCCGCCGTCAGCACGATCAGGAGTGCAGCCAGCGGCCCGTGGGGGTTCACTGGCCGACCTCGAGACTCACCTCGGTGGTCCCGCCCTCCGAGACCGCCACCAGGCGGGGATGCACGGTGACGCTGAAATCCGTATCGGCCCGGCCGAAGGGAAAGAAGTAGGCGCTGGAGGTGTGGCCTTCGGGGATCGGGTTCACGCGCAGCACGTAACGGCCGTCCGGCAGTCCGGCGATCTCGTAGTTGCCCTCCCCGTCCGCCCAGCCCCCCACGGTGTGGTCGAGCACCGGCTCGTAGGCGACCACATGGGCATAGCGCACGGCTTCCCCCGAAGCGCGGCGGACCACCCCGTGGATGGTCCCGGTGGGAGTTGCCGGGGCGGGGTAGAGAACCGAAGCCCCGGTGATGTCATCGGCGGTGAGCTCCCGCCCGATGGCGGTGCCGCTGCCGAACCCGTACGGCCACATGACGCTCGAGCCGGCAAGCAGCGAACCCTCGGACTGGCGGCCGACTCCCGAATGACCCAACCCGAGGAAATGGCCGACTTCGTGAATCATCGTCGCGCGGTAGTCCCACCCTCCCGCTTCGGGCGTGGCCGTCCAGGCGTACGCCGGATTGATGATGATGTCCGCCTCGGCGATGACGCCGGTCTCGATGATCGTGAGCCAGCTCGTCACCGCCAGCGTGACGTCGGAGAGCCCGAACTCCGCCAACTGTTCGCGCGAAGTGAAGCCCACCGCGTTGGTCCGGTCGAAGAACTCGAACGGCCGCTGGTTGGTCCTGCCGCGGTACGAGAACGAGAGGCCGACCTCCTCCGGGGCGGTCCAGGTGTCGAAGGCCGCTCGCGTCTCGGCGACCACCTCGTCCACCGTCATCGAGTCGTCCGCCAGGTTGGCCACCCAGTAGCCGACCGGACGGAGGCCGTGGGCCCAGACAAAGCCGCGGCCTCGGATCAACTGGTACCCGGAGGCGGCCGGGATTCCCACGGCCAGGGCGAGCGCCGCCGCCAGCATGCCAACCGCCCGGCGGGAGAGGACCGCCGGGAAACCCGGCCCCGTCACTGGGCGAGCGCCTCCTCGACGGCGCGGCGCACCGCGTCGAGCGACAGCGGCCCCGCCGGCAGCGCCGCTCCGGACGCCGGCGGGAGGCCGGCGGGGTCCTCGAGAACGAGGCCGGCCAGCGACCGCTCGAGCACCCGGTTTCCGGTCTCCGGATCGCGGCCCACCGTGAACTTGCCCGCCGCCATGCCCAGCACGGTCGGAATCCTTCCAGCCCCGCCGTCGCTGAACACCAGGACCTCCTCACCGAGATGGAACACGGGAGATCCGGGAACCACCAGCCGATAGCCCTCGGCATCGCCGCCCAGGAACCTCAGGGTGAGCAGATTCCGGCGGCCCCCCTTGAGGTACTCGTCCACTTCGATGGTGACGAAGGTGTGGATGCCGGTGCGCCGCGCATTCAACCGGCTCGCGATGCCGACCACCTGCCCGGTGAAGATCTGGTCCGCCCGGACGGCCATCTCGCCGAGCGTCAGGCGCCGGACCGTGGACGCTTCGAGCCCGCCGGCGAGAACCACCACCGCGAGGGCCAGAAGGCCCCTGGCCACGGTGGGTTGCGTCACGATCGCGGACACGGATACAGGGCTCCCCGACGCTCTCGGCAGGGTTCCAGAAAGGTAGCACGGCGAAACCGGCCGGAGGCCGGCGCTCCGGACTCCACCCCGCCGCCGTTCTCCCCCGTTAGCATCCTGTCGATGGACCGGTCCGGAACCGTGGTGCGGATCGGCCGCAAGGTAGCGACCGTCCTCATCCCTCCCGGCCCGGGCGGGGAACCGGAGTCCCTGTTCCGCTGCGCCATCGGGGGACGGCTCTTCGGATCGCGGGATCGGAGGCCGGCGGAAACCGCCGCCGTCGTGGGAGATCAGGTCCTCGTCGAGGAGATCGGACCAGGCGGGCGGCCGTCTTCCCGGTCCGGGAAACCCGGCGGGCGCATCACCGCGGTACTTCCCCGCAGGAACGCGCTGCGCCGGGCGGTCGGACCGCCCGAGCGGCGGGAGATGCGTGTCTTCGCGGCGAACCTGGACCGCTGCTACATCGTCTCGGCCTTCGTGGAACCGCCGTACCGGACCGGTTTCATCGACCGTTCGCTGGTGGTCGCCTACGACGCCGCGGTGACGCCGGTGCTGGTCTTCAACAAGCTCGACCTCGCGGCCGGGCAAGACCTCGCGGCCCTCGATCGGGACCTCGCGCCGTACGCCCCGCTGGAGCTGGAGGTGCACGTGACGAGCACCCGCAGCGGTGCGGGCCTCGACGCGCTCCGGGCGAGCGCGGCGGGTGGCCGGGCGGTGCTCTTCGGCCATTCGGGAGTCGGGAAGACCGAACTGCTCGCCGCGCTGGGAGTGCCCGGCCGGCGCAGCGGCGGACTCGACCGCCGCGGCCGGGGCCGCCACACGACGACCGCGGCGGAACTCATCCGGCTTCCCGGCGGCGGCGAGATCGTGGATACCCCGGGAGTCCGGGCGCTGGGTCTCGACGGGCTGACCGAAGCCCGTATCCGCGCCGCCCATCCCGACCTGGCCGCGTACGCCGGGGACTGCCGCTTCCCCGACTGTTCCCACCGCACCGAACCCGACTGCGCGGTCCAGGCGGCGGTCGCCGCCGGAAAGGCCGACCCGGCCCGCTACGAGACGCTGCACCGTCTCGCCGGCGAAGCCGCCGGACTGAACAGCCCGTAGCGAAACTCACGCGGCAGTCGACACCCGCTGAATCCCCGCTGGCCCCCACCGGGAGAGCTGGCCGCTCGCCCGCGGCTCGCTCATCGTTGCGCTTCGGTCGAAATACACTCGGTATTCCTCCCTCGCGCGCCTTGTCAGCGAGGCCCAGCGGGCGTCTTGGTGCTCACGTGAGTTCCACCACCGGCTGTTAACGAAGCGGCAGATTCCACTCCGGCCGGGCCGGCGCCGGGAACCCCCGGGGAACACCCGCCGGCTTCGCGGGAATGAGCCGGGCGATCTCGCCCACCAGCTCCTCGAGTCCTTCTCCGGTGACTCCGGAAACGTGCCAGGTCTCGACTCCCGCCAGGCGCCGCGGCAGCGCGGCGCGGGCCGCCTCGCCGAGCCGGTCCACCTTGTTGAGCAGGACGATCCGGGGGATCTCCGCGAACCCCAGCTCGGCGAGCAGCCCCTCCACGGCGGCGGCCCGGGAGTCGAGGCGGGGACTCGAGGCATCCACCACCTGCAACAGCAGCGACGCCGCCGAGATCTCCTCGAGCGTGCCTCGAAACGCCTCGATGAGGTCCTCGGGGAGATCGTGGATGAACCCGACGGTGTCCGCGAGCAGCACCTCCCGCTCGACCGGCACCCGGAGGCGGCGGTTCGCCGGGTCGAGGGTTTCGAACATCCGGTCGCCGGCGGCCACTTCGCTGCGGGTCAACCGGTTGAGCAGCGTCGACTTGCCGGCGTTCGTGTAGCCGACGAGGGACACCACCGGCAGACCGCGCACCTCGCGGCGCTTCCGGCGCACGTCGCGCTTGACCGCGACCTGCGCCAGGTCGCGCTGCAGCCGGGCGATGCGCTCGCGCACCCGCCGGCGGTCCACTTCGAGCCGCGTCTCTCCCGGTCCCCGGCCCCCGATCCCGCCGCCGAGCCGCGACAGCGAGGTGTCCCGCTGGACCAGCCGCGGCAACCGGTAGCGCAACTGGGCAAGCTCGACCTGCAGCTTTCCCTCGCGGCTCGTGGCCCGGCGGGCGAAGATGTCGAGGATCAACTGGGTGCGGTCGAGGACCTTGAGATCGGTGGCCTGCGAGATGTTCCGCGCCTGGGAAGGACTCAGGTCGCACGCGAACAGGATCAGGTCGGCGCCGCGGTCGAGCGCCCGGATCACCAGCGCCTCGAGCTTCCCGCGGCCGACCAGGGTGCGCGGATCGAGGCGGGCCCGGCGCTGCACGAGCGAATCCACCACTTCGAGACCCGCATCGCGCGCCAGTTCCGCCAGCTCGTCCATCACGTCTCCAAGCGGGAGCGCCTTCTCCCCCACCCCGACCAGAATCGCGCGTCCCGAGTACCTCCGGCCCGGGCGGTCCGGAGCGAACCGGGCGAACGACCGCTCCAGGTCGGCGAGCAGTTCGGTGCAATCGAGGTCGAGTTGACCCGGCGGGACCGGCGGCAGCAGTGCCCAGGGCGTCTCCGCTTCGGATCCCTCCTGATGGGGACGGCCGGGCGGCCGCAGGTGAGCGGCGTGGACGACTCCGGGAAGGCCGTCGTCCCGCACCGTGAGGGCCGCCATCAGGTCGAGCCGGAGGAGGACGAGATCGGCCAGGTCGTCGCGGGTCAGCGGTTCGTCGGCGAGGTGGGTGTGGACGAACCGCAGTCCGCGCAACCGCCGCCCCGCGACCCGCTGGCGCTTCAGGTCGGGCAGCTCGATGCGGTGCGCGTCTCCCACCCCGACCCAGACAACGGTCCCCCGCCGGTCCACGAGCGCCCCCACCTGCCGCCGGATCGCGCGGGAAATGCCCGCGAGCTGCCGGGCGAACTCCCGGGTGAGGAGCGCGGCCGGAGGCAGCCGCCGCTGCCCGAGGCGTTCCAGTACCTTCCGGTCGCGGGACTTGAGGCCCGCGGTTTCCCCTTCTACCCGCAAGGGAGCGCGCTGGTCAGGCCGGTGGAGTGGTCAGCGGCGCGGGGCGTCGCCGGACGATTCCCCGCCGCGGGACCGCGCCCGCTGGGCATCCCGCAGCAGATCGAGCTTGGCGCGCGCGGAGATGTAGTTCGGGTCGATCTCGATCGCCCGCTCGTACTCCCGCATCGCGCGGTCCTCGTCCCCGAGCTTCAACAGCGCCTCGCCGAGGAAGAACCGGGCGTCCGCCATCTGCCGGTCGCGGGAGATGGCCTTGCGGAAGTAGTCGGCCGCCTGCCGGTATTTGCCCTCGTGGTAATGCAGCACCCCGAGGTGATAGACCACGTAGGCGTCGGAGTCGTCGTGCCGCGCCGCGAGCCGGAACTGCTCGATCGCCTGGTCCGTTTCTCCCTGGGAGTAGTAGGCGCTCGCGAGGTTGGCGCGCGCTTCGGTGAAGTCCGGTTCGAGGTCGAGCGCCAGCTGGTACTGCTCGATGGCGTCGTTCACCCGGCCGCGCCGCTTGAAGGCGACCCCCAGGTTGTTCCGGGCGCGATTGAAGTTGGGCCGGATCGAGAGCGCCAGTTCGTACATCTCGATCTCGCGGGCCAGCGGGTCGAAGCCCCCCTGGTCGGCGAGCGCTTCGGCAAAGTAGCCGTAGAGGAAACCCTGGTTGTTGTAGAAGTTCGAAATGGCCTCGAAGTCGTCGATGATCTTGGCGCCCGCGTACTCGCGCTCCGGATTCGAGGTGAAGTCCACGAAGATCAGATCGGGGCCGTCCTTGATGCCGCCGGTGATGTGGCCGCTGTTGACGATGACTTCGGCTTCCTTGGTGACCTTCTCGATGGTGGTGACGTCCACGTAGACCGCCTCGACGCCGACCGCCCGCGACATCCCGACGAAGAGGTTCGTGTAGGCGAGACAGTTGCCCCGGCCTTCGCGGAAGACGCTCTTGGCCGTCTTGTTGGAGAGCCAGTCGTACGAGATCGACCCCCCGGTGTGCTGCCGGATCGCGCGGATGATCGCCCGCATCTTCTCCTTGTCGGTGCGAAGGTTCTCGGTGACCCGGAACGCGAGTTCGCGGATCTCGTCGTCGATCTCGAAGGGAATCTCGACGCGGGCCAGGACGTCCGGCGTGATCCGGTGGTTCAGGTCGGCGCGGATCTCCTCCACCGTCCAGGAACGCTTGGGGGCGGTTCCGCAGCCCAGGGCCCAAGGCGCCAGTCCGGCGAGGAGAAGGCCGGCGGCGACCGGGCGGAATCGGCGCGGCGAGCGGGGTATTGAAGACGACATCGAAATCGAGTATAGCGTGGTCTCCGCTGCTTGCGGCAAACCCCTCGCGGACGTATTCTTTCAGGTCAATTTCACGGGCTTGCGTGTCGCGTCCGGGGTGGAGCCCCGGCCATGTGGCCGCTCCAGCTTCAGGAGGCCTCATGCCTGATCCAACGCGGGTTGCCCCCCGCTTTTCCCTTCTTGCGGCGGGCGTCGCCGCCCTTGCGATGCTCGCGCTCGCGCTCCCCGCACTGGCCCAGGACAGCCTGAGCCGCGGCGACCGGCGCTGGCTGGAAGAGGTCGAGCCCATCATGACCGCGCAGGAGCGGCAGGTGTTCGAGAACCTCCCGCGGAACCAGCGCAACCGCTTCAAGGAGCACTTCTGGGCGCGCCGCAGCCAGAATCCGCACGACCCGGACCGCGCCGAGGACCAGTTCAACAACTGGCGGGAGCAGGCCGACGACCAGTTCGGCCAGCGGGGCCAGCGAGGCTCGCGCACCGACATGGCGCTCGTGATGCTGCTCTTCGGACCGCCGGACAACCGCGAGCGGACCGGAGGCCGCATGTCCACCGGGGGCGGCGGGCGTCCGCCGGCCGGCGCCACCGGTGAGAACCCGGTGGCGGGTGGTGGCGGAGCTCCCGGCGCCGGCGGCGGCGGCGGCGGTGGCGGCGGCGGCATGGGCGGCCCGGGCGGCGGGATGAAGTTCACCTACGTCCCCAATCCGGACCGCGGCCTGCCCGACGGACTGGAACTCGAATTCCGGACCACGAACCTCGGGATGCGGCTGATCCGCACCGACGAGATCGAAGCCGCCATCGAGCGGTCGCGCGCCCGGCAGATCGTCTGGCCCACCCAGATCAACTTCAACCTGAACGCGGACGGCGAGCTGCCGGACGTCGAAGACCTGTTCGGCGAGGACACGAGGGCGTTGCTGGACCCCAACAGCCCCGGCAAGACGATCCTGAACGCGCTCCGGGCGGGAGGCGAACCGGCTACGGACATCGAAATCCCGGACGCCAGCTTCTCCTTCTTCCGCTCGAACGTCGGCGATACCTACGTTGCCGCCGTTTTCGAACTCAATCCCGAGGGCATCACCTGGAACGGTGACCGGGCGACGGTCTCCGTGTTCTACAACGTCGTGGATGCGCTCGGCACCGTGATCGGCTACGACGAGCAGAACGTGGAGATCACCAGGGGACCGGCGGGCGGCGCGACGGTCCTCGAGATGCCGATGCAGATGGCGCCGGGCGCCTATTCGATCTATGCCGGCATCCTCGATCCCGCCACCCAGACGCACGGGACGATCACCAAGCAGATCGAGAGCCCCAACTTCGGCAGCGGGGAGTTCATGCTGTCCTCGGTGGCGCGCTTCTCCGACGGTTCCCGCGTCGAGGACTTCACTCCCGAGCCCGGCAGGGCGCTGCTCGTGGGCGGGTTCCACTTCGTCCCGAAGGTCTCCACCGTGTACGCGCCGGGAGACGCGCTGCGCCTCGTGTTCAACGCCTACGGGTACGACGCGAGCGGCCAGCCGAACCTCTCCTGGCAGATCACCTTCAAGAAGGACGGCGAGCAGTACCTCCGCTACAACCCGACGGCGTTCAACCTCGCCTCCGAGGAACTTTCGATCGCGATCGTGGACGTTCCCCTCGCGAGGCTCTTCCAGGACGGCCGGCGGGAGCCCTTCGAAGCGGGTGACTACACCGCCGAGATCACCGTGCGGGATGCGGGCAGCGGGCAGTCGGTGACGGAAACGGTCGAATTCCAGGTATCCGGCTCCTGATCCCACAAACAGCAGAACCACCGGGCCGGCCTCCCGAGCCGCCGGCCCGGCAGCCGAAGACGGGGGCCGGCGTGCTGGTGGCCGCCGCGGCGGTCATCCTCCTTGGCGCCGCGGGAGCCGTCCCGGTTGCGGGCGGCGACGGTCCGGCAACCGGAACGGCTGTCCAGGAGTCCACCTACCAGGCGCTCGAAGTGTTCAACGGCGCCCTGATGCTCATCCGGGACCAGTATCTGGAACCGGTGGACCCGGCGTTCCTGATGGACGGAGCGGTACGGGGCATCTTCGAGGCGCTCGACGCCGACAGCGCCTACCTGAGCGCCGATGAGCTCGCCCGCTACCGCAGCCGCGGATCGCTGACCGCCGGCGTGGGGGTAGGCCTGCAGAAGCGGTACTACCTCCACGTGGACGACGTGCTGCCGGGCTCGCCCGCCGCCGAGGCGGGGATCGAACGCGGCGTCGCGATCACGGCGATCGACGGCCGGAACACCCGCGAACTCCGGATTCCCGTCGCCCTGCTGCTGCTCGCCGGGGAGCCGGGCACCTCGGTGGAACTGTCGCTCCGCGGCGCCACGGACGCGGAGCCCCGCCCCGTCACGCTGGAGCGCGCCGCGCTCGCCGACCCCCCCGTGGAGCACCGCATGCTGGACGAGGGGATCGGGCTGGTCCGGATCCGGCGGTTCCACGACGGGACGCCTTCCCAGTTGGCGGCGGCGATCCGGTCGCTCGAAGACAGCGGCGCGGACAGCCTGGCGCTCGACCTGCGCGGAAGCCGCGGCAGCGGCGGTTGCGAGGCCGGGGTCGAGGTCGCCGGCGCCTTCGCGGGAGGTGAACCGGCCCAGCTCGTGGAGCGCAACGCCGACGGCGAGGAGGTCACGACGCCTCTCGCGGCGCCGGCCGGCGAACCGCTCTTCGAGGGACCGCTGGCGGTGGCGGTCAACCGCGGCACGGTGTGTCCCGGGGAAGTGCTCGCGGCGGTCCTCAAGTCGCGCGACAACGTGGACGTGGTCGGACGGCGCACCGCCGGCCGCACCGGACGCCCGGAACTCATCGAGCTGCCGGAGGGGGACGCGATCCTGCTCTCGACCGCCCATATCCGGGGGCCGGACGGCGAGGACATCCTGGGAGTCGGGGTGGGCCCGAGCCTGGGTCCCGCGGACCTCGAGATCGAGCCCGCCGAACTGGACGACGACGATCCGGAGCTGGATCTGGCGACCCGGGCGCTGAAACGGCGCCGGGCGGCGAGCGACCCCGGCTGAGGGAGCCATGTCCCGGCCAAGCCGGTGGCTGGTTCTCGTTCTGCTCGGTGGCCTGGCCGCCGGGGCCCTCGGGCTGCTGGGCTACCGTTTCTTCTACCTGAAACCGCTTGACGAGGCGCTCGAGCGCCCGTACGCGGCGCATCGGGGCGCCGTGCTCTTCCGGGTGGGGCGGGGCTCGACCGCGGAGACGATCGCGAACCGCCTCGAGGCTTCGGGAATCGTGGTGGACCGCCGGGTCTTCCTGCGGGGAGTCACCCGGGAGCGGTTGGGAAGCCGCCTGCAGGCCGGCCTCTACCGCTTCGAGGGCGCCCTCACTCCCGTCGAGGTCATTGCCCGGATCGCCGGCGGGGAGGTCGCGACGTTGCCGGTCACCGTGCCCGAGGGACTCGACCGCCAGGGGACCGCGGCCGTCCTCGCCGAGCAGGGCGCCGGCGGCGCGGACGCGCTCCTGGCCGTCTTCTCGGACGCGGCGGCCGCGGAGCGCCTGATCGGCGACCTGGACCCCGAGGCGAGGGATCTCGAGGGGTATCTCTTCCCGAGCACCTACCGGCTGCCGCCGGAGGCCGGCCCGGAACAAGTGACCGCGGTGCTCGTGGACCAGTTCCGCGCGCTGTGGACCGAGCGGCGCCGCGCCCGGGCGGAGGAGCTCGACCGCTCCCTGCGCGAGATCGCCACCCTGGCCTCCATCGTGGAGAAGGAGACCGGAAGCCCGGACGAACGCACCCTCATCGCCTCGGTTTTCTGGAACCGGCTCGAGCGCCGGATGCCGCTGCAGTCGGATCCGACCGTCCTGTTCGCGATGCGGGAGGCGGGAGACACCGGGAACAACATCCGCAGGCGGGACCTCGACATCGATTCGCCCTACAACACCTACCGGGTCGGCGGAATCCCGCCGGGACCCATCGCGTCGTTCGGGATCGCCGCGCTCGACGCGGTCCTCTTCCCGGCGGAGACCGACTTCCTCTACTTCGTCTCCCGAAACGACGGCACCCACGAGTTCAACCGCACCCTCCGCGAGCACAACCGCGCGGTGCGCCGGTGGCAGGTGGAGTACTTCCGGCGGTAATAGCACCTCGGAGCGCCGGCCTCTGGCCGGCATCGCGCGGGAGCGCGAAACCCGCGCTGATTGCGCCGCGCCGCGGAAACGTGAGAGCCGGCGGGCCGCTCATTGGAGTTGTGCGGTTTCGCCTCGCTGCGCTAATCGGATTATGGATTCTAGAGAGTTCCGTGGAGTGCCGGTGTAGGCTCTCATTAGTCCATATATCAATGTCTTATGGTGCTATACTGTTCCCTATGGGATCAGCCGAAGCCCCCGCGTTCCCGCCCACTTTGTGATGCCAGTGTGGTGCCCATGAGAACCCAGAACACTCCGTTGCAACGCCCCTACCGACTCTCCGCACGCTTCGTCGAGACCATCCAGAAGCCCGGACGATACGGAGACGGCCGCGGATCCGGCGGACTCTCTCTCCGCGTCAAGCGCACCGCCCGCGGCCACCTCTCCAAGTCCTGGGGCCAGCGTATCAGCGTGGACGGCCGTCCCCGCAACCTCGGACTCGGCACCTGGCCCCACGTCAGTCTCGCCGAGGCCCGGCAGAAGTGCGCCCTCAACCTCGTGGCCCGCAGCCGGGGCGAGCTGGTCACCGGCCGGAAGCGAACCGTCCCCACCTTCTAGGAGGCCGTCGAGAAGGTCATCGCCATCCACCGCGCCGGCTGGAAGGACGGCGGGAGGTCCGAGCAGACCTGGCGGGCGACGCTGCGGGATCACGCGGTGCCGAAACTCGGCGGGAGGCCCGTGCACCGGATCAACACGGGGGACGTGATGGCGGTGCTGCTGCCCATCTGGAACGAGAAGCGGGCCACGGCGCGGCAGGTGCGGCACCGGATCTCGGCGGTGATGCGCTGGGCGGTGGCGCAGGGCTACCGGGAGGACAATCCGGCGGGAGACGCCATCGGGGCGGCGCTCCCCAGGAACGGGGTCCGGGTCCAGCATCGGCGGGCGCTCCCGTATGCGGAGGTGGCCGGGGCCATCGCGACGGTGCGCACGTCCGGGGCGTATCCCATGACCGTGGCAGCGTTCGAGTTCCTGGTGTTGACGGCGAGCCGCAGCGGAGAGGTGCGCGGGGCGCGCTGGGAGGAGATGGACCTCGAGGCGCGGGAGTGGCGCATTCCAGCGGCGCGGATGAAGACGGGCCGGGAGCATCGGGTTCCGCTCTCCACACGCGCGCTCGCGGTGCTCCGCGGGGCGCGAGAGCTCGCGGACGGCTCCGGGCTGGTGTTCCCTTCGGCGCGCGGCGGGCTCCTCTCCGAGGCGACGATCGGGAAGATGGTCCGGGACCTTGGGATCGGGGCGGTGCCGCACGGGTTCCGGTCGAGCTTCCGGGACTGGGCAGCGGAGCGCACGGAGGCGCCGCGCGAGGTGTGCGAGCTGGCGCTGGCGCACGTGAACCGGGACCGGGTGGAGGCCGCCTACCGGCGCACGGACCTGTTCGAGCGGCGGCGGGCGCTCATGGAGTCGTGGAGCGCGTTCCTGGCGGAATAAGGGCGAACCTCGATCCGCCTTCCCGGACCGACGGTCCGGTCTTCGCGGTGCGGCGAGCGGCGCGGTGGAGACCTTGGGATGGTTTCCATCCCGGGGGCTGGCTCACGTGCTAAGGCACGAGGGCCAGCCTACCCAGTGTGCGTACACCCTGGGACTGGCCACCTGCCACGGCAGTTGGGCCAGCATACCCAGTGTGTACACACTTGGCTGGCGAGGGGATGCTGCGCCCCCCTTCGAACCCCCGGCCTCTCGCGCCGCTGCCGAAGCACCGGACGACCGGGGGCGCAGCCCCCGGACCTCCGCGCCAGTGCGCGAACGGCGCAGAGGCGCACCGCTGTGGTCGCCGCCGACCTCACCCTGGCGGAGCAGGTCGCCCTCGACCAGGCGACGGAGGCTTTCCGGCTCCCTAACGCCGGGGAGCCGGCCTACGATGCCGCGAGCGGCGTCCGCGGGCAGGCGCCCGACCCTCCGGCCTCCCAATCGACGATCGCGCCGCCTACGGAGGCCTCGCTGGCCGTTGCCAGAACCCGACGCGCGGTTCCTTCGTCCCTAGTGTCCGATCTGTCGTGCTTGATCAGTCCTCAGTCGCCTGGCGACAATGTCTTGGAGCCCACCACGGTACCTGATCGCAACGAGATTTCGATCTTCGTGATCCTCATGTTGAGTGTCTTGTAGGTCAGGTAGTTCAGTGTCTTCTCCGAAACATCCTGAATCTCGCCGTAGATAGTCGCCGACGCACGACGAGTCCGCCGCAGTTCCGTTGCCAACGACCTCGCCACCTCGACATTCACAGGCAGTTGCTCGACATCCGCCGCGTTGGCAAAAGTCACTGCATACCCCGCCGCGTCGCGGAACGGGATGAAGGTGGCGTCCGAAAACCCGGTTGGAAACGACTCCCCTTCAAAGTGGTAGTCGCCAAGATCTGTTCCGACGTTCAGATAGACATGCGTGGTTTCCCGCGCATCCGCGATTCGCTCGGCGATGAGTGGTCTGATTCTCTGGAGGATGTCGTGTCGAGCGAATTCATCTCGTGCGTTCGCATAGTCGGTGAAGGCGCTTTCGGCGAGCACATCATCGGGTACAGGAAGATCAGCCCTAGCCTCATACAGGAAAGCAATGTTGTCGCCGGTAACCTGTATGGGCTGAGCAAACGCCGAGCTTGAGATCAGCAACAGGGTGCAAAGCGCGGGAGTCGTTCTTTTGGAAGTCATGATTCCTCCTTGGAAACGAGCTGTGGGACTACTCTCGAACTCGATCGCGTCCCCGAGGGGGCGGGATCCGAGGTGACCGTGTGTCTGGCGCGAAGCGTGCCTCCACCTGAAGCAAGCGGAGAGTGAGTGAGGTCCGCATGGCCGGGTCTCCCGTGAGCAGTCGCAATAACCGGGTTGCGCCGACGCCCTGGCGTCGGGCCGTTGCGAACTTCTCTGGAGTGGAGCAGATCCCCACCTATTCACCCAGCCCGAGGAACTACCCCGAGCCGTTGCGGGCTCTTGTATTCGGCGGGTAGCCCGACAGAGTCGGACCACTCCAGGAAGTTCGCGGACTCAGTATCTCACTGCACTTTCCGGGTCGCAAACAGGGTCGCGGCTCGCTACGGCGTCAAACACAGTCCACCGGCCGGTTTGCCGGCACCCTTGTGGAAGTCCGGCTGGAACTCGAAGCAGCGCGTCTGCCCCGCGATTCCGCGGTAAGCGTTCGGTGGAGGGGATATGGACATGGATGGACCCAGCCGACCGCGCCGTCGGCGTCTTGAGGAGACCGGTACAGGCCGACTAGCGCGCCCTCCACGGCCAGCGCATTCTTCGCCTTTCGTATCGTCGCCAGCTCCTTGCGCCACAACGCTTTTGTGCAGCAACCCCAAGCGCCCGCACTGCTGCGGGCGGCCGGCTCCGCCCACTGCGGCTCGTCCCCTCTCCTTTTCTCCGCTGGGTGGGCCCACGCGCTGACCACCCCGTTGCCGGTCTGCCATACACCCACGACCGAACGCTTACATTCCGCGATTGGACCACCCGGCTAGGGCTCGAGATTGCCGGCCCGTCGCGGCTGTGATGCCAGACGTGGTATTCGGTTCTCGGGACCGCGTGTAATCGCCTAGAAAATCAACAGTTTAGAGTCTGATCACAGCGGAGCGGCGCTCGGCGATGCCGGCCAGAGGCCGGCGCTCCGAGCCGTGGGTGCCACCGCCGCTCCTGAGCTCCACGTCTAGACGGGGGCCACCCTTTTGCGCTCTTTTTGAGTGTGGTTGCGACGTGCGCGGCGCGGAGCGCCGCGGTGCCGGTCTGGAGACCGGCGTTCCAAGCCCGCGCGACGACCTGACGTCTGGAGGTCGGCGCTCCCCTATCGTTCCAGCAACACCGCGACGCCCATGCCGCCGCTGACGCAGAGGGTCGCGATTCCGTAGCGCGCGTCGCGGCGCTCCATCTCGTGGAGCAGGGTGACCACGATCCGGGCGCCGGTGGCCCCGATGGGATGGCCGAGGGCAATGGCGCCCCCGTTCACGTTCAGCCGCTCCGGATCGAGGTCGAGGTCGCGGGCGCAGGCGAGGACCTGCGGCGCGAACGCCTCGTTCAGCTCCACGAGGGCGACGTCGGCGAGATTCAGTCCGGTCCTCGCCAGCAGGCCGCGCACCGCCGGGACCGGCCCGATCCCCATCACCCGGGGGTCCACGCCGGCGGTCGCGTAGCCGGCGAGACGGGCCATCGGCTCGACGCCGAGCTCGGACGCCCGGGCGGACGAGAGCACGACCACCGCGGCGCCGCCATCGGTGATACCCGACGAGTTCCCGGCGTGCACGACGCCGTCCCGGCGAAACACGGGCTTGAGCTTCGCGAGCGAATCCGCCGTCACCCCGTCCCGGGGGTGCTCGTCGCGCGCGACCTCGACCGCGTCCTTCCGCGTCGTCACCAGGACCGGCGCGATCTCCCTGTCGAAGCGTCCCGCCGCCCGCGCCGCCTCGGTCCGGTTCTGGCTCACGGCCGCGTACTCGTCACACACGGCGCGCGACAGCGCGTACTGGTCGGCGAGCGTCTCCGCGGTCTCCCCCATGAGCTGATCCGCGAGGGGACAGTGGAAGCCGTCCCGGTACATCCCGTCGTCGAGCGGGCCGTCGCCGAAGCGCTGTCCCCAACGCGCCGAGGGGAGCAGGAACGGCGTGTTGCTCATGCTCTCGGTACCCCCGGCGAGCACCGCCCGGGCGTCTCCCAGCCGGATGTCGGCGGCCGCGTCGAGGATCGCCCTGAGGCCCGAGGCGCACGCCTGGTTCACGGTGCGCGCCGGCACCCGGTCGGCGAGTCCGGTCCGCCGCCCGACCTGGCGCGCGGGGTTCGGCCCCACACCCGCCTGGCGGGCGTTTCCGAAGATCACCTGGTCCACCGCCCCGGGCGGCACCCCGGCCGCCTCGAGCGCGCTCCGCGCGGCGGCGGCCCCGAGTTCGGGGGCCGTCAGCGTGGCGAGTGTTCCGCCGAACCGGCCGATGGGGGTGCGGCGCGCACCCGCCAGGACGATGTCCATTCTAGGGGCGTTTCACGTACTCGTAGCCGATGGGCTTGCCGTCCACCCCGCTCTTCGGCGGAGCGATCCACCAGGCCATCTTCCCCGGCTCGTAGACCGGGACCATGAGCTGGCGCACGTACTCGCGGTCGTCCGCGGTGGGCAGCCACTCGCCCGACTTCCGCCGCCAGGCCTCCTCGTCGACCAGATCGCCCTCCGGGTCGAACCGATGGCCCGCATAGGCCCCGATCTGCCGGTGGAAACGGCGGTGCGGCAGGGTCAGGCGCTCGTCGAGCCCCGCCTCTTCCAGAATCCGGTTCCAGCGCGCCAGTCCGCGCTCGCAGTCGCGGACGTAGTCGTCGCGCAGGATCTCGTTCATGGCGTTCCGGAGCGGAACGTCCCGTTCGCCGAGCACCCCGTCCTCCGGCAGCTCCATCCGGTACACCCCGTCGAGGGCGGCGTGGTCCTGGCGGCGCGACTCGCGCGCCCGGCCCTTGAGGCCGTTCGCGAAGTAGTGGGCGGCGTTCGAGGAAACCTCGCCCCCGAAGAGATCGAGGGACGCGCTGAACCAGAAGTTGATGTGGCGCTGGATCAGCGGCAGGTCGAAGACGCCCGCCGCGCGGGGATCGTCCTCCCCGGCCGCCATGACCTCCGCGGTGCGCTCCACGATCCGGCCCACCCCGGTCTCGCCGACCGACATGTGGAAGGCCTCTTCGGTGAGCATGAACCGGGTCGTGCGCGACAGCGGGTCGAAGGCGCTCTCGGCGAGGGCGAGGAGCTGGTACTTGCCGTCCCGGTCGGTGAACATGGTGAACAGGTAGAAGTTCAGCCAATCGTCGCAGGGCTCGTTGAACGCCTGCAGGATCCGCGGCCGGTCGGCGTCCCCGCTGTGACGCTCGAGCAGCGCGTCCGCCTCTTCCCGCCCGTCGCGGCCGAAATGCGAGTGCAGCAGGTAGACCATGGCCCACAGGTGCCGCCCCTCCTCGACGTTCACCTGGAAGAGGTTCCTGAGATCGTAGAGACTCGGCGCCGTCTTCCCCAGTTGGCGCTGCTGCTCGACGCTCGCCGGCTCCGTGTCCCCCTGCGTGACGATCAGGCGGCGCAGATCGGTCCGGAACTCGCCCGGCACCTCCTGCCACACCGGCTGGCCCGCCAGGTCTCCGAACCCGATCCGCCGGTCCGCCTCGGGCGGCGCCAGGAAGATCCCCCAGCGGTAGTCGGGCATGCGCACGTAGTCGAAGTGCGACCAGCCCGACGGCTCGACCGAGATCGCGGTGCGGAGGAACACGTCGTCGCCCTGGAAACCCTCCGGCCCCATCTCGTTCCACCAGTTGAGGAAGGCGGGCTGCCAGCGGAGCAGCGCCCGCTGTAGCCGGGGATCCTGCGAGAGGGCGACGTTGTTCGGGATGCGGGCGTCGAGTTCGGACATGCGTTCTACGTCCTCTTCCAGTCGAAGGCCGGGCGTTCGGGTTTGCCGTAGGTGGTCAGCGCGCCGCGCTCCCCGACCGCGTTCGGGCGCTGGAAGATCCAGTTCTGCCAGGCCGAGAGGCGGCCGAAGATCCGGGTCTCCATGGTCTCCGGACCGGCGAAGCGGAGCGACGCCTCCATCCCGGTGAGCGCGTCCGGGGAGAAACCGGCCCGCTCCTCGATGGCGACCCGCAGCTCGTCCTCCCAGTCGAGGTCGTCGGGCGCGAAGGTGGCGAGCCCGAGTTCCTCGGCCCTGGCGGCGTCGACGGGGCCTCCCCAGCGGAGGCCGCGGAACCGGTCGAAATCGCCGTAGAACCGGGTCTCCAGCCGCGAGAGGCCGTTCGCCATCACGTAATCGCCGTAGTTCAGTTCCGTCAGTTCGACGCCGGCGGGGCGCTCCGGATCGTCGCAGAGGTAGGAGCGGTCGGCCGCGAAGAGGAGTTCGGCGAGCGTCCCGACGAACCGCTCGCCGGGTTCGGCGACCGCGAAGAAGCTGCGGGCGGTCTGGTCGAGCCGGCGGAGCGTCCGGCCGACACGGGAACGGCTCTGGGAGGCCAGCCAGACGAGGCCGCACCCGAGGAGCCGCCGGTCCGCCTCCCGGACGGCGTCGGGGTCACCGGCGGTCCGCAGCAGCACCACCCCGAGTTCGGGCTCGTTGAAGCGGAGCCGGCAGAGCGCGTCGTCGAGTTCCCGGGCCATCCGCAGGTGCCAGACCGACGCCCCCGCCGCCGCCAGCGCCGTCCGGTCCTCGGGAAACGGGTCCTCAGGGGCGTGCACGGTCAGCGTCGCGGTCCGCGCGCTCCGGTCGAACCGCAGTTCGACGTGGCGATACCGGACGAAGTCGGCGCCTTCCTCCGGCTCCAGCGGATCCAGGACGATGCCGCGCTTCTTCCGGCCGGCGGTGCCGGGAGCGGGGACGGCGAGCGCCGCCGCCCGTTCCCGGACGCGTTCCTCGAAGCGGCTCCGCGGCGCCAGGCCGTCCACGAGGCCCCACTCGAGCGCCCGGCGGCCCCGGACCCCCTCGGCGAGGGTGGAGAACACGTCGGCGCGGTCCCGCCGCACCTTCCGCTTGTCGATGACCCGGGTCAGCCCGCCGGTCCCGGGGAGCACCCCGAGCAGCGGAACCTCCGGAAGGGAGACCGCCGAGCTCCCGTCGTCCGCCAGCAGGATCTCGTCGCAGGCGAGCGCCAACTCGTAGCCGCCCCCGGCGCAGGTGCCGGAAAGCGCGGCCAGGTACTTCTGGTTGCTCCCGAGGCTCGCCTCCTCGATGTGGAGCCGGGTCTCGTTCGTGTACTTGCAGAAGTTCACCTTGAAGGCGTGGGAGGAGCCGGCCAGCATGAAGATGTTGGCGCCCGACGAGAACACCCGGTCGAGCCCGCTCCGGATCACCACCGCCCCTACCCATGGGTGCTCGAACCGCAGCCGCTCCACGGCGTCCGCGAGTTCGATGTCCACCCCCAGGTCATAGCTGTTCAGCTTCAGGGCGTACCCGGGCCGGATGCCGCCGGCCTCGTCCACCTCGAGCGTCAGGGTGGCGGTCTCGCCGTCGACCTCCAGGTTCCAGTGCCGGTAGCGCGACGGATGGGTCTCGAAGCGGATGGGTGGAGGGGAAGAACTCACGTTGAACGGGTCGGGCTGCCGGCATTATCGCGCCCGGACGGAGCCGGCGGGCGCCGGACTACGCTTCCCGAATGCGCCGTTCCGCGATCCGGCTTGCCGCCCTCGCCGGAATCGCGGCGCCGCTGCTTCTCGCCCCGGGAGCGGGCGCGGCGATCCAGCCGGCGCCCCCGGGGCAACTCGTCGAGCCGGACCAGGCGCTCGCGCTCGAGACGGCCCTCGGCCTCCCGCAGGCGCTCGGCTTCGGAGTCTCGGCGGACGGCCGCCGGGTCGTCCTCGCGGCGGCGACCCGGAATCGTTCGACCCTGTTCCTGACCGCCGCCGGCGCCCGGCCCGGGAGGCTCACCGAGGGGCGGCGCTGGGACTCGGCGCCGCGGTTCGTAGGCGACACCATGTCGGTCGTCTTCGTCTCCGGGCGGCGGCCCCGGGGTGACGAGAAGGAGACCGGCCGCCTCTTCCGGCTGGAGCTCGGCGGGGAGCCGGCACCCCTCACCGGACCGGATCTCGAGGCGCGGAGCCCCGCCGTGGACCCGGCCGGGGAGCGCGTCGCCTTCCTTGGCAGGCGGGTCCCCGCGGACGAGCCGGACCCCGAGTCCGGCGCGGGGTGGGACATCTGGCTGGTGTCCACGGCCGGCGGGGATGCGGAACGGCTCACGCAGCATCCAGGCGACGAGGGACCGCCGGTCTGGTCACCGGACGGGACCCGCATCGCCTACAGCGTCGCGTCCGGCGCCGGGCGCGACCTGGCGGTCCTGGCCCTCGGGGACGGAGGCGCGCCCCTCGTCCTGACGGCCGGGAGCGACCGTCCGGTCCGAGGGGTTCCCGACTGGACCCCCGACGGCGGCGGACTCACCTGGGCGAGCGGGGCTTCCTGCGATCCGGGGTGCCCGGACGGCGGGTTCGACGCCATCTATTTCGGCGCCGCGGACGGCGGCGCCGCACCGTATCCGCTGCTCGCCGGCGAACGGGACTTTGCCGAGCCCCGCTTACGGCCCGCGGGAAGCGCGGCGGGCGAACTCGAGATCGCCTGGATCGAGGCCGACCGGGGCAGCCGGCGCATCCACCGGTCGCGGCTCGAGCGCGACGGGCGAGGACGCTGGACCGCGGCGGGCCGGGCCCGGATCGTCACCCGCGGCGCCGGGGTGGCGGACGGCCTCCGCTGGAGCCGCGACGGGTCCAGACTCTTTTCGCTCCATGAAGCGCCGGCCTTTCCGCGCGATGTCTGGTCGTTCCCCGTGACCGGCGGGCGCGAGCGGATCACCGACACCCTGTTCGCCGACATCGACGTCCGCCGCTTCTCGCGGCCGGAAGGGATCGAGCTGGAGAGGGACGACGCCACGGTCCGCGCCTTCCTCTACCGGCCGGCATCGCCGCCGGAGGGCGCGCCGGCGCCTCTCCTCGTGCATGTCCGCGGGAGAGCGGGGGACGCCTGGCGGAACGGATTCGACCCCATCGTGCAGTTGCTGACGGCGCAGGGATACGCCGTCCTCGCCCCCAACGTGCGGGGAACGGGCGGGCGCGGGGCCGCGTTCGCCGCGCTCAACGACGGCGACTGGGGGGGCGCCGATCTCGAGGACCTCGTGGCGCTCACCCGCGCCGCCGGGGACCTGCCGGGCATCTCGCCGGACGGGGCCTGCGTGTTCGGGACGGGGTACGGCGGCTTCCTCGCCCTGGGGGCTCTGGCCCGCCACCCGGACCTCTTCGCCTGCGGCGTGGAGGCGATGGGGTTCGCGGACCCCCGCACCCTGAACCGGACCCTCGACCCCGGGCGCCGCACCTTCGTGGAGAGCGAACTCGGGCCGGTGCGCGGGAATCTCGAGAACTACCGCCGTCTCTCGCTGAACGGCGAGGGAGCGGCCGTCCGGGCGCCGCTCCTCTCCTTCCACGGCGAGGAAGTGCCGGAGGCGCCGTTCGCGGCGAAGCGCGACTTCCTCGCCGAGCTCCGGTCGCGGGCCGACTATCCCCTCGTGGAGCTCACCTTCCGCGGCGACACCGGCCGCTCCGTCTTCCGCTGGGAGACCGACCGGGGAGCGAACTACGCCTTCTTCCAGAAAGTCCTCGAGTTCCTGTCCGTACACCTTCAGGTCAACTGAGGCACGTACGACTTGGAACGCCGGCTTCAGCCGGCACAGCCCGCCGCAGGCGGGCGGCAGGACGGATCTCATTCGCCGGGATAGCGCGGCTGCGCGTCCGTTCACCCGGGTTCGCAACGAACCGCCCGCGGCCCTGCGGGCCGCTGTGCCGGCTCAAGCCGGCGTTCCAAGCCGGCGGCGCCGTCCCGCCGCAATAGAATTCCCCGCTCGTGCCCAGCGACATCATCATGCCCCAGATGGGGGAGAGCATCACCGAGGGGACGATCACCAAGTGGCGGGTCGCCGTCGGTGACACGGTCGAGCGGGATGATCCGCTGTTCGACATCGCTACCGACAAGGTCGACACCGAAGTGCCCGCCGCCCTGACCGGGCGGCTCGTGGAGATCCTCGTGCCCGAGGGCGAAACGGTCACGGTCAATAGCGTGGTCGGACGGATCGCCGCGGAAGGGGAGACCTGGTCCCCCGCCGACACCGCGGAAGCGGACGGCGAGCCGGCTCCCGCCGCCGAAACCGATGACGCTCCGGCCGCGGCCGCTCCCGACGCCACAGATTCGGTGCCGGCGGACGAGGAGGCGCCCCCGAAGCCGGTCCGGCGTCAACCCCGCAGCTCGCCGCTCGTGCGGCGCATGGCGCGGGAACACGGGGTGGACCTCGCCGACGTCCCGGGGACCGGCGAAGGCGGCCGGGTCAGCAAGCAGGACATGCTCGCGTTCCTGGAGAGCCGCGAGGCGGCGCCGTCAACTCCCGAACCGGAAACGGTCGAAGCGCCGCCGGCTCCCGCCGCCGCGCAGACCGCGGACGAAGTCCCGGCGCCGGCGCCCGCACTGCCCCCGGCGGCCCCCGTGAGCCTCGACGGAGACCGGAGCGAGCCGCTGACCCACATGCGGCGCTCCATCGCCGATCACATGGTGCGTTCGCGCCGGACCTCGGCGCACGTCACCACGGTGTTCGAGGTGGACATGTCCCGCGTGGTCGCCGTCCGGTCCGCCAACGGACCGGCGTTCGAGGAGCGGGCCGGGGTCCGGCTCACCCTGATGCCCTTCTTCGCCCAGGCGGCGATCGACGCGCTCGGCGAGTTCCCGGTGCTCAACGCCTCGCTCGGCGAGGACCAGGTCGTGTACCACCGGAACGTGAACCTCGGCGTCGCCGTCGCCCTGCCCGACGGGCTCATCGTGCCCGTGCTCCAGCGCGCGGACGAACGGAACTTCATGGGGCTGGCCCGCGGAATCACCGACCTGGCCGCCCGGGCCCGGGCCGGCGCGCTGGCGCCGGAGGAAGTCCAGGGCGGCACCTTCACGATCACGAATCCGGGCCCCTTCGGAGCTCTCTTCGGCACTCCCATCATCGCCCAGCCGCAGGTCGGGATCCTCGGCGTCGGCGGGGTCCACAAGCGGCCGGTGGTGGTGGACGGCGACGCCATCGCGGTGCGGTCGATGGTGTTCCTGGCGCTGTCCTTCGACCACCGCCTCATCGACGGCGCCGTCGCGGACCGGTTCATGGCCGCCGTGAAGTCCCGCCTCGAGAACTGGCCCGAGGGCGACCTCAAGCCTTGAGCGCGGTCCCCCTTCCCGTGATCGGCTCGGGAGCGGGTCCCTTTCCCGAGACCGCACCGTCCGCCCGCCGGCCGCGGCCGGACTGGCTCCGGGTGCGGGTCCCGTCGGGGCCTGCCTGGGGACGGCTCCGGAGCCTCCTCCGCGAGAAGAACCTCCACACGGTCTGCGAGGAGGCGCGCTGCCCCAACGTTGCGGAGTGCTGGGGTCAGGGGACGGCCACGTTCATGATCCTGGGTGACATCTGCACCCGGGCCTGCCGGTTCTGCGCGGTGACCACGGGGCGCCCGGTGGGCCTCGATCTCGAAGAACCGGAACGGGTCGCCGACGCCGTCGAGCTCATGGAGCTCCGCCACGCGGTGATCACTTCGGTGAACCGCGACGACCTCGCCGACGGGGGCGCCGGCATCTTCGCCGAGACCATCCGCGCCGTCCGGCGGCGCTGTCCGGACACCACCGTCGAGGTGCTGATCCCGGACTTCCAGGGGGACTGGGCGGCGCTCGCCATCGTGATGGAGGAGGAGCCGGAGATCCTCAACCACAACGTGGAAACGGTGCCCCGCCTCTACAAGGCGGTGCGGCCCGGGGCGCGTTACCAGCGCTCGCTCGATCTGCTGCGGCGCGCCAAGGAACTGCGGCCCGGGGCGCTGACCAAGACCGGCGTGATGCTCGGGCTCGGGGAGACCGCCAAGGAGCTGGACGCGCTCATGGAAGACCTGGTCCGGAACTCGGTGGACATCCTCACCGCCGGCCAGTACCTCCAGCCCACCCCGGCGCACCTGCCCGTTGAGCGGTTCGTGCCGCCCGACGAGTTCCGGGCGGTCGCGGAACGAGGGAAGGCGATGGGGCTGAGGCACGTGGAGGCGGGGCCGCTGGTACGGAGTTCGTACCACGCGGCGAACCAGATTCCGGAGTAGGGGTCTGGACCGGGGGCCGACCGGAGGTCGGCGCTCCCAGCCGGTTCGCCGTCCCGGCGGATTGAGGTCCGTCCCGCCGCCCGCCTGCGGCGGGCTGTGCCGGCTGAAGCCGGCGTTCCAAGCCGTACCTGCGTTCCGGCGGGCTTTGCTTCAGTAGCGGATCAGGCGGAGCGCGGTCTCCACTACCCGGCCGGCGGTGGGCAGCACCGCGTCCTCGAGTTCGGCGGCGTAGGGCACCGGGGTGTCGGCCGCGGCGACGCGCGCCACGGGGGCATCCAGGTCGGCGAAGAGATGCTCCGCCGCGAGCGCCGCGATCTCGCCGCCGAAACCGCCCGTGAGGTTGTCCTCGTGGACCACCAGCAGCCGGCTGGTGCGGCGGACGGAATCGAAGAGCGCCTCCCGGTCGAGCGGGACGAGGCAGCGCAGATCGATCACCTCGGCTTCCACGCCCTCGGCGGCGAGCCTCTCCGCGGCGTCGAGCGCCACCCACACCGCGGCGCCGTAGGCGGCGATGGTGAGCGCGTCCCCTGCCCGCCGGACCGCGGCCTTGCCGAGCGGAACCACCTCCGGGGCGCTCTCGAACTCCGCGTCCGGGACCTTGAGGCTCCGGTAGAGACGTTTGTGTTCCAGAAACAACACCGGATCGTCGTCGCGGATGGCGGCGCGCAGCAGGCCGGCGGCGTCCGGCGCCGTCGCGGGGGCCGCGACCTTGATTCCCGGAGTGTGGGCGAAGTGCGCTTCCGGACTCTGGGAGTGGAAGGGTCCGGCGCGGACTCCGGCGCCCGAGGGGCCGCGCAGCACCAGGGGAACCGCCGCGCCGGTCCGATAGCGGCTCCTGGCGGCGAAGTTCGTGACCATGTTGAAGGCGCTCGCGATGAAGTCGATGAACTGGAACTCCACCACGGGACGCAGCCCGGCAAGCGCGGCGCCCACCGCCATCCCGGTGAACCCTTCCTCGCTGATCGGGGTGTCCATGACCCGGTCCGGGCCGAACTCGTCGAGGAACCCGTCGGTCAGGCGGAACGCCCCCCCGTAGATGCCGATGTCCTCGCCGAGCAGGATGACCCGCGGGTCGCGCTCCATTTCCGAGCGAAGGGCCCGGCGGACGGCCTCGAAGTAGGTGACCGGCACGGTGCCCGGGCCGTCAAGAGGCGGCAGGGCCGGGGACCAGGCCCGGCAGGTCCCCGGGCGCCGGGACGAGCCGGCGGCCCAGCACCGCCGCGAACGAGTCCGCCAGCCGGTCGGCGACCGCGTCCAGCGGCACGGCGCGGCCGGTCTCCGCTTCGAGCGACGTGGCCGCCGCATCCCGGATGCCGCACGCCACGATGTGCGAGAACCAGCCCAGCTCGGTGGTCACGTTGAACGCCAGTCCGTGAGACGCCACCCACCGGGAGACGCGCACCCCGATGGAGGCCAGTTTGCGGGGAGCCCCACCGGCGCCGCACCACACGCCGGTCAGCCCCTCGCGGCGGCCCGCCGCCGTTCCGAACCGCGCCGCCGTGTCGATGGCCGCCGCCTCGAGCGCCCGCAGGTAGGCGTGGACGTCCTTCCGCCAGCCGCCCAGATGCACGATCGGATAGGCAACCAGCTGGCCCGGGCCGTGGAACGTCACGTCCCCGCCGCGGTCCGTCTCGACGACCTCGGCGCCGCGTCCGGCGAGCGCTTCCGGCGGCTCCAGCAGGTTCTCGCGGTGGGCGCTCTTGCCGAGCGTGAAGACCGGCGGGTGCTCGGTGAGCAGCAGGACATCGGGGATCTCGTCGCGCTGGCGGCGCTCGACCAGGTCCCGCTGGAAGTCCCAGGCGGCCCGGTAGCCGAGCGGGCGGACGTCGAGCCGCCAGAGCGGCGGCGGCGCGGTCCCGGCTTCGGAATCCACCGGCGGCTACGCGTGGAGCGGCGCGCCGGAGGCGGCGAGCGCCGCTTCGGCCACCGCTTCGGAGAGCGTGGGATGAGGGTGGACGCTGCGCGCGAGCGATTCCAGGGTCGCCTCGTGGTCGAGCGCCACCACCGCTTCCGCGATCAGGTCGGTGGCGTGCGGCCCGACGATATGGACTCCGAGCACCTCGCCGTACCCGGCCTCCGCCACCACCTTCACGAAGCCGGTCGGATCCCCGAGGATGTTGGCCTTGCTGTTCGCGGCAAAGGGGAAGCGGCCGACCTTGACTTCGTGGCCGCCGGCGGCGGCCGCTTCCTCGGTGAGCCCCACCGAACCCACCTCCGGCACGCAGTAGGTGGCCGCGGGCATCCGGTCCCGGCGCAGCGGCGGCACGTCGCGGCCGGCGATGGTCGCCACCGCCACGTCCGCCTCCGCGGAAGCCACGTGCGCGAGCTGGGCGGTCCCGACCACGTCGCCGATGGCGAAGACCCCCGGCGCCCCGGTTCGGCACCGCCCGTCCACGGGGATGAAGCCGCCCTTCTCGAGCTCGACGCCGACGGTCTCGAGGCCGATGTCCGCCGTGCGCGGCGCCCGCCCCACCGCCACCAGCAACCGGTCGTACTCGGCGGTCCGGGTTTCCTCCCCGGCCCGGTAACGGACCCGCACTCCCGTCTCCACGATCTCGGCGGCCTCCACCCGGGCTTCGGTCCGCACCCGGATCCGGCGCTTCCGGAACGCCTTGCCCACCACTTCGGAGACCTCGGCGTCTTCGAGCGGGAGGACCCGGGGCAGCACCTCGAAGAGCTCCACCTCGGAGCCGTAGCTCCTGAACATGGACGCGAACTCGGCGCCCACCGCGCCGGCGCCGATGATGCCGAGCCGGGCGGGACGCTCGTCGAGCGAGAACATCTCCGCGTTGGTCACGATCCGGTCGCCGTCGAGCGGCAGGAAGGGCAGCGTCCGGGCCTCGGAGCCGGTGGCGATGATGACGTTCCGGGCCTCGAGACGCCGCGTCCCGGACCCGTCCGGAGCCGCGACCTCGACGCGGCCCGGGCCGGCCAGCCGCCCGAAGCCGTGAAAAGCCTCCACCCCGCCCCGCTTCAGGAGCAGGGAAACGCCGCCGGCGAGCTTGGCGATCACCCGGCGGCTGCGGCGCTTCAGTCCGTCCCAGTCGAGGCTCGGGGCGGCCACCTCGATTCCCACTTTCTTCGCCGCCCGGATCTCATCGAGGAGCGATGCGGTGTGGAGGAAGACCTTGCTCGGAATGCAGCCGACGTGGAGGCACGTTCCGCCGAAGCGGGCGTCCTTCTCGACGATCGCCGTCCGGAGTCCGGCGGCCTGCGCCTTGAGGGCGGCCACGTAGCCCCCGGGACCGCTTCCGATCACGACGACGTCGAACGCGTCACTGGTGCTCTGATTCATGAATTGCTTCCAGACGGAAAACGGGAATGTTACGCATCGGCGCGCGATGCGGGTGGTAAGATGGCCGGTTAGGTGATATACGCCACCGACCGGTGGCTCCGGCTGCCGGCTGCTCTTCGTTCCCCGGTCCTACCGGGCGTTGCCGTTGCCGCTTTCGCTGCCGGGGAGATTCGGCACCCCCGCCGCGGGAAGGGAATCTCTTGAGCGATTCCGAGACCACGGCGCCCGCCACGCAGGCCGAGAGTCCCGCCCGGCGGACCCGGCCGGCCGCCGAGTCCTTCCACGCGCGGCGCCGCGGCGCGGTGCAGTCCAAGCCTCCCGCCGGCGGGTCCGACCCGGTCCCCGAGTTCGAGCCGGTGGTGCTGGGCGAGTCCGAACCCGCCGACAGCGGCTACGGGCGCGAGCGGATGTCGCTCCGCCGGCGCCTGCAGAAGGAGCTCGACAGCGCGCCCCTGGCCGGGCAGACCGGGCTCCGGCTGGACTACGCGGACAACGGCGTCTCGCGGATCCATCTTCCGGGCGAAACGCGGAACACCGAGCCGGGACCGCTCGAGGGAGGCGTCATCGGCACGCTCTGCGTCGCGGCGGGTCACCTCGCCGCCGCCTCGGTCGCTCCCGGGGTCGGAATCCGCCTCGTGGAATACAAGGTGAACATCCTGGGAGTCGTGCAGGGCGACCTGCTGGCCATCGGCGAGGTCGTCCGCAAGGGCCGCACCCTGGTCTCCTGCCGCGTCGAGGTCGTGGAAGACAACGACCGCGTCGTCGCGGCGGGCCTCGCCACCTACCTGCTCCAGCAGGCATAGGGGGGACGCCCCCCTACCTCCACCAGGTGTCCTGCGGCACCGCCGGGGTACGGCGCTTGTGCTCGGTGGCGCGGTAGAGCCCGTCGATCCGGCCCGCGACCTCCGCCGGCACCGGCAGGCCCTCGAGGTAGTCGTCGATCGCCTGATAGCTGATCCCGAGCGCCTCCTCGTCCGGCAGCCCCGGGCGCAGGTCCTCGAGGTCGGCGGTCGGCGCCTTGGCGACAATCGCTTCCGGCGCGCCGAGATGGGCCGCCACCCGGCGCACCTGGCGCTTGCTGAGCCCGAAGAGCGGGCACACGTCCACCCCGCCGTCGCCGAACTTGGTGAAGAACCCGACGAGCGCTTCCGCCGAGTGGTCCGTCCCCACCACGAGCCCGCCCTCGAGGTTCGCGAGGTGGTACTGCACCGCCATCCGCATCCGGGCCTTCGTGTTTCCCCGCGCGACGTCGCGGGCGGTTTCGGAACCCGCCGCCAGCCGCTCCCCGGGCAGTGACGCCTCGAGGGCCCGGACCGCCCCGGCAATGTTCACGCTGACCACTTCCGATGGCTCGATCCACTCCAGGACGCGTTCGGCGTCGGCGGCGTCGCGCTGCTCGCCGTAGGGAAGCCGCACCGCGACGAAGCGGTACGCCCCGCCGTCCCGGTTGGCCGCGGCGACGGCCAGCGAGGCGAGCCGGCCGGTGAGCGCCGAATCCACGCCGCCGGACACCGCGAGCCAGAGACTCCGCTGGCGGCTGGCCACCAGATACGCCCGCAGGAAAGCCACCCGGTCCCGCACCTCGCTCTCCGGATCGATGCGCGGGGACACGGCGAGAGCGTTCCTGAGACCGGCGGGGGCGAGGCGATCCGGCACCCCCGAATTATGAGGACTTGCGGCGCCCGAACGCCGGGAAATCCCGCACGGGAAGCCGAATCGCAATTCAGGTTATTGGAGAAAGGCCCCGACAATTCTGTGAACGCATCGAAATATGGCCTTTTTTCAATGAGTTATGGCATCGCTCCAGGGATCCGTCGCTGGTGCGGGACTTGCGGTTCGAACTTGGTTCGGTTGTCCCATAGAGTCCCGAGCCAAATCGTCTCTCGTCAAGGAGGACCTTGCCCATGAAACGACACCTGCTGCGATCGCTGACGGTCGCCGCACTGCTCCTGATTCCGGCGTCGCTCGCGGCGCAGATCACCGCCGGGCGGCTCGACGGCGCCGCCCAGGACGAACAGGGGCTCGTTCTTCCGGGGGTCACCGTCACCCTCGAATCGGACGCCCTCCTCGGCAGCCGCGTTGCGGTCACCGACGTGGACGGCTCCTTCCGATTCCAGGGGCTGCCGGCGGGCAGCTACACCATGACCTTCGAGCTGGGGGGGTTCGCCACCGTGGTCCGCGAGGACGTGACGGTCATCACCGGACAGACGTTCACGGTGAACCAGACCCTCTCGGTGGCCGCGGTCGCGGAGACGGTGACCGTCACCGGCGAGTCCCCGGTGGTGGACGTGAAGTCCAGCCGATTCGGCGGCACCTTTGACGACACCGCGATCCTCGAGGTCCCGAACTCGACCGATCCGCACGCCATGCTGGCGCTCACCCCGGGCATCCGGATGCGCGGCTTCGACGTGGCGGGCTCCCACAAGGCCCAGCAGTCCGGTTTCGACGCCTTCGGGCTCCGCAACCAGAACCGCATCGTCATCGACGGCGTGGACTCCAACTTCAGCACCGGCGGTTTCGGCTTCTACATGGACAGCCTGACCGTCAACCAGTTCAACATCTCGAACGCCGGCGCCGACGTGGAGAACGCCTGGGCCGGAAACACGATCGTGATGGACATCAAGACCGGCGGTAACGACCTTTCCGCGCTGCTCTACGCCGACTACCTCGGGGAGAGCTTCGTGGGCGACAACCTGACCTCCGAACTCGAGAACCGGGGGGCCGGAACGAACCACATGCTCACCTACTGGGAGGCCCACGCCGACGTGGGCGGACCCCTGCTGAGGGACCGGGCCTGGTTCTTCCTCGCCTACAACAACAACCTCACCCACCGGGCGATCTCCGGCCTCGATCCGGAAGTCATCAAGGAAGAGGCCGTCCTCCGGAACTACTACACGAAGGTCAACATGGCGCTCTCCGAGAAGGACGAGCTGATCGGCTACAGCCAGTGGGGGCTCAAGAACCGGCCCAATCGCGGCATCAACGCGCTCAACTCCGTTGACGTGCGGCTCGCCCAGGATTCGTGGACCTGGGTGCACAAGGCCGAGTGGCAGCGGGTCTGGTCCGACCGGGCCTTCTCGAACGTGAAGGCGATGCACTACGGGGTGACCTGGCCGATGGTGCCCGCAGTGGACCCGGGAAGCAGCCCGCCGCGGATCGACGTGGATACCAGCCGGCGCACCGGCGCCGGCGTGTGGCCGTTCACCTACGACAAGCAGCGGCCCCAGTTCGTCGGCATCCTGAACTACTACATCCCCGATGCGGGAGGAAGCCACGACCTCAAGTTCGGGGTGGACTACATGGAGGACGCGCGGCTCTTCTTCTCGAACTTCGAATCGGGCGGCATCCAGTACCGGGACCGCTCGAGCCTGATGTCGGCGGACAACCCGATGGGGACCTCCGAGATCCTGTTCGCAAACGTCCCGACGCCCCGCTCGGACACCCGCGACCGGAACCTCCACTTCTTCGCCCAGGACACCTGGCAGCTCAACCCGAGACTGACCATCACGGCGGGCATCCGGATCGCGAACCAGCACGGGTACTACAACTCGTCCGATCTCGCGCCCGAGTACCCCGAGTTCTTCCTGAGCGGGGTTTCGATCCAGGCGAAGGACATCTTCACCTGGAACGACTTCTATCCCCGCTTCGCGGTGACCTACGACCTGACCGGCGAGGGAAGGACGGTGGTGAAGGCCTCGGCGAGCCGCTACACCCATAACGTCGGCCCGGACGGTTTCGTGGGCGCCAACCCGGCGGCGTTCCAGAACGTGGTGTTCGAATTCAACGACCCGAACCGGAACGGAATCTATGACGGGCAAAACGAACTCGGAGCGCTGCTGAGCCAGTCGTCCGGCACCGGCCTCCCCGTCGGCCGCGTCGAAGGCGGCGTCCCGGTGGACCTCAGCAAGAAGCGCTACTACGACGAGATCACCGCGTCCCTCGAGAGCGAGATCATGCCGGAGACCAACCTGCGGCTTTCCTACGTGCGCAAGATGGACCGGAACGTCTTCGACACCTATCGGGTAGGACTGCTCGACGCACTGATCAACAACGCGATCCTCTGCGGCGACGACATCTTCCCCTGCCCGACCGTGGACGGCTTCGGCACCATCACCACATTGACCCGTCCCCCGGCTGGAACTCCGACCGCCAACGAGGTCAAGACCGGCCCGGCCGGGTTCGACTCAGGCGAATTCGACAACATCGAGGTCGGACTGAGCCGGCGGTTCCGAGGCGGGCTCTTCCTGCAGGGCAGCTTCCACTACCAGTGGCGGAACGAGCTCGTCTGCTGCGGCAGCAGCGGGAGCGCCGATACCCAGGCCGACCCGTGGACGCTGGGCATCCAGGGCAGCGGGCTGAACTGGAACTCCGCCGTGAGCACCAAGCAACAGCACACCAACTGGAACCTCAAGGGCATCGGCCGCTACCAGATCCCGAACATCGGGGCCGCGGTGTCCTTCCAGTACCGGGCGCAGAGCGGCTGGGCCTACGCCCCGATCCTGCCCATCAGCATTCCGGGCGCCGCCGGAACGAACCAGGTGCCGCTCTCCGACATGACGGAGCGGTCGGACAACGTCTTCATCCTGGACCTTCGAGCCGAGAAGGACCTGTCCTTCTGGGATCGCGACCGCCTGTCGCTGTTCTTCGACGCCTATAACGTCACGAACTCCAACCCGGTCCTGAACCAGATCATCCGCGCCGGTTCGGCATACAACCGCGTGATCGGCTTCCTGGAGCCGCGCACGTTCAAGCTCGGCGCGAGGTATCAGTTCTGATCTGAGGCTCGCGCCAGGGCGGTGGGCTTGCAAGAGCCCACCGCCCTT
The DNA here is from genome assembly GCA_022826195.1 of Acidobacteriota bacterium. Taxonomy (GTDB): domain Bacteria; phylum Acidobacteriota; class Vicinamibacteria; order Marinacidobacterales; family Marinacidobacteraceae; genus Marinacidobacterium. The sequence goes on from JAJDVI010000047.1 coordinate 35,608, forward strand.
TTGTCTTTCCCGCTATCGCCGCCGCAGCGCCAGCACCCGCTCGTTGTCCGGATCGAGCTCGTAGGCCTGATCGAGGAACCGGCCCGCGCTCTCCTCGTTTCCCAGGACCAGGTGGGTGGTCGCGAGCAGTACGAGGAGGTCGGCGTCCGGAGCGCGTAGTTCGAGCGCCCGGGCGAGCGGGCCGAGGGCGCCCTCGAAGTCGCCGGTGCGGACGCGCGCCTCGCCGAGCCGCACCGCGGTTTCATACCGGTCGGGATAGGCCTCGAAGACGGGGCCCAGGAGCGTCACCGCCCCCGCCGGATCGTCCGCCTCGAGGAAGTACCGCGCCAGCAGTTCGCGCGCCGGAACGTAGTTGGGACCCACGCGGACCGCCTCCTCCGCGAACGTCCGCGCCATCGCCGGGTTCCCCGCGGCTTCCCATTGCCGGGCCCGCACCAGTTCCGGCGCGCCCGCGAGCTCGGGCCGGATCTCGCCGAGGCCGCCGTCCACCAGCGGCCTCGCCAGCGTCGCCCGGGGCGAAACCTGGAACGGGGCCGACCGGCGCGCGAGCTCCCTGCCGTCCCGGGCCAGCAGGCGCACGCCGGCGACGTACCGCCCTCCCGGCAAACGGCCCAGCGGTTGGCTCACGACCAGCGGGCCGTCACGGTCGCCGCCAGCGGCGACCGTCCCGCTTACCGGCGCCGGAGGCTCGTCCCCGAAGAGCGCGGCGGGGTCGGGAGCGACCGTCCATTCCACCCGGGCGTCCTCCGGTGCGTTCAACGGCTCCGAGAGCAGGTAGAGCGTCGTTCCGGCGGCGAACACCGAAGAGGGATTGGGCCGAATGCTCCGCCGTCCGAACCGGTAACCGCGGTAGAGCGGGTCGCCACCCAGCAGGTCGGCGCCGTAGGCGAGGACCGGATCGGTCAACTCCGGCGTTTCGAACTGCAGCTCGGGCACTTCGATCGGGCCCTCGAGGAGCGTGTAGGCGCGCCGGCACTCCTCCTCGTCCCGGCTCGGACAGGCCCGGTTCCGGACGACGATCCGGAGGTGGTGGGAGCCGGGGATCACCGGGACCACGCCCCGGAACAGGAACGGCTGGCCGAGCGCCGCCGCCTCCTCCTCGGAGACCGCGAAGAAGGACTCCGCCCGGTCGTCGTAGAGCACCGTCTCCGGGTCGTCCGGGACGGTGATCTCGATGGAGGCGATGAAGACCGCGCCGTAGCGGCCGATCGCGGGGTCGCGCACCACGATCACCGATGCGTTCGGGATCTCGATCGCCCAGTGCAGGTAGTACCCCCCCGGCCCGGGCAGGACGTGGTGGAAGCCGGCGCTCTGGACGTAGTTGAACAGGTAGTCGCTCTCCACCGAGCCGAAGTCGAACCGCTCGGCGTAGCTGGTGTCGATCCCGAACGTCGGCGAGCGGTAGATCTCCTCCATGAGCGAAACCGTGCCGAAGGCCCGCACGTCCCCGAAATTGACCCCCTCGTCGGTGCGGAAGGAGAGCGCCGCCGAGGCGAGTTCGGGGCTGATCCCGTGGAGCTCGTCGAAGGCCCGTTCGATCTGCTGGCGGAAGTCGCCCTGCATGAATGGCTCCGGCGCGATCAGCAACGCCTGGGGCCCGTCCTCCACCGGGCTGTAGAGCTGCATCTCCCCGGCCCCGAAGCGCCGGAAGAAGAGCAGGTAGAAGAACGGCGGCACCCCGCGCTCCCGGAGGGCGGGATCGTTGTAGAACCACAACTCGACCGGGTAGATGAAGCTGGAATGGGAGAAGTCCTCCCGGGTGCGCGGGGGGCCGAGCACGATGTGGTACCGGCCCCGGTCGGTCCGCCAGCCGGCCCTTCCGGTGTCCCGGCCGTAGAACTCGTTGGCGTAGGCGATCCGTTCGTAGTGCTCCTCCCGGTACTCGTTCTCCGCGGTGGTCGGGTTGGGATCGCGCCGCTCCCAGAAGGCCTCGATGAAGGCGTCCCGGAGGTCTTCCCCCTCGAGGCGCAGGAAGGCCTCGCGTTCGGTCTCGGAGATGATGTAGACGACCTCTTCCTCGAGCCAGGCGCGATGGCGGGGCGCCATGCCGTCCTGGGCGGCGGCGGCCCCGGCGACCAGCACGAAGAGCGCGGCGGCGGCCAGCGGTGTTCCGGATCTCATCGTGCTGCCGGGGCCACGGTCACCGGACGGCCCGCCTCGTAGAGCGCGATCCGGGCGGCGATCTCGCCGGCGAGCTCCGGATTGTCCCCGTCGATGGCCAGCGCCTCCGCGGTCCGGGCCGCGGTCAGCGCCGCCTCGAAATCCCCGGCGGCGGCGAGCGCCGCCCCGAGCGTGTCGGCCGCGGACGGGCTGAGATGCCGCGCCAGCTCGGAGGCCCGCCGGGCGTAGCGCACCGCGCGCTCGGGATCGCGGACGTCCGGAACCACCGCGAGGATCCAGCCGGCGGTCTCGAGCGCCACGAAATCATCGGGAACCGCGGCGAGCGAGACGTCGAGATGGGCCACCGCCGCGGCGTGCTCGCCCCGTCCCGCGAGGATCAGTCCGAGATTCCGGTGTGCCTCGGGCACCCCCGGGTCCACGGCGAGTGCCGCCTCGAGGACCGGCGCGGCCCCCACGGCGTTGTCCGCGGCGAGCAGCATCCGGGCGAGTCCGAGCCGCGGCTCGACGAGCGCCGGGTCGAGCTCGATGGCGCGGCGGTAGTGGCGTTCCGCTTCGAGGCGCACGCCGACCCGTTCCTGGATGAAACCCAGGTTGTGGTGGGCGGCGGCGTACTCGTCGTCGAGCCGAAGCGCCCGGCGCAGCGCGCCCTCCGCCTCCTCCCACTGGCCCTGCGAGAGCAGCGCGATGCCGAGGTTCGCGTGGGCCCGCGGGTACTCGGGATCGATCTCGATGGCGCGCCGGTAGCGGGCCTCGGCGGCTTCGAGGTCGCCGTTCTCGCGGTAGGCGAAGCCGAGGTTGTGGTGGAACTCCGCGCTCTCCGGGACCAGGGTGGTGAGGTTCTCGTAGCGCTCTTCGAGCGGCGCGGCGGCCGCGCGGCGTTCGAGGCCGAAGAGCACCGCCAGCGGCAGGAAGAAGAGGCCGGCCCACTTGAGGGCGTGCGGGGTGAGCCACGGGCTCGCCGCCGGTCCCACCGGCGACGGTCCGGAGGTCCGCCGGATCCCGAGCGCGGCGCCCGTCTTCGTCTCGCGAATCTTCCAGATGAAGCCGTCGAAGTAGAAGTGGAGCATGGTCGAGGCGGCGACGAGTGCGAGGACGCCGCGCTGCACCGCCGGGTTCGAGACCGCCTCGGGAATGAACCGGAAGAGGCCGTAACCGAGGACGAGGCCGACGTACACGAAGAGCATCGCCCGTCCGCCGCCGAAGAGCGCCCGGGTGAAGAACCCGGCGTCGTCGTCCCGCGCCCGCCTGCGGTTGAACACCCAGACGATCGAGAGGTACTGCACGTCGTGGAAGACCTCGAAGAGGGCGACCCCGAGCACCGCGTAGGGCACCTGGACCGAACACCACCACCAGAAGCCGAAGGACATGGCGGCGGCGAGAAGCTTGACGGGGTGCTGCCCCCTCCCGGCGAGCAGGTCGCGGCCCGCCCGGAACACGAACACCGCGGTGAGCGCGAAGAGGCCGAGATCGAAGGCGTCGCGGAAGCCGAAGAAGACCGCGGGGGACCAGAGCGGCGCACCGAGCGCGTACCAGAGCTCGAGGAGTTCCCCGAGCCGGCCGGGGGAATGGAGCACCCCGAAGGCGAACCACCCGATGCACAGGAGCCAGTCGAGCCGCGCCGTCAGCCGTTCGGTCGCTCCGACCCGGGCGTCGTAGATCCGGAGGAAGCCGTAGACCTGGAGGGCTCCGTGCCAGACCCCCCAGAGGAGCACGATCAGCGAAACGCCGTTCAGGCCGCCCGCCGCGAAGCCAAGCGCCGCGCCCGCGAACACGAGCGGGGACAGCAGGAAGCGGGTGCGGAAGCGCTGGAAGAGGGCGCGGTCGCCGTACGCCCGCATCATCCCGGGGAGGTGGTGGCCGAGAGCGCCGAAGCCGGCGACCAGGAGCCCCACGGTGTAGGCCGTCTCCCGGCCCTCGAGGGCGAAGGCCAGGGGCAGGATCAGGATCGGGGTGGCGACCAGCAGGAGCAGGTCCCGGACCGGCCCGAACACCCAGAGCTTGCCGCGTGCGCCGGCCGCCGTGTCGCTCGCCAAGGTGGGGTCCCGTCAGTGCGGGAATCTACCAAGCGGGGCTGTGGTTCAAGCCGGGGAGCCGTGACGCGGAGTGGCGTTACGACGTGCGCGGCGCGGAGCGCCGCGGTGCCGGTCTGGAGACCGGCGTTCCAGGCCGTACGCGTTGTGGGGGTGGGTAGCGGGACGATGTGCGCGGCGCGGAGCGCCGCGGTGCCGGTCTGGAGACCGGCGTTCCCTACGGCCAGCGGCCTCTGGTGGATTTCTTGAGGATGCGGCCCTTGCTGTTCATGAGGCCGACGGTCTTTCCCACGAGGATCAGCCTTGCGGTTTCGAGGTCGGCGTCGCTCGCGCAGGCGATGTAGACCGGGCCGCGGAATCCGCGGAGCCGGCCGCAGGCGGAGCGGAGAGTGCGGGAGGTCTCGACGTTGATGGTGATCTTGTCCGTGCGGATGTCGGGACCCTTGCCGCGGTGGTATCGGCCCCCGTGCTTCTCGGCGAGCTCTTTGGCAACCGCTACCTTGCCTGCCATGGTCCTCCTCCAGCCTTCCGGCCCCTCCGCCGGGTCGGCAACGCTATCACACCGCTACTGTTTCGGGAATATCGGATGACAACCGATGGAACAACGTAACACTACGCGAAATCTATGACTTCAGGAGGGTGAAGGCAACCGCGAGGAGCGCGTTTCCCCCCGCCGTCACGTCCTTGTCTCGCGTGAACTCCGTCGGGTTGTGACTCACCCCGCCGACGGACGGTACGAAGACCATCCCGGTGGGGCAGATGCGGGACATCATCTGGGCGTCGTGGCCGGCTCCCGAGGGCATCCGCCGGCAGGACCCGCCGAGCGCCGCAGCCGCTTCCTCGACCAGTGCGATCACTCGTTCGTCGAAGACCGCGGGGCCGAAACGCGCGAGTTCGCGCCGTTCGATCCGGACGCCCTCGCGCTCGGCGGCGGCGTCGAGGCCGCCGAAGAAGCCTTCCTCGGCGCGCCGCAGCCGGTCCGGGTCGGGGTTGCGGATATCCAGGGTGAAGACCGCCCGGCCGGGAACCACGTTGGTCAGCCCGGGCGCGAACGACATGCGGCCGACGGTCGCCACCTGATCCGGAATCTCGCGCGTCAGTTGGCGGGCGAGGAGCACCGCCTCCGCCGCCACCAATCCCGCGTCGTGGCGAAACCGCATGGGGGTGGTGCCGGCGTGGTTCGCCTTCCCGCTCAGCGTGATCTCCTCCCACAGGATCCCCTGCACCCCGGTCACCGCGCCGAAGTCGATGCCCTCGGCCTCGAGCACCGGCCCCTGCTCGATGTGGAGTTCGACGTAGGCGGCCGGAACCGGACCGGGGAGCGGCGCCTCCCCGAGATAGCCGATCTCCTCGAGCTCCTCCTTCAGGGTCCGCGCGCCGTCGGGGCTCCGGAGCGCCCAGGCGCTCTCGAGGTCGAGCCCGCCGGCATAGACCAGGCTCCCCAGCATGTCGGGGTGGTAGCGCGAGCCCTCCTCGTTCGAGAAGATCGCGACTTCGAGCGGGCGGCGGGTACGGATGCCCCCGTCGTTCAGCGTGCGGGCGACCTCGAGCGCCGCGAGCACTCCCAGGTTGCCGTCGTAGCGGCCGCCGTTTCCGACCGTGTCGGTGTGCGAGCCGAGCATCACGGGGGCGGCGTCCGGATCCTCCCCCGCCCGGCGGCCGATGACGTTCCCGATCCCGTCCACCCGAACCTGAAGTCCGGCGTCCTCCATCCACGACCGGACGAGGTCCCGCCCGGCGCCGTCCTCGGGCGTGAACGCCAGCCGTTCGGCGCCACCCTCGGGGGTGGCGCCGATCTCGGCGAGGCGGGCGATGGAGTCGAGGAGCCGGGCGCCGTTGATCCGGAGTGCCGCCGCTCCGCCAGGCATTGCCGCCGCCTGCCTACTCGCTGGCAACTCCGGCGTCGGACAGCCGGTCGAGGACATCGTCGAGCTGGCCGCGCAGTTCCTCGTAGCGAACCGCCGCGTCCCGGCCCGGCGGCTGGTCGGCGGTGTCCAGGTTCGAGTAGAGATAGCTGATCTGGTCGACCAGCATCGGCCGGGAATAGCGAATCGGACGGGTGACCAGCTCCTCGTGGATCGCCTCGAGGGCGTCACCGCCGCCGTCCTCCATCGCCGCCTCCAGCCGGGCCGCCGCCATCCGCGCCTCCGAAAGCATGTCCCGCGCCTTCAGCGCCAGCGCAACCTGGTTGCGGACGTGCTCCGCGGTGACCCAGCCTTCCTCGACCGTCCGCGGGTCCATATTCAGCCGGAAGCTCCGCGCCATGGTGTTGCCGTCCACGGTCAACTCCACCGTGTAGCGGCCGGGCGCCGCCATCACGCCCCGGCCGGCGACGTTGCCTTCACCGTCCTTCGGCCCCGGGTGCCGCATGTCCCAGGTGAAGCGGTGGACGCCCGCGCTGGTCGGCACCGTCGGGGCGCCGCGGCGCATCATCCCCGGGGCCCGCATCTCCTGGGTCATGGCGGTCTCTTCTCCGGGACCGGCGCTCTCGAAGCTGCGGACGAGGTCCCCGTTCTCGTCCCGCACGTCGATCCGGGCGTTCTGCGCGTCCGCCGGCAGCCGGTAGGTGAACCGCGGCCCGGGTGTCGGGTATTCGGGGTCCGCCGGCGCCGGAGCGCCAAAGCCGCGCCCCCCGGCGCGGAGGCGGATCGCGTCACGCGGCTGGAAGAAGTGCACCCCGTCCGCGGGCGGCGCCTCGTGCAGCGGGGTGACGTCGTCGAGGATCCAGAAGCTGCGTCCCATGGTGGAGATGGCGAGGTCCTGCTGGACGACCTTGATGTCGGTGATCGGCGTCACCGGGAGATTCTGCTGGAACGAGGTCCAGCTCATGCCGTCGTCGAAGGAGATGAACATCCCCCACTCGGAGCCGAGATAGAGGAGTCCCTCGCGGTCCGGGTCCTCGCGCACCACCCGCACCGGGTGGTCGTTCGGCACCCCGTTGGTGCCGTCGGTGATCCGGGTCCAGGTCTCGCCGTAGTCGGTCGTCTTGTAGGCGTGCGGCGTGAAGTCGCCGAGCTGGTAGCGCAGCACGGCAGCGTAGGCCCGCGCCGGATTGTGGGGCGAGACCTCGATGTTCTGTACCCGGCCGTAGGGGCCGAGCTCCGGCGGGGTGACGTTCTTCCAGGTCCGGCCATCGTCGCGCGTGACATGGATGGGCCCGTCGTTCGCGCCCGCCCAGATGACCCCCTCCTCGTGGGGGGATTCCTGGACGTCGTAGAGCACCGCGAAGTGCTCCTCGCCGGTCACGTCGAGCGTGATGGGGTCGCCGGAGACCACCTGGGTTTCCGGAGTGAACGCCGTCAGGTCAGGCGAAACCGTCCGCCAGGTGCGGCCGCCGTCCTCCGTCACGTGGACGTACTGCGAAGCGTGGAAGACCCGGTTCGGGCTATGGGGCGAGACGTGGATCGGCACGGTGCGCTGAAAGCGGTACTCGAGATCCTTGGGGTTGTGCCCGTAGAGGTTCGCGAAACCCACGTAATACTGCTCCTCCTGGCCGGTCCGCATGTTGTAGAGGCCGAACCGCCCCTTGCAGTTGGCGTAGACGATGTCGGGGTCGCCGGGCTTCGGGACCACCGGGCCGGTCTCGCAGCCGCCGATGGCCTCCCAGTGCGCGGTGTGGCCGCCCGGCCGGTATTGCTCGGGATAGCTCGGCACCGAAATGGTCGAGTTGTCCTGCTGTCCGGCGTAGAGGCGGTAGGGGAAGTTGTCGCTCACGTCCACCTGGTAGAGCTCGGCGGTCGGCTGGTTCTCCTGGGTGGACCAGGTCTCGCCGCCATCGATGGAGACGTTCGCGCCGCCGTCGTTCGCCTGGATGTGGATGTTCGGCTGGTCGGGGTTGATCCAGAGGTCGTGGTTGTCGCCGTGGGGGGTGAACTTCCGCTCCCAGGTGACGCCGCCGTCGGTGGACTTCCAGTAGCCCTCGGCCATCCCCCAGAGGGTGTCCGCGTCCGTCGGGTGGGCGTGCAGGTTGTTGTAGTAGAAGGGCCGGTTCCGGATCGGCTGGAAGTCGGTGATCTGGCGCCAGGTGTCCCCCTCGTCATCCGAGCGGTAGACGCCGCCGTCGCTGCCCGGCGCCTCGATGAGCACGTAGACCCGCGAGGGATCGGCGGGGGAGACGGCGAGGTCCGACTTGCCGCGGAGGCCCGTCGGGAGACCGTTCTCCAGTTGCTCCCAGGTGTCCCCGCCGTCCCGCGAGCGGTGCACGCCGCCCTCCATGCCGCCCGAACGGATGGTCCAGGGCTTCCGCTCGGCCTCCCACATGGAGGCGTAGATGGTGTCGGGATCGCCGGGCTTGAACTCGAGGTCCACGGCGCCGGTCTGCTCGGACACGAACAGCACCAGTTCCCAGTTCTCGCCGCCGTCCGTCGAGCGGTAGACGCCGCGCTCCGGGTTCGCGATGAAGGGATTCCCGATCTGGGCGATCCAGACGCGGTCCGGGTCCTCGGGGTGGATCAGGACGGCCCCGGAACTGCCGGTCTCCTCGAGGCCGAGGTTCCGCCAGGTCTTCCCGGCGTCGTCGGAGCGGTAGACCCCCTTCCCGATGATGACGTTGCTGCGCAGGCCGTCCGAACCGGTGGTCACGTAGACGATGTCCGGGTCGCTCTCGGCCACCGCGATGGCGCCGATCGAGGGGCTCTTGAAATAGCCGTCGGAGATGGGGTGCCAGTTGTGCCCGTAGTCGGTGGTCTTCCAGACCCCGCCGCCGGTGGCGCCCATGTAGAACGTTCCCGGCTGGGAGCGGTGTCCCGCCACCGCGGTGACCCGGCCGCCGCGGGAGGGGCCGACCATGCGGTAGCGCATGGCGCCGAGCACCTCGGGATCGGGCTGGGCCGCGGCGGGCGCGGCCAGCAGCGCCGTCCCGGACGCCGCAAGGAGGAAGGAAGAAAGTCGCCTGAGCATCGCACGTGCCTCCACAAGCTCAGGACCGGATCGGATCCGGTCGCCAGGCCCCGCTGCTGCGGGGGAACGCGCGATTTTACCGGTGGCGGCGGGGGTTTCGGGTCCCGGTGTTTCGTGTCCCGGGGTTCCGGGGCCGTGCTCTCCCCGTGGGGCCGGCGGCCGCGCCGCCCCGCCTGCCGCCGCGGG
>JAJDVI010000099.1 GCA_022826195.1 Acidobacteriota bacterium
GCGTTCCTGCGGGGACCGTGTGGGGGACACGAAAGGAGCGGGAACGAGGGAGTCTGCGGCGTTCCGGGGAGGAACAGTATAGCACCGTAACCCGTTGAATAACGGTAGCCATAGCGGAACGTCAGGGCACTCTGCGGAACCCTGCGGAACCGGTAGAATGCGGCCCGGAGGGCCGCAGGCGACGTGTCGCTGTTTGCTCCCATGGGACGCCGGGACAAGGACGTGCCCTCGCTTCCGGTCGGCTCCAAAGGAGAGAGCCATGCCGCGGGTCGGCGTCACGACGAGCGCGGTGCGGAGCACCGCGCGTGCCGGTCGGAGACCGGCGTTCCAAGCCGGCGGCGTCATCACGGCGCTTGACCGACCCGCAGGACTGCATTCTCACAGCAAACTCGCGACGGCAATCGTCCCCGTCGTCGCCACCCAACCAGGGACGACGCAACGAATGAAGCGCCTCAACCGGGTCCTCGTGGCGGCAGAGACCTATGCGGCCGGCGCGCTCGTGATCACGGTGTGCGTCGTGGTCCTCCTCCAGGTGCTGATGCGCTATCTCTTCGCCGCCCCGAACCCCTGGAGCGAGGAGCTCTCGCGCTTCGCCTTCATCTGGGTGTCGCTGCTCGGGGCCTCGCTGGCGGTGGAGCACCGGGCCCACTTCGGGTTCGACCAGGTCACGAAGAAGCTGGCCCCGCGGGCGAGGCGGGCGGTGGAGCGGTTCGCCTGGGCGGTCGTGCTGGCGTTCTCCCTCGTCCTCATCGCGACCGGAATCGCGTTGATGGACCTCACCCTCGGGGAGCGCTCCGCGGCGCTGAACCTGCCCGTCGCGCTCGTCTATGCGGCGGCGCCGGTGTCGGGGCTGCTGATGGCGATCCACCTGCTCGCCGGGCGGGCAGGCCGCGGCGAGGAGAACGGATGATGGGCGGTCTGCTCCTCGGCGCCTTCGGCGCGCTGGTGGCGGCGGCGGTACCCATCGGCTTCGCGCTCGCCACCGCCGCCGTCATCGCCATCGTGGCGGCGGATCTCCCGCTCGTCCTCATCCCGCAGCAGATCGTCGCCGGGATGGACTCCTTCCCGATGCTCGCGGTGCCGCTCTTCATCCTGGCCGGCTTCCTGATGGACGTCGGCGGGATCAGCCGCCGGCTGGTGGCGCTCGCGCGCTCCCTCGTCGGACACCTGCCGGGAGGGCTCGGGCAGGTGGTCATCATGGCCGAGATGTTCTTCTCGGGCGTCTCGGGCTCCACGTCCGCGGACGCGGCCGCCATCGGGGGCATCATGGTGCCCCAGCTCACCGCGAACGGGTACAGCCGGGAGCGCTCCACCGCGATCGTCTCGGCGGCGTGCGGGATGGGGATCCTGATCCCGCCGGCGATCGTGATGGTGATCTACGGCGTGATCGGGGGCGTCTCCATCGGCGCCCTGTTCGTCGCCTCCATCGCGCCGGCGCTCCTGATCGCCGCGGGCCTGATGGCGCAGATCGGCTGGCAGGCCCGGCGGCAGGGATGGCCGGCCGGCGAGCGCGCCTCCTTCGCGGACATCCGCCGCGCCGGGACCGACGCCGTCCTTCCCCTCTTCATGATCGTGGTGATCCTGGGCGGCATCCGCTTCGGGTTGTTCACACCGACGGAGGCCGCCGCGGTCGCCGTCGCCTACGCGCTGCTGCTGGCCGGGCCCGTCTACCGGTCGCTGACCGCCCGGGACCTCTGGAGCAAGATCGTCCAGACCGCCGTAGTGTCGGGGATGGTGCTCTTCGTGGTGGGCGCCGCACGCCTCCTGGGCTGGGTCCTCGCGGTCGAGGAGGTGCCCCAGGCGCTCGCCTCCTCGGTGGTGGGAATGGGCGGCGGCGCGGCCGGCTTCCTGATCCTCACCATTCTCGTCTTCCTGCCGCTCGGCGCCATCCTCGAGGGCGTGCCGGCGGTGGTCATGCTGACGCCGATCCTGCTGCCGATCGCGCGCCAGCTCGGGATCGACCCCGTGCACTACGGCGCCGTCATCGTGGCGACCCAGGGGATCTCCGTGTTCCTGCCCCCGGTGGGAGTCAGCCTCCTGGTGGCCTGCTCGGTGGGAGGGGTCGAGCCGGCGAAGGTCGCCCGGCCGCTCGCGCCCTACCTGGCGCTCATGCTGGCGCTCACCCTCGTCATCGCGTTTATGCCGGGCGTGGTGCTGTTCCTGCCGAACCTGCTCGGCTACTGAGGACCAACCATGAAGACCCAGATGGCCTTCGTCGTGATCTGCCTCGCAATCCTGTCTGGTTGTGGCGATGGAGATTCGACGTTCCGCGCGCCCACGCCACCATCGCCGACGCCACCCGCGCCACTTCCCACCGTGCGGACGGGCGAGCTTCATTTCTTTGCCTGCGACCAGTCTTCCCCTTTCAGATGGAGAATTGAGCCTGGCGATGCCTTGGGAGTCGAATGGACCGTGAAGTTCGAGAACTTTGCAGATGGGTCGTTCGTGCAAGGTGGCGAGACGTTCGTTCGTGACGTACTTTGGAGCGAGTACATCGTTACGCCAGAAGCGAACCAGAGCGTCGGATACGCGGACCTTTACGATGACACGGGACAACTCTGTAACCGCATCAGTTTTTCTGTCGGACTGGATCCACTCGCGAACGACCCGTTCCGATCCGAATCCCAGTTCGAGCAGGAGAGATCACATGTGGACAGGCAGGACGATTATTCGGGGCCCCAGATCCATGTTGTCTATGCGATCGCTAGCGATGGAGAGGATCGGGAGATGGACACAAACGGGACGGTCGGCGAGATGCTCGCGAACATGCAGGCTTTCTTGGGCGAGCGTACCGGCCAGCAGTTCCGCATGGATACCCACGCTGGCGAGCCGGACATCAGCTTTGTCCGCCTCGGCGCAACTGAGAACGATCTGCTCCTACACCGTGAGGGCCAGGATCCGGTGGTGGACGTCGAACGCCTTGGTCGGCTGCTCGATGAGCTGGTCGAGCGCGACTCCGAGAAGATCTACGCCGTCTTTTACACCTTCGATTGGGGGGAGAACTACGTCACTGGATCGGCTGGACACGCGGTGAATGTCGCCGGCACCTACATCAGCCACATTTCACTAGGTCGCTTCGGGAATCCGCGGCGGCAGCGCATCTTCGAGACGACGATGATCCACGAGGTTTTCCATCTGCTCGGGGCGGTTCCAAACTGCGCTCCGAACCAAGGACGCGGAAATCACGCCATCGACCACGATCTGGATGTGATGAGCAATAGCGGCCGACCCCAGTGGGAATGGACCCACATCGACTGGGGGAACGACGACTATTTCGGGCACGGGCGTGAGGACTGTGTTGATATCGCACTCAGCCCCTATTTCGAGCCTGCCTGAGCCACCGGAACGGATGGCTGGATGCTCGGAGTCGCGTGACCGCGAAGAAGCGCCCGCCGCTATCCTCGCCGGTGGTCAAGGTGAAGATACGGACTCTGCCGCCGATGATCCCGGACACCCCGGAGAGCGTGGCCCAAGCGATCGTGAACACGCGGCCGAAGCGTCGCGAGGAGTGGAACTACCTGAAGGAACAGCTGCCCAAGAAGTGACTGGCTTGGTCACTCACGTATGCAGTCCCCGATCCGTGGACACCACACCGACGACTCGAAACTCGATCTGGTGTACGGTGGCAACGACGGCAACTGGCGGGAGCAACCGGAGATCGACGGCGACCGAAGCGACTAATGCGGCCACGGGTGGTCCGATTGCAACGACATCTCGCTGAGCCCGTGCTTTGAATAGACGAGAGATTCCAAACTCGAGCGTTCCTGCCCGGCGTGGTGCTCTTCCTGCCGAACCTGCTCGGCTACTAGTGCGTTGTCCCGGCAATCGCGCGGCATTCGAGCGGCGATGCATCCCGGCCAACCAACCCTGATGGCGCCGCCGGCCTGGAACGCCGGTCTCCAGACCGGCACGCGCGGTGCTCCGCACCGCGCACGGCGCAACCCTGACGTGCCCGAAGGGGCTCTTCCCTCCATACAACTCAGATCGGACGTTCCCGGATGACGGACGTGTTCCTCGACTTCGCCCTGATCTCCGGCCTGCTCGTCGTCGCGCACCTCCTGCGGACGTGGGTGCGGCTCTTCCAGGCCATCTTCCTGCCCACGCCGATCCTGGCCGGTCTCATCGGGCTCGCCGCGGGACCCGAGGGCGCGGATCTCCTCCCCTTCGCCCGCGACGCGTCCGGCGCTCCGGTGATGGGCCGCTACCCGGGCGAGCTGATCGTGGTGCTCTTCGGCACCCTCTTCATGGGCTGGCGCCCGAACGCGCCGCGCTTTGGCCAGATGCTCCGCGACGTCGGAGACACCTTCTTCTACAACCTCTCGGCCTGGGTGGGTCAGTTCGGCCTCGCGCTCCTGTTCGCGGGCGCGGTCCTGATCCCGCTGTTCCCCGAGGTGGGCGGCCCCTTTGCCCTGATGCTTCCCGGCGGCTTCGTCGGCGGCCACGGCACCGCCACCGCCATCGGGTCCGTCCTCGCCGAACAGGGCTATCCGGACGCCCTCCCCGTCGGCTACACCTTCGCCACCATCGGGCTCCTGGCGGCGGTGTTCGGCGGCGTCGCCGCGATCAACCTCGCCACGCGGGCCGGCTGGACCCGCCTCGTCTCCAGCCCGCACGAGCTACCCGAAGACCAGCGGCGGGGCCTGATCGCACCGGAAGACGCCCGGGACGCGGTGAAGGAGACCGTCAGCCCGCTGGCCCTCGACACCCTTTCCTGGCACTTCGGACTCGTCCTGCTCGCCTACGGAGCCGCCCACGCCGCAAGCTGGGCGCTCGGGTCGGCGGGAGGCCTCTTCACCGCCCTCCCCATGTTCGCGCTCGCGGTCATCGCCGGCGCGCTGCTCCAGGGCGCGCTCAACCGGCTGGGCGTCGGCCGGAACGTGGACCGGGCGACGATGGCGCGCATCGGGTCCTCGGTCTCGGACTTCCTGGTGGCCTTCGGGGTGGCCTCGATCCCGCTCTCGACGGTGGCGGCGTATGCGGCGCCCATCCTGGTGATGTCCGTGTTCGGCTTCGCCCACGCGGCGCTCATCACCTGGTGGATCGCCCGCCGGACCTTCCGCAACTACTGGTTCGAGCGCGGCCTGTTCACCTTCGGTTACGCAACCGGCGTGGTGGGGATGGGGATCGCGCTGCTCCGCGTGGTGGATCCCCAGCGGGAATCCGGCACGCTCGACGACTACGGTGTGGCGTACCTGCCGATCGCGGTGATCGAGATCGCCATCCTCACGACGCTGCCGCTGTGGGTCGCCGCCAGCGCCGTGTGGATGCCGGGGCTCGCGCTGACCGCGTTCGCCGCCGCGCTGCTGCTGGTCTCCTGGAAAACAATCGGGTTCTTCCCGTCCGATCCCGGGACCCGGCGCGCCGGGGAACCCGGGTAGGCAACCGGCCGCGGTTGGGTCGTGGCGCCATGGTGTTTTCGTGAACGAGCGCCACGTGATCTCTTCCTTTCGGCAGTGACCCTGGGAGAGTTGGTCCGGGGCGCTCTGAAACTGGGTGATCCTGATCGATCCCTGCGCTACCAGCAGTGGATCACCCGGGATCTGACACGCCAGTTCGAAGGGCGGATCCTGGCGTTCGACGATCGGGCCGCCGCTATCTGGGGGAAGATCATGGCTGCGGGCGATCGGGCCGGGAACCCGCGGCCCGCCCTCGATGCCCAGATCGCGGCGATCGCCCGACGCCACGATCTGGTGCTGGCCACCCGGAACACGGGGGATTTCCGAGACGTGGACCTCCCCCTGGTGAATCCGTGGCGGGTCTGAACCGCGGGACCGCCAGTACGTGATGTCGCTCTGGCCGACCGTCATCCCGACGTTCCGCACTCCCCGCACCACGATGGTGTGCTCGCCGCTCCCGGCGGTTCTCTCGGAGTTCGACATTCCTGCCGCTACGAAGGCGTCATTCCTGCCGTTTCAATGGCGCTGAATCTGCCGTGACTTCGTTTCGGCAGCGCCTTCCGGCGGCCGGTGTCCTCACCGTTCTTCCGCCGTGGGTCGCCGCCGGTCGTGCCGGTTCACGTGTCGGAGCGGCGACCTGACCCGGATAGACTGCATTCGCGACGCGGCGTTGATGGAGGGTCCGAGAGGGTTCTCGCGGCGCTGCCCGCGGTTGGGAGGGTCGAGGTGAGATGGTGATTCACACAAGCCCAGGGCGCGAGCCGCGTTTCCGGCGTCTTGCCGCAATCGGCCTCGTGGCCGCGGTCGTTGGCTGCGACGGGGGCTCCGACGCTCCGGCTCCGACGCTCCGGCTCCGACGGTCCCGCCTCCGAGCTCGGTCTCGCCTCCGGCAGCGGACCCGATGGCGGCCCGTTGCACGGAAGAAGGGCGCATTCTGGAGTACGGGTTCTTCGCTCATTTCGAGCCGATCAGTCACAGCGCGAGTTCGGATTCGGGAGCCGCAGCCTTTGACGAGCACCTCGGCTACGAGGCCGATCTGCTGAACGCCCTCGAAGCCATGGACGGCGCCGGGTTGGCCTTCCGCCGCCGCGGTATCGACGTCTGGCCCGGGATCTGGTTGCTTCCGGCGACCCCTGACTACGACCTCGTGGGCGGCGCTATCACCATCCTGGAGGAGCGCACGCTGGATGCATCCGGGATGCCGGCGGTTTCTTTCACGTCCGGGCACATCGAATTCGGCCATTCGCTGCTCGTACGCGCGGCCGATGCCGGCAGACTTGCCGAATACAGAGACCTGACGGGCGACGACCGGGTTGGCGTTTCGGTGGAGACCACGAACGAGGAACGCTTTCTCCAGATTGTCGGACTCATTGACGAGGACGGCGTGTTGTTCGCCGGGACACGGGTTACCACCCCGGGCGGGATCCTGTTGGCCGACGGCAGCGACGCCTACCGGATCGCCGCGAGCGGATCCTCGCCGAACCTCGCGGACCGCATGCAGCTGGAGCCCCCGTCGCCCGAACTTCCGCAGGTCGTGTTCTTCGGCACCGAGTCGGTCCTGACGGAGCAGCCCGAGGCGTTGGCGGGCGGACAGTTGGACGCCCTGGCCGGAGACAGGATCCTGAACAGCACCGTGGAACGGATGTGGGCCGGCGCTCTCGTGGTGACCGCCATCGACACTCTGGTCGACCTCGGCGGATTCACCGTCGATCAGGACGAAGAAGCGCTACTCGCCTGTCTCGACGACAAGCTGGACTACCTGACCGACGAACGAAGCATCGGCTTCGCGGAGTGGCTGGCCAACCCCACGGTGTTCCGGGAACGGGCCGAAGCCTGGACTCCCTAGCAGCTAGCGGCGTGGAAGCTCGGTGGTGAGCCGGCTTCGTCCGCCGGTGATCCGAGCCCAGTAGTCGAGCGCACCGTCGAGGAAGAGCGCGTGGAATCTCATTTGATCCTGGTCGGGCGTCTGACCGGGCTCCAGCAGATAGACGAAGCCGATGTTGAACACCTTCTGCGACCGCGCCGCGGGCGGGTCCCGAGGCCCCAGCGCGGCCAGGATCTGTTCCATGGTCACGATCTCCTTCTCGCCTCTGTGGGGCCCTTGCCAGCCAGCACCCGTCTCCTTGAGGTTCCGAAGGACGAACATGTCCGGCACTTCGTCCTCGGTCGCAAGCCCCGCCAGATACAGATCGAGCCAGGAGAGTCCTTCCCCAGCTTTCCCTTCGGTCAGGAGCGGCGTAAAGGTCCCGTCCGGATTCTCGCGCCAGTGACGCCCGCCCATGATGGACCCGGTCTTGGCGAAAGCTGCGGGGGTGTGCATCCCCGGCAGCCAGTGGTGCCCTCCCGTCTGGGTCCAAAGCGGCTCGGGCTCCCCGTTCTTGGGGTAGGACGCCCAGGCCACCCACGTGTGCGTGAACTCGTGGGCGAGGTGCCAGCTCCCCGCGGAAGCGGACGTAAATCCATCCGAGTCGTCCACGACGGCCACGAAATCGGACTTCGTCCAGATGGCGAAACCCCACTGCCCACGCAGCCGGGTTCCGCAGGGCGACTTCCTTTCGTTCAGAAGGCTCTCGGGGAACCCGACTCCCCGGATCGGCGTGTTCCCCGGGTAGAAGCCCCACCAGGACCCGGAAAACTGAATGTCGTAGCGGAACTGGCTGTGGAACACGAGTGCGTCGAACTCGTCGCCGAGGGTTTCGATAACGCGACAGCCGATGGGAACGAGGTGATTCTTCACCGAGGTGTGGTGGAACGCTTCGCGCGCCGCCGTCGAGGACCCCGGCTCCGACAGGTCGGTTGGCGCGGACGTTGCCTCCGGAAAGCTGATGACCGCCAAACGTTCTCCATAGCGTGGACCCCAGGATCGCGTTGCGCTATCCCTTGACTGAGCGAAAGCGACGACGGACGTGGCCTGCCCCGAGAACTCGCCTGAATCGAACAGCAGGCCGATCCGGTTGTCATCGACATCGCGGTCGTACACCGGCCCGGCGTCCCATCCGGACGTTCGGCTGCCGTCCGGGTGCAGGGTGACTCCAGCGAAGAAGTCCCAGTCGTCGATCTTCACTATGTAGGAGATCTCCTGGTTCGGAACGGGACGGATGGGACCTCTTGTCGTGAACTCGACCAGCACGCGACCGGACGTGGGCGTCGTGTAGAGGTTGGTTTCCACCAGATCGAGGTGGGCGGGAACGGAGCCGTCCACCGGATCGGGAATGGTGCCGAGCAGGCCGGTCTTGACGGCTCCCGGGAACAGGCCCACGATGCCGTCGCGGATCGCTTCGTCGGGGTCTTCCGGCTCCGATGCATAGTGGAACGCGATGCGGCCGTCGGCATGCAGAGCCATCTGGAAGCGGGTCTTTTCTTGCGGCGGGACTCCGTACACGTGGAAATTGGCGTCCGTGGTGATCCAGGTAATGAGGATCCGGTCCGCCCGACGGGAGACATGCTGGACATTTCCCAGCGCCTCGGCGGTTCGGGCGGCCCATCCTCCGAGCTGGGGCTTGTAGAGTGCGGCGATCATCGGGGGTGCCCCGAGGTTCACCGCGATCTCCTGCATCGTGCCCCATCGATCGGGGCCCACCTGCGGAAAAGGATACGGCGCCCCGAACGTGACCACTCCGTAGCGGCTGACGAACAAGGACTCCCACTGCTGGCCGGCGAAATCGACTCGAAAGCTTGGCTCTATCTCCTCGTTGTCGTCGACCGGGTTGCCGATGTCGCCGTCCCAGTCGAGCGCCAGGACCGAACGCGAGTATCCGCCACGACCGTCGGGGGTGAAGACCACAGTGCGCCCGGCAAGGTCCAGCGGGTTCGCAGGGACGATGTCCGCCGACGTCAGCTCCAGAATGATCTGATCTCGATTGGTGACCGAGATCCCGCGGCCGACCGGGGTGATCTCGATGGGCGGCTCCGGTGGCGGAGAAGGCTCCGGCGCCGGCGGTGGTGGCGCGGGCGCCGGTGGTGGCGCGGTTGGAGGCGCGGCGGGGGTGCTCTCCGCGCCGCCGCCGCAGCCCGCCGCGGCGATAGAGAATGCGGCGAGAAACTGAGCAGCACGCTTCATTTGCTTCACCCTCCTGGGACCCACCGAGGCGAGTTGAAGGGCGACTCTCGTGAGCGGTTGGATCGACTGGGTCGCCCTGAGCCCCAGATCCGGGCCAAGGTCAACTGGCAGTGCACCACTGCCGACGCCCGCACCAAACTGAAACGGCTCTATCCGACACTGGATGAGTGACGAGACACCAGGCTGCTAGGTCTGCTGGCCCGGGTTCGCGCCTTCCCGCAATCCCCAGAGCGCGTAGGTGGCGCTCGGGGTCCGTCCATCCTGTGTCCGGGAGCCCTGCACGTTGAAGAACAGCACCCGGCCGTCCGGACTGAAGCACGAGCCCGCGAACTCGCGGCTTCCACCTCGGACGAGGTTCACGATCCCTCCCTCCCGGTCGAGCTCCCGGATGTACTGATCGCCGCTCCCGTCTTCGCACAACAACAATCCGCCGTGCGGGCCAAGGACGATGTTGTCGGGGGCGTCCAGGATGTCTCGCGAGGGCGACTCGAAGACCAGCCTCAACTCGCCGGCCTCGGCCGAGGTGGGCAGGTAGTGGAACACCTGCCCCGCACGCGCATCTCCTCCGCTCGTCGACACGAAATAGATGCCGTCGTCCCCGGGAAAGGCGCCTTCGAGCCGCTCGAAACGCGCCGCCCCGGCCGCGAAACCCTGATCGTTGGCCGCGCGGTCGGGATCGGCAATGTCGACCCAGTGCACGGGCCACACGGCTCCCTGCGTCTGGGCGTGGCTGGTCACGAACCGCGGGTGGTCCGTCACCGCCAGCATCTGGAGTCTGCCGCCGTCGGCGAGCACTTCGGGGGTGTCGGGGATGAAGCGATAGAAGCCTGCTTCGTTGTCATCCCTGTCCTCGGTCTGGTAGACGATGCCCGTTGCCGGATCCACAGCTACCGCCTCGTGCACGAAGCGTCCCATGGCGCGCAGGGGAACGGGGTCCACCGGGCCCGTCGCATCCACCGGAACCTCGAAGACGTACCCGTGGGGCTTGTCGAAGCCTGACCGGGTACCCCATAGGGTCTCCTCGCACGACAGCCAACTGCCCCACGGTGTGGGACCGCCAGCGCAATTGACGATCGTGCCCGCCAGCGACACGAACTCGTCCACGAGTTCCACGGCCAGCTCTCCCGCGTTCTCCGAAATCCCGACCTCCAGCGAGGTCGTTCCACCGCTCGCCCGGCGGTCATAGTGGGGATCCCCGATGGGAACCCCCACGTCGGCGGCGTCGACCATCTCGTGGTTGCGGATCAGACGGACGTTGCCGTTCGGCAGCGGAAAGGCGGCCATTCCGTCGAACGCGTTGGGAACGATCAGACCGTCCCGGACGGAGGACGGGAGCCCTCCCGAACTGAGGCGGATGCAGCGGAAGCCTTCGGGAATCTCGAGCTCGGGGCAGTCCAGACTCCTGACCAGTTCGCCGTACTGCCCGTTGAACATGCTCTCGGCGGGCTCGTCCGGGACGGGAGCCGGCGACGGCTCGGGAGCAGGCGGAACCGGAGCCGGCGGGACGGGAGCCGGGCTCGCCGGAGAGCCGGGAGCGGCGTTGTTCGCGCACGCGGCCAGCCCCGCCAGGGACGGCGTGACGATCGCGGTTCCACTGGCCGCGAGCTTCTTCAGGAACGTGCGGCGCGCGACGGACATGAACATCCCTCCTTCACTCAAGTCACAAGAATGTCACAGACTCTCCATGGAGCGCGCCGAGTAGCCCCGCTCGAACCACCAACTCGGGAATTCCGACGGGATTCGGCTGTCCCGGCCGGACTTCAGCCCGGGTGTGTACCAGGGTTTTCTTGGAAAAGCCGGGCAAACCGGGCCGCGGTCCCGAGTCATCGGGGGCGACTGCCGGGAAAGCGCAAGGAAATCACTGACGAATCGCCAATGGATCCGTAGCCATCGTGATTTGGTCGTGAAACGCGCTGCTAGCATCGCCTCCCCATGACTCGCCATCATCGATGCTGGGTTGGTTGCTCGGATTCGAGCGCCGGATCTGACACCGTCCATCCGCGCGCGCGCCGGTGGAGAGTGGCGCTGGTCTCCTGCATCGGTGTGGTGCTTTTGAGCTGCGGGGGCGGAGACGGAGCGGCGCCGACCGCGGAGCCTCCGTCAGCGCCCCCGACGACCCCGGCTCCACCGCCGCCGACTCCACCTCCGCAACCCGAGCCGGAACCGCCTGCCGTTTCGTTCCGCATCGAAACGGGGGTCGACAAGGCGGTCGATGCGGTGGGCGTCTCCGGGGAAGGCGTCATCGTTGCGATCATGGACCGCGGCATCGACTGGGAGAACAACGACTTCCGGAACGCCGACGGCAGCACCCGGATCGCCTGGATCTTCGACATGGGGGACGACTCCGGCGCGGACGCCCCGGACAATTCCTACGGGCGCGGCACCATCTACAGCAGGGATGAGATCGATCGGGCGCTCTTCGGCGGCCCCAGGCTGCCGACCCGCGACGCCGTCGGTCACGGGACCACGACCACCGGCATTCCCGCCGGGAACGGCCGCAACAGCCCCGACCGGAAGTATCGAGGGATAGCGCCGAACGCCACGATCATCTCGGTGAAGGTCACCTCCGACGAGTTGCCGGCGCGTGGGGACGAGCCGGCCGAGTCGGCGTTCTACGTTGGCTACCCCGGCATCTCGGTCGCCATCGATTTTGTGGTCGACAAGGCGCGAGACCTGTCCATGCCGGTGGTGATGCTCCTCAACCTGGGATCGATCGACGGACCGACGGACGGCACGAGCGCCCTCAGCCGCAAGATCGACGCGACCGTCGGCCCCGGCGTTCCCGGCGTCGTCTTCGTGACCGGAACCGGGGACGACGGGATTCCGTCGAAGACCCAGAACCGCGCGGCCGGAGAGGTGCCGAACGGCGGAACCCTGGACCTCCGGTTCGCGCTCGACACTGGCGAAGGTCATCTCGAGGTCTGGTACGACCAGCACGACAGGTTCGCCGTTTCCATCGACACCCCGATGGGGCTGGTGGGTCCTTTTCGGGCCTCGGAGCGGAGAGCAACCGGCACCGGCGTTCGGGTGTACCACCCCGCAGGTGGAGAGAGTTTCTATGGCTCGACGAGCGGTGATCGGCTGCTCCGCATCAGTTTCGACGGCGCGGCCGGCGCCGGCGATTACGTTCTGCAACTCGATCACGTAACCGGCTCCGGCGGTCCCGACATCCGCTTCGACGCCACGCTCAACACCCCTTTCGGGAAGTTGGGCCGATTCCTGAACTTCGTGACGCCGGGAAGCATCTGGGACCTGGCGGCCGCCTTCCACAACGTGGCGCCCAACAGCTACGTGATTCGCACCCGCTGGACCGACATCAATGGTGAACCCCGAGGGTTGTACGGTGAGGGCGAGGTGGGCGAACTCTGGACCGGCAGCAGCGTCGGACCGACGCGCGACGGGCGCATCGGGGTGGACGTCTCCGCCCCCGGGGACCGCGTCATTACGACCTTCGGACCGCGGTCGCACTGGGCCACGTTCCCGAATCTCCTGATCGAGGACGGCGGCGGCCTGTACGGCATGGCGGGCGCCGTGAGCGCCGCCGCGCCGGTCGTGACCGGCATCATCGCGCTGATGCTGGAAGTCGACCCGACGCTCGATGCCGTCTCGGTCAAGAGAATCCTCCAGGAAACGGCCCGGAGCGACGAGTTCACCGGGCCCACCCCGAACCCCAACTGGGGGTACGGCAAGGTGGACGCGTTCGAGGCGCTGATGGCGGTGCGGGCCCGGCAAGAGACCCCGAACGGCCAGGGCGGGACATCCCCCTGAAGGGATGCATCGAATCGCACCATCGCTCGCTGCCCTGCTGATCACCGTGGCGGGCTGCGGCGGCGGTGCGGAGAGCACCCCCGCCGCGCCCCCGACCACGCCACCGCCGGTTCCCACGCCACCACCTACACCCGAACCCGCACCGCCGCCGGAGCCACCCATCGAGATCATCCCGGTCGACCGGGGAATCTCGGTTACTTCGGAGAATCAGATCCTCCTGGAACTGATGTCCGAAGATCTGGTCCCCGCGAAGCCGCTGGATCTGACCGAACGCACCCTGATGTTCACTCCCTCCGGCGGTGGCTACTCGCGCGCGGTGCGGCCGCTCGACTGGGAAGAGGAAGCGGCCGACGCCGAGCGAATGCGAGGACCGGCCGAGGTCGAGCTGGAGCACTTCCGGTTCCCCTTCGCGGGACAGGAGTGGGATTCCTTTTTCTATACCCGGCCGGGGTTGATCTCTTTCGGCGAGCCGATTCCGCGCGACTACGGCTGGCCCGAGCGCTTCGGCACCATGCCCCAGGTGTTCGGGCTCCTCGCGATCACGCCGATGATCAGCGCGCTGTCCAAGCCGCACCTCGGCGGCAACGTGCAGGTCTCCAGGCTGCCCGACCGCGTGATCGTCGCCTTCTTCTCCTGGGACCGGGAGTTCGCCGTGTACGGACGGAGGCCGAAGGAGACATTCGACTTCCAGATCGTTCTGCACTCCGACGGACGGATCGCTCTCAACTATGGACCGCAGGCACAGGATCCTGACGAAGCGTTGGGTGACGGCATCGTGGGCGTGTTCACGACTCCGGAAGTCGATCCGAGACCCATCGACCTGTCACGGCCGGATTCGCGACCTTCCTCGGCGCAGTACGAAGTGTTCCGCTATCCGATGATCCGGGACGGAAGGCACGGCGTCGCCGACGTCTCCTGCCGGATCATCGAGGTCCTGGGCGACGAGTTCGACTTCATGGCCTTCAACAGCCAGTTCCGGGTGGATCAACAGGAGACCGGCCCCGCGCATGGCTTCGCGGGCTATTACTGGGGGAATCTCCGGGCCGAGGTCGATGGCGTCGGGACCTATGAGGACGACACCACCACCCCGTGCGAGAGCCGCCTGAAGAACACCTGGGGGTTTCCGGTCTGGATGAAGGCCGATACCGTCGTGGACGAGAGCCACCCGGAGTTCCCCGGCCAGACCCCCTACGATCCGGCCCTGACGTATTTCGCGCACGAGATCGGCCACACCTGGCTCGCCTACGCCTACTACCTGAAGAATGGCGAGCGGAGGCCGCTGCGAGACGGGTCTGGGCATTGGGAGCTCCGGCTGCACGCGCCCGCGCCATTTCCTCACTGGGGAACCGAGAACGGCTCGGTCATGGGAGGGGCCTACTGGCGCGAAAACAGCGACGGAACGTTCACCGCAACGGACGGGTGGACCAACAGGGGAGGCGGCTTCTCCTGGCTCGACCTCTACCTGATGGGCCTGGCGATGCCCGACGAGGTGCCGGACATGTTCGTCCTGCACAACCTCCGGAGAGAGGGTCCCTGCACATTCGAAGCCGGGTGGGAATGCGAACGCTTCGGCCCCTTCGCGGCGGACAAGGAGATCGTGACCATGGAACAGGTCCTCGCCGCCATGGGGCCGCGGAACCCGCCGCCCGAGCGCTCGCGCAAGGTGTTCAACACCGGGTTCGTGTACTTCCTGCTGCCCGGACAGGAGCCCGACCCCGAGCTGCTGCGCGGACACGCCGACTACCGCGACCGCGCGCTGGAGCACTGGCGCCACGTCACCGGCGGCCGTGGCCAGCTCACGAGCGAGCTTCCGGGCCAGCCGAACAACTGACGCACCCGCACGTCCGGTGACGGCTCGGGAGGTCAGTACTTGATGTCGGTCCGGCCGACCGTCATTCCGATGTTGCCCACCCGGCGGCCCATCGTGTAGTGCTCGCCGCTCCCGGCGGTCATCCCGAAGAAGTCCACGGCGGGCACGATCAGCCGGCCACCGTCGTCAACCGCCCCCTCGACAGCCGTCGTCGCCACCACTTCCGCGATGAAGAGCTTCCGCACGGGCGGGACCTCAAGGGAAGCGATGGTGCGACACTCGCAATGGATGGGGGACTCCTCCACGGTGGGCGCCGCGACCACGGACGCCGCGCCGCGGGTCAGACCGGAGAGCTCGAACTTGTCCGCCACGCGCGAAGAGTTCATGTCCACCGTGTCGAACGCTTCGATCATCGAGGCCAGCGGGACGTTCAGCACGAACTCGTCGTGGAGTTCGAGGAGTTCCCGCGCCTGATGCTCGAACCCCGCGCTCACCCCGATCTGGGGCGGGTCGCCGTTCACGACGAACGTCCAGAGCACCGAGACCTCGTCCGGGTCGCCGGGCCGGCCGTTCACGGTGAGCAGGATCGCCGGGCAGGGCGGGATCATCGGGCCCGGCTCGGCCAGCGAGCGTCGCGGGCTGGTGAGCGGCGCTCGACTTGCTGAGGGCTCCGCCACGCCCGGCGAGGTCTCCGCCCCCGTCCGCTCGTCCGGCGCACATCCCCAGACGGCGGCGATCGCGGCCGCCGCCGATCCGTGCTCCAGGAACCGTCTCCGCGACCAGCCGGACATGACGGCGTCGGACGATACCGCAGCCCTTCGGCACGACCGGCCATCCACCCTTCGTATCATTATTGATACACTTCGGCGAAGTGTCTCTCCCGAAGCGAATTCCCGCTCGGTTCTATCGGTCCGCCAACGGCGTCGAACCGGTTCGAGACTGGCTTCGAGGGTTGGCCAAGGAGGATCGAATCACGATCGGCACCGACCTAAAGACCGTGGAGTACGGGTGGCCGGTTGGATTGCCTGCCTGCCGACCGCTCGGCGACGGCCTCTTCGAGACGAGAAGCAGCCTGCGGAACCGAATCGCCCGAGTCCTGTTCTGCATTCACGAAAACGAAATGATCCTCTTGCACGGCTTCATCAAGAAGACGAGTCGGACGCCGCCTCGCGACCTCGAACTCGCCCGTACCCGAAAATCTCACCTCACACCCTCCACAGAGATTCCAGACAATGACTAAGCACCACCCGCATATTGGCTCCTCCATCGACGAACTCCTCGAAGAGGACGGCACGCTCGCCGAAGTGCGGGCCGCCGCCGTCAAACGCGTCCTGGCGCTTCAGATGCGCCAGGCCATCGAGCAGCAGGGGATTACGAATTCGGAACTGGCGTCCCGCATGCGAACCAGCCGCGCAGCCCTCGACCGGCTCCTCAATCCCGAGAACAGGTCGGTGACGCTCCTCTCCATGAGTCGTGCGGCCGCGGCGCTCGGCAAGGATCTCCGGATCGAACTGGTCGAAAGATCAACGTGATAGCCGGTGGTGAACCCCGGGTGAGCGCCGAGGCCGACGCGCCGGCCCGGCCCAGTCGGCGCGGCAAACCGTCTCGGCACGGGCCGGGGCGAGTTCGTACGGCTACCCGCGAGGATCGCGTGCGACATCCGGCCTGATCTCCAGGCACAGCCGTGGATCCCCGTATTCCGGCCGGATGTCTCTCAGGAAATCGGGGGCGACGCGCTGCATGCACCGGATCACCTGGTGTCCGAGGATGTCGAAGCCCATCGGCGTGGGGTGGATCTCATCCTGCCAGTGCTCCGGGTTGCCGGGTTCGAGCGCCGGGACGGTGTTCCGGGTGTCCACGATGACGATGGGGGCGCGCCCGCCGCGGTGGGACGACAGGACGTTCCGGATGGCCTCGTTCACGCGGCCCAGCAGGTAGTCCATCACCTCCTGCTGGATCCGCTCGTCCACGATCCCCTTCTCCCGGAGGAACGGGGCGATCCACGGACCGTCCACCTCCACGCCGAAGGACGCGATCTCCACGCTGGCCGGCCGGCCGCTCGGCTTGACTCGCGCATAGGTATGGGTGACCACGATCGCCTCCGGCGCCCAGGTCTCCCGCATGTCCAGGATCTCCTCGTAGGCGATCCGGATTCCTTCCAGCTTCCGTTCCAGGGTCGGCTGGTCGAAATAGGTCTCGGGGGCGGACGGATCCGCCGGGGGAACGGGTTCCCGCAGGAGCCGGTCGATGTCGTTTCGACCCAGGACGTCATTGCCGCCCCCGGAGAGCAGGATGAAGCGGATCTTGTAGTCCCGGTATCGCAGGACGTCCGCGAAGTCCCGCTTGATCACGCCGGACACCGCGGTGTTGGCGTCGTTGCCGGCCTGCGCCAGGTTCAGGAGATTGGTGGCCGGCCGCGCGCGTGAACGCTGCATGGCCACCCGGAGCGGAAACAACAGGTTTCCGTCGGTAAAGGCAAACCAGGAATCACCGATCGCGACGATGTTCACGCGCCGTTCGCCACACTCGTCCAGCATCTGCCGGAACAGGTAGGTGCTGGTCGTGTAGCCGACGCGGCAGGCGGCCTGCGGGGAACTCGGGTCGGAGGGACGCGGAACGTTCCGCCCCGGAACCGAAGTGCATCCCGCGCCCATTCCCAGGAGCCCGGCGAACAGCAGACCGGTAAACGGATTGCGGCGGACGCGCGTCAACCCGGAGCGTCTGTTGACCATCGCCGCGAACGTGAGCGCTGCCGGTTCCGTCGGCGGCCGGGACGCCGCGAGCCCATGCCGAGACAAGGTGGTTCCCCAAGTTAGCACGAAGCCCCCGCGCCCACCGGAAAGCGGCGGATTGCGCAACGTGGCCCGATTCGGGCGGTCTGACCCGACTCCGGATCACTCGGCGGGACCCGGCCGGTATCCTCCTTGAAGGGCGGCTCGTCCACCCGATCCGCGGGGTCCGGCGCCGGGACTCCGGTGGACCGCCGGCCCGGGAGAACGCGATGAGAGACAACGGAGACCACACCGCCAACCGGCTTGTGCCGGCAGCGCTCGCCCTTGCCGCCGTCCTCGCCGGCTCGTGCGCCGTCGCCCCGTCCGAAAGCCCTTCGTCCGGACTCGACCCCGAACGGCTGGCCCGGCTCGATGCCGCCCTCGAGGATTACGTGGAGTCCGGCACGCTCCCCGGCGCCGTCGCGCTGGTGGCCCACCGTGGAGAGACCGCATACCTGAAGGCCTTCGGCTACCGCGACAGGGAGGCCGGGGACCCGCTCGAGACCGGCGACATCTTCCGGATCGCTTCCCAGACCAAGGCGATCGTGAGCGTGGCCATCATGATCCTGCAGGAAGACGGCCGGCTGCTCATCTCGGACCCGGTCGGCCGCCATCTCCCCGAATACCTCGAGACCACGGTCGCGAGCCCCAATCCCGACGGGACCTACGACGTGGCGCCCGCGCGGCAACCGGTCACCATCCGGCACCTGCTCACCCATACCGCCGGAATCGGTTACGGCGGGGGGGTGGCCGCCGGGGAGTGGGCGGAAGCGGAGATCACCGGCTGGTACTTCGCCCACCGGGAAGAGCCGATCCGCGAAACGGTGCGGCGCATGGCGGCGCTGCCCTTCGATGCCCAGCCCGGCGAACGCTGGGTCTACGGCTACGCGACCGACATCCTGGGGGCCGTCGTGGAGGTCGCCTCAGGGGTTCCGCTCGACGAGTTCCTCCAGACCCGGATCTTCGAGCCGCTCGGGATGGCGGACACCCACTTCTACCTCCCGCCGGAGAAAGAGGATCGCCTCACGGTCGTGTACTCGGCCGGCGACGGCGGCCTGACGCGGGCTCCCGATCCGGGCGGCATGGTCGGCCAGGGCGCCTACCTCGACGGGCCGCGCACGAGCTTCTCGGGAGGCGCGGGACTCCTCTCGACCGCCTCCGACTACGGGCGGTTCCTCCAGGCGATGCTGAACGGCGGCGAACTCGACGGCGCGCGCATCCTCTCGCCCAAGAGCGTCGAGCTCATGACGGTGGACCACCTCGCCGGACTGCTCGTCCGGAACGTGACGGATACCGGCGCATTGTTCGGCCAGGAGCGAGGCGTGGGATTCGGGCTCGGGTTCCGGGTCGTGGACGACCTGGGCGCTCGCGGGGCCCCGGGTTCGACCGGCGAGTACGGCTGGGGCGGCGCCTACCACTCGAGCTACTGGGTGGACCCGGAGGAGGAGCTGGTCGCCGTCTACCTGGCGCAACTGATCCCCGCCGGCAACCTGGACGACCACGCGAAGTTCCGCGCGCTCGTCTACCAGGCCATCGACACGGCCAACTGACCCCCCGAACCGGGGACGACTACTCCCGGATCAGCTCGGCCACCTGCGCCGGGGCGCACAGCGTGACCTCGAACCCTCCCAGTCGCTGCGGGACCGGCGCGTCCACGTGAGGACAACACAGCAGGTTCGGGCCGTCGGGATAGGCCTTCCGGAATCTCGCCAGCGCCTTCGGGCTGAAGCCGTCCGGTGAGATCTTCGCCTCCACCGCAGCCACCCGGTCCCGTCCGGCAACGATGGCGAAGTCCACCTCGTGCCCGGCCGCGTCGCGCCAGTAGTGAATGCGGCTTTGGGGAATCGCGGTCAGCAGCTCGTCCAGCACCAGGTTCTCCCATAGCGGACCGCGGTCCGCCGGCCGGAGGCTCGTCCACCCCCGCAGATGACAGACGAGGCCGGTGTCCAGCGCATAGGCCCGCGGACGGCGCACCATTTCCCGGCGGCCTCCGCCGTGGTAGGGCGGCACCCGCACGGTGAGGTGGCAGTCGTCCAGGATGTCCAGGTACTGGACGGCGGTCGGGCGGCTCACCCCGGCGTCGCGCGCGACGGCCGAGATGTCCAGCAGCGCGCCGTTTCGGACGAAAACCGAGGCGACGACCCGGAGGAAGCCGCCCCGGCTCCGGACGTCGAAAAGCGGCAGGATGTCCCGCGCGAAGAAGCTGTCCATCCACTCCTCGAACCAGCGCGGATCGGGTGAGGGGAGCAGCACCTGGTCCGGAAACCCGCCGTTCAGGAGCCGTCGCTCCAGATTCGCCGCGCCGGTCCAGCCGGGGGACTCGCGCCACAGGACGGGAGCGAAGCGGATTGGCCATTTCCTCCCCACCAGGGAGTCGCTGAATCGCCGGCTTGCGTAGAGCGTTGAGGAGCCGGTCGCGAGCACCCGGATGCCTGGCCAGGCGTCAGCGGCAATCTTCAGCAGACCGGCGGGGTCTTCCGCCCGATGCACTTCGTCCAGGACGATCCGGGAGCCGGGAGGAAGATGGGCGAAGAACGCCTCGGGATCGGTGAGACGGTCCCGGACCGAGGGCAGGTCGCAGTTGAAGTAGCGGGCGTCCGGCAGTTGCCGACTGAGCACGGTCTTCCCGAGGCGCCGCGCGCCCGAGAGCCAGACGATGTTGCGGGAGTCCCACGCACGCTCGATCCGGTTGACCCAGAAAGGGCGCAGAATGGGGACGGACATAGGTGTATTTTACAAAAAACCGGGTTTTTTGGTAACTGCGCCTGCGAATGGGCGCGCCGCTAAGGGCGGTCCCGCGGAGCCCCGAGGATCAGGGTGTCCAGCTCGGCGTCCGGGATCGCCGCGAACTCGCGGGCGCGCCGGAAGTAGAACAGCGCGCCGAGCGCGATCCAGCCCGCCAGGGCGATCCACGAGGGGAGCGCCATGAACCCGGGCATCCCGGGCACGCAGAGGAGGACCAGGAACCCGGCCGACAGAAGGGCACCGAGCACCGCCTCCACCCGCGCACGCGGGCGGCGCGCCACCGAAAACGCCGCCAGGCAGGTGTACAGGTAACCGCAGGCGGTGCCGACCGCGGCCATGTCCACCACCCATACGATGACCTCGCGGCCGAACCAGGGGGCGAGCAGCGACACCGCCCCGGTGAACAGCAGCGCGTTCCGCGGCGTGCCGCGGGTCCCGTCGATGCTCCCGAACCAGGCCGGCAGCAGGCGCGCGCGGCCCATGCTGAACAGGAGACGGCTGCTCGCCATGAAGAAGCCGTTGATACCGGTGAAGATCGCGGTGACGACGGCTACGCTCAGGATGGCCACTCCCGCCGCTCCCAGGCTCGCCCGCACCGTGGCGCCGGTCGCCCAGACGGGCTCGCCGGCCACCAGTTCGCGCCACGGCAGGACCACCCCGGTGGCCAGCACCACCACCACGTACATCCCGGCGCCGGCGAGGATCGCCGCCGCCATCAGCCGGAACGCCTTGCCGGCCGGGAACGCGAACTCCTCGGCGGCCTGCGGCAGGGTGTCGAAGCCGACGTAGAGCCAGGGCGAGATCGCGAGCATCGCCAGGACGCCCGTCCAGGCGGGCCGGCCGGGCGCGAACCAGGGCTCCCAGTTGGCCGCGCTGGCGCCGGGACCGGTGAGCGCCCCGAGCCCCACCAGCGCCACCGCCGCCACCATGAGCCCGGTCATGACGGCCTGACTCCTGCCGACCCCCTCGACGCCGCGGGAGTGAAGGAACCCGACCAGAACGACCGCGAACGCCGCGAGGCCGACCTCCCCGGCGAACACCTCGAAGCCGGCGACCGTGTAGAGGTAGCCGCGCGCGAACAGCTCGGGCGCGAGGAACTTGCCGAGGACGGCGAGCGCCGTCGCGTTGAGCGGCACGATGCTCAGATAGCCGAGGGCGAGAAACCAGCCGCAGATCACCGCGTGATGCCGGCCGGCGGCCCGGTAGGCGTAGGCGAACTCGGCCCCCGCCACCGGAAAGGCGCGGACCATGAGGCCGTAGCTCCGGGCGATCACGACCATCGCCAGCCCGCCGAGCGCGATGCCCAGCGCCGCGCCGAGCGGCCCGGCGGTCTCGAGGAAGTCGCCGGCGAGGATGAAACAGCCGAAGCCGATGACGCAGCCGAGCGCCAGCGACCCGACCTGGAGCGGCGCGAGGACCGGCCTGAGCCGCGGGCGGTCGCTCGAAGGTTGGTCAGGCATGGGTCAGGTCCACCGGTGGATCGTCCGGGCAGGGCGGATTATCGGGGTGCGGGGCCACTACAGTTGCCGGCATGAGACTTTCCCGACGCACGTGGCTGCAGTCGGCGCTGGCGCCCGCCGCGCTGGGATGGGCCCCGGCTCGCGCCACGGCGCAGACGACCGTCCGTCACTCCAGTTTCGACCCCTGGATCGAGATCCGGCCCGACCATGTCCGGCACAACGTCCGGGAGGTCAGCCGCCTCGTGGAAGGCCGTCCCATCCTGGCGGTGATCAAGAACAACGCCTACGGCATGGGCCTCCTCAACATGGCCCGGATCCTGGAATCCGAGACCGCCGTGATCGGCATGGCGGTGGTGAAGCTGAGCGAGGCCCTCGAGCTCCGCGACGCCGGCATCGCCAAGCCGGTCCTCCTGATGGGACCCTTCGACGACGCCGGCCTCGAGGCGGCGGTGATGCGCGACGTGACGCCGATGGTCTATACGGAGGTGGGCGACGCGCTGGACCGGCTGGCGGCCCGGCGGCAGGCGGCGGTTCCCGTGCAGGTGTGCGTGGACACCGGGATGGGCCGGGTCGGCGTCCCGCACCGGCAGGCGGCCGGACTGATCGCCGATCTCGCCGGACGCGACGGGGTGGACCTCGCCGGCACGATGACCACGCTGAACGAAGACCCCGAGTTCGAGAAGATGCAGCTCCAGCGGTTCCGGGAGGTCGAAGAATCACTCGCCCGACGCGGGATCGCCATGGGCCGGCGGCACGCGGCTTCGAGCTACGGCCTGTTCGACAACCCGCCGGCCTACCTCGATGCGGTCCGGCCCGGCATGGCGCTCTTCGGCCAGTACTCGACCCAGCGGTTCCGCGAGCTGGATCTGCTCGACCTGCGGCCGTCCATGAGCCTGAAGGCGCGGGTGGCGCTCGTCAAGAAGCTGGAGCCGGGCGACACCGCCGGGTACGAGGCGGCCTACCGGGCGGACGGGGAGGTCTGGATCGCGACCGTCCCCGCGGGTCACGTGGACGGGGTGCCGCGGGTCGCCGCCAACGGCGGCTGGGTGAAGATCCGCGAGACGCGCTACCCGATCATCGCCAGCGTCTCGGCAAGCCACACGATCGTGGAGGTCGGGCCGGAAAAGACCGTGGAGGCGGGTGACGTCGCCACCTATTTCGACTGGCGGGACGGTTCGCGGCCCGAGGACGCGAGCGCGGCGTCGGGAGCGTCGGTCTACGACCTCGTCATGCACCTCAACCCCACGCTGCCGCGGCGGCTCGTCGCTTGAGCGGCTCTTCCGCGTCGCGCGGCCGCAGCTCCGCCGACGGAACAATCCCCGGAGCGGGGGCTTTCGGGGCTCCATCGAGAACGACGAAATGGCGCGCCTGACCGACTACCGGGTCCTCACCTTCGACTGCTACGGCACCCTCATCGACTGGGAGACGGGGATCTGGGAGGCGCTGCAGCCGGTCATCCGGGCGAACGGCGCGGCGGGACTCACGCGCAACGAGGTCCTCCGCGCCTTCGCCCGCTTCGAGGCGCAGCACGAGCGGGCCACTCCGGACCTCGCCTACCCGGACCTCCTCGCCCGCGTGCACCGGGACCTGGCGGGGAGCTTCGGCCTGCGGACGGACCCGGAACTCGACGCCGGTTTCGGGGACTCCGTGCCCCGCTGGCCGGCGTTCCCGGACAGCGCGGCGGCCCTCCAGGTCCTGAAACGCCACTTTCGCCTCGTCATCCTCTCGAACGTCCACCGGGACGGCATCGCGGCATCCGCCCGCGAGCTCGGGGTCGCGTTCGACGCCCTCTACACCGCCCAGGACATCGGCTCCTACAAGCCGTCGGACTCGAACTTCCAGTACCTGATCGACCACCTGAAGTCGGACTTCGGGCTGGAGCGGGGAGAGATCCTCCACACCGCGCAGAGCCTCCACCACGACCACGTTCCCGCGAACCGGTTCGGCCTCGCGAGCGCCTGGATCGACCGCCAGCGGCTTTCGGAAGGTGGAGACTGGGGCGCGACCGCCAGGGTCGCGGCCATGCCGCGGCTCGACTTCGTCTTCTTCACGCTGGGCGAGATGGCGGACGCGGTCACCGCGGAAGCGGGCTCGGCGATCAGCCCAGGACGACCCGGTCCAGCACCAGGATCGTGATCAGCGCGGGCACGTAGACGATGGACGCCTTCAGCACCCGGCGCGCGTCGGGCTTCCCCCGGCTCCAGCGGAACTCGGCGGCCGCGGTCATGAACCAGATCGCGAGTGCGGCGGCGCCCGTGAAGTAGATCCATCCCGCCAGCGACAGCGCGACGGGCCAGAGGCTCAGCGCGGCGAGCAGCACCGTGAAGAACAGGGTCTGCCGCACCGTCGAGCGCCCCGCGGGATCCACCGCCGGGAGCATCACGAACCACCCCTGCCCGTAGTCCTCGCGGTACATCCAGGCGAGCGGCAGGAAGTGCGCCATCTGCCAGGCGACGAGGATCGAGAACATCGCGATGCCGCCCCAGCCGACGGAACCGGTGGCCGCGGTCCAGCCGCAGAGCGCCGGCAGGGCGCCCGGGACGGTCCCGACGAGGGTGTTCCAGTGGGTCCGGCGCTTCAGGGGCGTGTAGACGAAGACGTAGAGGAGGACGGTCAGGAGCGTCAGGCCCCCGGTCAGCGGGTTGACGGCCAGCACGAGCACCGCGGCCCCCGCCGCCGCGAGCCCGACCCCGCTGGCGAGCGCCGCCGCCGGCGCGAGGCGTCCCGACGGCAGCGGGCGTCCCCGGGTCCGGCGCATGCCGGCGTCTTCCTCCCGTTCGATCCAGTGGTTCAGGGCGCCGGCGCCCCCGCTGGCGAGGGTGACGCCGAGGAGGAGCAACAGGAGCCGCCCCCAGCCGAAGAACTCCGCGGGGGCCAGCACGAACCCTCCCGCCGACGACAGCGCCACGACGAGGGCGATCTCGGGCTTCGTGAGTTCGAGGTACGGAGTGAGATTCGGCCTCACGGGTCAGCCCGAGGTGACCGGGTTCCGGCCCCCGCGGTGGGCGCCGAGCACGGCCAGCACCGCACCCGCCATCAGCAGCGCGCCGATCACGGCGTGCGCGGTGTTCACCACCACCTGCAGGTTGCTCGGCTGCAGCATCCCGGCGTCATCGAGGGTGACGAAGTAGGCGGTCAGGCCGAGGACCAGTTGCACGGCCACCAGGCCGGCGAGGACCCACGACCCCCGGTACAGCCCGCGCGATTCCGGAAACCCGTCCCGGACCCGGAGCAGGAAGGCGGCCACCACGACCGCGACCAGGACCGCCCCGCCGATGTGAAGGCCCACGAGCCACGGATGGATGCCGGTGCCGGGATGGCGGACCAGCGCGCCGAGGATGACCTGGAGCCAGACGGCGGCGGGGGCGGCGAGGGCGAGCCGCCGGAGGCGGTGGTCGCGGCGACCGTCCCTCGCGGCATCCAGCGTCAGCCACCATTTCGAGGTGAAGGCGGCCAGCGCCACGACCAGCCCGAGGAAGAGCTGCGCCGTCGCGGCGTGGACCACGGCCAGGTCGAGCGACAGCCACACCACCCGCAGCCCGCCCAGCAGGCCCTGAAACGACACGAGCGCGAGCGCGCCGAACGCGAGCCAGCGGAGCCAGCGGCGGGACTCGGTGAACCACGTCCAGACGGCGAGGATGGTGGTCAGGAATCCGACGAGCAGCCCGAGCAGCCGGTGACCGTGCTCGGCCAGGAGCGGCGTGACCCGCCACCACCCCGGCCAGGGATTGAACGGGTCGTAGGAGTCGTAGGACGATGGCCAGTCGGGGACGGCGAGACCCGCCTCGATGCTGGTCACGAAGGCGCCCCAACCCATGAGGACGAGCGTGGAGAGCGCCGTCAGGATCGTGAACCGGTGGCGCCATCGCATCCCCGCCGCGTCCGAATCTCTCGTCATGCCGAAGCCGCGGAACGATAGCGGCGACGCCCTTCAGCCCCGCGCCCGGTAGAACGCGATCAGATCCTGACTCGGCGGCGGCTCCGCGCCGAGCTGTCGGAGCATGGTCGTCACCTGCCCGCGGTGGTAGCTGGCGTGGTTCACGACGTGCTGCAGCATTTCCCAGAAGACCGAGCGCACCGGGCGGCCGCCGAGGGCGGCGTACTCGATCTCGCGGCCGATTCCGTCCGGCCCGAGACCGTGGACGAAGTCCCGCATCCGCTGCTCTTCCTCCTCCCAGCGGGTCCGGATGTCCTGCACCGTCCCGAAGTCCTCGGGAGCCAGGTGCGCGCTCGGGCCGTCACCCTCCCAGCGCGAGCACCAGATCCATTCGGCCGAGACGAGGTGGACGAGCGTGCTGCGGATGGAACCGAAGCTGTTGCCGAGGTCGCGGTGGAACTCGAGCGGAGGAATCCGCGCGACCGCGGCGAGCATCCGGTCCCGGGCCCAGTAGTGGTAGTCGAGGAGCGCGATCAGGGCTTCGTGGTTCATGGCCGCAGCCTACCGCCGTAAGCGTTCGGTCGTGGGGGTATGAGGGGGGGTTGGTACTGGTAACGGTTCGCGGTTTTGGCTATGGTCGAGGCCCATGGCGGCAGGCGCGCCGGGAGCCGCCCCGGTTCGGGCGGTAGGCGAGTCGGGATGGCTGTC
>JAJDVI010000105.1 GCA_022826195.1 Acidobacteriota bacterium
ACCGCGCGTGCCGGTCTGAAGACCGGCGGTCCCAGCCGTACCCGGTGTGAGGATGAATGGCGTTGGGACGGTCGCGGCGCGGGCCGCCGCGATGCCGGCCGGAGGCCGGCGCTCCGACGCCCTAGGGGCGGAGGTGGCAGCGGCGGGGGCCGGGGGTGCCGTTGGCGAGGAGGTCTCCGCAGCGGGTGGTGATGGCGTCCAGGATGCGGGCCGCGGGTTCGTCGCCCTCGGGGACGACGATGATCCTTCGCTCGAGGGCCTGGGTGCCCGCGGTGAGGCGGACGACGGCCTCTTGGAACGTCTCGGGAAAGTGGGCCACCACGACGGTGCTGGGGGAGTGGGCGTCGCGGGAGTCGAGGATCTGCCGGAAGGCGGCCTCGGCGGCCAGATCGCCATCGCGTCCGGACAGGACGAGGAAGGTGATCCGGTCCCGGGACTTGCTCAGGACGTCGGTCAGCCGGTCCGGCGCTTCGAGGTCCAGGACATTGGCGGGCGTGCGTTCGCGGAGGAGGCGCGCCAGCTCGCCGGTCATTCCGCCCATCGCGACCACGTTGACCCGGTCGCCGCACTGCGGGAGCATGGAGAGGAAGAGATCGGGGGACACCGTGTCGCCGTCGTCACAGGCGATGTCGACCGCGTCGGGCGGGGGCAGCGGCGGCGGTGGTGGGGGAAGGGGCGGTTCGCGCGGCGCCACCGGGGCGGGCGGCGGATCCTGGGGCGGGGGTGGCGGCGGCGGCGGTTTCCCGCACCCGGAAACCGCGAGACCGAGCCCGGCCGCCGCCAGGGCGGACAGCGCGAGGGCGGCAATCGTTCGCTTCAAGACGGAATCTTCCGTGTGGACCCACTCCAAACCGCGCGGGAAGGTACCGGGGTGCGCTTCCCGAATCAACGCCGCGTGGCCCGGACCAGGCCCCGGCCCCCCATCTCTTCCATTGCCTTGACGCCCCCAGCGCCCTAAAATTGCGCCCGCGACCGGCGGGATGGTTCGCTGCCGCGTTGGTGATCCGGCGGCGCTGAGTCAGGGCCTTCCCCGCGCGGCAAATCCGGTGTGCCCCCCACCGAACCCGATCGGGTTCGGGATGCGCGCTATCCCCGAAACCCTTTTTCCCGAAGAGAGTTCATGACCGCCGAACCCCACCCGACGCCGCCCGAGGGCGGCCGCATCTCCATTCAGAACGGGCGACTTCAGGTCCCCGGCAACCCCATCATTCCCTTCATCGAGGGCGACGGCACCGGGCGGGACATCTGGCGGGCCAGTGTCCGCGTGTTCGACGCGGCCGTCGAGAACGCCTACGGCGGGCGGCGGGCCATTCAGTGGCGCGAGGTGCTGGCCGGCGAGAAGGCGTTCAACGAGACGGGCGACTGGCTGCCCGAGGAGACGGTGAACACCTTCCGCGACTACCTGGTCGGGATCAAGGGACCGCTCACCACCCCGGTCGGCGGCGGCATTCGCTCGCTGAACGTCGCGCTGCGGCAGCTCCTCGACCTCTACGTGTGCCTGCGGCCGGTGAAGTGGTACGAGGGCGTGCCGAGCCCGGTGCACCGTCCCGACCAGGTGGACATGGTCATCTTCCGGGAGAACAGCGAGGACATCTACGCCGGGGTCGAGTACCGCGAGGGGACCGCCGACGTGAAGAAGCTGATCGGCTTCCTGCGCGACGAGATGGGGGTCCGGAAGATCCGCTTCCCGGAGACCTCGGGCATCGGCATCAAGCCGGTCAGCCGCGAAGGGACCGAGCGCCTGGTGCGCGCCGCGATCCGCTACGCCCTCGAGCAGGGACGCCGGAGCGTCACCCTCGTCCACAAGGGCAACATCATGAAGTTCACCGAGGGCGCCTTCCGCGACTGGGGCTACGGCCTCGCGGCGCGGGAGTTCCGGGCGGAGACGGTGAGCGAGCGCGAGAGCTGGATCCTCTCCAACAAGGAGCACGACCCCGGGATCAGCACCGTGGACAACGCGAAGGCGATCGAGCCCGGCTACGACCTGATGCCCGAGGAGCGCCGGGCCGACGTGCGCGGCGAGGTGGTGAGCTGCATGAACGGCCTCTGGGACACCCACGGGAACGGCCAGTGGAAGGACCGCATCCTGGTCAAGGACACCATCGCCGACATCACCCTCCAGCAGGTCCTGACCCGGGCGAGCGCCTTCGACGTGATCGCCACCATGAACCTGAACGGGGACTACCTCTCGGACGCCCTCGCCGCCCAGATCGGCGGCATCGGCATCGCGCCCGGCGGGAACATCAACTACGACACCGGCCACGCCATCTTCGAGGCGACCCACGGCACCGCGCCCAAGTACGCCGACCAGGACAAGGTGAACCCGGGCTCGGTCATCCTCTCCGGGGTGATGATGTTCCGGTTCCTGCGCTGGAACGAGGCCGCCGACCTGATCGAGCGGTCCATGGAGGCGACGATCGCCCAGAAGCGGGTGACCTACGACTTCCACCGGCTGATGGACGGCGCGACCAAACTCAAGACCTCGGAGTTCGCCGACGCGATCATCGGGAACATGGGCTGATCCGCGGAACCACCAGCCGGATGACCGCCAGAGGGGGTTGCCAATGCGACCGAAAGTGACCGTGGTCGGCGCCGGGAACGTCGGCGCCACCGCCGCCCAGCGGCTCGCCGACGCCGAGCTCGCCGACGTCGTCCTCATCGACATCATCGACGGCATCCCGCAGGGGAAGGGCCTCGACATGCTGGAGGCCTGCCCGGTCACCGGCAGCGACGTCCAGGTGACCGGCACCTGCGACTACGCCGACACTGCGGGCTCCGACGTGGTGGTCATCACCGCCGGGCTGCCCCGCAAGGCGGGCATGAGCCGGGACGACCTGCTGCGGAAGAACCACGCGATCGTGAGCAGCGTCACCCGCCAGGCGATGGAGCACTCGCCGGACGCCATCCTGGTGGTGGTCTCGAACCCGCTCGACGCGATGGTGCAGGCGGCGCTCCGCGCCAGCGGGCTGCCGAAGCACCGGGTGGTCGGCATGGCGGGCGTCCTCGATTCGGCGCGGATGCGGGCCTTCATCGCCCAGGAAGTGAACGTCTCGGTGGAGAACGTCCACGCGTTCGTGCTCGGCGGGCACGGCGACGACATGGTGCCGCTCCCGCGCTACTCGACGGTCGCCGGGATCCCCCTGCCGGACTTCATGTCCGCCGAGGCGATCGAGCGGATCGTCGAGCGCACCCGGAAGGGCGGCGGCGAGATCGTGGCCTACCTGAAGACCGGCTCGGCCTACTACGCCCCCTCGGCGGCCATCGTCGAGATGGTGGACGCCATCCTCAAGGACAAGAAGAAGATCCTCCCCTGCGCGGCCTACCTCGAGGGCGAGTACGGGGTGGACGGCATCTACCTCGGCGTCCCGGTGAAGCTCGGCCGCGCGGGCATCGAGGGGGTCGTCCAGATCAAGCTCACGGCGGAGGAGCAGGCCGCGCTCGACCGCTCGGCGGCTGCGGTCCGCGAACTCACCGAGAAGATCGGGGTCTAGGGCGTCCGTGAACCTCCACGAACACCAGGCGAAGGCGCTCCTCGCCGAGTACGGCGTCCCCATCCCGCGCGGGAAGGTCGCCTTCAGCGTGGACGAGGCGGTCGCCGCGGCTTCCGAACTCGGCCTCCCGGTGGTGGTGAAGGCCCAGATCCACGCCGGCGGCCGCGGGAAGGCCGGCGGGGTGCGCCTCGCCCGCACCGAAGACGAGGTGCGCGCCGCCGCGGACGCGATCCTGGGCGCCACGCTGGTGACCAAGCAGACCGGCCCCGAGGGGCGGCTCGTGCGGCGCCTCCTGGTCGAGGAGGGCGTCGCGATCGCCCGCGAGCTCTACGTCAGCTTCATCATCGACCGTTCGACCGGCCGGCCGATGTGCATCGCGAGCGCCGCCGGCGGCATGGACATCGAGGAGGTGGCGGCGGAGACCCCCGAGAAGATCCTCACCGTGACGGTGGACCCGGCGATGGGGATGCAGCCCTTCCAGGCCCGGCGGCTCGCCTTCGGCCTCGGCTTCGAGGGCCAGGTCTTCCGGAACGGGACGAAGTTCCTCACCGCGCTCTACCGCGCCTTCGACGGGCTCGACGCCAGCCAGGTCGAGATCAACCCGATGCTGGTCACCGAGGGGGGCGACGTGCTCGCGCTCGACGCCAAGGTCTCGGTGGACGACAGCGCCCTCTTCCGCCAGCCCGAGGTCGCGGCGCTCCGCGACATCCACGAGGAGTCGCCGCTCGAGGTCGAGGCCAGCAAGCACCGGCTCAGCTACATCAAGCTCGACGGCTCGGTGGGCTGCATGGTGAACGGCGCCGGACTGGCCATGGCCACCATGGACATCGTGAAGCTCGCGGGGGCGTCCCCCGCGAACTTCCTCGACGTGGGGGGCGGCGCCAGCGCCGAGCAGATCGAAAACGCCTTCCGCATCCTTTCCTCGGACCCCGAGGTGCGGGTGGTGCTGATCAACATCTTCGGCGGCATCCTCCGCTGCGACCGGCTCGCGAAGGGGCTGATCGCCGCCGTCCGGAAGCTCGGGGTGACGCTGCCGATCGTGATCCGCATGGAGGGGACGAACGTGGAACTCGCCCGCCGGATGCTCGAGGAGTCGGGGCTCGACTTCACCACCGCGGACGGGATGCGCGACGCCGCCGGGCAGGTGGTCCGCAAGCTGGAGGCGGTCCCGGCATGAGCGTCCTGGTCGGCAACGAGACCCGCCTCGTCGTCCAGGGGATCACCGGACGGGAAGGCGCCTTCCACGCGGAGGCCTGCCGCGACTACGGCACCAACCTGGTCGCCGGCGTGGTGCCCGGGAGGGGCGGCCAGACCGCGGTCGGCGTCCCCGTCTTCGACACGGTGGCCGAGGCGGTGGAGAAGACCCAGGCGAACGTCGGGTTCGTCCTGGTGCCGCCCCCGTTCTGCGCCGACGCCTACGCGGAGGCGGTGGACGCGGGACTCGACCTGGTGGTGAGCATCACCGAGGGGGTCCCGACCCGCGACATGGTGCGGGTGATGCGGACGGTCCCGCCGGGGGGAACGCGCATCCTCGGCCCGAACTGCCCCGGCGTCATCTCACCCGGCAAGGCCAAGGTCGGCATCATGCCGGGGTTCATCCACCAGGAGGGCCACGTCGGGGTCGTCTCCCGGAGCGGGACGCTCACCTACGAGGCGGTCCACCAGCTCAGCCAGCGCGGCATCGGCCAGAGCACCTGCGTGGGCATCGGCGGCGACCCGGTGATCGGCACCAACTTCGTGGACGTGCTCGAACTCTTCGCCGCCGACGACGACACCGAGGCGGTGATCCTCATCGGCGAGATCGGGGGCGGCGCCGAGGAAGAGGCGGCGGACTTCATCCGCCGCGAGCTGAAGAAGCCGGTGGTCAGCTTCATCGCCGGCCAGACGGCGCCTTCGGGACGGCGGATGGGGCACGCCGGCGCCATCGTGATGGGCGGCCAGGGGACGGCGGCGGGCAAGATGGAGGCGCTCCGCTCGGCCGGCTGCACGGTCGTCGAGAGCCCGGCGGAGATGGGCGCGGCCATGGAAGCCCGGCTCCGGGGATAGCCCGGGGGATCGGACAGCCGGGAATCAAAAGGACACGACAGATGCGAACGTTCTCCATCGTGAAGCCCGACGCGGTGGCCGCCGGGCACACCGGGGCCATCCTCCAGGCCCTCGAGGGGGCGGGCTTCCGCATCGCCGCCATGCGGATGGTCCGGATGACCAAGTCCGAGGCCGAGGGCTTCTACGCCGTCCACCGCGAGCGGCCCTTCTTCTCGAGTCTCACCGACTTCATGTCCTCCGGTCCGGCCGTCGTCATGGCGCTGGAGCGGGACGACGCGATCGCCGAACTGCGGCGCCTGATGGGGGCCACGAACCCGGCGGATGCCGCCGCCGGCACCATCCGGGCGCGGTTCGCCTCCTCGATCGAGCGGAACGCGATCCACGGCTCCGACGCGCCGGAGACCGCGGCCTTCGAACTCGGATACTTTTTCCCGGGCGTCGAGCTGACCTGAGCCAGCCGCGAGAGGGAACCGAAACTGCCGAGCATCAAACCGGACCACTGGATCCGCCGGATGGCGCTCGACCACCGGCTCATCGATCCCTTCGTGGACCACCAGGTGGGGCAGGGGGTCATCTCGTACGGACTCTCCGCCTACGGCTACGACATCCGGGTCTCGGACGAGTTCAAGATCTTTACGAACGTCCACACCGCGATCGTGGACCCGAAGAACTTCGACGAGAAGAGCTTCGTGGACTACAAGGGCGAGGTCTGCGTCATCCCGCCCAACTCCTTCGCGCTCTCGAACACGGTCGAGAACTTCCGGATGCCCCGGAACGTCTACGGCATCTGCATCGGCAAGTCCACCTACGCCCGCTGCGGGATCATCATCAACGTGACCGGGTTCGACGCCGAGTGGGAGGGCAACGCCACGCTCGAGATCTCGAACACCACCCCGCTCCCGTGCCGGATCTACGCGGGCGAGGGGATCGCCCAGGTGCTCTTCTTCGAGAGCGACGAGGACTGCGAGGTCAGCTACCGGGACAAGAAGGGGAAGTACCAGGGCCAGGAGCACATCACCCTGCCCACGATCCTCGGACGTCCCTCCGAACCCTGACGTGGAGCTGATCGCGGGCGCCGCCCTCCGGCGCCGGCTGAACGACGACCCCCCGCTGCTCTCGGGCCTGGTGGACCCGGAGGTCCAGATCCAGATGAACGGGGTGGACCTCACCCTCGCCGAGGTGAGCCGCTTCGGCGCGGGCCCGGGCCGCGTGGACTTCGACAACGCGAGCCGCCGCATCCCGTCGCCCGAGCCGCTCGCCCCCGGCGGTGACGGCGTCTACCGGCTCGCCGCCGGCCCCTGGTGGGTGCGCTACAACGAGGTCGTCAACGTCCCGCCGGACGTGTTCGCCATCGGCCGCACCCGCTCCTCGCTGCTCCGGAGCGGCGCGGCGATCGGCACCGCGCTCTGGGACTCGGGCTACCGGGGCCGCAGCGGGTCGCTGCTCACCGTGCACCACCCCGACGGGCTCGAACTCGTCGCGGGCGCCCGCATCCTCCAGCTGGTCTTCTTCCAGTTGGCGGCCCCCGCCGAGCGGACCTACGCGGGCGCCTACCAGGACGAGTAGCGCGTGGGAGCGCCGGTCTTCAGACCGGCACGCGCTGCGCCTTGCGCAGCGCACAGCAAGACCTGATCCGCGCTATGGGGCTTCTCTCCCGGTGCATCACGGCCCAACCGGGGACCGTCATCCGCGGGCCGGCGGCCCGCTGTGCCGGTCTGAACCCGACTTCGCCACTTTGGACGTATCGGGATCTGTAAGTCGTTGACAGGTAGCCTGTTGGAAGAACGGGTGCCGACAGCTTGGCACTACGTTTGTGAGTTTTGTTCTGATCTCCGCCGGGTGCGGCGCCGGTGAGGGTGC
>JAJDVI010000040.1 GCA_022826195.1 Acidobacteriota bacterium
TCGTCGCCTTCACCCAGTCCTGGACCTTCAGCAGCTCCACCTGGAGGGTGGCCTTGCTCCGCTCGTAGGGCTTGCGGGCGAGCTTCCGCTCGTAGGGGTACTCGCCCGTCTCGAACAACCGCCGGATGACGTCGCGGTCCCTGCGCGGGCCGGAGTCCGGGGGGCCACCGTCGTCCGCGACGGGGCTGGCCATTCCGCGCGCATCGTCCATGATCGAACCCTCCGCCGGCCACCTGAGTCCCGTGCCGCGCTAGCAGCCTCTTGTGGAACTGGCGTGAGCACCGAGAACGGCCAGTCTCCCGGCGGGGGCTACCTCGAACTCATCAGGTCGCCGTACGGGAGCATTTGACCAAGCTTGACGAGATCGATCGCGGGACCGTGCCGGAACAGGAGCCCTGCGATCGTTCTCGCTCTCATCCATATCGGGGTCGGGATGCCACTGGCGGCGGCAAGCGCCGCCGGAGGCGCCGGCGGCTAGGGGGCGGAATCGTTGAGGA
This sequence comes from Acidobacteriota bacterium, assembly GCA_022826195.1. Lineage (GTDB taxonomy): Bacteria > Acidobacteriota > Vicinamibacteria > Marinacidobacterales > Marinacidobacteraceae > Marinacidobacterium. The sequence continues at coordinate 498 of JAJDVI010000040.1, forward strand.
AGTCACAGGAGTCCGGCGCTCCCTGGGCGGGAGAGCTTACTCGGTGGCCCGTGGAACTGACCTGACCGTGGATTGCGTGTCGCATAGGATGCGGTCGGCATGGTGAAGGCGGACCTCGTCGACCGGGCGATGGAGGCGGCGGATCTGGAGTCTCTCGCCGCGCAGGACGCCGTGGAGGCGCTGTTCGAATCCGTTGCTTCCGCCCTGGCGCGCGGCGACCGCGTGGTGCTCCGGCGCTTCGGGATGTTCCGCACTCGCCCCCGCAGAACGGGCGTGGCGCGGAATCCGCGGACGAACGAGCCGGCGGGCATTCCCCGGGGACGGGTGGTGCGTTTCCGTCCCGCGACGAATCTCCGCAGCTTCCCCGGCGGCTGCTGAGAGAGCGCCGTCGCGCCCCGTCCATAGGCCGGACAGCAAGTAACGCGCCAAAGAGCGCGCTTTCGATTGGCGGTTCTCTGTGTGCCCTTCGGTCCTATAGCTTCCCGGGTGTTCCTTATAACACTATGGCATATCAATGACTTATGACGCTATAATGTTCCGTCCGATGCGTTGGATCCCACAGCGACGCGCGTTTCCGCCACCACGGCGGTTTCGAAGCGGGTGCCGCCTCCGGTAACCGTTCGCCCGTGGGTGTATTGGAAGCGACAACGGAAGGGCTGGCGCGAGAACCCGCGCAGCAGAGAAAGGAGCGGGGACGAGTTGCAGTGGGCGGAGCCGGTCGCCCGCACCAGTGCGGACGCTTGGGGTCGCTGCACAAAGCGTTGTGGCGCAAGGAACTGGCGGCGATGGAGGCGAAGAATGCGCTGGCCGTGGAGGGTGCGCTAGTCGGCCTGCGCCGGTTTCCGCCGGACGCCGAGGGCGCGGTCCGATGGGTCAACCATATGTCCATACACCCACGACCGAACGCTTACCGCCTCCGCGACGACGGTTCGCGACGACGAGGCCCCATGATCGCCAAGGCTACCCGCCGCCTCGAATCCCGGGCTCGCCGTGCTCATCCTCATTGTCGTCCCGGCCGCCGCGTGGACGGAAGCACCGGTAGCCATTTTCGCGGATCATCTCCTCGCCCGACCCAGTCCATGACGGTCGCGACCGCGTTATCCACCTTTGCGGAGAGGGCTGCGATCCTTCGGGACCTTGGCTGGACCGACCGCCAAGCCGATTGGCTCACGCTCGTCTGCCTCCACTCCGGCGTCTTCACTCGTAGTCAATACCAGGCTCGCTACGACGTGACTCCGGGGCCTGCCACCCGTTTCGTGCGCGCCCTCATGGACGCTGGCGTCGCCCGCGACGCTGCCCGTCTCGAACGACGCGGCTACCGGCCGACCAGCGTCTGCCACGTCCATGCCCGACCGCTCTACCGCGCCCTCGGGACCGAGGACAACCGCCATCGCCGGAGGGCATCCCCGGAAGTGACCATGCGCCGGCTGCTCTCCCTCGACTACGTCCTCGAACACCACGACCTCGAATGGCTCCCCACCGAACCCGAGAAGCTGGCCTACTTCGAGCGACTCGGGATCCGCGTCACGGTTCTTCCCCAGCGCGTCTATCGCGGTCCCTCCTCCGACCGGCCGACCCGCCGCTACTTCCCCCTCAAGCTCCCCATCGCCGGCACCCGGACGACCACGACCTTCGTCTTCGCCGACACCGGAGGCCACCGGCAACTCCAATCCGAGCGCATCCGCGCCTGGATGGCGGCTCACGCCTCGGTCTGGGAAGCGCTCCGTCATCGCGGCCGTGCCGTTCATGTCGCCGCCGTCTCCCGCACCGAGGCGGACGCCGCCGCGGATACGGCGATCCTCGAAACCTGGCGCGGGCCACCCGCGGCCCCCGTTCCTCGCTCCGGGGCCGACCAACAACTTCTGGATGCCGTCGAACTCGCCGACTCCACCGCCGACTTCTCCCCGCTCGACAGGTTCGGCGGCTGGCTCGAAGCGGGGAGGGCCGCGCACCGCATCAGGCAGCGCGAGAAGGACGCCCAGGGGCCGCCGAAATACATCGACGCCTGCTCCACTCACGTCGCCGAGCGCTTCACTCCCGACGTTCTCGCCCTCTAGCCCTCCACGAGGCTTGTCCCGTGACCGACACCAGCTACACGAGTCCCCCGCCGAAAAGACGCCGCGTCGGGTGCTGCAAGACCGCCATCCGAAAGAACGAGTCCGATGGCCGGTCCTTCTTCTCCATCGCGTCTTCGCTCCTCCACCGCACCGCCGACGCACGGCGCAGCACGGGCCGCTTCGGCGTGGACGACCTGCCGCACCTGGCGATGCCCGCCCATCGAGCCCGCCGCGCCGGTGACGACGGACCCCCGATTCCCGTGAGTAATTTGCCCTCGCCGGGGTCGTCCCCGGGGCCACCCTCGAACGCAAACAAGTCAGCCCCCCCTTCTTTGCGTACTTCTTTGCGCTCGGTCCCATCCGGACCGCTCGCAGGACCCGTTGG
>JAJDVI010000092.1 GCA_022826195.1 Acidobacteriota bacterium
GACGGGAGAAGAGAATCGGGGGGACCGATGACGTCGCAGCGCGGCAGCGCGCCGGATCATCGAGTCACCTGGGGTTGGAGAAATCCACCATACTGACGGCGGGCACGGCGTCCCGCCGCGGAACGCGGCTCAGTTCAACTCAATTTCGGTCGCTGGAACCGAAATTGAGTTCGGTTCCAGCAACCGAGACCTCCATGTGGGTGACGTACACTTCGTCGTGCAGCCGACCCCCAATCTCCGTTTCCGACGCCGTTTCGAAGAACAATTCGACCGCCTCCTTCAAATTCGTACGTGCTTCACTGACTGTCATTCCCTGGCTCGCGACATCGACCTCGGGGCATAGAGCAACATACCCGTCGCCTTCCCGTTCGATGATCGCAGTGAGCTGTCTGTTCATCGTCGTCTCCGGATCACCCTCGTACGCATTTCTCCATCGTGCCGAGACGGAACCGTATCACCTCCAGGGTTCGTCATCGATCTCGCCAAGCGGCGCGACGGCGTTCTCGAAGCGCTTGAATTCATGATCGCTCCACCCGCCGGCCAACCGGCGAAGTCCGTTGCTCGGGCCCTTGCCACTCGACGCACCGGGGGCTTCGGGCGGCGACGGGTGCACGGCGTGCTCCGCGGAGATTCGCCGTTGACGCGAATCGCCTTCGCGTACCGTGGGCGGAATCGGTGACGGCTTGTCGATGGTCATGGCTTTCCGGTGTGCCTCCGGACTCGTGGTCCGACGATTTTCGTCGATCGCATTTGTGCATGCACCAGCATGCGGCCAAGACCACGCATCGGAGTACACTCCTGTCGACGTCGCGGTCACCGATTCATCGGAGATGCATCCATGTCCCTCCACGCCAGAGCCGAACCGATCGACGCCGGCGAAGTTCCGATCATCGACATCGCCCCCCTGCGCGACGGCACCGATTCCGCCGGGGTCGGCGCTGCGCTCGCCCGGGCCGCAACCGAGGCCGGCTTCCTCTACGTCCGGAACCACGGGGTGGATGACGCGGTCGTCGAGCGGGCCCGGCGCGCCGGCATCGGTTTCTTCCGGCTGCCGGAGGAGGACAAGCGGGAAGCCGGCACCAACCGGTTTCACCACGGCTACCTCAAGCCGGGCTCGACGAAGATGTACGACGACGCCAGACTCGATCTCAAGGAGAGCTTCAACTGGGGCGTCGAGCTCGACGGCGGCCCCGGCGATGCGCTCCATGGCGATTCCGGCGTTCGGACCGATGCCGCGGCGGAGCCGGAAAATCCTCTCCTCGGACCGAACGTGTGGCCGGCCGCGATGCCGGAGCTCAAGGCGAGCGTCTACCCCTACTTCGAGGCGGCGAGCGCGTGCGCGGAGCACCTCCTGCGGGGCTTCGCGCTCGGCGCCGGTCTCGATGCGGAGCATTTCGTCCGGCTTCGCGACCGGCCGGTGAGCCGGGGGTCGCTCCAGTACTATCCGCCGCAGCCGGACGGGGCCGGGGAGGACCAGTTCGGGGTGGCCCCGCACACCGACTTCGGTGTCCTCACCGTGCTGTGCCAGGACGCCGTCGGAGGGCTGGAGATCCAGCGGCGCAGCGGCGAGTGGGCCGCGATGCCGCCGATTCCCGGGACGCTCGTCGTCAACATCGGCGATCTGCTCCACCGCTGGTCGAACCGCCGCTACCGCTCCACCGTGCACCGGGTGATCAACTCGAGCGGCCGCGAGCGGCTCTCGCTGGTGCTCGCCTGGGACCCGAACTTCGAGACCCTCGTCGACCCGCGCGCGTTCTGCGCCGACGGCGAGACGCCGCACGACGAGCCCATCACCTGCGGCGACTACCTGCTGTGGCGGTTCAGGAAGGCGTTCTCGTATCGACGGTGAGCGGGGACGGGCCGCGCGCAGGGCTTCCGCGATACCCTGCGGAGTCGACGAAGCACCGGCTCGTGCCCGACTCCGTGCCGCGGCCGCTCCCATGAACGCGCGTCCATGACGACAGTGGCGGCCTGGAGACCGGAGACGCTGTCGGCGCCACGTTCGCCCACATCGGAGAAGAATCGTGATCCTCTACGCAATCCCCGTGAGCACCTACAGCGCCAAGGTTCGAATCGCGCTCGGCATCAAGGGCATCGACTACGAAATGGTGCCGCCGCCTGGTGGCTACAGCTCGCCGGAGTACCAGGCCATCGTTCCCGTCGGCACGATTCCCGGCCTGAAGGACGGTGATTTCGTCATCAGCGAATCGGAGGTGATCACGGAGTACATCGAGGAAAGGCATCCCGAACCCTCGCTCCTGTCCGGGAACGCGGAGCTGCGTGCCCGCCAGCGATTCCTGGCGCGATTCCACGACCTGTGGCTGGAGCCGCATCTGCGCGCCACGTTCGCTCACGTCGATCCGGCGAGCCGGGACGAAGCGGCCCTGGGGGGGTGTCTGGACCGCTATCAGGCGCGGCTCGAGCAGATGGAGTCGCTGATCGAGCCCGGTCCGTATCTGGCCGGCGAGACCATCGGGGTGGCGGACTGCGCCTTCCCGGCCACGTTCACGCTCGCCGACATCCTGCTGCCGCACTTCGGGCGGGAGGTCCGCTACGGGCCGAAGTTGCAGACATGGCGCGAGACCGTGTACGCACACCCCGTCGTCAGGCAGGTCACCGACGAAAGTCGGCAGGCCACGCTGCAGTGGATGGGCGCAGGCTGAACGCCGCCGATGCGACGCTTTTCCATCTTCTCCCTGCTGCGCAACGCGCTCGCGTACCGGCCCGACTGGCAGCGGATGTGGCGCAGCCCCGAGCCGAAGCGGCGCTACGACGTGGTGATCATCGGGGGCGGCGGGCACGGCCTCGGGGCCGCGTACTACCTCGCGAGGGACCACGGCATCCGCAACGTGGCGGTGCTGGAGAAGGGGTGGCTCGGCGGGGGCAACACCGCCCGCAACACCATGACCATCCGCTCGAACTACGTCCGCCCCCCGAGCGTGCCGTTCCACGAGGGCTCGATGGCGCTCTACCGCGAGCTCTCGCGCGAGCTCAACTACAACCTCATGGTGGGCCGGCGCGGGATGATCTCGTTCCTGCAAAGCTCTCAGGCCGCGCGCACCGCGGCGCGGATGGCCAACACCATGCACGTGCACGGCGCGAAGTACGAGCTGATCGACGTCGAGGAGATCAGGCGCCGGCTGCCCGTCTTCCGGCCTCCGCCGCGCCCGCGTCTCGAGGTGCTCGGCGGCGTGCACCAGCCCGAGGCGATGATGGCCCGCCACGACGCGGTGGCCTGGGGCTTCGCCCGCATGGCCGACGCGCACGGCATCGACATCATCCAGAACTGCGAGGTGACCGGCATCCGGCGCAGCGGCGTCGGCGTCGTCGGCGTGGAGACGACGCGCGGCTTCATCGAGGCGGACAAGGTGGGCATGGCGGTGGCGGGGAGCGGCAGCGTGGTGGCGGCAATGGCCGGGTTCCGGCTGCCGATCGAGGTGCAGCCGCTGCAGGCGTGGGTGTCGGAGCCGGTCAAGCCGGTGCTCGACCCGATCCTGGTCTTCAGCGGCTACGGCTGCTATATGATGCAGTCGGACAAGGGCGAGCTGGTGATCGGCGGGCCGACGGAGCCGTATCCGTCGTACGTGCAGCGCGGCGCCTTTCGCACCGTCGAGCAGGTCACCTCGGCGGTGCTGGAGATGTTCCCCGTCTTCGCCCGCATGAAGCTGCTGCGCCAGTGGGCGGGCCTGCTCGACATCGTCTACGACGGCAGCCCCATCATCTCGAAGACGCCGCTCGCCAACTTCTACGTGGACGTCGCCGGGGCCGGCGGATTCAAGACCACCCCGATGGCGGCGCGGATGCACGCGTGGCTGATCGCGAAGGACGAGCCGCACGACCTGATTCGGGACCTCGGCCTCGACCGCTTCGAGCGCGGGCGGCTGGTGGTCGAGGGCGGAGTCTCGTTCAACCGATGAACGGCGCAGAGACGATGCGGGCGCGGCGACGGGCGAGGGCTCGCGCGGTGACCGGAGCGACCCCGTGATCGTCATCCCCTGCCCGCACTGCGGCCCGCGCAACGAGGACGAGTTCGTCTGCTGGAGCGAAGCGGTGCCGCGGCCCGCGGACCCGGACGCGCTCTCCGACGCCGAGTGGACCGACCACGTCTACAACCATGCCAATCCCGGGGGATGGGTGCGGGAGCAGTGGTGGCACGAGCGGGGTTGCCGGCGCTGGATCATCGTCGAGCGCAACACGGTGACCCACGAGGTGGCGGGGGCGGAGCCGGCCCGGCGGTGAGCTGCCGTCCATGCGGCGGCGAGACCGCCGTTCAGTCTCCGGCCGCCGCCAGGGTCTCGGGATGGGGAAGGTCCTCGATCCGCACTCCCGCCGCCAGCATCTCCTCCACGACCCCGTCCTCCATCTCGATCCCGAGCGCCTCGTTGAAGCGGTTGAAGAAGCCGCACAGGGTGGCGCGGAGCGTCAGCTCCACGACCTGCTCCTCGCTGAAGTGCGCCTTGAGCCGCTCCACCATCGCGGCCGGCATCCGCCGCGCGTCCTCCGTCACCGCGACCGCGTAGTCCCGCACCAGGGTGTCCACCTCGTCGAATCCCGGCACCTCGGGCTCGAGGACGGCGGCCACGCTCGCGGGATCGAGCCCCTGCCCGACCAGCCGGGGCGCATGGTGGGCGACGCAGTAGGTGCACTCGTTCGCCCTGGAGACCGCGACCAGCGCGATCTCCAGGTAGCGCTTCGGCAGGACCGCTTCGTCCGCGAGCTCCAGCAGCATGCCCATCACGTGCCGGAGCGCCGGCGCGCGGTGCGCGAAGACCTTCACCTGGTTGAGAAAGGGGCCGTAGGACTCGGCGTAGCGCCGGTAGACGGGCTGCAGCTCCGCGGGAACCTCGTCGATCTCGATGTCGCGCACTCGTGCCATGACCCGCCTCCGTGTCGGGAATCGGCCAAGTCTATCGCTCCCGGAACGGATCGGTATCACGTTCATGAGGGTCGTGATGCCGCACCCGTCCGGGACCGGGAGCGCGACCTCCCCGGCGCGCATCGCGGTGGCGTTGCGGAGCGCGCGGTCCGCGGGAGCTCGGCGGGCGCGAGCTCGCGCCCGTCGGAGAAGCGGCGGGTGATGATCTGAAATCAGGTAACAGTGGTATTCTGAATCATTGACAATATAATCCTCGCGCGGCCACCGGATGCGACAGACCCGTGAAAGCCGAGCACCGATGCGAGGTGCGGGGGCGGACGGGTCCGAATTCCAGGTGATGAAGATCGGTGATCAAAATTGAATCTGCGTAGGCTCTACGAGCACCTCGACCAGGGCGCACGACGCGTTCTCCATGCCACCGCCGAGCGCGCGGCGCGGGAAGGACGCGGCTGCATCACCATCGAGCTCTTTCTCCTCGGCCTGTTGCGCGACCGTACCGTCGGCCCGGCGGTCATGAAGGGGCTCGACGGCGCCGGCGCGGATGCACCGGCGATCGAGTCCGCCCTGGCCGAACAGGTCGCGGAGGAGTCTCGCGCCGCGCCGGGCGCCCTGCCCCTGTTCGACGAATCCCTCGCCCACCTCCTGCGCGAGGCGTGGTCGCTGGCGTTCGACGAGTACGGAGAAGCCGCCGTATCCCCGTTGCGCTTCTTCGAGACGGTTCTGCGCCGCGGGGACGCCTGGCCGCGCCTGGTGGCGACGCTGCCGGGGTTCGAGCGCATCGACCTCGCCGCCCTCGCGGTGGCCGGGAGCCCCGAACAGCGGCAAGCGTCGGCCGTGAGCGCCGCGGCAACCGATGCGCAATACCCGGAGCTGTCCCGCTATGGCCGCGACCTGACGGCAGCGGCCCGAAAGGGCGGTTTCGACCCCGTCGTCGGCTTCCGGTCGCAGATGCAGGCCATCGCGTCCATTCTGATGCGGCGCCGGCAGAACTCGGTGGTCATCGTCGGCGAGGCCGGGGTCGGCAAGACGGCGTGCGCCCTGGGCTTCGTCAACGCCCTGGCACGAGAGCTGGACACCGTGCCGTCCGTCCTGTTCGGCACTCCGGTGTGGTCTCTCGACCTCTCCGCCCTGCGGGCGGGGGCGGTCGTCCGGGGCGCCCTCGACGAGCGGCTGCAGGCCATCGTCAAGGAGATCGAGAGCGCCGGGATGGTCCTGTACGTCGACGACATCCACCTCCTGTTCGGCGATCAGGGTCAGGGCGCGGATGCGCTGCGCAGCGTCCTCACCGGGGGCGCGGTGCGGATCCTCGGAACGTGCGGCTGGCGCGAATGGAGACGTTACATCGAGCCGGACGCCGGGCTCGCCCGGCGGGTGGCGCCGGTGCGGATCCAGGAGCCCGACCACGAGGAGGCGCTGCGTATCGTCGAAGGCATCGCACCGTCGCTCGCCGGGCACCACTCGGTCGCGCTGGGCGAGAACGTCCTGGAAGCGGCCGTCTCCCTCTCCCGCCGCTACATGGTGGGGCGGCAGCTCCCGGACAAGGCCATCGTGGTGCTGGATTCCGCGTGCGCCCGGGCGCGCATGGCCGATGGGCCGGGCGAGGGCGCTCCGGCCGGTGGCGTCGACGGAACCGGGGCGGCGGTTCCGGAAGCGCCGGAGGAGGCCGCCCCGGCTTCCGGCGGGCCCGCCGACGGGGGTGCTTCCGCATCGGCATCGACGGTCATGCAGGGTGGCGACGGGAACGGCGATCGCCACGTGGCCGAGGTGGTCGAGGACGACGTCGCGGCGGTGGTCTCGGCTCTCACCGGAGTGCCGATGGGGGGGATGCTGTCGGACGTGAGCAAGATGGCGGTCCGGCTGGAGGAGACGCTCGCCGAGCGCGTCGTGGGACAGGACGACGCGCTTGCCCGCTGCGCCGCGCAGGCGCGGGCCTACCTCGCGGGCCTGTCCGACCGGCGCAAGCCCGTGGGGGCGCTGATGTTCTGCGGCCCGTCCGGGGTAGGAAAGACGGAGACGGCTCACGCCATCGCCGACGCGCTGTTCGGCGGCCGGCTTCTCACCGTCAACATGTCCGAATACCAGGAAGCGCACACGGTCTCCGGGCTGAAGGGCGCGCCCGCCGGCTATGTCGGCTACGGCGACGGAGGCGTGCTGACCGAGGGCATCCGGCGCACGCCGTACTGCGTGGTGCTGCTGGACGAGATCGAGAAGGCCCACTCCGACGTGATCGAGATGCTCTACCAGGTGCTCGACCGGGGCTGGATGGAGGACGCGGAAGGGATCGAGGCGGATTTCTCGAACGCGCTGATCATTCTCACGACGAATGTGGGCGACACGGTGGTGGAGAAGGCGGCGATGACCGATCCGCCGCCGTTCGAGGACGACTTTCACCGTGATCTGACGGGAGCGCTCGCCCGGCACTTCCCGGCGGCCTTCATCGGCCGATTGCAGCTCGTGCCGTACTGGCCCCTCGGGGAGGAAACGCTCGCGAAGATCGCGGGGATGCGCCTCGATCGCCTGGCGGAGGCGTATGGCGCCTCGCACCGCTGCGAGCTGGCATTCGACCCGGAGGTGCGGGAGTGGCTTACCGAGCGCGTCAAGACGACCCCGCAGGGCGCGCGGTTCCTGGACGGCGTCATCGCGGGGTCGATCCGGCCCGCGGTCGCGGAGTACGTGCTCGATCGGATCGGAACCGGTGCGTCGCCCGGAGACACGATCGTGTTCCGGCGGGACGGCAGGTTCGCCGTGCGTCCGGCCGCGGAAGGGATGAAGCACGATGCGACGTGACCGTCGCCGAGGCCCGCGACACCGATGCGGGAGGCCGCTGGCACGGCAGGTCCTGGCGGTGCTGGCCGTTCCCGTCGCGCTCGCCGGCTGCATCGGCGGTCTCGGCCTGGGAGGGGACGACGGCGAAAAGCTGGAGCGGGTGCTGCGGCTGGAGACGATCACGCTGACGGCGCAACGCGGCGTCAACGGGGACTGGCCGGTGCCGGTGGAGCTGGTGCGGTTGAGGGACCCCGCTCTCGTCAGGGAGGCGCTGCGCATCGAGACGAGGTCGTGGTTCGGCGACGCCGGCGACGCCTTCCGCAGCGCGCACGCCGAAGAGCGATACGACGCGTGGGAGGTCGTGCCCGGCGGAGTGGTGGGTCCTCAGAAGATGCGGGTCGACCGGCGTGTCGCCGGTGTCCTCTTCTGCGGGACGCGATCTGCGCCGCCCCCGCTCCGGTTCGAGAGGGATGGCGACGTGGTGGTGCACATCGGTGACGAGGGCTGCTCGATCACCGGGGGCGAGCCGTCGTCCGGGGACCGGTGGTACTCGGTGTTCGGGTTCTAGCGAAAGTGGTCATCCCCTCGATTCCGGAAGGCGTGGATTGGCGCAACGGGCTGGTCCTGGAGCCGGCGCACTTCCAGCGCACCGACCACCGCAGCGCCGGCCTGTCGCATCTTTCCGGCCTCGTGGCCGATCCGTGGCCGTGGGGTTTCACGTCGTTCACCCTCGACGAGACGGCGCTCGCGTCCTCGGGGCTGCGCATCGAGTGCGAGGGGCTCTTCCCCGACGGCACGCCGTTCCGGGCCGCCAGCCTCGTCCACGCGCTCGGGGCCGGGTCGGACGGCGATGCGCTGAGCTTCCACATCGTCCGGACCCCGGAGGGCGAAGTCTCTCTCCACCAGGGCGAAGACGCTCCCTCGAGGTCCACCCTGCCGGTTGCGCGGCTGATCTGGCGCGGCGGGGCCTGGAGCGGCCTGTCCGACTGGTCTCCGCCGGCTCTTCTCATCGGATCGGGCCACCCGATGCGGCTCGATCTGAACCAGATGCTCGGGGGGCTGGCCGCCCTGGGTGCCGGATTCATGGCCACGCTGCGCCTGCCGGGGGCCGAGGAGCGGCCGGCCGCCCGTGTCCTCGGGCAGGTCGCGGCGGCGCTCGTCCAGGGGGTCGGAGTGATCGAAGCCCTGCTTGCCGCTCCGGCCGTCCCCCCGGGCCGGCTGGGGATCGAGGCGCTGCGCCTGGCGCTCGGGGTCCGCGGCGCCGCGGGGATCTTCGAGCCGCTCGACAGTGCCTGGGATCCGGCGGACCAGCGCGGGTCCGTCCGGCGCCTGCTGCACGCGGCGGAGTCGGCGGCGGCCGGCATCGGGCTGCCGTTCCGGGCGTCCGTGTTCCGCCGGACCGAGGATCCGGACATGCTGCAGGTGGACGGGATGCCTTCGGACGCCCTGCTGCTTGCCATCGAGGCCTCCCGGCCCGCGGACCTGGTCGCGGCCCGACTGTGGCTGGAGGGCGCGGCGCTGGCGGCGCCGGACCGGATTCAGGAGGCGCTGACCCGGCGCGTCGGAGGCTGTCCGCGCCGGTCGATCGCGCGCGATCCGCGCATCGGGGTGTCCAGCGGACCGCTCCTCGCTCTCTACCACGTGGACCACGACCTGGCCTGGCGGGGCGGGAAGGGGGAGCTCACGCTCGCCGCGAAGACCCCTCCTCCGCCGAACACGTCGTTCTCGATACTCGTTCCGGAAGGGATCGGAGAGACGGCCGGAACGGGCGGAGCCGCTTCTTCCCATCTCTCCGGTGGCCTGTCCGCCATGTCCGGGCACGCGGCGGCGATGTCCGATCCGCGCCTGGGAGGCGGGGCCGGCGGCTTTGCCCGGCACGGCACGGGAGGACCGCGGTGAGCATCGGTTTCGAGGTCGCGCTCCGCGCCGTTCCGTTCTTCGAGCTGCTGGATCGCGAGGAGAAGGCGCTCGCGGCCCGGATCCTGGAAGCGGGGGAGGGGTCCCCGGCGACCGCCGCCATGGAGGTCAGCCGGCGGCGGCTCGCGCAGGGAGTGGACGCATTCGTCAATGCGCTGCCGAGCGTGATTCGGAACGACGCGAACATTGCCCGCGAGGCCGCCTACGCGCTGGTCGGCCTCACCGACGAGCGGATGCTCCACCACCCGGCGGGGGGTCTCGACCGCTGGCGGGAACGCCTGCTGGAGTTCGAGCTCTACGGCTCGGCGCTCGCCGGGGAGGAGATCGTGAGGAGGGCCCGGAGCTCGTCCCACGTGCTGGGCAGGGCCCACTCCTCCGCGGAGGGGAAGGACTCCTCGCTGCTCGCGCCGCTCTACCTGGGTGTGTTGCGGGCGGGATTCGAAGGGGCGTTGCGGGGGGACACGCTCGGGCGCTCGTCCCTCGTCGCATCGCTCGAGGAGGCGGTGGGGACGGACCGGGGCGGGCCGGTCGAGATCGTCACCGACGTGCGCCCGACACGGGTCGGACTTTCGCCGTTTCCGATGGCGCTGCTCGGGCTTGTCCTGTGGCTCGGAAGCGGGTTGGCCGTCTGGACGATGCTGTCCCGGGACTCCCTGAGCGACGCCGAGCGGATCGAGGAGCGGGTTCGCGCCGGGCTTCCGGCGGAGCCGGGCGTGTGGGACCCGTTCGAGCGCAGCGTCGGACCCTCGGGGCTGCCGCCGCTCGACCGCGAGCCGCTCCGCCGCTCTCCCGACCCTCATTTCATCCGGATCCCGCCCCCCGCCGGGAACTGAGAACGACCGGCTCGGAGCACAGGCGGAATGAGCGACACCTCCATGATCGAGCGAATCGGAGACTACGTCGTACGGCTGATGCAGGGTGGGACGGTCGAGATCGTCCTCCTCATCGTGCTCGTCATCGTCGCCCTTGTCCTCCTCCTCGTCGCCGTGTGGATCCTGTGGAAGCTGCTCGTCCTCCTCGGCAAGGGGTTGCTGTGGCTCTCCCGCCGGGGGGTGGATGCGGCCCGGGGGCAGTCCCGGGCGAGACGCGAGGCCCGGCTCGCCGCGCCGCCCCTGGTGGCGACGGGGTGGAGCTCGTCGACCCGGATCGGCCTGCGCCGCGCTCTCGCCGAGGCGCGCCGCCTGGTCGAATCGGACGCCCTGTGCCTCCTTGTGGTCTCGGGGGAAGGAGTCGGCGACCTCTACCGCAGTCTCGGGCTGACCCCGCCGGGGGCCGGGACCATCGGGATCGCCGCCGGGGGACCGGCCCTGCTCATCGACGCGACGAAGGCGGACAGCCGGACCCTGCGCAAGGTCGTGAACGCGCTCCCCTGGCGCCGCCCGGTCGATGCGGTGGTAGCTCTGGTCGGCCCCGGCGGCATCCCCGGTGATTCGCTGGCGCGCGCCGCCAGCATCGCCCGCTTCGCGGGGATGCGCGTCGCGCTGCACTTCGTGTTCCCGAGCTCCGGACAGATCGCGGCCTGGCGCGTCATCGAGCCGCATGATCGGGACGGGGACGCGATCTGCTCCCAGCTCGCGGCGGATGCGGCTCGTGGCTGGCTGAGCGGAGGTTCGCGGGAAGGACTGGAGAACCTGGCCGTCGCCCAGTCGCGGGAGACACCGGCCTCGCTGAGCCGATCGCTGTCGGCGGCACCTTCGTCGGTCGTCGATATCGCGTCGCTCGGCTTCGGCGGCGTCGGGCTCCGGGCCGCGGTGGCGCAGACGGTCGAGCGCACGAGGCCGGCGTCCGCTTCGAGCTCCGCGATGTGGGCCGGGGTGACGGTCCTCGCCGCAGGGGCCGCGCTGGCCGCCCTGGTCGTGGTCACCGGGCTGGACCGCGCTTCGTCGCTCCGCGCGACCCTGGACACCGCGTCGCGGGAGGCGGCGGTCCCCTGGACCGCGGAGGGGATCGACACGATACCCAGCGCAGCGAGGGTCCGCCGCATGGCCGGGCTGGGCGCGCGTCTTGCGAAGTTCTCCGAGACATCGCCGCTGACGCCCCTGGCGGCGTTCACTCCCGGCTACGACTCGCCCCGACACCTGGGAGCCGCGTTCCTGGAGGCCTACGTCCTTCGCCCGCTCGCGGCGGCGATGGATCGGCGGGCCCGGGAGCGTTTCACGCCGAGCGACGACCCGCGTCGCTGGGTCGAGGAAGCCCGCGAGGTCGGGGAATGGCTGGCGGCCTGGGAGGGGCTTGCGGACGACCCGCGCGAGGTCGATGTCCGCCGCCTCCTCGTCGCCGCGTTCGGGGGCGACGAGAGCGCATGGTCGGAGGGGACGGATCTTGCCCTCGTCCGCACCGGGGCCAGGCCCCCGGCGCCGTCGCAAGGCGGCCTGGACGTGGACGGGCTGATCGCTCTCGCCCGTTCCGGTTTCGTGCTCACGATGCAGCAGTGGGCCGACAAGGTCTATACCAACGGTCCGGTAGCGACGGCCGCCCGGCGCGCATCCGACCGCAGCGCGAGCTGGCGGGAGCAGCACGCCGCGCTCGTCGATCTGCGCGCCGCGCTGCAGGACCCGTCGCAACAGTGGCTGACCGCGGCCGAGGACCGGCCGGATCACGGCTTCGAGCTGCGCGTCCTGGGGCGCGCGGTGACGCTGGCCCTGCTGGGCCAGGCGAATGCGCTCGAAGCCAAGGCCGCGGTCAGCCGGATCCGCATCGACGCGCGCAAGGCGGTCCCCTACTTCGTGTTGCCGCAGATCGGTCCGCTCATGGTGCGGACGAGCCGGGGAGGGCAGGCGAGCGGTGGCTCGTCGCTCTCTCTCCCCGGAGGCCGCAGCCTGGCTCGCGTTCCTGGACCGGGTGGCGAACGCCGGTTTCGCGGAGCTGCCGCAGGACCCGCCGGAGCCGTTGGCAGGGCTCGTGACGGTGGATCCGGGGCTGGTCTCGGAGACGCTGCGGCGGCTGCGCACCTTCGATCGGTTCGGAGCGGACCTCCCCGCCGGGTTGCCGGCGGCGGTCGCTCACGATCTCCTCCGGGAGCTGGCGAGCGAGCTGGTGCTCGGTGTGGCCGCCGATGTCGAACGGGCTCAGCGCCCGCTGGCCGCAACGGGCATTCCCGCCGAGCGGGCCGAACGCCTCGCCCGGATCGCACCCGCGCTCGTCGACCTCGCGGAAGTGGAAGGCTGGCTGCGCGACCGCCATGCCGTCCAGGAGGCCGATCGGGTGTTCTCGGTGAGCGTCCGGGTCGCGGAGGGGGTGCTCATGGCGAGCACCGAGACCCTCGTCGAGGAGGATCCTCTCGGGTTGTACGTGGATCCGGCGGCGGACCGCAACGTGCTGGTGCGACGCTTCGAGCGGGGCGTCGTTCGCCTCGGCCGCGTCCACGAGCAGTTCGCGGCTCCGTTCCTCGATGCGGCGACGGAGGGCGGAAGCTGGGCTGCGCTGCAATGGAGGAACATGGCGCGGGATATCGAGGCGTACCGGCGTGGCGACCCCGATTCGGTGCTGTCCGGTCTCGAGGGGATGGTGCGGGCCTATGTGGAAGATCCCGTGGCGGCGTGCGAGCGGCCGCGCCCGGCGGCCGCGGCCGGCCGCGACGACTATGTCGCCGGGTCGCTGCTGCGCTTCCGCGCCCAGATCGACCGTGCGTGCGTCTCCAGCAACCTGGCCCGCTCGCGAGACGTGTACGAGGACCTCCTCGACTACTTCGACCGGAACATCGCCTGGCTGTGGCCTTACGCGAACGATGAACGCGCATCGGAAGTGCCCGCTTCGACCCTGGCGGACTTCGTCTCGCGGCTGCACGACGCGCGCGACGACCTGACGCGCTTTTCCGATGCGGTCGCCGCCGCCGCGCTGGCGGACAGCGCGAACTTCTGGCTGCGCGGCGACGACGGCGGAGCGATCGTCCGCTTCCGGATCAGGTGGCGGGCGCGGCCGAGCGAGGAGCGCCTCGCGGAGAACATCATCGAGATCGGGATCGAAGGGGCGGATCTCGATGCGGACGGAAATTACACGTGGCGCTACGGCTCGCCGCTGAATGTCCGGTTCCGGCTGGCCAAGAACTCCTCCTACCGGTTCGCGAGGGCGGTGGAGCCGCCGCGCCGGGAGCTGACCATCACCGGTGGAGGGAACGGCGGGATGCTCCGGGCGTTCGCCGGACTTGCCAACGGCGCGCTGTCGTTCGAGGCGGAGCTGGTGGACGAGCGGAACGAATCCCACGTGCTCCGGGTCACGGCGCGAGTGACTCGCCCCGACGGAACGCCCCTCACCCTCCCCAGGTTCCCGGAGCTCACTCTGGCGACCGCATCGCAGAGCCACTGAGGAAGGAACCCCTGGACATGGCGAGCTCGGTTTTTCTGGCGCCGGTGGAGGGCGAGGACCCCTGTGGTCCGGACCTTCGCTGGGACCCGGCGTTCGTTCAACTGCTCCAGTCGCTCGATGCCGCGGTGGCTGGGGACGACGATTCCGTTGCGGACGCGCAGCGTGCCGGCTCGGATGTGCCGACCCTGGAGGAAGTCGCGGAGATGGCGCAGGCGCTCGGTGCCCGGACCAAGGACCTGCGCGTGCTCGTCATCTACGCCGAGGCCCGCTGGCGAGACCGGGGACTCGCCGCCTTTGCGGACGCGATGGAGGAGCTCGCATGCGTCGTCGAAACCTGGCCCGGTCCCGACGACGGTGTCCATCCTCGGGCTGACGAAGAGGATGGCGACCTCGGCGAGCGGGCCGCGCCGCTGGGCCGGCTGCTCAACTCGATTCCGTCCCTGGTGAGCATCGTCGGATGGGGAAAGCCCGTCGAGATCTCGGAGCGGGCCATGGTCTCCGGGACGCTGCGCGGGGTGTTCGAGGCATGGGAGTCCCGGCTGGGGCCGTCGTTCGGCCCGAGCCTGCCTTCGAAGGGGGAGGCATGGCGATCCTTGCAGAGCATCGCCGGGCCGGTGGTCGAGGTGGAAGGCGACGGGGAGGGGGAGGCCGGAGAGACATCGCCGGCGGCTCCGGGGGCGCCGCCGGTCGACGTCTGGGATCTGATCGAGCGCGCCGCCGAGTCGATGACCCGGCAGGACCGGCATTCGCCCGCCCTCCCGATATTGCGCCTGCTGGCGAGCTGGCGTGCTCGCGGGCTCATCGAGATCGCCGAGTCGATGAAGGCCTCGGGAGTATCGCTCGAGCAATTGCTCGACTCGATCAAGAAGCAGATCGACCAGCCGCCGGCGTGATTTCCCGGCCTGGAGGAGGAGAGCGAGCATGAGTGGAGATTCCCGTCGAGCAGGCCCGGTGCGCGACCGTCTCGTCCGTCTTCCCGGGCTCCGGGCGGACGTCGCGAGCGGGCGGCGTACCGGTTCGGGACGTGGCAGGTCGGCAGTGTGAAATCCAGTCCGGGCCCGGCCGTGAACGGTCAGTGCCTCCGCACGCGGAGGCACCGGGTCCCGGGTACCGCGGTGAGTGCAATCCAGAGGGAGTCGAAATGGCAGATTCCAGTCAAAGACGCGTGGGCCGGGTCAGGCCCCCGCGCGTTCAGATTACCTACGACGTGGAGGATGGAGGCGCGACGGCCTCGCGCGAGTTGCCGATGGTGGTGGGGGTCGTCTCCGATCTCTCCGGCGACGGAAGCGACCCGAGCGAGTACGCCAAGCGGGAGTTCGTGGAGGTCCAGCAAGGCGGCGTGGACCGCCTGATGAAGCAGATCGGCCCGAGACTGAATCTCTCGGTTCCGGATGCAATCTCCGGTGAGGAGGGGGCCGAGCTGGCGGTCTCTCTCGACTTCGAATCGATCGATGACTTCTCTCCGGTCGGGGTGGCGACCAAGCTGTCCCAAACCGCCAGGCTGCTGGAGGCGAGACAGCGACTGACCGATCTCTACGGCAAGATGGAGGCCAACGACAAGCTCGAAGGCATCCTGGGCGACATCCTCGCCGACGCCGACAAGCAGGCGCAGCTCCGCACCGAGCTCGGCCTGGGTGACGATGAAACCGACAGTGGAGAGGGATCCTGATGAGCGATACGCAACGGCAGGGTTCGGTGCCGGGAGCCGAGCCGGGAACGATCCTGGAGCAGATCTTCGATGTCGGGCGGCTGGTGCGGGGTCCTCACCAGGTGGACGGGGCCCGCAGCATGTTGCAGGGCTTCATCGAAGAGGCGACCAAGGCCGGACCCCGCGTCGACGGGAACGCGAAGCGCGCGCTCGCCGAGCGGATCGCGGCCCTCGACCACCTGATCACGGCCCAGATCAACGAGGTTCTGCACCATCCGAAGTTTCAGCGACTCGAGGCGAGCTGGCGCAACCTGAACAAGCTCGTCTCGGAGAACAATCTGTCGGCCTCGTTGAAGGTCCGGGTGTTCAACTGCGGTCGCCGGGAGATCGAGCGGGACTTCGCGCGATCGCCGGGCTTCGACCAGTCCCACTTCTTCAAGAGCGTCTACGAAAGCGAATACGGCACGCTCGGCGGCTCGCCCTACACGTTCCTGCTCGGCGACATGGAGTTCGGCCGCTCACCGCAGGACATGCAGTTCCTGCGCGAGATATCGGCAGTGGCGGCGATGGCGCACGCGCCGTTCGTCACGAGCGCGGCGCCGGGACTGCTCGATCTGGACTCCTTCACCGAGCTGGACCGTCCCATCGACATCGCGAAGATCTTCGAATCGAGCGAGATGGCGGCCTGGAACTCGTTGCGCGACAACCCCGACTCCCGCTACCTGGTGCTCACCGTGCCCCGCACGCTGGTGCGCCCGGTGTGGGGACCGGACGGGATGCCGGTCGAGGAGATGGACTTCATCGAGGACGTGACCGGACATGACCACGAAAGGTACCTGTGGGGACCGTCCGCCTGGTCGGTCGGCGCGCTCATCATGAAGTCCTTCTCGGAATACGGCTGGCCCTCCGCGATCCGTGGCACGGAAGGCGGCGGCAAGATCACCGACCTTCCGATGCACGTCTTCCCGTCATTGTCCGGCTCGCGGATCACGAAGTGCCCGACGGAGACGACGATCACCGACCGGCGCGAGAAGGAGCTGTCGGATCAGGGGGTCATCAGCCTGTGTCACGCGAGGAACACGGATTACGCCGTGGTGTTCTCCGGCTCGACGGTGAACCGGCCCCAGAAGTACGTGGAAGAGGCGGCCAACGCGAACGCGCGGCTCTCGGCGAGCCTGCCCTACATCCTCGCCTGCAGCCGGTTTGCGCATTACCTGAAGGCGATCATGCGCGACAAGGTGGGCGGCTTCACGGCGCGGGAGGAGGTGGAGCGGTTTCTGAACACCTGGATCTCGCAGTACGTGACCGCCGACGACTCGGCGTCCCACGCGACCAAGGCTCGTTACCCGTTGCGCGAGGCGCGAGTGCAGGTCAGGGACGTTCCGGGCAAGCCGGGCTCCTACACCGCGGTCGCTCACCTGCGCCCGCACTTCCAGCTCGAGGAGTTGACCGCGTCGCTGCGACTGGTGGCCGAACTGCCCGCCGCGTCCAGTTGACGAGTCGCGGACCGGGGCGGGAGTCGGAACCAATTGTTCCTCGATCGGGCTCTGGCCGGTGTCTATCGCGCGCGCGTCGCGTGGGGCAACGGGGTCGATATCCTGGTCGACGCCTGGCGCAGCGCGCCTCCGGACCATCGTGCCGCGATGATTGCCGGTCAGGGCGACCTGCATCGGGCCGGGCTTCGCGGCGGTGCGGGCTGGAAGAAGCTCGCCGAGGGAGATGCCGCGGGCGCCTTGCGGGTGGCTCGGGCGGAGAAATCCGCAAACCCGGCCCTGGAGCTGCTGGAGGCCGAGGCGTTGCTGGCGCTCGGCGCAATCGTGGCGGGGTTCGATCGCCTGGACGCCTTGCATCGACGGGGCAATGCGGCCGCCAGCCTCGTCCTCGCCCGCCGCCGGCACATGCTCGGCGACCATGCCGGCGCGGAGCAGGTGGCCCTGGCCCTGCCGATCCATGCGCAGGCGGCGCTGACCGGCGCGCGGGCGGCCCTGATGAATGATCGTGCCCGGGCCGCGATCCGTTACCTGGAGCCGTTCCTGGACGGCTCCGCCCCCATCCCGGAGCCGATGGTGGCCGGCATGGTGGCGGTCACGGCAGCGTCCGCGCTGGCCCGGATCGGCCGGTTCGACTTGTTGGGGCGCTTTGCGCGTCGTCTGCTCGAGCCGGTCGATCTTCCCCCGGACATGATGCCCTTCGTCGCCCGCGCCGCATGGCACGGGGGGCTTGCCGCGCAGGCGTGGGAGCGGTTCCGGGGGCACGATGGACACACCGAGCCCTGGATGGCGGCGGCCCGGCTGGAGCTCGCCCTGCTCGCGGGAGACGCGGAGCGCGCGTTGCGGCTCATGGAGCAGGCGGGGCCGATGGGCGCGCCTTCCGAGGCGGCCCTCGCTCTGCTCTCCGGCGCAGCCCTGGACGGACCCGCGGGTGAAGAGGCCGGGAAGTTGTTTCGCGAGGGGGTCACCGTCCATGTCTGGCGCACCCATCCCCACCGCTGGCAGCCCTGGATCGAGGCCGCGCTCCGGACCCCGGCGGAGGTCGGAGTCTTCGACCTTGCCGCCGGCGAGCTGCCGGACGCCCAGGTGGTTCCGCAGGTCGTGCTGGACGACTCGGCGCTCATCCACCTGCTGCCGCCGGTTCCCGTGCCCGGGCGCGCGCACGGGGGGGCGGGGGTCTGGATCGGGGAGCCACTTTGCCGGGGAGCGGGCGTGGATCTCGACTGGCCGGAGCGTGAGACCGCGGTCATCGAGGCGGCCGGGTTGCCCGCGGCGGGCCGCGACGACGCCGCGGTCTGGGTCCTCGGGACGGATGAAGCGCTGCCGCACGTCCATGAGGGTCGCGCGATCGTGGCCGTCGCGCGGCCGGGGGATCCTTTCTGGGCCGGGCCGATTCCCGAGCGCGTCTGGCCGGCCCTGCGCGTGGTGCGCCCCGACCCGCGCGAGAGGTGGAACGGCGCCGGCGCCCGCGTCGCCGATGCGGCGCGGACGGTGCTGAACGGGGCCGGGGCCCGGTGCACGTGAAGGCCCCGCGGCTGGAGTTCCAGGATCCGATCGGCGCTCACCGCAATGCCGGGATCCCGATGAGCGGCGTCACGTGGACCGGCGAGACATTCCAGGACGAGGACATCGCGGGGGTCGTGTTCAACGACTGCGTGCTGGAGCGTGTCCGCCTCGAGCGCATGAACATGCGACAGACGATGTTTCTGAACTGCCGGTTCGATGACTGCGTGGTCCATGACTGTCAGCTCGTCAGCGCCGGCTGGGTCGATTGCCACGGGGCCGGGCTGCGGATCTCCGGAGGAGAGTTCGCCGAGACCCTGTTCTCGCAGTGCAACCTCTCCCGTCTGGATCTCGATCAGGGGGGCAGGCAGAACACCCTGTCCGAGAGCACGTTCGGGCGCGTGGCGTTCAACGGGGCGGGGTGCGAGCAGGTGATCTTCACCATCACCGGCTGCACGATCGACTCGCTCGCGGCCGAGAACGCGGCCTGGCGTCAGAGCAGCTTCATCGCCGTCGATCTCGGATCGTGGGCGCTGAACGGAGCCCGGATGGACAAGTGCTGCTTCATCCGCGCGACCGGCAACGGCACGGATCTGTCGAAGGTGCGGTTCGAAGCCTGCAACCTGTACCAGAGCGAGCTCCGCGGGGCGCGCCTGCGCGAGGCTCCGGGCTCGATCTTTGCCGAGTGCGACCTTGCCGACGCGGACTTCATCGAGGCGGATCTCAAGGGCAGCCTGTTCGCGAAATCCGCCGCACCGCGGGCCCGCTTCGACCGGGCGCACCTCGACGGCGCCCTCTTCCCCAAGGCCGTGCTCCACGGCGCCAGCTTCGCCGGGGCAACGGCGAGGCAGAGCGTGTGGCAGGACGCGGATCTCACCGGCGCCGATCTCGCTTCGATGGATGCCTTCCGGTCCACGTTTCGCAACGCCGTGCTCCGGGACGCCGAAGTCGGGAACACCCGGTTCGTCGAGGCCGACCTGCATGGAGTCGAGGAGACGCTTGCCGGAGCGGATCTCCGCGGCTCGCGCGGGACGGTGCAGTGGCGCGCGGAACGCGAGGCGGAGGTGCGAGACAGGGCGCCCTCTTCCCCGCGTGGATAGATTTCCGCTCTAGCGGACTGGAATAGGAGAACGCAGGAGGAAAGCCCATGGCCCACCAGCCCGGCTACTTTCCGACTTTGGACGGAGTGAGGCGCGTGCGCCTCTCGGAATGGGCGCGCGAGCAGGGTATCGCGCGGATCACCGCGTACCGGATGCTCAAGCGCGGGCTTCTGCCGGTGCCGAGCGATCGTTCGCCGACCGGGCGATGGTACGTGCTGCTGCCGTCGACGCGCAGCGGAAGGACCGCCTTCTACACCCGGGCGACGCCCGGCAAGTCGCAGATCGCGGTCATCAATCGCCAGGTAGCCGCCCTGTCGCGGTGGGCCGCGGCCTACGAGCGGCCCGTGCATACCGTGGTCCGCGAGATCGCGGACCCGTTCACCGGCGGTGCCCTGCCAAGGCTGGAGAAACTGCTCTTCGACAGCCACATCACCAGCATCGTCATCCACAGCCCGGCCGTGGTGGGCGACTTCGCATTCCGGCTTCTTTCCGCCGCGCTCGCGCCTCAGGGCCGAATGATCTCGGCCCTCCACCAGTCGGAGCCGGAGGAGGAGCACGATCCGGCCGACCCGCGGTTCGCCGCCAACGAGAATCGAGGCCGGGCCGCGATCCCTTGACCACCGAGTGCGGTCCTGCGCGGGGCGGCAGACACCGCCAGGTGCGCACGCTCTCCGGGAGTCGAGTAGCCGGGACCGCGGTCGATCACCCGGCCAGCGGCAGGCGCACCACCGACTTCGCCTCCCCGAGTACGGCCAGGCCGCCGAGCGCGGCCTGGCCGTCGAGCACCGCGGGCGGCGCATTGTCCGGATTGAGCTGGAGAAAGAGGCTCGCCTGCGGAGACGGCGAGCCGATGTAGGCCGAGGCCAGCGCGTGGAGCGACCGGCGGCGCGCCCGGTCCCGAGCCCAGTTCCTGGCCGCCGGCCGGGAACCGCCGTCGATCACGATCTCGACCCCGGCCGCCGGCAGGCGACATCTCGATCCCAGCACCGCCTTCACCGGACCACCGACGCGCGCCGGCCTCAGGGTGATGACCTCCGCGCCGGTGAATTCCTTCACCCGCACCGGAAGCTCCGTGAACGCCCGAAACAACTCCGCGAGCCCCGACGCCGATATGGAGCCCAGGAACAGCCCGGCCAGTCCCACCGAGCCCTCCGGCTCCATCTGGAAGGTGTCGGACAATACTCCGCCCGCCCTCGCGGAGAGCGGTGCCGAACGGCCTGCCACGCGGGAGGCCAGCACCGTCGCCTCGAGCTGCCCGCCCGTGGCGAGCGCGAATGCCGCGTTGTTTCTGAACTGCCCTTCTTCGAGCGCGTGCATGAGGCGATCGGCGGGTCCATCGAGCCAGGCGGCCATGGCGCCGCCTCCGCGATGGTCCTGGATGATCCGCGCGATGTCGGACTTGGGCAGCGGCGAGCCCGTGGCGGCCAGACCCAGAGCGTTCAGATTCAACACCGCGCCGTTCGTTTCGAGGGCGACGTCGTCGATCTCCGATGTCGGGAACGCCAGCGAAGGCCTGAACCGGTACATCAGCCGCCGAGCCTCGGGCGAGGCCCTTCGCAGCAGCCACCGCAGCACTCCGATGGCGGGCCAGAGCCGCCAGCCGCCCGGATTCAGCATGAGGTCCTGAGCAAGCGGGTGGCTCATGTTGAAGAGATCGATGCCGCTCTCGGGGACGGACGCCGGCGCGTCTCCCGGCGGCGGGATATTCGGCGCCTTCGCCTCGACGCTCTCCGGCAAGCGGCCCCGCTCCGGAGCCGGCGCCTTCAGGACGTCCGGCGGGAGGGTTTCAAACTGGGCGGACAATGACTTCCTCGACCTGGTTGAGCCCCCGCTGGCTGTCGAGCAGCTCACCGATGACGCGCTTGATCATCGCCCAGCTCGTCGTTCGGTACCGGTCACTGTCGAAGGGGAGCATCATGGCCAGACCCGCATGCGGGTGACCTCCGTGCAGCGCCGCTACCTGCCGGAGCGAGGGGGGGCCGATGCCGTCGACCCAGCTCGCTTCCCGGCCGCCCGGGAACTGCTTCAGAAAATCACGCAGCACGTTCCGGCGGCCGCGCGAGATCAAGCTGCTCATGCTGCTGCTCAGGTATCCGATCAATGACTCCATGGCCTGCGGACCGGTCATGGCGGGCCGGTACGGGGTGGGTGCGATGGCGAGCGAGGAGCGCCACCCCCCCAGGCTCTCGATCGGCTCCAGGCGAGAGCCGACCGGGATCCGATACGCCACGTCGCGGTTGCTCGCCAGCGCCGTCGGAGCCGCCAGAAAGCGCTGGCGACCGAGCGTCGCGTAGTCCAGACCCTGGAAGTACAGCAGCACCTCGGCACCCATGCGCGAAGTGGTCCGCCGCACGCCCCAGCGAATGCCGGTGCCGCGGACCGAGCCGAACGCCACCACCGGATCGAGGCGGATCGACTCGTTGCTCTCCGATGTGTGGAAGTCCACCGCTTCCACCGAGTGACATTCCACGGTCCGGTAGCGCAGCGCATCGATCCTGACCGGGTATTCGAGGTTGCGGCCGTCGACGTTGAACGGGGTCGCCGCCGCCGGCCACAGGTTGACCGCGGGCACCCGATTCACCGAAACGAGATCGGGCGCAAGCGCGGCGGGCAATGCAAGCGGTCGGGAGAACCAGAAACGCAACTCGGCACCGGGAGCGAGGCGAATTCCCGACAGCGAGATGAAGCGGAACTTGGCTGGGAATGCGATGAACTCGGTGACCAGGCGGTGCGCGTTGTGGGCGGCGGGCCGAACCGGGAGCGCCGCCTCCTCGGGCGTGAAGCCGTGAATCCGCACGCTGGTTCTCGGCACCTGGACCGGCGCCCCGTCGCCCGCCGGGGCGAGCTCGATCCTCACCAGCCGCTCCGCGAACGCATCCATGAGCGTGGCCGCGCTCAGCTCGTCATTGCCCAGACACAGCAGGAGGCGGCCGGCGGCCGGGTGGCCGACCAGCCGCACCCCGATCCCGTCCATGGCGCCGCCGGATGGGGCCAGCCGCCGCAGCTTCAGCGTGAGGGGACTGGCGGTCACATCCATCGTCGTGCTGAAGCACACCAGCGACCGACCACCGGCATGGTAGTCGAACCGCGTGCCGCGGGGGATGTTCTGCGCCTCGCTTCCGTCCCGAAGATCGAGCAGCGCCATGGACGGGACCGGCTCCAGGAGGGCCGGCGCAAGGATGGAGAGAATCGCCTGCGGCAGCTCCGTTGCGTTGTTCTCGATCATCAGGCGCATGCGCGCTGCGAGAAAGGCCGTGCTTTCCACCACGCGCTCCACACCCGGGTCCCGGGAGCGACTCGATCCGATGTCGAGCCGGGCGGCGACGTTCGGGTACATCTGGGCAAAGACACGTCCCTGGGCGCGGAGTGCCTCAAGCTCCCTGACGTAGGCCTCTATGAGTTGATTGTCGAGCATCCCCGGTTCCGTCCTGTCTCGTCGCGGAGCCGACTCTCCCGGACTCCCGCCATCCACTCGTCCGGCTCCACGCTCACCGGTCTTCGAGGACCACCACCTCCGAGCCGAGACCGCCCCCGATACGCGGAGACAGGACGCGGAGCCTGACCGAGCCGGAGCCGGCTTCTCCCGCATGTGCTTCGATGTAGAACGCGAAGCCGGAGGTATCCTCCGTCGGGGTCACCCGTACGTGCTCCAGGCGGGGCTCGTGTCTCCGGATCGCGTCCCTGATCCAGCCGGCTATGCGCTCGCAGTCCGCGGAGGAAGCGGGCGTCATCCCCGCCGCGCCGGGCAGCCCCCAGTTCAGGATTCCGGGCAGGGAACGCTCATGAGTGCGGCGCGCCCCGAGAAGGTCGGCCAGATCACGCGCCAGCTCCGCGGGCCCGGACTCCCGATCCGACTCGAATCTATCGAATACCAGCGTCCGCATGACAGCGCTCGCAGGTGTGCGAAGGACAAGATACTTCCCCGACCTCCGAAAGTCGAGATGAACTTTACCGGCGCGCGGTCGGCCGGTCCTGGCGGAAATGAATTCGGATCAGGACGGCCGGACAGGTTCGAATCGATCTCATACTTCTCCTGTCGTGTCTCGACGAGTTTTCCCTTCGCACGAATATGAATCATTTGATATCAATTGGAGCTGCATGAGAAAAAAGGGCGGCCCACTACGGTGTTGCGCATTGTCATCATTCGCACCGATCGGAAACCGGCCGGCCGATCGGAGGAATGACCCATGACGACCATCCCATTGCAAAATGAATTCGGATCAAAACGGCCAAATGAGATCAAATCGATCTCATACTTCTCCAATCGCGCCTCGACGGTTCTTTCTTCGCATGGATATGAACTATTTGATATCAATTGGACCTATATGAAAATAAAAAAAAGATCCACTCCGATATTGCGCGTCGCTATCATGGGCACCGACCGGTAATCGACCGGCCGAACGGAGAAATGACCCATGGCGACCA
Source organism: Acidobacteriota bacterium (assembly GCA_022826195.1). Taxonomy (GTDB): domain Bacteria; phylum Acidobacteriota; class Vicinamibacteria; order Marinacidobacterales; family Marinacidobacteraceae; genus Marinacidobacterium. Next base: position 24,031 of record JAJDVI010000092.1, read on the forward strand.
TCGCTTTAGAGCTTGCAAACATTCCGGGCGAGTGCATGCTCGCGGACCACATCGACCAGTTGGACGCCGTTTCCCTGCGAGACTCCCTGGAAATACGCGCGAGCCAGGGTGCGGGGCCCTCGGTGGGCCGAGCGCAACAGAGGGATATCGAGCTGACGCGATACAAGGACCGGGCCAGCCCGAAGCTCGCTCAGGCATGTGCGGCGGGGGAAGACCTCGGAGAGGTGAAGATCCATCTCTTCCGTACGGTCGGAGAGAGCGTGACGAAGTTCATGACCTATACCCTGACGGAGGCCTTCGTCTCGCGCATCGAGTACGACACCATCGACGATGTCGGATCGCCGTTCCAGCCGCACATCGGTCCGGGCGAGATAGCGCCCCCTTCCGAGCTGGGAGCGCCTGCGCTGGCGGGAGCCGTGGCCTCGCCGGGTTCCGAGATGATTCGGCTCGCTCCCCGCTCGCTGATCGGGGGCACCCGGGGAATTCCGGGCAACCGGGAGGTCGAGCGGCTGTGGCTGAACGCGGCCACGATCAAGTGGACGTACATCCAGGCCGCCGGCGGAAGCCTCGAGAAAGGGTGGGACATCAGGGCCGGGCGATCGCTCTAGCCGATATCCGGGCTCTTCTGCAACGTTGGAAAGCGACAAGGAGATATGAGACATGTCTACCATCATGGTGAAAATGCCCGGCCTCGAAGGTGAAGTGACGACCGCGGACTACGAGGGGCAGCTCGGATGCCGGACGCTCCGGCACACCATCGCCCTTCCCGTGTTCGCGAGGGGAGCGCAGCGCACCGAGGGCGCCTCGTGGCATGGGGCGATCGAGCTGGGCCGGGCGATGGACAAGGCCACTCCGCTTCTGCGTCACGCGGTGTGCTCGCACAAGGACTTCGACGAGGTCGTGATCACTCGGCTCGAGACCCGGGCGGGCACTCGCCGGGTAGCGGAGGAGATCACGCTGAAGCAGGTCAACGTGGTCCGGATGGACCTCGATACGCCGGTCGACATGGGGACCCACACCCCCGTCGACGAGCCGATCGAGACCATTTCCCTGGAGTACGGCGAGATCAAGTGGGACTACAAGTACCTGCCCCCCGGCGGGACGGAGTCCGCCGTGATAGGCGCCTACGACATCGACGCACAGGCGATCCCGGCATAGGTGCCGGTCGGGCCCGCCGGAGCAGTCGGGAGCAGGAAGGCGCGCCCGGCGAGCGAGCGCGATGGGTCGCCGTCCGCCTTTCCGTCCCGGTGGTCCCGAGCCGGGGCGTGGGCCCGGCAATCCTGAAGCAGCCTGGATAGTCGGCCCCCGGGGTCCGCGAGGTCCCCGGGGCCGGTTCCGGAAACGGACCGGACGCAGGGAGAACCAGACCAATGGCTACCGCTCCTGATCAGTCCCCCCGGAGCAGCCCGCAGGCCGCGGGGAGCTCCGGGCCGGCCCCGGCGGGCACTCCGCCTCCCGAAGGATCACAGTACGCTTCGTCCGGCCTCCGGTACCGGGCCTACCTCGACAACCTCAGATCGAGCGGCCTGCCGCTCCCCGTCTCATCCTTCTCCCTCGTTGAAGAGTACAACGGCGGGTGGCGCGGTACGGTAATCCTCACTTCGCAATCGGACGAATCCCTCACCGTCGGCAACATGCTGGCGCTCACGCTGTCCTTCGACATCTCGCCCGGTGAGCCCGTATCCCTGGACATCGTGCTCGCGTCCGAAGACTCCGACGATTCCGAAGACTCCGATGATTCCGAGGACTCGGACGATTCCGAAGACTCCGCCGCCGAGCCGGTGAAGGTGGTCCGGTCGTGGCCGTCCGTCGTCGTCGGGCTGGAACCGTTCAAGCGGGACGTCGAGCTCATGGCCGCATCCTGCGCGGTGCAGATCGTCGACCCGATCACCTACCTCTTCAACCGCCCGATCTGGGGCGCGTACCGGGCCGGCTCGGCAGGCGAGATGCTTGGCGGCGCCCTCTCCCTGGCCGCCGGCGGCGATGGCAAGCCCACGCTCAGGCCGATCCTGCCCGGCTTGCCGCTCGTGCGAATCGAGGAGGACTGTCGCGACGAGCTGCTGGATATCCCCTACTCGATCGCGGTCGGGCAGACGCTCGGCGAGTGGATGAGCGATTTGGTGGGAGAGCTGGCTCTGCGGGTCGAGACCCTCGGTTCTCCGGGCGGGCTCGTACGGGTGAGGCTTTCGGACCGTGCACCGGCCGGGAACCTGCTGGAGATGGAGGTCCCGGAGACAGGCGCCGGGACAGACGATTCGGCCGCCTCGCCCGACACCTCCGGGGACAGCTCCCGTCGAGCCGGCGAAACGAACGACGAGGTGCCGACCTCCGGTCCCATCCTCTTCGCCGGCTACAAGGCGCAGTCCGGGAGGAAGCTGCGCGGCGGGGTTCTCGACAATCCGTCCCAGGGCCAGTTCCGCTACTTCGGGAACCAGGGCGCCATCGGCAAGGTGTCCGCGGCGGCCGGGGTGGGGCTGGAGGAAGCGTACCGGCGCCACTATCTCGATCTGGTGGGCTCCTACTCCGAGCTGATTCTGGCGTGGGCGATGTCGCGCCAGCCGCACCTCCAGCCGGGAAGACTGGTCAAGCTGATCAAGGAGGACGATCCCGCCAGAACCGGTGTTTCCGTCCTGGGGATCGGCGTCTGGCAGGTAGCCAAGGTCGTGCACGGAGTGCGTAGCGGCGTGTACGACAACGACGCGACGCTGGTCCGCGGAGACGTGCCGTGGGTCCCGCCGTCGCCTTCCCCGCACCCGCTCCGGATCGTGTCGGCCGCCGTCGATGGCGGCGCGGAATTCGTTTTCCACCAGCCGGTGCCGCGGGACCGGTTGGGCCGCATACCGGTCGCGTTTCCGTTCGCGCCCACGCCGATGGGCGCGGAGGCCGTCCTGCTCGCCGCTGCCGACGCCAACGCCGACCGGCGGCTGACACTGGCGGATTTCAAGGCGGAGGAGATCGAGTGCTACGAGAACGGGAAGCTGCCGGGTTTCGCGCAGGAGGAGATCGATGTCTTCGACAGCTACGAGGAGGCCGTGGAACGAGGCGATGACCCGCTTCCCGCCGTCGACGAGTCGCGCTACGCCGCGTACAACAAGGAGCGAATACGCGCCATCGCTTACGAGCGGGCCAAGGCGCACGACGAGGCGGACCGGGACCGTGACGGGTACCTGTCCGATCGAGATGGTCTCATCTCCGACGAGCTGAGCGGGATCATGGACGATCCGGAACAGCTCGAGCTCCTGCAGGAGCAATGGCAGACGTACCAGGCAAACAAGTCCTCGGATCAAGGCGTGTACGACGACAACCGACTGCTGTTCAGTCAGGAACGCGCACGGGTGATCGAGGAATACGGAAGGCTGTTCGAGGGGGAGTCCTACGCGGACGACGCGACGAGTCGGGACGCGGCCCGCGCCCGGCTGGACGCGGAACAGGCGCCGAAACGGTGGCCGCCCCGGATCCCCCTCACTCTCGTCGAGCCGATGGCGGGCGGGTTGCACGGGTTCATCCCCGCCCACCGGCACGGAGACACCTGCCGCGTCGCGGTGCATGGCCCCCTGTGGGCGGAGATCGTCGGGTTCCAGTACCGGAGCGACCGCCGGATCAATGAACGGCTGACGGGGGCGATCGCGGGCATGGTGGTCGAGCACGATACCGCGCAGGCGTGGTCGGGCATGGTATTCCGCCGGACCGAGGACCTGGAGGCCGAGCGGAACGAGGCCTCGCTGGTCAACCCGGAGGGCGATCAGGATGGCTAGCCCCGCCGGCGGGGCCGGAACGCCCCGGCTGTCCAGCGCCGCAACGGCGGCGATACCCGAATCATCCGGAGCATCGCCACCGCCCCCGACCGCTTCCGGACGGTCCCTCGTCGTCGTTTCGAATCGCGCAAGCGAATCCCTGGGCTCGAGCTTGAAGTGCGGCCCCCCGGATCCCTGGCCCTGATGTCCACCATCCTGGTGAAGATCGACGGCGTCGAGGGCGAAGCGACCCTCGCCGGCTACGAGGGGCAGATCGAGTGCCGTTCCCTGCGGCACGCCATCGTGCATCCGCTCGCCGCGTCCGGCATGGCGCACCCGGAGGAGGGCGTTTCGTGGCGGGGCGCGGTCGATTCCTGGCACGGGCCGATCGAGCTGGCCCACTCGGTGGACAAGGCGTCGCCGCTGCTGCGCCTGGCGGCGTGCGACGGCCGGAACCTCGGCACGGTCGTGATTACCCGGATGCGACCGGCGCGGAAGGTCGCCAGGACGCAGCCGGCGGAAGTGATCGTGCTCGGAAACGCATTGCTGGCCCGCGTCGACGTCGACACACCGGTGGACCCGAAGACCGGTCTCCCCGGCGAAGAGCCGGTGGAGACGTTCTCTCTGGAGTACGGCGAGATCACCTGGGACTACCGGTATCGGCAGGCCGCGGGAAACGAGGTGTCGGTGCTGGGGAGCTGGACCCGATCGTCGTGGACCCCGTTCCTCGCGATGCTCGTTCCGTTCTCGGGACCGGCCCTGGGTGTCCTCGCGGATCGTTTCTCGGTCAACGAAGAGCAGGGCCGGGGCTGGCAGGGCTCCGCCGTCGTCGACCTCGGACCGGGACGGAAGCTCCCCCTCTCCGGTTCACTCGCGACCGCCCTGGGCATCGGGCTGGCTCCGGGAAGCTCGTTCGTGCTGTCCCTGGTGGTCGGCAGCGGCATGGGCGCGGGCCTCGTGGTGCGGAATTGGCCTTGCGTCGTGAACAGCGTGGTGGCGATACCGCGGCGCAACGGCGCTCCGGCCGACTCCGTGTGCCGCGTCCGCTTCTCCGATCCGCTGGGCCACCTGGCGCAGCGCCCGGTGTGGGGCGCCTACGGAAAGTGCTCCCCGGGCGAGATCCTCGGAGGTGCGCTGGCAGCGGCGGCCGGCGGCGACGGTCGGCCGGCCCTCGACCTGCGACTGCCCGGGATGCCGCCCGTGCGCATCGGCCAGTTCCTGCGCGAGGCGCTCCGGGAGGTGCCGTACGCCATCGCCGTGGGAGAGACGCTCGAGAGCTGGCTGGACGGCGTGCTCGGACGGCTCGGCGTCCGGATCGAGATGCAGGGCTACCGTTCGGGGGAGATCCTCGTGATGCTGCGCGACTCGCCGCCCTCCGGCCTTCCCTTCGTGACGACCCTGGAAGAGGGCGAGGTGAGCCCCGTGAACGCCACGGTTCACTCGCTGCGACTCGCCCCTTCCGTCCGGGAGCGCGGGTGGGTGGTGGACTTTCCCGCCCACCGCCTCGGGCAGCCGGGTCCGGTCGAGGCGGTGGTCCAGGCGGAGGGCCTGACCGCGGAGGAGGGCGGCCTGCGAGCCGGTTTCGCCGGGGAGAGGGCGGCCTTCGGTGCCGCGAGGCTGACTCTCGCCGGCACGCGCCCCGGTCTCGCGCCCGGCGCGCGAATCGAGATCGTCGATCAGACCGTCGGCGGGCTGGCGCTCTGGCAGGTGGCCGGCATCACGCATGCCCATGCCGATGGCTTCTACTGGAACCACTGCGAGCTCCGGCCGGGGGGAATGGCGTGGCGACCCCCGATCCCGGACGAGGACCTGCCGCTCCTGGTCTCGGGGATCGTGGACGACGGCGAGTCCGAGGCGGGGGAGTCGGTGGCGCGCGATCGGGAGGGACGGATCCCGGTCCGTTTCTCGTTCGAGCCGAACCTCGGCGAGGACGAGGACGACGGCGCCGCGGACGGGGCGCTGCCGGAATGGCCGCATCGCATCGCGCTGTCGGTGGTCGAGCCGATGGCGGGTGGGCGCCACGGCTTCGTCCCCGCCCACCGGCAGGGCGACATCTGCCGGATCTCGGTGCACAGCCCGTTCTACGCGGAGGTCCTCGGATTCGCGTACCGCGACGACCGGCGCCTGGGACAGGATCTCGCCGATTCCTCCGCGGCCGTCATCGTGCGCCACCGCCCGGAGAGCGCGGATCCGGATCCGTGGTCGGGGTTCGTGTTCCGCCCCGGCGACGAGTCGTCCGCGGACGAGGAGACGCAGGAATGACGGTGGCGCGACCGGCAGGCAGCCGCCATGCCTGAAGGACGCGGACTCGTCTTCCCCCAGGCGGTTGCGTTCGGGGCGCGCCCGCTCGACGTCCCGGGGCGGGGGGCGGTGCTGTGTGCCTCTCTCGTCTACGTCTTCCGGCTCTCCACCGGGGAGCATGTCAGGCCCGCCCAGTGGTACGAGGCGGTCGCCGCCTTCGGCGGCCGCGAGGCGATTCCGGACTCGATGTCTCCCCTGCCGGGGGCCGAGGTCGTGGTTCTCGGGGCCCTGCCGCCGGTCGCCGAAGCCACCCGCGCGGGATACGTGCGCTGCGGTGGGGTCGAGCGGCGCTTCGTGCTGCATCGCGACCCCGACCACCCCGACGCGCCGCTCCTCGCCGGCCCGCCGGCCGCGTGCTGGCACGAGGAGGACAACCCGGTGGGGCGCGGTGGCCCGGACGACGCCCGCCCGCCCCTCATCGTCGATGAACGGGAACCGGACAGGCCGGTGTGGCTCGGCGCGACCCCGTACCATCACCCTGTGCGCCTGCGCCGGATGGGTGTCCCGGACGAGCGGTCCGGGGCGGGATGGCCGGCGGACGCGGACCCGTCGGCGCTCTACGACGCGCACCCGGCGTTCTGGACCGACGCGCTGCATCCGGGCCAGCCCCTGGAGTACGAGGGCCTGGCGGCGCGGGCGCTGGAGACCTCCCTGCCGCCGTACCGCGCCTCGATCACGTCGTGGCGCAATGACGTGAGATGGATCTCGGAGACCACGCGCATCCACTCCGTGATGCTGATCCCGGGCGCCGATCTCGGGGCGGTGTTCTGGCGCGCCGGGATCGATCTGGGCGACGACATCCTGGGCGAGTCGGTGGTCGGACTCCTCGCCGCCCTGGAGGACGCCGACGCCCCGGTGCGGGATCCGGAGCACTGGGGCGGGATCATGCTCGATCGCTGGACGGACCCGGTGACGGCGACGGACGACCGGCCCCTGCTCCCCGCCGCACTGGCCGCCACCGTGGCGCTGCCGTTCCAGTCGTACCCCGACGGCCTCCCGATGAACGAGCGCGTGGAAGCGGCCGAGGCGTGGATGCGCGAGGAGGCCGGCCTGCCCGACGAGAACCCGTTTGCGGATCGGGCACCGGAGGAGGCGACCCGCCTGACCGAGGAGGCGGCCCGCCTGACCGGGCCGGCGCAGGCGGGCGCGCCCGACGGGATGCCGGACGCGGACAAGCTGGACGAGATGGCGTCCGCCGCGTTCGCCCTCGGCCGGCGGCGGCGCGAGGAGGCCGGCTTCGAGCTCCCGCCCGACCCCGGGGAGGACGAAGGCTCCGAGCCGCGGCGCGAGCCGGAGGTGCGGGGCGCGACGCTCGAGGCCGAGATCGAGTCCCGGCTCGCGGGGCCTCACGCCGCGGAGAGCGAGATCGCCATCGCCCGTCATCTGGCCGCGGCCGGCAGCGGGTTCCTCGATCCCGACGAGGTCCTGGAAAGCCTCGCCGAGACCCGCCTGCAGAGCCCGAGCCCGCCGTTGCCCTGGCCCGCATTCCACGAGGACGAGGGCACCCGCTTCGGCGAGCGGGTGGGCGAGTGCCTCGCCGCCGGCGCCCTTGCGCGCCATGTCGATGTCTCGGGGGCGGTCGTGGACGGCGGCCCCGCGCAGCGCCGGGTTTCCGGCCTGCGCCAGGAAGGGCTGCTCGCGGAGGAGGCGGTGTGGCGCGGAGTGCGGTTCTCGGATTGCGAGCTGACTGCCTCGAGCTTCGCGGGCGGGCGCTTCGAGGGGTGCGAGTTCCGCGGGTGCACCTTCGACCGCGTCAACCTCTCCCGCGCCACCCTCGACGGGACCCGGTTCGAGGACTGCACGTTCCGCGACATCCGGATGGTCGGGCCGGTGTGGATGGATTGCAGGTTCGACCGGTGCCGTTTCGAGCGGGTGCACTGGACGGACGCGATGGTTCGGGATCTGGAGTTCTCGGGCGGTGAGTGGCGGGAGGTGCTCTGGAGCGAAGGGGTGCTGATCCGCGTGGCCCTGCGCGGGACGCCAATGCGCGAGGTGACGTTCGTGAATACCCATGCGCCGAACAGCCGCTTCGAAGGGCTGTCGATGTTCAAGGTGTGGGTGATGGGTCTCGGGTTTCCCGGCAGCGTGTTCGAGGAGGTGGACGCGGCCACCTGCGGGTTCGTGTCCACATGCCGCTTCGACGAAGCGCGCTTCGAGCGCACGCGCTTCACCGAGACCGGCTTCACCAACGCGGTGTTCAAGGACGCGCGCTTCGCGCCGGGCTGCCGGTTCGACGCCTGCGACCTCAGCGGGGCGGTGTTCGAGAACGTCGATCTGTCGGGGGTGCGGTTCCTGCGGTGCACGATGGCCACGAGCGCGTGGACGAACGCGAGGGCGGCCGGGACGTGGTTCTTCGGCTCGATCCTTCGGGGGGTCGATTTCGGGGACACCGAGCTCGCCGGGGCGGTCTTCACCGATGCGGACGTCAAGGGGGCGAAGTTCCAGCCGGATCGGACCATCGGCGCGGACTTCCGCGGGGCGCTCGGGGCGCCCGGCTGAAGCGGCGGCCCGCCCGGCCGTCCCCCCGATCGGGCATGGCGAAGTACGGCAACGGCGTGAGCAATCGGAGGGAAGCATCATGGCGGAAGACACGGATCAATCGAACGGTGCGAGCGAAGAGGTCGACGTATCCCGGCTGTTCCGCCAGGAGGTGATCGAGTCGAAGATCGATCTCCGGGTGGACGTTGCGAACAAGGCGTTCCGCTCGGTGGCGGGAGACGAGTCCGTCTCGGTCGCCAGCCGCAAGGTACACGCGCGGGGGCCCTACCACATCGCCCGCGGCAGCCGGCGCCGGCAGATCGCGGGTGACCACGACGACTACGTCGGACACAGCGACATGTACATGGTCGGGAACTCGATCGAGGAGCGCGTGGAGGGGGGCGTCGAGCTCAAGTCCGCGGTCGAGAGCGAGACGATCATGGCCGGCGCCTACGTGAACACGATCGCCGGCGCCTTCATGCGCCTGACCGCGTGGGCGGACTTCCTCGCGTGGGGCGCGTGGGCGGAGGCCGACGCGGTGCGCACCGAGATCGCGGGGGCCATGATCCGCGCCCACATGGTCTATGCGCACGCCTGCGGCGTCCGGATCCTCATGGCCAACCAGATGTTCGACTCGTACGTGAACCGAAGCGAGATCGGTAGCTGGATCGACAACTTCACCACGAGGGTGGAGACCGGCGGGCCGGGCGGCCGGACCATCATGGAGAGCTGAGTCATGACCGAGACTACTGGAACCGCGGGCTGGCCGAACGGCCCGACGACGCTGGACGCCCTGCTCTCCGCCGCCGATCAGAGCGACGAGGACCGGCAGGCGCACGGGGTTCCCTGGCGGGAGGGCCACTCGTTGCAGGTCACCGCGATCGGCGGGCTCCACAGCCGGGCGCGCCGGCGGGTGTCGGTGGTGCCGGGCGAGTACACGAGCTACGTGGGGAAGGACGCAAGCCTCACCGTGACCGGCGACTGCGACTTCACCGCGGGCGGAGACGTGTCGCGGATCGTGCAGGGCATGGACGAGACGGTGGTGGAAGGCAACGCGAGCCGCAGCGCCCATGAACGGATGAAGCTGATGGGCGGCGGTACGTACAACCGGGTCTGGACGGGCGGCATCGTGCGCATGACGGGCATGGAGGGGACCATCTGCGGCGGAGCGTTTGCGCGGATCATCGCGGGCGGCTCGATGACCTTTGCCGCGCCCTTCGTGATGGGCGACGTCTACGGCGCGTCCGCGCGCGCGGCGGCGATCCGGGTGCAGGTCGCGGGGGTGTGCAACCGCACCATCGACGGGGCCGCCGTCTGGGCCGTGGGCGTGTACAAGCGCACCACGAACCAGCAGATCGACCCCGTGTCCAAGGTGCCGCTTCCGATGCACAAGAAGCTCACCAGGACGTACAAGATCATGGCTGCGCTGTGTCCGTTCGTCGACATCGCGGGGGGCATGATCGGGGCCGCGGCTGGGATCGTCACGCTGGTCGGGATGGGTCTCGAGAAGCTCGCGGGGAAGCTCTCGAAGAACTACAAGCCGTGGCCGAGTCCGGCCCGGCCCGCCACTCCGCGGATCCGGACCCAGATGGGAGCGCGAGTCGAGACGTGCGGGTCGATGTACACCGTCATGTGAGGCCCGCCGCCGGGGACCACGAGGAGCAGCACCATGATGCCGATGACCTTTGCGTTGGGAATGTCCATGGCCGTTCCGGACGTGTGCATGACGCCGCCGATCGCGATCCCGGCGCCGTTCCCGAACATCGCGAACAACGCGATGGTGATCCCGAGCTACTTCACCATCATGATCCTCAGCCAGCCGGAGCTGAACCTCGGCGCCCAGTACGGGATGAGCAGCGGAGACGAAGGGGGCACGTTCGGGGGCGTGGCGAGCGGGATCTTCATGGGCCTGGGGCGCCCCGTGATGGGCTCGGTGGTCTACTTCGTCGGTGGGATGCCGTCGTGGCGCCTGACCGCACCGACCCTCCAGAACCTGACCAACGCGCCGGGCACGACCATGGTCCCGAGCCAGACGCTCAAGACCGTGCTCAGTTGACGAGAGCCTCGGGGCCGGGCGCGGGTTGCCGCCCGGGGAGAGTGGGCGTTGCGCCTGCGACGGGGGGGGCCGCCGGAGGGAGAGGCCGGCTCACCCCCCGCGGGCGCGACCATGACAGCTTGAGGAGACGCCGATGTCCACGCCCGAACGCTATGCACTGGAGTCCCGCTCCGAGACGCTGGACGTTCGCTCGTATGCGGACTCGCACCACGAAGGGGAGGAAGACCGGCTCGAGATCGGGTCGGGTCCGGCGGCGGAGGTGGTGACGGGGGCGGAGGTGGTGATGGTGGGGGGGCGGCTGCGCGAGCGGGCGGAGCACGGCCGGATGAACCAGATGGCGGGGATGCGCACGACGGTGCGCGGTCGTCTGTCGAGTCAGTACTTCTCGGACACGACGCTGCTGGCCGGCGCGATGACCGATACGCACGCGGGTGGCTCGTTGCTGCTGGCGGGGATGAGCGACGACCTCATCGTGGGCGCCGGGGCCCGTTTGACCGGTCCGTTGGACCTGTGGCTGAGCGGGATCAACATGGTGGAGCTCAAGGGAGCGGCGGCGACCGCGGACGGCGTGTTGCTGGAGACGTACGGTCTGCTGTTCGACTCCGAGGAAGGGACCAGCACCCACATGTGCGGGACGGCGCAGATGACGGCGTCCACCGTGCAGGTGTCGATGGCGAGCGGGGCGTTCCAGATCCTGCGCACCAGCGTGGGGGTCCGCAACCTGAATCCGGGTCCGGCAACGGAGGTGGCCGTCACCCCGCCGCCGGCGGCGCCGCCACCGGCACCGCCGTCGGCGGCGGCGGCGGGGGCGGCAGGCGCGGCGAAGATGGTGGGGAAGGCGTCGGGTTCGGCGGCGTCGGGCGGCGGGATGGGCGCGGACATCGTGAGACTGGCACGTTTCGGGGACCACATCGAGGACCTGTCGGACCTGGCGCGGGTGGCGGAGGACGCCGCGGACGTGGCTCAGGCCGGGGAGGACGTGGCGGGGATGCGTCACCTGAACAACGCGGAGAGGCTCGAGGAGCTGCGCACGATGACGGGGGCGGCCGACGGCGCGCAGGACGCGTCCCGCTTCTCCGGGCTCCAAACGTCGACGGTGCACGTGAGTGACGACATGATGACGGTGAACCAGATGTACGTGTCGCAGGACGACCTCTCCGTGGTCCAGACCTCGACGGTGGTGGTGGGGGACGACCTGGTGGTGTCGAGCCGGATGTCGGTGTCGCAGGACGATCTCCTCCGGTGGACGGAGGAAGACATCGCCCGGCTGTTCGAGGAGAACTACGGAGACGCGTTGCCGGGCGGGCGGCAGAACGCGGGTGAGGGGGACTACGACTACTACATGAGGACCCCTGGCGGCAGCCAGTCGCCGGACGACGCCGACAAGATCGAGTCGGGCCCGGGGCGGGGGCTCACGAGCCGCGAAGAGCCCGACCGCACGACCGGAGTCCCGGCGGGGGAGGATGATCCGCGATGGGCGGACATGTGGAACCACTGGAGGGGGGAGGACAGACGCCGCTATGGCCCGGTCGACAGGGACGGTACGCGCATCCTCGTCGAGGGGGACGAGGATTTCACCGATGTTCTCCCCCCTCCTCCTGGGCAGGGGACGGCACGGGCCTCGATTCCAACTCCTCTGTCTACGAGGTGGTCAGGGGCAGAGGCTTCACCTGGAATCGACAGTGGCAGGTGTGGGGAGACGAGATTTTCACCTCGGGCTTCGATCGGGTCTTCGACAATGATCTGTACGACCTGGCGAAGGTGTCGGACGTGTCGGATCTGGAGGATGCGTCGGACGCGAACGCCCCGGCCCGCTGGTTCGGGACATACGATTTCGTGGGGTCCTGGGAGCCCGAGAGCCCCTACGACTATCCGGTCGAGCTGGGGTGGGGGAGGGGGGTCCAGAGCCACTACGACTACGTCCGTCCGGTGGACGGGCCGGATGATCTGCCGGTGCGGCGCGAGCTCGGGCTCGACGCCGACGAGCTGGCCGCGGGGCGGCGCGCGTCGGCGGGCGCCCCGGACCTGGCCGACCCCGATGTGAGGAGGCTGGGCGACGACCCGCCTCCTGCGCCGGGCCCCGGGAGCGGGTCGAATCCCTCGCAGCCGTCCGCCCCGGACGATCCGCCGTTGTCGCCCTGGGAGGAGGCGGCGGACGATGTGCGCAAGAAGCACAACCTGTCGGAGGACTTCGACTTCGAAGCGGCGTGGGCCCGGCTGGACCAGGAGCGCGCCGAAGGACGCCGCGGGGAGCAGGGGGGTTCCTACTGGGTAAACATCTCGGCCCGGGAAACCCAGGAGGACGTGCGGGACATCACGTTCGCCATGGTGGAGCCTTACGCCGACCTGCTCGATCTCGAGCCCGAGGTGCTTCGCGGCATGGACCCGGTGGAGGTGAATCAGCATCTGCGGCTGAAGATCGCGCAGGCCACGGAGGCGGGGGACCTCGATGCGGCGAGGACGCTCACGGGCACGCTCGAGCTGCTCGAAGTGGAGCAGCAGCGGCTGATGGAGCCGGGACTCTCGGCGATCGACGCGCTGTGGCAGAAGGGGGCGATCCCGCTCGACCCCCGGATCGATGCGGACGAGCTCAAGGAGACGCTGCGCAGGAAGATCACCGACCTCCAGCAGCAGTTCGAGCAATCGCTCCTGCAACAGGAGCCCGGGGTCCCCACCTCACCCGAGCAGGAGGCGGAATGGGCGCGGCTGAGCCAGGAGATGACCGCGTATGAAGCGGCGCTCACGGCGGTCGACAAGGGCTGGGACCCGGTCGACGAGCTTCAGGGGCATCTCGCCATGATCACCCAGGCGGCGCAGGGGCAGCAGCCCGGCCAGATCGAGTCGTTCGGGAAGGTGCTCGACGAGCTCGAGACGATGATGGACGGGTTGAAGAGGGCGGATCCTCCCCTGCCTCCCGCAAGACCGGTTCCTTCTCCCGCGGGCGGGATGTCGGGCGCCCCGGGGGGATCGTCGCCGACTCCCTCGCTGCCCCGGCTCGACCCGGACACGGACTCGGCGCGGTGGGTGGATGCGGACGGCGCGGCGGACGGGGCCGACGCCCTGCGGGGGGTCGAGGGCGCGGAGGGGAACGTGAAGTTCGCGGAGCCGGGCCTGGATGCGGGCGACGGGACGGTGCGGGGGAAGGTCGGAGCGGCGACGGACGCGGCGCTGGAGGACATTCTCCCCGACGATCTCGTGGCCACCCGATCGCCGGGGTCCGGGGATGCGGTGGGCGACGCCGCGGACGGACGCCACGGGCGGCCGGTGGACCCGGAGCAGGTCGAGGATCTTCGGGTGCGGCTGCTCCAGCCCGAGGAGGACGACGTCCGGCGCGCCACCGAGCTGGCGGCCCTGGAGCTCGACGCCGCGGCGGCCGACGGCGGGCTCGATGGGGCGTCATCCTCGTCGTCCTCGTCGTTCTACGACGGCGACGGCCGAACGGCGGCGTCGGGCGGAGGGGAGGCGTCGGATGCGGCCGAGGACGTCGGGTTCCGGTTCGACCCGCAGCGCTCGCCCGCGGAGGACGGGGGCGAGGAGGCACGGGAGTTCGTGGTGCTTCCGCCACCGCCGGACGAGACCCCGGATGAGACGGCGCTGGCCCCGGCGGTGCCGGGCGCGCCGGCTCCGGGGGCGTCCTCGCCGCCTCCCCCCACCGAAGCCGAACCCGAGAGCATCGAGGACCTCTGGCGGAGCATGATTGACGCGCGGGAAAACGCCGACATGCTCAATCAGTCCCCGAACGATGACTGGCTCAAGGCGCACCCCCACTACAAGAAGGACAGCGGCCTCCATTTCTTTGCTCACGAAAGCCTCAAGGACACCTTCTTCGACCTGCGGGATCAGATGCAGGCACTGCTCCTGCCCTACGCCGACGACCTGGGGATGACCCCCGACGAGATTCGGCAGTTGGAGTCCACTCGCGGCAGGCATTACACGTTCAACAGCCGCGACAAGCTCGTCGAGCTCATCGACCTGGCGGAGGCCAGCGGTGACGTGGACAAGGCCGCGGCCCTGAGGGGGACGCTCGCCAACTTCGACGAATTCGCCAAAGCGGAGATACAGAAGGCGCTGGCCTACGCGGAGCAGCTTCAGACCTGGGGGGGAGTGCCGCTGCCGGCGCACCTGGACAAGCAAGCCATGCTGGACGAGATCCAGAGATTGACCGACCTGGCTACGGAAAAGATACAGACGTTGAATCCACTGGAGAGCATGGACGAGGTCCAGCAGGCCATAGCGGATGCGGGGCTCTACGCGGTTGCCCAGAAGAAGATCGAAGCGGGACTGGATCCGATGCCGTACATCCTCGAGAGATACTACGCGAGTACGCTGGTCCGCCATTCGAGAGAGGGGGGAGGGAGCGACCAAGTGGTCAGGGGCATTGCCCGGATGATGGACAACCCCACGTTCTGGTCGGGGGTCCCGGGACCGCCGCCGCGGGGGGGATTCCTGGACGAGCTCGACGAGCTGCGCCGGATGCAGGAGGTGTACGAGGGTGACGGCCTGCGCCTGTCCGCCGATCATCTGCAGCGTTCCTCCGAGGACGTCACCGATCTCGCCAATGAGCGCTACCGCGAGATCCTGGCGCTCCATCGGCCCGGGGTGGAGCCACCGTCGGCCGCCCTCACCCCGGACGAGGTCCGGAGCGAGCTGCTGACGTTGCGCAACGAGCTGTTCCGAGAGGGCAAGCTGCATGAAGGCATGGAGGTGCAGGCGGCCCTCGACGCCCTCGACACCGAAATCGCCGCCAAGATCAACAATGACCTGCAAGCGGCGAGGTCGTTCGCCGAATCGCCTCCGAGCTCGCTCCCGGGGTCATCACCCACCCCGCAAGCACGCCCCAAGAAGAAGAAATCAGTCCGTTTCGGGGGGTACTCGGGAGTCGTCCACGATTTCGCGGACCCCACCGATGTATTTCGCGGGCACTTCGAATCCGAGGACTTGCCGGATCTCGTGGGGGAGGGGAGACGCCGGGTTCCCAGGATGTCTCCCGAGGAGCGGGGTCGCTGGGTGACAACCTTCGAGGACGGCCTCACCTACCAATATGACTCGGTTCATGATGCGAAGAAGCACTTCGGGTACAAGAAGGAGCGCTTCGATCGGGCCGGATGGAACGAGTGGAAGCGTGAGTACAACGTGCTTGACCGCCGCGCGTGGAGTGACTGGATGGACAGCTTTCCGGATGAGGTGGGAATCGAGGACTTCCGGGAGGCGACGAAGCCTGGAACCGGCCCGTCGAGGAAGCGGGCGAAAGAGATGGGAGAGGTTCTCTCCATCGACGAAATCAACCGGACGTGGGGCATCGGAGAGCATGCGGAGGAGTCGAGGCGGAAGCGGTCTACCGGGTGGTTCTCGCGATTCCTCGGAGGACGCTCTTCCGACGCTCCCCCGCCCGCCGGAGTGAGGAAGCCGGCCAAGGGGACCCCCGAGTACCAGCGGTACAAGGAGGCGAAGGACGCACAGCGCCTGGAGAACCTGAGGGAACTGGGCCTCATCCCTCCCGCACCCGCGGGGCCGCAACAGCAACCCGCGCCGAGCTCTGCCTTCCAGATGCAGGTCGATCCCGGGGCCACCCAACGCGCGGTGAACGGACACTCGCCCGACCCGCTTCCGCCCGGAGGTTCGTACTACCGGGAGTTGCAGGACAGCGGCGAGGGACTCTGTGGCATGCACGCCCTGAACGCCCTTTGCGGCGGCCCGGTCATCGGGGGAGACGAATACAAGAGACTGGTGGTCGACGAGATGCTGACGCGTCTGGGCCTTCCGCTGGATGACCCCCTTCGAGGCCAATTCATGGACGATTTCGCAACCGATCCGGCGATCTCCATGGATGTGATGGTCAAGCTCGCGAACGAGGGGCGTGTGGACCCGTCCGTCTCACGCGCCACGATGGAAACGGGGGTGTCGATTCCCGATGCGGCCGCATCGCCTCAAGCCTACCAGGCCATGAACTCCTATCCCGGGGACCGCCTGATGGTCGGGTATTCCGGGGGACACGGGTCCGACGCGCACATGGTCACCCTGAGGCGCGGCACGGACGGGAGCTGGCAGGTGCTCAACAGTCTCAAGGCATCCACCCACAAACCACAGCGGTTCGACAACCTGACGGATGCCCTCGCCAGCCTGCGGCTCGGCGGCACGTCGGATGGACTCAACATCATTCACCTCAGGCCCGAATTCAGCTTCAAGGTCTGATTGTCCGCCGCGCCGGCCGGGACCGGCGCCATGGAAGGTGAGGCGGCCGCGCGGGCCGCCTCGAAGCGGGGGAGGTGCGCTGCGAAGCCGGCGTGCCGTGCGGCGGACACCCGAATCGGCCGATCCGGCCGATTCGGCCGAGGATCAATCGAACAGGAATGCGCGTGCGCGAAGACGCGCCTCCCGCACCGTGTTGGAGATCCACGTCCCGGTGCGTTGCAGGAAGGTTCCTTCGACAACGTCCTGTACGGTCGTCGCCCGGCGAAGGTCGGTACCGATCCGCGCCACCCGCACCCGAGCCGTCTCGGTCCGCGTATCTTCGACCGCGTGGCGGTTGCGCGTGCTCGTGAGGAAGTCCTCGGCCGCGATGTGCACGGCGCGGGCGGTGATCCCGATGCTGGGGGCTTCGACCGCGAGCGGGCCGGGGGTGGCGAGGACGGCCGGCGCATCCTCGCCGGCCCGTTCCAGAACACCGAGAACCCAGGACTGCCCGTCCGGACCGGCCCAGACCAGCACCCGGTCGCCGGGGGCCGGGCGCAGCAGGCACGAGGCTCCGAGGCGGGCCGCGCGCCCGCCGGCGAGCATCCCTCCCGTGCCCGCCCAGGCAACGGCGAGCGACTCGTGCAGCGAGCCGGGGGCGGTGGCGCCGGCGCCTGATTCGCCGGCGCCTGATTCGCCGGCGCCGTGCGCGAGGACGCGCTCCAGGACCGACGCCGCGCGGGTCGCCTCGTCCGCCGCCGGCTCGGAGGCCGCCCCCTTGGGGACGGCGACCGGCTGAACGTGCGTGCTCATGTTCTCCGCCGCCGCCCGGGCCCGCGACGGGTGCCTTCGAGGGTGCGGGCGGTGGCGAGAGCATCGCGGGCGCCGGCGTTGATGGTACCGTTCCCGAATCCGGATCTCGGGGTTCGTTCCCGCGGACGGAAACGGATGGTGATCGTGCCGGTCATGGTCTCGGCGACCGGTCACGCCGACTCGCCGGCGAGCCGGCGGGTCTCTTCGTTCTTGAAGTTCGAGGTCATTGATTTTGTACTCGATGACAATGATTGACGGATTTTCCACCCTACGTCATGACTCCGTCGTACGCAACGCCGCCAACCCGTGTGTCCGGACAAGGATAACGGCATCCGTGGAAAGTCCGACGAGGCGGACCACCGCCGCCGTCCCGTTCCCGGGGTGGCGGGCGCCGGCTCCGCGATGAGCGGCTGCGCCTTCCCGGGCGAGTCCGGCCGCGGGCAGCCGGTGGGACGATGAACCGCGCCCGGCCTTCCCGGCTCGCCGCCGGCGGGACGCTCGTCGATCGTTCCCGCCGGCTCCGGTTCCGCTTCAACGGCAGGGACTACGAGGGCCATCCCGGCGACACCCTCGCCTCGGCCCTGATGGCCAACGGCGTGCGCCTGGTCGGGCGCAGCTTCAAGTACCACCGCCCGCGCGGGATCGTCGCGGCCGGGGCCGAGGAGCCCAACGCCATCGTGCAGCTCGACGGCGGCGACGACGAGCCGAACGCCAGGGCGACGACCCTCCCGCTCACGGAAGGTCTGAGCGCACGCAGCGTCAACTGCTGGCCGGGCGTCGGTTTCGACCTGGGCGCGATCGCCGACCGGCTCTCGCCGCTGCTTCCCGCCGGGTTCTACTACAAGACGTTCATGGGGTTCCCCGGGGGGTGGAGCTTCTACGGGCCGCTCGTCCGGCGCATGGCGGGGCTCGGGACGGCGCCCGCCACCGCCGGCCGCCACGCGTACGAGAAGCGCTTTCACCACTGCGACGTGCTGGTGGCGGGGGCGGGGCCGGCCGGGCTCCAGGCGGCGCTGGCCGCGGCGCGCGGCGGCGCCCGGGTGATGCTCGCCGACGAAGGACCGGTGCCGGGAGGGACGCTGCTCGACGGCGCGGCGGAGATCGGCGGACGTCCGGGGACGGAGTGGGCGGAGGCCGCGGCGGCGGAGCTCGATGCCTCTCCCGGTGTCGTGCGGCTCGAGCGGGCCACCGTCTCCGGCTACTACGACCACAACCTGCTCACCGTCGTGGAGCTGGCCCCGAAGCGGTCGTGGATCGACGAACGCCTGTGGAAGGTGCGGGCGCGGCGCGTGGTGCTGGCCACCGGCGCGGCGGAGCGGCCGCTCGTGTTCGCGGACAACGACCGCCCGGGGGTGATGCTCCCGTCCGCGGCGCTCGCGTTCGTCCGCCGCTACGGGGTGCGTCCCGGGGACCGTGCGGTCGCGGTCACCAACAACAGCTCCACCTACCGCACCGTCGTGGAGCTCGTCGAGGCGGGAGTCGAGGTTCCGGTGCTCGCGGATCTCCGGACGCATCCGCCCGAGCCGCTCGTCGCCTGGCTTGCCGCGCACGGCGTCGAGGTGCTGCGCGGTCACGCGGTGGTCGGCGTCGCCGGCACCCGGGCGGTCGGGGCGGCGTTCGTCGCGCCGCCGGGTCGGCCGGGCGTGCGCCGGCGCGTCGCCTGCGATCTGGTGCTCTGCTCCGGGGGCTGGAGCCCTCGCGTCCACCTGCACTCGCAGTCCGGGGGGCGTCCGGCGTACGACGAGGTCCACGCGTGCTTCGTGCCGGGCGGCAGCGTCCAGATGGAGCGCAGCGCCGGGGCGTGCAATGGAGCGTTCGGCCTGCGGGCCGCCCTGGAGCAGGGCTGGCGGGCCGGGTCGGAGGCGTGCGCGGCGCTCGGCTTGCTCGCGCCGGCGACCGACGTTCCCGAGTGCCCGCGGGGCTGGCCCCTCGACATCGAGCCGTGCTGGGAGATCCCGTCTCCCGGGCGCCGCGCGAGGGCGTTCGTCGACCTGCAGAACGACGTGACGGCCGGGGACATCCGGCTCGCCGGGCAGGAGGGCTTCCGCTCCGTGGAGCACATGAAGCGCTACACGACGGCGGGCATGGGAACCGACCAGGGCAAGCTCGGCAACGTCAACGCGATCGGCATCCTCGCCGAGACGCTCCCGGAAGTCCCGGGCGCGGTCGGCACCACGACGTACCGGCCGCCGTACGTGCCGGTGAGCTTCGGGGCGATCGCGGGCAAGGACACCGGCGAGGTCCTGCTGCCGTCGCGGCGCACCGCGCTCACCGACCGGATCGAGGCGGCCGGGGCGGTGATGTTCGAGGCGGGCGCGGGCTACCGGCGGCCGAGTTTCTTTCCGCGGGATGGCGAGAGCATGGGAGAGGCGATCGCCCGCGAGGCGCTCGCCTGCCGGACCGCGGCCGGCATCTACGACGGCTCGCCGCTCGGGAAGTTCGAGCTCCACGGTCCCGACGCGGACGTCCTTCTCAACCGGGTGTACGCCAACCGCTGGGACGATCTCGCGGTCGGCCGGGGGCGGTTCGGCTGGATGCTGCGCGAGGACGGGCGGTTGCTGGACGACGCGGTCACCTTCCGCCTCGCCGAGCACCGCTGGTGGATGTTCGCCGGCACGGGGGCTGCCGGCCACGTTGAGAAGCACCTCGAACGGCTGCTGCAGGTCGTGTGGCCGGAGCTGCGCGTCCATCTCGCCGTCGTCACCTCGCAGTGGACCAACGTCTGCGTGTGCGGGCCGAGGGCGAGGGAGGTGCTGGAGGCCGCCGGAACGGATGCGAGCCTCGCGCCGGACGCGTTCCCGTTCATGACGATGCGCGCGATGACGGTGGCCGGGGTCCCGGCGCGGGTCGCGCGGGCCGGCTACACCGGCGAGCTCAGCTTCGAGGTCAACGTGCCGGTCCGGCACGGGCCGCGCGTGTGGGACGCGCTGCTGGCCGGGGGCGAGCGGTTCGGCCTCACGCCGGTCGGCTCCGAGGCGAGCATGGTGATGCGCTGCGAGAAGGGTTTCGTCTCCGCCGGTTTCGAGGGCGACGGCATCGTCAACCCGTTCGACGCGGGCTGCGGCTGGTCGGTGGACATGGACAAGGGCGACTTCATCGGGAGGCGCTCGCTGGTGCGCGACCGCAACGTCGGCGGCGTGCGGCCGAACGTGGTGGGCCTGCTGCCCGAGGACCCGTCGTTCGTCCCTCCCGACGGCACGCCGCTGGTGCCGGCCGGCGCTCCGGACGATGCGCCGCCGGTCGTCGGCTACGTGTCGCAGGCCTGTCACAGCCCGAACGTCGGGCGCGCCATCGCGCTCGCGGTGCTGGACGACGGCCGGCGGCTGATCGACGAGCGGGTGGACATCGCCGCCATCGACCGGCGCGCGCCGGCGCTGGTGACCCGGCCGTGCTTCGTCGACCGCGCCGGCGGGCGGATGCGGGGCTGAGCGGGTGGGCTACCGGGTCGAGGTCGGCGGTCCCGTGCGGCCCGCGCTGGTGAGCCTCCGGGTCGGCGCGCAAGGGTCGCCGGCGGTGGAGGCGGCGCTCGGCGTCGCCCTGCCGCGGCCGGCCGGGCTTGCATCGGGGAGCGGCTCCGTCACCGTGTTCGGCCTCGGTCCGGACGAGTGGCTGGTCCGCGTCCCGCCGGACGAGGAGGCGCACTGGCTCGCGAGGCTGGAGGCGGCGGTCGCCGGCTCGTTCGCCGCGGTGGTCCTGGTCTCCGACGCCTGGTGCGTCTTCACCGTCACCGGTCCCGACACCCTCGACGTGCTGGCCCAGTCGACGGGAGTGGACGTCCATCCGTCGGTGTTTCCCGACGGCCGCGCGGTGCGCGCCGGGTTCGCCAGGACTTCCGCGCTGATCCACCGGCTCGACGATCGGCCGTCGTTCGACGTGTACGTGGACTCGTCGCTTGCGCGGTACGCGGAGCGATGGCTCGAGTCGGCGATCGGGGATCGCCTCCCGGGTTGAACGTTCCGCTCATCCCCATCATCATCGGTCGGGGGGGATGGCCACCGGACTTCCGATTCGCTCCGCGTCGCTCGGGGCGGGGAGTCCGTGCATCCGGCCCAGGGCGAATCACGGAACGGGCGGATCGTTGACCGAGCACCAGCCGGTATTCGAAGTGGCGGACGGCAGCGTCGCGTTCGGCGGCAACCAGGCGCTGGACTCGGTGTCGTTCGCGATGGAGAAGGGCCAGCTCGTCGGCCTCATCGGGCCGAACGGCTCCGGCAAGACCACGCTGCTCAATGCGACGAGCGGCATCTATCCCCTCGACTCCGGCTCCATCCGCTTCGAGGGCCGCCCCATCGAGAAGGCGCCGCCGCACGAGATCGCCCGCGCCGGCGTGGCCCGCACGTTCCAGATCGCGCGGATCTTCCCGCGCATGACGGCGCTGGAGAACATGCTCACCCCGGGCTTCACCGCCCGCGACGGCGCCACCGAGGACCGCGTCACCCTCATCCGGCGCGCGAAGGAGCACCTGGACTTCGTCGACATCGCCGACTTCGCCCACGAGCAGGCGGCGGACCTGTCGGGAGGGCAGCGCATGCTGCTGCAGTTCGCCCGGGCCCTGATGCTCAAACCCCGGCTGATGCTCCTCGACGAGCCCTTCGGCGGGATCCATCCCCTGCTGGTCGAGCGCATCCTCGGCCGCATCCGCGACCTGCGCCGGCAGGGCATCGACTTCATCGTGGTGAGCCACGACCTGCCCGCGATCATGGGTCTCGCCACCCGGATCGTGGTGCTGGCCAACGGGCGGCTGATCGCCGACGGCACCCCGGACGCGGTCCGCGAGGACGCCGGCGTCATCGAGGCCTATCTCGGGGGCTGACGGTGTTGAGCGCGCACAACATCGTGGCCGGCTACGTCGACGAGATCGACATCCTCCAGGACGTCTCCGTCGACGCGGAGAGGGAACAGATCACCTCGGTCATCGGACCGAACGGCTCGGGGAAGTCCACCCTGGTGCGCGTGATCTGCGGCTTCCTGCACCCGAAGTCGGGGACGGTGACGTGGGACGGCACCGATCTCACCGGCCGGTCCAGCCACGACATGGCCGGGCTCGGCATCTGCTACCTGCCGCAGGAACGGACCGTGTTCCCGCACCTGACGGTGGAGCAGAACATCCGGCTCGGGGCCTGGACCTTCCGCAACGACAAGGCCCGGATCGGGCGCGAGCTGGAACGGGTCTATGAGCTGTTCCCGCTCATGCGCGAGCGTCGCCGGTCCAAGGCCGGGGACCTGTCGGGAGGGATGCAGAAGATCCTGGAGATCGCGCGCGGGATGATGATCCGCCCCGAGATCCTGATCTGCGACGAGCCCACGGTGGGGCTCGCGCCGATCATCGCGAAGGAAGTGTACGATACCATCGAGCGCCTCAAGGCGGACGGGCTGACGATTCTCCTCGTCGACCAGAACGTCCGGGAGGCGATCCGGGTCGGGGATCACGTCTACGTGCTGGAGGTCGGGCAGAACAAGGTGAGCGGTACCAAGTCCGAGTTCGAGACCAACCTGCACGACATGATCAAGGACTGGTTGCAGATATGAGGCCCGGCGGTCGGGAATCCGGTTCGGCGCCCCGCCCGGGTCCCGGCGCCATTGCGGGGATGAACGCGCTCCGCGGGCCCCGGAGAAGAACGACGGCTCCGCCGCCGGCGGGCACCGAAGCCGGCCGGCGGCGGAAGCTCCATGTACGAGGGTGACTGTCGTCACCTTCGCAATCACCAATGAGGGAGGCAAGAGGATGACCAGGATTCAAGACAACAAGCTGCTGTCGGGCGCCACGCTCGCCGCGGCGCTGTCGCTCGCGGCCGTGCCCGTGGCCGGCGACACCATCAAGATCGGCGGCATGGCGCCGCTTTCGTCGCCGGGCAGCTACCAGCAGGGTCCGGAGCTTGTGCTCGGACTCCAGTGGGCGGTGGACGACGTGAACGCCGCCGGCGGCGTGCTCGGCAAGCAGGTGGAGTTGATCGTGGAGGACACCCAGGGCCGTCCCCCGACCGGTGCCACCGTGGTCGAGAAGCTGATCACCTCGGACGGGGTGGTGGCGGCGGCCGGCGAGTACCACTCCTCGGTGTGCACGTCGGAGATCGAGGTCTTCCACCAGCACGGCATTCCGTTCGTCATCGGCTCGTGCTGGGCGGACACGCTGACCGCCGCGGGCTACGACGAGGTGTTCCGCACCAGCGTGTATTCCTCGAAGCTTGCGGAGAACATGGTCGCGGTGATGATGGCCAACGGCATCAAGAAGGCGGCGAGCCTGGTGGAGGACACGGACTACGGCGTCGGCATCGCGACGAACCTCGAGGGCGCCATCGAGAAGCTCGGCGCGGACATCGAGTTCAGCTACGACGTGGTCGAGAAGACGTCCAAGGATTTCGTGCCGATCCTGCTCAAGTACAAGACGCAGGTGAAGCCGGAGATCCTGATCGTGGCGGTGACCCAGCCCGGCGGATTCCTCATCCTCAAGCAGGCCCACGAGATCCGCTTCGCGCCGACCTCGGAGACGCTGTACCTCGACGGCACCTGCACCGCGCAGAACGACCAGGTGTTCTGGGATGCGGTCAAGGATGCGGGCAAGTACGTGCTGATGTCCTGCCCGTACAGCCCGAGCGTCAAGCTGACCGAGTTGGGCGAGCAGATCAAGCAGCGCTACATCGACCAGTTCGACCGCCAGCCGAACTACCTGCCGCTGCAGGGATACGACGCGATGTACTCGCTGCTGACCGCGATCGAAAACGCCGGCTCCACCGACGGCAAGGCCATCATCGCGGCCCTGCAGGCGCTCAACCTCACGGGCACCCGCGGCGACATCCAGTTCTCCCAGGAGGACGGGGTCTGGCACCACCAGTGGAGGGACGTGCCGACGTTCATCTTCCAGTACTCGGAGGTCGGGCAGTCGGCCGGCGATGCGGCCATCCTCTTCCCCGAGCGGTTCGCGACCGCGGAGCTGATGCGGCCGTGACGTGACGACGGGCCGGGGACGGGCGCCGCCCGTCCCCGGCGGTTTCTCGCCATCGAGCTTCCGCGGGCGGGCGTGCGCCCGCGCGGCGGCATCGAGCCGGGCTGAACGGGACCCATGGACTACTACGTCCTCTCGCAGATCGTCAACGGCTTGATCTTCGGGCTGATCTACGCGCTCATCGCGCTGGGTCTGACCGTGGTGTTCAGCATCATGCGGGTGGTGAACTTCTCGCACGGGGAGTTCTACATGCTCGGCGGCTACACCCTGTACGCGCTGACCGCCGGCGGCGCGGCCCTGTTCTCGCTCCCCTTCGTCGTCCCGACCATCGTCGCCCTGCCGCTGGCGATGGCGGTGGTGGCGATGTTCGGCGTGGCGGTGGAACGGGGGCTGCTGCGCCCGGTGTACACGGTGCGCATGGACCGGCCGGAGGAGTACGCCATCATCCTGACCTTCGGGCTGTCGCTGTTCCTGCAGTACGGCGCGCTCACCACCGTGGGGCCCTACGAGATGACCCCCGGCTCGTTCTGGGAGGGGTCGAAGCACATCCTGGGCGACCTCTGGCTGGCCGGGGACCGGCTGTTCGCGGCCGGGACCTCGGCCCTGCTCATCGCCGCCACCCTGTTCTTCATCTACGGCACGTGGACCGGCCGCGCCCTCATGGCTACGGCGCAGAACCGGGTCGGGGCGACAGTGGTGGGCGTGGATCCGGTCAGGATGAACGTCATCGCCATGGCTTTGGCCGGCCTGCTCGCCGGGGCGGCCGGGTCCCTGCTCGCGCCGGTGTTCCTGGTCTACCCGGACGTCGGCCAGATCCCGGTCATCAAGGCGTTCGTGATCATCGTGCTGGGCGGCATGGGCTCGATTCCCGGCGCAGTGGTGGCGGCGCTGATCCTGGGTGTGGTGGAGAGTCTGGCCTCGGTCTACATCTCGGTCGCCTACCGTGACGTGTTCGCGTTCCTGGTCCTGATCGGGGTGCTGCTGTTCCGGCCCCACGGGCTGTTCGGCCAGAAGGAGCGCCGGGCTTGACCCGCTTCGAGAAGACAGTGTGCGGGGTGGCCCTGGGCGCGGGGCTCGTCATCCCGTTCCTGCTCGACAGCTACACCATCCGGGTCGCGGCGATGGCGCTGTACTACATCATCCTCGCGTCCTCGTGGAACCTGCTCCTCGGCTACGCCGGCCAGCTCTCGTTCGCCCACGCGGCGTTCGCCGGTATTGGCGCCTACACCTCCGGGCTGCTCGCCCATCACTACGGCGTCCATCCGGGTTTGGGCATATTCATCGGCGGAGCGGCGGCGGCGGGGATCGGCTGGTGCCTCGGGCGCGCGTGCCTGCGCACCCGCGGGCCGTACCTCGCCCTGATGACGTTGGGGTTCTCCGAGACGGTGCGGCTGATCCTCCAGATCGAGCATGACTACACGCGCGGGTCGCTGGGGCTCCAGATCCCCTACCTCTTCGGCGAGGGCCTGCCCCAGCACATCCTGGGGTACTTCGTGATGCTCGCGCTGGCGGTGCTCACCATCGTGGTGCTCCACCGGCTGGTGAACTCCGAGAAGGGGCTCTACTTCAAGGCGATCCGGGAGGACGAGGACGTCGCCGCGGTGATGGGGGTGGAGCTCGTGAAGTGGAAGGTCAACGCCTTCGTGATCTCGAGCCTCTTCGCCGGCCTCGCCGGGGCCATCTACGCCCACCTGTTCGTGCAGGTGCTCGCCCCCCAGAACCTGCTCATCATCGAGATGGGCCTCATCCTGGCCATGACCATCGTGGGCGGGTTGGGCACCCTGACCGGCCCCATCATCGGCGCCATCCTGCTGGTGGTGATGTGGGAGATCATGCGCGACGTGAGCCCCTACGCCCACATGCTGCTCTTCGCGACCCTGGTCATCGTGGTGATGAAGTTCTTCCGCGCGGGGATCTACGGGTTGATCGCGGATCGGCTGAAGGCGAAGGGGCTGATATCCCGGGCGCCGCCGTTCACGGTGGAGTAAGGGAAAGGGGCAGTTGCGGGCCTTGCTCCGCACCTCGGAATTCGGGAACCGCTCTCCGCCGCGGCCGACGCCCGAACCGGGTTCGCCTTCCTGCACCGGGTTCGTCCCGTCCCCGAGCAGCCGGCAGTTTGCGGTCCATCGTCATTTCGACGTGGGCCGCGTCTGCGACGACATTCGCGGCTCGGAAGCTGCATTCCGTTCCCACCACACGTGGACTAGACTGGAAGCAATCCGATGTGATGAAGCCGTTTCGATGCATACCACCAACGTTGGGGAGTTGAAGAGAAACCCGTCACGTGCGCTGCGGCTGGCAAAGGACGGACCGGTTCTGATCCTGAAGGGAAACGAGCCGGACGCCTTGTTGATACATCTGGACAAGTCGTTGACCGAGACCGAATCGGGTGTGCGTCCGGCGCTGGCAGCCAGTCTGTACGGCGGCGGCGGGGTATCGCTGGGCAAGGCCGCGAAGATCAGCGGGCTTTCCTTGAGCGAGTTCGTGGATCATCTGGGCAACCTGGGCGTCGAGATCGTCCGGCGCGACGAGACCACGGACAACGAAGCCAGTGACGTTTCCGCATGGCTCGCGTCACAAGCGATGCCGGGCCCTTGATCGCCCTTGCAAAGGCCGACTCGCTGTTCGTTCCAAGAGACCTGTTCACCCGCGTCCGGATCCCGGAGGCGGTGTGGCTCGAATGCGTGAAGAAGGCGGGAACGGACAGCCGGCGGATCGAACAGGCTGCGAGCGAGGGATGGCTGAACGTGGTGTCCGTGGCCACAAGGCGAAGCCATACACCGAGCCTTGGACTCGGCGAAATCGAGGCGATTCAACTGGCGCTGGAAACGGAGAAGGCGTTGCTGATCATGGACGATCGGCTGGCACGGCGCGAGGCAACGCGACGTGGGCTGGATTACATCGGAACCGTCCGCATGCTGCACCTGGCCGAACAGCGATCGATCGTCGACGACGCGGAGGCCACGATTCAACGCATGGCTACTTGCGGTTACCGGATCTCGCCGCTGATCCTGCGGCAACTGAGGGCGCAGACTTCAGGCGATGCGTCTCCGTCGGACAAGCCGGCAGCTCGGCGGCAAGGACTGGCGCCTCCTCGCAGAGGGCCGAGTCTCCGATGAGCGGCTACGAAGTGGCCATAGGCCATGACTCGATCATGAGCTGCCCGACTCCCGAGATTGCTCAGGTCCTGAGCGACTCCGATCCCATCCTCTGCGCGGGCAGGGTCGGTGGATAGGCGAAACGCAGCCAGCAGGTACGGCCAGACGGTCTACCTTCCGGAGTCGAAGGACAGCCGCCGTGCGGTTCCGTTGCGCCGACGCCGACTGGAGGCGAGGTCCGGGGCTGGCGGGTATGACGAGAGTTGGTTGCAGCGACTCCTGTTCGAGACACCGGAAGTCTTGCCGATCGGAGAGATCGATCCTGCATTCGCTCCGGCCGTTCCGCTGTGTCGAGAGTTGTCCACTGCGGCCGGTTCCATTGACCTCGCCTACGTGAGCGAGCAGGGACTGTTGTCGATCGTCGAGTGCAAGCTTTGGCGCAACCCGGAAGCCCGGCGCGACGCCGTCTCCCAGATCCTCGATTATGCGAAGGAGATCAGCCGCTGGTCGTACGAGGAGTTGAACGATGCCGTCGGCCGTGCCGCAAAGCGGACGGAAAGCGCCAACGCACTGTTCGATCTCGTGCAGGAGCAGAACGACACGATGGATGAGCAGGCGTTCGTGGACGACGTAACGCGCAACCTCAGGAGCGGCCGATTCCTCCTGCTGGTGGTGGGCGACGGCATTCGCGAAGGGGTCGAACGAATCGCGGACTATCTCAAGCAGTCCGCCGGCGTTCGGTTCACGTTCGGACTCGTGGAGCTGGCCATGTTCGACATGCCGGACGAAACGGCCGGTGGGATCATCGTCGAACCGAGGGTGCTCGCCAGGACGTACGAGATCGAGCGTGCCGTCGTGCGGGTGGCTGATGCAGGGGTGGTTGTGGAAGAACCACCGACTACAGGCCTACCCTCCCGGGATGGTGGAGGACGCCGGAAGCCGATCACGGTAGGGGAGTTCTACGAACAGATCGGACGAATCGATCCAGTGCTTCCGGAGCGCCTGCGCAGTTTCTTCGAGCGCTGCCAGCGCGACGGGGTTGAAGTTACCTTGGCGCGCGCTTCGTACATCCTCCACTGGCGTCAGGAAGACGGCCGGAAGGTCAATTTCGGCACGTTGTTTCCCAATGGAGATCTTCACACGAACTACATCGTGGAAAGCGCGAAGGAAATCGGGGACCCGCAGATCGGTGTGGACTATCTGGAAGCCGTTGCCAGGCTCGTTCCCGGCGCGACGGTAAAGAAGGACGGCAACTACTGGACGTGGTGCGTCGTCGTGGGCGGCAGGAAGCCACGGATTGCCGATGTGCTCGAGCGCGCCGATGAATGGTTGACGGCAATAGGGCGTGCGATCGTCGCTTTCAATGGGCTCGACAACGACTGAATGCCGCGTGTTCCCTGCGGATGACAAGTGGCCCCAGGGCTCGTGCAGCTCCGCATACTGAACGGTGCTTGAGACGGCGCGGGGGCAGTTCGATCGGTTGAGTCATTGGGTGGTTCTCCGTCGGCGGCTGCGGGTCGGGGTTCGTGTCGGGGTGCGTCGCCAAGGTGATGTTGACCGCCGGTGCCACGGAGTATTACTTTGACGCCGAGGAGGGTCTCGTGACGGTCAAGTCCTCAATCTCGCTCACCGACGAGCAGCACGCCTTCGCCAAGGCGCTGGTCGACGCGGGGCGCTACTCGAGCTTGAGCGCGGTGCTGCAGCAAGGCGTCGACCTGCTGCGTCAGCGAATGGACGCCGAGGAGTTGGAAACCGCAGCGCTGCGCGAGCTGCTGTCACGGCGCCGCAAGGGTGCGTTCGTCGGTGCAGAGGCAATGGACATGCGGCTGACCGGAATGGTTGCCGACAAGCGCCGCGCGCATGACCTTCCGCCTTGAGTTCTCGGTCGATGCCGA
Source organism: Acidobacteriota bacterium (assembly GCA_022826195.1). Lineage (GTDB taxonomy): Bacteria > Acidobacteriota > Vicinamibacteria > Marinacidobacterales > Marinacidobacteraceae > Marinacidobacterium. The sequence continues at coordinate 53,520 of JAJDVI010000092.1, forward strand.
ACGCGACTTCGGGCTGATATTCGACCATCTCCTGCGGAGCTACCTCGACTTCGGCGAGAGTCTCGAGAGCGCCCTCGATCGAGCCGAGGCGCGGATTCGCGAGATACGGGCCGGCGCAGAGCGCATCCTGACCGTCCCTCATCGCGGCGAACGCCACGACGACCTCCTGCCCGGCCTGCGGCATCTCTCCATCAGACGGGCGATCTACTGGTTCGACGTCGACGATGATCGGCAGACGGTGCGTGTCCTCGCAGTGTTCTTCGGCGGGCAGGATCATGTCCGTCACATGCTGGCCCGGCTCCTCGAAGAGTGAAGAGTTCGAATTGCATGGGCACGCGCCGCAGGGGTGGTCCGCGGTGGTGGCCGGGATTCTGTATTCCTGGAAGTGTGACCGAGAAACGGGAGCCAGCGGCCCGCTACTCCCGCCATTCCTCGCCGGGCATGACGCGGCGCATGAATCAGTCGAAGGAAGGGGCGGTGAAGGCAGTGTCGCCGCGAGCCGCGCTCCAGATTATGCCCTTGGCGATCAGTTCAGAGTTACAGGAGTTATCGACATCTGATAAATAGGCTAACTTCGGCATAAACGTGGAATACAGGACGAACTCGACTCGTCCCGTTCGTGGTCCCGCGGCTTCCCTCCACCGGAGGCCCGGCGTCTCCTCGCCGTGCGGCTCGGAGTCGAAGCGGACCCGGCAGCGGACGAGGGTTGCGTCGGAATCGGTGATGTTTCCGCAGGATGGACTGATCACTTGCGCCGGAACGGGTGGTCGGCTTGCGCGGGAATGCTCACATTGACCCGCCAGTTGCAGAAAAAATCGTTCGAATAGTTGGTTCAGCCCGACAGTCATGGGATTTCCGGTCCCATTTGGCGTGTAGCTCAGGTTCACCATATGTGAATCTTAACCACAGGCCCAAATCGCCCGAAATTGGG